>NZ_JBPFSF010000001.1:0-1018001 GCF_051106045.1 Paenarthrobacter sp. FR1 | reverse complement strand
TCCGCGATCAACGCATCAAGGGACTCAATCCACTCCGCGGTCTCTTCCGGATCACGATCAGGCAGCTGGGCAGTCAACCCGCTGAGGATGTGTGAGGTCTCTTCTCCTGCAGCCACGTCCAACCTCTCTTCATTGAATGTCTGGGCGCTTGCTCTGTGGGGGCGCTCAAGGAATTTCGTATTGTGAGAATAAAATTCTGCAATTCGAGATTACGTCTGCAGGTCGGCATCGTCAACACGGATTGCGTAACCAAAACAGTCAACTGGGAAACCGCTGCCCAAGCAACCAAATGTGACCCTGCATACACCTATGAGGTCTTGACCGAGCGTGACCTGCGTCATAGAGTACTTTCACTATTCAATAACTTGATTCCGCAATGTGGAATCAGTACGAAGTGGAGATCCACGATGCAGACGACTTCATCAGTCGGCGTCAATGAGACTCCGGAAGACGCAAAGACGGGTGCCCCCAACCACCCGGTCGTGGGAAACACGGATCTTTGCGCGATTGCTTCCGAAGCCGCAGGCCGTACCATCAGTCCCAGTCTTTACAACATCGACCTCGCCCCCACCAAGGCCAAGGGCCGCAAGTGGACGAGCTACAGCATCTTTACCCTCTGGGCCAACGACGTCCACAGCCTGGGTAACTATGCGTTTGCCATCGGCCTGTTCTCCCTCGGGTTGGGTGGCTGGCAGATCCTGGTGGCACTCGGAATCGGCGCCATCCTTCTCTTCGCCCTGTTGAACTTCTCCGGGTTCATGGGCGAGAAGACCGGCGTGCCGTTCCCGGTGATGAGCCGTATCAGTTTCGGTATCCGCGGCGCCCAAATCGCCAGCCTGGTCCGCGGCGCCGTTGCCGTGGCGTGGTTCGGCATCCAGACATACCTGGCATCGGTGGTCCTCCGCGTCATGTTGGTTGCCATGGCTCCCGGCCTCAAGGACTTGGACAACAATTCCATCCTTGGTCTTTCAACCTTGGGCTGGCTGTCCTTCGTGGCTCTTTGGATCGTGCAGCTGGTCATCGTCAGCTTCGGCATGGAAATGATCCGTAAATACGAGGCCTTCGCCGGGCCGGTCATCCTGGTGACCATGGCCGCGATTGCCGTGTGGGTCTTCATTGAAGCCGGTGGCGCCATCCAGTGGAGCGGCATCAAGGGCCTTGAAGGTACCGAAATGTGGCTCACCATCTTTGCCGGCGGCGCGCTCTGGGTCTCCATTTACGGAACCTTCGTGCTGAACTTCTGCGACTTTACGCGGTCCTCCACCTCCAAGAAGTCCATCGTCAAGGGCAACTTCTGGGGCATTCCCATCAACATGCTGGTCTTTGGCGCCATCGTCGTCGTCATGGCCGGCGGCCAGTACAAGATCAACGGCACTGTCATTGAAAGCCCCTCCGACATTGTGGAGAGCATCCCCAACACGCTCTTGCTGGTCCTGGCTTGCCTTGCCTTGCTGATCCTGACCATCGCCGTGAACCTGATGGCCAACTTCGTGGCTCCTGTCTACGCACTGACCAACCTCTTCCCGCGGCACCTGAACTTCCGCAAAGCGGCGTGGGTCAGTGGCACCATCGGCCTGATCATCCTGCCGTGGAACCTTTACAACAACCCGATCGTCATCGTGTACTTCCTCGGTGGCCTGGGTGCCCTGCTCGGCCCGCTGTTCGGCGTTGTCATGGCCGACTACTGGCTGGTCCGTCGCGGCAAGGTCAACGTCCCTGAGCTCTACACCGAGGATCCCAAGGGTGCCTACTTCTACAAGCGCGGCGTGAATCCGAAGGCCATCATCGCGATGATCCCGGCAGCCGGCCTGGCGATCGCCATCGCCTTCATCCCAGGCCTGGCAGCAGCTGCGCCGTTCGCTTGGTTCATCGGCGCCGGCGTCGCAGCGCTCACGTACTTCGCCGTAGCGGACAAGAAGCAGGTCCACGAGGACGTCTCCGGCGAGCCAATCGCCGTCGCCAGTACCCACTAGGCGCCGTCAACCCAAGATATAAAGGACATTCCATGCGCATCCTTGTCGCAAACGTCAACACCACCCAGTCCATGACGGACTCCATTGCAGCCCAGGCACGTGCGGCGGCTGCACCGGGCACTGAAATCATCGGGATAACGCCCCGCTTTGGTGCCGATTCCTGCGAGGGCAACTTCGAAAGCTACCTCGCGGCCGTCGCCGTCATGGACGCCGTGGTCAATTACCCCGAGCCGTTCGACGCCGTCATCCAGGCCGGCTACGGCGAGCACGGCCGTGAAGGTCTCCAGGAGCTTTTGGACGTGCCCGTTGTGGACATCACCGAGGCTGCGGCCAGCACCGCGATGTTCCTGGGCCACAAGTATTCGGTGGTCACCACGCTTGACCGTGCAGTTCCGCTCATTGAGGACCGCCTGAAGCTCGCAGGGCTGGAAGCACGTTGCGCGTCCGTCCGTGCCAGTGGCATGGCTGTCCTTGAGCTCGAGGAGTACCCGGAGCGCGCAGTGGAGGCGATTGTGGGACAGGCTGAACAAGCTGTCAGCAATGACAAAGCCGAGGTCATTGTCCTTGGCTGCGGCGGCATGGCGGGACTCGACGAGCAGATCCGCCAGCGCACCGGGGTGCCCGTGGTGGATGGAGTTGCCGCTGCGGTCACCATCGCTGAGTCATTGGTCCGGCTCGGGCTGTCCACGTCCAAAGTCCGAACCTATGCCACGCCTCGCCCCAAGACTGTCATAGGCTGGCCGATAACTGCAGTCCAGCCGGCCGAAGCCGCCCGCTGACCCAAGCGCTGAACGCACCACCCGAAAGGCAACCACATGACTGACTCCAGCCCGCCCGCAGACGCAAGGGTCGCCGTCGTCACCGGTGCAGGTTCGGGTATTGGGCGGGCAGTTGCCCGGCTGATGCTCGCTGAGGGGTACCGCGTTGCCTTGGCGGGGCGCCGCGAGGCGCAGCTGCTCGAAACCGCGGACGGGCACCCGGACGCGCTGGCGGTTCCGTGCGATGTGACAGTGCCCGACGACGTCGCTCGCCTTTTCGCGGAGGTTCGCCAACGCTGGGGTCGGGTGGACGTGCTGTTCAACAACGCCGGCATCTTCGGTCCCGCCGGGGATGTGGGGGAGATCGGCGTTGACGAATGGGAAGCAACCCTGCGCGTCAACGTCACAGGGTCCATGGTGTGCGCGGCGGAGGCTGTCCGGACCATGAAGGACCAGCAACCGCAGGGTGGGCGCATTATCAACAATGGCTCCATCTCGGCCCATTCGCCCAGGCCCAGGTCTGTGGCGTACACGGTCACCAAGCATGCGATGACGGGCCTGACCAAGAGCATCGAGCTTGATGGCCGGGAGTTCGGGATTACGTGTGGGCAGATCGATATCGGCAATACCCGCACGGAGATCATGGACACCATCGGCGTGGGATCCGGAGCCCTCCAGGCCGACGGCAGCCGCAAAGTGGAACCCATGTTTCCGGTGGAAGATGCTGCCCGCGCCGTGCTGATGATGGCCAACATGCCGGCCACGGCCAGTGTTGGATCATTGGTAGTCACTGCTGCCGGCATGCCATTCGTGGGCCGCGGCTAGCGAGTTTTTGTACACTTACCGCCCTTAAATCGGGCCCTTAAGGCCATCTGCTGTACAAAAACTCGCGGCCAAGCGGGCGGGCCTGTGGATAACGTCCCGCCGGCTCCTTCGCTGTGACTCAATAGGGCATGCGTCCTTTGTCGCCTCTTCCCTCTGCCCTCTCGAATCGCGCCTTCACCATCAAGGAGGCCGCGGAATATGGCGTCGCTCCCAAGCGACTCCGGGCAACGGACCTGGTGGTGCCCAGCCGCGGACTCCGCATTCCTCAGAAGCCGCAGACGCTACTGGACGTCGCCCGGCCCCACCTTGAACTTCGTCAGGGCGATTTCCTCAGCCACATCAGTGCCGCTGAGGTACTGGGACTGCCGTTGCCTCCTTGGGCGCATTTCAAACCCGACGACGGCGGGCCGGTGACCGCAGTTGCGGAACCTGTTCCTTGGGGTCCCAAGAGCGGCCCCCACTTTCGCGAACCGGGGAGATTTATCCACCTGTCACGGTCACGGGGTGGTTCTTTGCCGCGGCGAAGAGGGGTGGCCGGTCACCGGCTGACGTTGCGGGACGGCGACCTCGCTGACCTGGACGGCGTTGTGCTCACGTCCGTGGCGCGTACATGGGTGGACCTGGCAACGATGCTGCCGATTGAAGACTTGGTCGTTGCCGGCGACGCCATTGTCAGCGAACATACCCGCACGTTCGGTCCGGCAAGGGTGGCGATGGTCTCCTTGTCCGAACTACGCGCGTTCGTTGCGCGGGCCAACGGTGTCCATGGTGTTCGCAAAGCCCGCCTGGCACTCGACGACTTGAGGGTGGGCGTCGACTCCCCGCCGGAAACCAAGCTGAGACTCATGCTGGAGGACGCCCGCTTGCCGACTTTTATCCCTAACTGTCCAGTGATGGATGCTTTGGGGCGGCCTGTGTGGACGGACTTGGGGTGCCCTGAGTATCGCACTTGCCTGGAGTATGAAGGCCTTCACCATCTGTCTCCCGAACAGCAGGCGCTGGACGCCTATCGGGACCAGCGGGTTGCAGACGCCGGTTGGCGACAGGTCAAGATCAACAGGATCGACATGCGGCAGGGGCAGAGGTGGGTGGTTGCCCGGGTGGCGCAGGCCCTCCGCAAGCAGGGCTGGGCAGCGTAGTTTTTGTACAGCTCCCGCCCCTAAACGCCCCTCATGCGGGCATCACCTGTACAAAAAACCAATTATGACTTCCACAATATGGAAAACGAATTTCCCCTTGCGGAATGGTGTGAGCAGGATTACATTTGAAAAATCCCCTCAAAATGTGGGGCTGTTCCCAAATGATTGGTTCAGATCAATGAAGATCCCAGACCCCGCGGCGCTGAAGGCGAGTTCGGCCCCGCAGAAGAAAAAGCGGCTGTACCAGTCGCTCTTTTTTCAAATCCTGATCGCCGTCGTCGCAGGTGTACTCATCGGTCATTTTTGGCCGACCATTGGGTCCGCCCTCCGGCCACTGGGTGATGGATTCATTCAACTCATCAAGATGATCATCGCCCCGCTGATCTTCCTGGTGATCGTCACAGGCATCTCAGCTGTTGGCGACGTCAAGGCAGTCGGAAGGGTTGGGGTCAAGGCACTCCTGTACTTCACCGGAGCCACCCTCTTCGCCCTCGTCTTCGGGCTCATCGTCGGAAATATCGTCCAGCCTGGTGCTGGCCTTAACATCGACCCCGCTTCGCTTTCGCAGGATGCACTCAACGCCAAGACCGGCAACGCGCCTCCCAAGGACGCCGCCGCGTTCATCCTGGATGTCATTCCCGTCAGCGTGATTGGTGCTTTCGCCAACAACAGCCTGCTTCAGGTGCTGTTCTTCTCGGTATTCTTCGGTGCCGCCATCGTGGTCATCGGCCGCGAGCGTTGCCTCCCTGTCATCAGCCTCATGGAGACTGTCCTGGAGCTGATCTTCAAGATCATGTCCTGGATCATGAAGGTGGCCCCCATTGGTGCATTCGGTGCCATGGCGTTCATCATCGGCCAGTACGGGCTTGGCACGCTGAGCACCTACGCACTCCTTATAGCCGCCTGCTACGGCGCGGCCATTGTCTTCATCGCCCTGTTGTTCCTGGTGGCATGGAGCTTCGCCCGGGTTCCGCTGTGGCAGTTCCTCAAGTACACCCGCGAAGAATTCCTGCTGGCACTCGGCACGGCCTCCACGGAAGCGGTCATGCCGCGCATCATGACCAAACTGACCAACGCCGGCTGCTCACGAGCCACCACCGGTTTGGTTGTTCCCACGGGCTACTCCTTCAACCTGGACGGCGCTGCGATTTACCTGTCCATCTCGCTGCTGTTCCTTGCGCAGGCCTTCGGCCACAACCTTGACCTCGGCCAGCAGTTGGCGGCCCTCGGCGTCCTGCTCCTGACCTCCAAGGGCATGGCCGGAGTGCCGGGTTCGTCCTTCCTGGCGCTCTCCGCCACGGCAGCAGCCCTGGGGATCTTCCCGGTAGCCGGCGTTGCACTCCTCCTCGGAGCCGACCGCCTCATGGACTCCATGCGCGTCGTGGTCAACCTGCTCGGTAACTGTGTAGCTACCTTCGTGGTGGCCAAGTGGGAAGGCCAGTTCGACCGCAGCGTCATGGTCCGCGCCTTCAACGGAGAGATCACCAATCACGACTCCGCCGTGATGCTCGGCAAGGAAGAAGTCTTTGAGGAACAGGAACTCCAGCGCATCAGTGAGGGCCAGGAGCCTTCACCCAAGTTCCGCGGTGGTCCAGCCGCGGACGACATTCCGCAGTTCGAGATGAGCAAACGGGGCCAGTCATCAGCCCCGGTCTGCCCGGACTGACCTGGCGAGTTTTTGTACAGCTGACGCCCCTGAGACGTGGTCTTAGGGGCATCAGCTGTACAAAAACTTGTTTACAGGGGCAGTAGTTCCGAGAGGTCGGCGCGCAACCCGGATGCGGTCACCTTGTGGGCTGAAACGGCGTCCGCCCACGAAATCCGGCCGGTGACCAGCGACAGCCAGGTGGCGGCGTCGCACTCAATCACATTCGGGGGAGTGCCGCGCGTGTGGCGGGGCCCCTCAACGCATTGCGTGACGCCGAACGGCGGCACCCGGACCTCCACCGAATTGCCGGGCGCGCGGGCGGTGACTTCCTCCAGCGAGTAGCGGACCGCCGTCGCAATCAAGGAGCGCGACGGCGGTGCCCCGGCAGAGGCGCCCGGCTCACCTGCGGCTTCGGTTTCGGCAGGCTCGACGGCGGCCTGCCACGCTGCCAGCGCAGCGCGCCCTTCGGAAACATCGACGCGGCGTCGGGCAACAGCCATGGTTCTTCCTTAAGTACGTGTTAGTCGAGCAACGTGTTAATCGAGCAAAGCGGAGACGGCGTGGCCAAGTCGGATCCGGCCCACGGCACGGCCGCCGCCCAGTACGGGTTCCACCACGCGTTCCAGGACGCTGGAGACAGCTGGGATGTCCACGGCGCCGCTGACGGCAAGGAGGGTCAGGCCCACCAGTGATGTTGCGCGGAGGTTGCCGTCGAGTACCTTGACTGCCACCGTGGCGCCGGTGGGAGTGGCCAGGACCAGGACACCCTCGGCACCGATCTTGGCCAGGACCTCCAGCTCTTCCATGACCACGGTGTTCGACTCACCTTTGCCCTGGACGGCCCACGGGTAATCCAGCATGGATGTGGCGATGGTGGCTGCGCGTGCGTTGGAAGATTTATCGCCCGGGGACTTGGCCAGGCGGGAGTACGCGCGGGCCAGTCCGGTCAGCGAGAGTGCGGCCACGGGAGCCCCGCAACCGTCGATCCCCAGGTGCGAGATGGTTTCGCCGCTGTACTCCTCGATCACGGATCGCACTCGTTGCTGGAGCGGGTGGTTCGGTTCAAGGTAGCTGCGGAGGTCCCAGCCATTCTCCGTGCAGGCCCACAGGAAGGCTGCGTGTTTGCCGGAGCAATTGAAGGCCAGCCTGGACTGGCCGCGCTCGGACCGGACCAGCCAGTTGCGGGCCGTTTCATCCTGCGGCCATGCCGTGGGGCACTGCAGGTCTTCTTCACGGACGCCGGCGGCTTTGAGCATGCCTTCCACCACGTCCATGTGGTCCAGGGAACCGGTGTGGCTTCCGCAGGCGACCGCTACCTGGGCGCCCCGAAGCGGCACGCCCGACTGCATGGAAGCCAGGGCCTGGAAGGGCTTGAGGGTGGAGCGGGCGTAAATGGGAGCGTCGATGTCACCAAGCCGGGTGACCACCGAGCCGTCACCGGCAAGAACGACGGCCGCGCCGATATGCCGGGACTCAATGAAGCCACTGCGTTCGATCACTGCCAGTTCGACGGCGGACTCTACGTTGAACGTTTCATGCGAACTCATGGGCATGAAGCAAGTCTATGGCGCGGCGGGGTGGTTCCCTGGCCAGGTGGTGTGGTCCGGTGCGTGACACAGCTTAGGCCGAGCGCGCTGCACAAAGTACCCTTGAAGACTGTGAAGGTACTCGTCATTGGCCCAGGCGGCCGCGAACACGCCATTGTCCGCTCTCTGCTTGAAGATCCCAACGTTTCCGAGGTCCACGCGGCTCCGGGCAACGCGGGCATCAGCAAACTCGTTCCCACCCACGCGATCGACGGGAACAACCCGGAGGCCGTGTCCGCCCTCGCCACCAAGCTGGGTGTGGACCTCGTCGTGGTCGGTCCCGAGGCGCCGCTGGCTGCCGGTGTGTCCGACGCCGTCCGTGAAGCCGGCATTCCGGTGTTCGGTCCCAGCAAGGAAGCAGCCCAGCTGGAGGCTTCCAAGGCCTTCGCCAAGCAGATCATGGCCGAAGCGGGCGTTCCCACGGCCATGTCCCGGGTTGCCACCAACGCCGAGGAAGCAGCCGATGCGCTGGATACCTTTGGCGCCCCGCACGTCGTCAAGGACGACGGACTGGCAGCCGGCAAGGGTGTCGTTGTCACCAAGGACCGCGAGGAGGCCCTGGCACACGCCCAGGCGTGCTTCGACGCCGGTGGAACCGTGGTCATCGAGGAATTCCTGGACGGCCCCGAGGTTTCCCTGTTTGTCCTGTGTGATGGCCGCACCACCGTCCCGCTGTCCCCGGCGCAGGACTTCAAGCGGATCTTCGACAACGACGAAGGCCCCAACACCGGCGGCATGGGCGCCTACACCCCTCTCGAGTGGGCTCCCGAGGGCCTGGTCCAGGAAGTCATCGACCGCGTGGCCCAGCCCACCGTGGACGAGATGGCTCGCCGCGGCACCCCCTTCATCGGCGTGCTGTACTGCGGACTGGCGCTCACGTCGCGCGGCACGCGCGTCATCGAATTCAACGTCCGCTTCGGAGATCCCGAGACCCAGGCTGTCCTGGCTCGTCTCAAGACCCCGCTCGGTGCTCTGCTGCTGGCAGCTGCCAAGGGCGAACTGGACACCGCGGAAGAGCTGCGCTGGTCCAAGGACACCGCAGTCGCCGTCGTGGTTGCAGCCGAAAACTACCCGGACGCGCCCCGCACCGGCGACCGCATCCGCGGCCTGAAGAAGGTCGACGAGCTGGACGGCGTCCACGTGGTCCACGCCGGCACCAAGCTGGACGACGAAGGCAAGGTTGTCTCCGCAGGCGGCCGCGTCCTGGCCGTTGTGGCGCTCGGCTCGGATCTGGTGGAGGCCCGTGAAAAAGCGTACGACGGCGTGGAGCTGGTTCAGCTTGAAGGCTCACAGTTCCGTACGGACATCGGTGGCAAGGCCGCCCGCGGCGAAATCCGCGTGCCGTACACAGGCACCGGAACCATCCCGAAAGTGCAGGCTTGAGCATGACTGATTCCCTTCCCGCAGGCGGTTTCGAGACCGAGACCCTGGATCTTCCGGGCTGGACCCACGTCTACTCCGGCAAGGTGCGCGACCTCTACGTTCCCGCCGATGAAGCCATCACGGAGAAGATCGGCCAGGAATGTGTCCTGGTTGTCGCCAGCGACCGGATCAGCGCTTACGATCACGTCCTGAGCAGCGAGATCCCGGACAAGGGCCGCGTCCTGACGCAGCTGAGCCTGTGGTGGTTCGATCAGTTGGATGTTGAGCACCACGTGCTGGCATCCACCGTTGATGGTGGCGTTCCGGCCGCCGTTGAGGGCCGGGCCATGATCTGCAAGAAGCTGGACATGTTCCCGGTGGAATGCATCGCCCGTGGTTACCTGACGGGTTCGGGCCTGGCCGAGTACAAGGAACACGGGACCGTCTGCGAGATCCCGCTGCCTGAGGGCCTGGTGGACGGCTCGCGCCTGGAGAAGGCGCTGTTCACTCCCTCCGCGAAGGCTGAGGTTGGTGAGCACGACGTCAACATCACGTACGACGACGTCGTAGCCATGGTGGGTGACGACATCGCTGCCCGCCTCAGCGAGCTCACGCTGAAGATCTACACCCGCGCCGAGGAGATCGCCCGCGAACGCGGCATCATCCTGGCCGACACCAAGGTGGAGTTTGGCATCGACGCCGCCACGGGGATCATCACGCTGGGCGACGAAGTCCTCACGCCGGATTCTTCGCGATTCTGGGACGCGTCCACCTACGCCCCGGGCAAGTCGCAGCCCTCGTATGACAAGCAATACGTCCGTGACTGGCTGACTTCCGCCGAATCCGGCTGGGACAAGTCCTCGGACACCCCGCCGCCGGCCCTGCCCGCCGATGTGGTGGAGCGCACCCGCGCCCGCTACGTCGAAGCGTATGAAAAGCTGACCGGCCGCACCTTCGCCTAGGTCTACCCAACTGGGGGACAGCACACGTTCCACTGAGCGCTCAGTGGAACGTCTGCTGTCCCCCAGATTGGTTTAATCAGGCTTCCGAGTGTTCCTTGGCAGCGCGTCGTTCGGCAAGGCGGATCTCCAGGACGGCGTCCATGGCTTGCTGGACCCTGTCCGATGCGCCGGCCGCGCTGAAATCGTGCTGCGCCTCTTCCAGGTAGTGCAACGCCTCCGAGGCCTCGCCGGCGGCCTTCAACGATTTGCCCAGCAACAGCGAAACCTCGCCGGCAGTGTGTCGGGCCAGAACCTTGCGGTCTTCGTAGATTTCGCGCAGCTTCTCCACTGCTGCAGGAATGTCCCCTGTCAGGTAGAGCCAGCGGGCGCGGATAAACGCAACCTCAAGCTGGTCAGTCTTGTTTCCGCCCACAATCGACAACGCGAGTTCGGCACGCTCAATGGCGGACAGCGTCTCGGGTTCCACAATTCCGGAGGAAAGGCGGACCGCTGCGGACGCCTTGTTGAAGCGGGCCCACAGTTCGATGTCGTTCGCGGGGGAGAGCAGCTTGGCCGCGCGCTCGTGGTGTTTGATGCCCTCAACATAGTCGTGGCGCATGAAAGCCACGTTGCCCACCACCCACGCGACCTCGCCGGCCAGCTGGGACATCGAGTGCTCGTCCATGTGCTCGATCATGGCCAGGCAGTAGGTCCACGCTTCGTCCAACTTGCCGCTCTCGGCCAGCGCACCGATCAGCGCGCGGTGCGCGCCAATGATGAGCGTGGATCCCTTGGGCAGCTGCTCGCACAGCTTCACTGCCTGCTTGGCATGCTCGACGGCGGTGGCCAACTGACCTTGTCCGTGGCACACAGCGGCAAGCATCTGCCAGGCACGCACTCCGAGGCCCGCGGACTCCGTGGCCATGGGGTGTTCCAACAGGTGCTCAACGATTTGCTGGCATTCCTTCAGTTGGCCTTGCTTCATCACGCACTCGGCCTGCATGTAGGTCATGTTCCACCAGGCGCTGTTGTTCTTCGCTTCAAGGGCGATCTGCGCGGCGGTGGCGGCGTGGCTGGCAGCGAGTGGGTAGTCGCGAAGGTCCCAGGCCTGCCGGGCGTACAGGCCGGCGAGGACGTATTCGGCGTCGCTCACGGAAACGGGTTGGCTCCACGCTTCCAAAGCTTTGGGTGCGAGCTCAAGCCGCCGGGCGAGCTCTTCGATGACCTCCGCAGTGGGCTCACGACGTCCGGTCTCAAGCAGCGAAATATAGCTTGGCGAGTACAAGTTCTTGCCGAGCTCGGCCTGCGTTAACCCACGTTCGAGCCGTTCGGCACGTAGCTTCTCGCCGAATCCGTTTCCCACGGGTTCCTCCTACAGGTGTCTTTTTGACCAAAACCTTGACAGTCTCTGTGGAAAACATTTTACAATGTATGTCAACAGGGACCGCGCAATTTCCGTAACGAATCCGACTCGCATTGGGGAAATACTATGTTCAAGAAAATCATCGCTTCAGTGGCCGTGGCGGGCGCACTGACCTTGGCGGTTGCGGCTCCCGCAGTCGTGTCTGCAGCTCCGGCTGCGGACTCCAGCACAGTTAGTGCCATTGGCAACTGGCCCGATCCTATGCGTATCGCGGCACCTACCAAGGACAAGGCTTCCACTCCGCCGACGTACACCACGTTGTCCATCGGCAACTGGCCTGATCCTATGTAAGCAGTAGTTCTGCAGGAAACCCCGGGGCGTGACGAGCGATGCCCCGGGGTTTCTTTTTGTCCTTTTGTGGGTGCGCTGGCGACACCCAAACCCGCAGGGGACGCGCATACGGATTGACGACGCCCGGATATGGGTGGCACGGGCGGGGATGCGTGGCGTGGAGGAATGTTCGGGAAAACAAAAATGGCGCCGATTTCTCGACGCCATTTTCGTATTTGGTCGGGATGACAGGATTTGAACCTGCGACCTCTTCGTCCCGAACGAAGCGCGCTACCAAGCTGCGCTACATCCCGATCCGCTGCGAAAGCAACTGTTCAAGGATAGCTGAATCGCTGCCTGATGCGAAATCGAGGAGCTGGTGTGCCTCGTCACACCAGGGAGTCCCGCCAGGCGCCGTGAAGCTGGGCGAACCGACCGCCTCCGCTGATCAGCTGGGCCGGCGTCCCGTCCTCAACGATTCGGCCGTCGTGGACCACCAGGACCCTGTCGGCCGTCTCCACCGTGGACAGGCGATGGGCGATGATGATCGCAGTCCGCGCAGCATCTCCGCCAACCACACCCTCCAGCAGATTCGCCAGCCCTTGCTGGACCATCCGTTCGGACGGGATGTCCAGCGATGACGTCGCTTCATCCAGGATCAGCACTGCCGGTGCCGCCAGGAAGGCTCGGGCGAAGCCAATGAGCTGCCGTTGGCCCGAGGAAACGCGTCCGCCGCGCTTGTTGACGTCGGTGTCGTAACCTTCGGGCAAGCTCATGATGAACTCGTGGGCCCCGACCGCCGTGGCGGCAGCTTCGATTTCAGCGCGCGAAGCCTCTGGGCGGCCCAGTGCGATGTTGTCCGCCACGGATCCGCTGAAGAGGAACGCTTCCTGGGTCACCATCACCACGGCCCGACGAAGGTCAGTGGTGGAGAGGTCCCGGAGATCGACACCGTCCAAGGTGATGGCCCCGGACGTGACGTCGTAGAAACGGGCCACGAGCTTGGCCAGCGTGGACTTGCCGGCACCTGTCTGGCCCACCAGCGCAATGGTCTGCCCGGCAGGAATGTGCAGGTCCAAGGTGGGAACAACCACTTTGCCGTCGCTGTAGCCGAATTCAACACCCTTGAAGTCGATCTCGCCCCGTGAGCTCTTCAGCGGTACGGGGTTCTTGGGCGGACGGACGGTGGGCACCTCCTCGAGGAGTCCGGACACCTTCTCCAATGCCGCCTGAGCGCTCTGGAACGAGTTGTAGAACATGGCCATCTGGTCCACAGGCTGGAAGAAGCGTTTGGTGGAGAGGATCAGGGCCAGCAGGACACCGACGGCGAGGTCGCCGCTGAGCACGCGGAAACCGCCGAAAAGCAGGACTACTGCCACGCACACGTTACCGATCAGCACCAGGCCAGGCTGGAAAATGCCGTTCAGGTTGATGGAGCGGACGGTGTTCTTGCGGTAGTCCTCAGCCAGCTGGCCATAGCGGTCGGCGTTCTCGCGCTCCTTACGGAACGCCTTCACAGCGCGGATTCCGGTCATGGTCTCCACGAAGTGCACGATCAACCGCGCAGACACTACGCGGGATTCCCGGAAGGCGATTTGCGAATGCTTCTGGTACCAACGCGCCAGGAAGAACATCGGGACGCCGGCCGCGAGCATGATCAGGCCGCTCCGCCAGTCCAAAGCAAAAACAGTCACAGCGGTGAACAGCATGAACAGCATGCCGGAAGCAAGCGAACTCACGCCGGAATCCAACAGCTCGCGCAGGGCCTCAAGGTCGGAAGTCTGCCGGGCGATGATGCGGCCCGAGGTGTACTTCTCGTGGAATTCCAGGCTGAGGCGCTGGGTGTGCCGGAAGACCCGAAGCCGCAGGTCCAGGAGCATGGCCTGGCTCAGCCGGGCCGTGGATGTCACGTAGAGCGCGGTCATCCCGGCCGTGGCAATTGCGGCCGCCAGGTACAAAGCACCAGCCAGCACCAATGGCCCGTTGTCGCCAGCCTGAAGTGCCGGCAGGGCGTTATCGATGCCAAAGGCGATTAATGCCGGCCCCGCTACGCGCGTGAGCTGCGAGATCACCACCATCACGATCGTCAACCAGAAACGCAACCGCACCGGCCGGATCAGCGAGGCAAGCAGGGTGAGCGACCGCCGTCGTACCGCTTTGCTGTCTGCTTTGGTGAGGAGCGTGTTGTCCTCGTTGGCGGTTCCAAACGTTGTGGCGCTCACCGGCGGGCCTCCTCAGCTTCTTCGAGCTCGTCCAGTTCGCTGTCGAGGTCCTTCGGACCGGCCTCCAGGCTGGCGATGACGTAACGGTAGTGGTCGTTGTCGGCCAACAGTTCCGTATGGGTTCCGACGGCGGTGATGGTTCCGTTTTCGAGCAACGCCACCCGGTCCGCCAAAGCCACAGTGGAGGGGCGGTGCGCGACGATCAGCGTGGTGGTCTCGCGCAGGACCTCACGCAAGCGGGCCTCAACGCGCTCTTCGGTGTTCACGTCGAGGGCAGAGAGGGGATCGTCCAGGACCAGGACCTTCGGTTTGGCGGCGATGGCACGGGCCAGGGCGATGCGCTGCCGTTGGCCGCCCGACAAGCTCAGCCCTTCCTCGCCGATCAGGGTGTCCACGCCGTCCGGCAGTGAGTAGGCGAATTGGGCCTGCGCCACATCCAACGCCTCATCAAGGGCAGCGTCGCTGGGTTCCGGGGCGCCGAGAAGGACGTTGTCCCGCACGGAGCTGGAGAACAACGTGGTGTCCTCGAAGGCGACTGCCACGATCCTTCGGAGCTCTTCGATGCTGTAATCTCGGACATCCACGCCGTCGATGGTCACCGCGCCCTCGGTGACGTCGTACAGGCGGGGGACCAGCTGGAGCAGTGCGCTCTTGCCGCTGCCGGTGATGCCCACCAGTGCCATCGTTTCGCCGGGGCGAATATCAAGGGTGATGTCGTGCAGGAGGGTGCCGCCGTCGTCGAACCCGAAGCCGGCGTGCTCAAAGCGCAAGGCGCCCTTGACGGTGCCCGGCACTGTCGGCTTGGCCGGGGAGGTGATGGAGTTCTCCGTGTCCATGACCTCGAAGTGACGGTCCAGTGCGGTCTTCGCCGTCAGGGCCATGGCCAGGAGCATTCCTGAGAATTCAACGGGAGTGGCCACCACTGCTGCGGTGGCAAAGAAGGCGACCAGCGAACCGATGCTCAGCTGCCCGCTGGCTGCCAGCATGATGCCCACCACCAGCCCGACGCCCAGGGCAAGTTCCGGCAGCAGCGTGACCACCAGGGTAAAGCCGGCCTGCTGCTTGGCTTTGGCGATTTCGGTTTGGCGAAGCTCTTCCGCTTGGCCGTTGAAATTCTCCAGCGCTTCGCGGCTCCGGCCGAAGGCCTTGAGGACGCGGATCCCGTGGACGGATTCCTCCACGGTGGTGGCGAGGTCGCCGGCCTGGTCCTGGCTGAGGCGGGTGACCAGGCTGAAGCGGCGGCGGAAGCGGAAGGAGTTGATCATGATCGGCACGGCTGCGGCGAGGAAGATCAGGGCCAGCTGCCAACTCATCGAAAACATGACCCCGACGCCGATGATCACCGTCAACGTGGTGACCACCAGCATGATCGCGCCGAACGCCATCCAGCGGCGCAGGAAGCTCAGGTCCGTCATGGCCCGGGAGAGCAACTGGCCGGAGCCCCAGCGATCATGGAAAGCTACCGTGAGTTGCTGCAGGTGGCCGTACAGCGTGACGCGCATGTTCGTCTCCACCGTGGTGGCGGGGTTGATGACGAACTGCCGGCGCAGGGCCACCAGCCCGGCTTCGGCCACGCCGAGGGCAAGAATTACGACGGCGGCAATCCACACTGCGTCCGTGGAACCGCCGGGCTGCAGCGAGTTGTTGACCAAAACCCGCAGCACCTGCGGAATGGTGAGCGCGACAATGCTGGCGAGCAAGGCGCAGATCAGGCCCATGAAAAGGCGGGGGAGGATGGGCCGCACATGAGGGTACAGGCGGCCGACGGAGGTGAAAAATGACGTTTGCTTGGACATGCCCGCTTCTCAACAGCTGGTTCTTCAGATGGTGCGGAGGTAGTTTCCCGTAGCAACTACCCTATGCCATGCCGTGATTCGTTTCACAGGACCACGCAACCAAGGTGAAATGTTTGACCCAGTTATTGGGAATCGTAATGGCGCCTCGCTGATTAGCTGCGGGTTGTTTAGCTGCGGGTCGTGAGGGTCAGCAGCACAGCTTCGGGACGGCAGGCAATGCGCACCGGCGCAAAGCGCGAGGTGCCGATGCCGCCTGAGACATTCACCGGCGTCGTGAATCCATCGCTTTCCCAATCGTGGAGGCCCTTGGCCCGCCACGTGGGGAGGTCGCAATTGGAGACGAGGGCGCCGTAACCCGGGATGCAGATCTGCCCGCCGTGCGTGTGGCCGGCAATGATCAGGTCTGCTCCAGCTTCGGTGAAGTGGTCCAGCACGCGCTGGTACGGAGCGTGGATGACAGCGACCTTGAGGTGGCGGCGGGCATCCTGGTTAACCGTCCCGCGGGGCCAGCCTGCGTAGCGTTCCCGCTTCAGATGCGGGTCATCGACGCCGGAGAAATCGAATCGAAGTCCGTTGAGTACCACGGACTGGGCGCGGTTGGTCAGATCGATCCAGCCACCCATCCCGAAAGCTGACCGAAGCTTGGGCCAGTCAAGCTTGACGGGTTCGGTTTTGAGCTTTGAGGGTCCACGGAAGTACCCGGCCGGATTCTTGATCCTGGGAGCGTAGTAATCGTTGGATCCCGGTACGAAGACACCCGGAAAGTCCAGCAGCGGACGCAGCGCCTCTATCAGGGGATCGACGGCCTTGGTGTGGCTCAGGTTATCGCCGGTGTTGACCACAAGATCTGGCTTCAGCCCTGCCAACGACTGGAGCCATTGAGCCTTCTTATCCTGACCCGGAACGAAGTGGATATCGCTCAGGTGCAGAACGCGGAACGGAGCCGAGCCCTCGGGGAGGATCGGCAGGGTCTCGTGGCGGACCTCGAACTGGTCCTTTTCCCACCAACCATAGGCAGCTGCTGCCGCGCCCGCCGTCGCGCCGATAGCCGTAGTGACGGCGAAACCGCGCCCGACAGTGCGGACGCGGTTTGCCAGTGAATCACGGAAGGACACGCTTAGTCCTTATCGTTGTTGCCGTTATTGCCATTGTTTCCATTGCCGTTGTTGCCGTTTCCGGTAGCCGGCGGGGGATTCTGCGTCGTCGGCGCAGGCGCGGTGTTCCGCTGCGGCGCAGCATTTCCGAGCAGGTTGGAAGGCGGCTGCTGGAACGGGTTGGTTCCGTAGGCGGGCGCCACCGACAACATGTAATTGGTGAACTGGGGGCCGGCAATCATGTAACCGTCGATGGCCGGGTAGAACTTGCCGTTGACGGTCAGGTTGCGGCCCGGGCGGAGCTGGTCACCGAGCGGGTCACCGAACCAGGATGCCGTGGCAAGGCCGGTGGTGTAACCGACCACCCAGGTGGAGCCGTTGGAATCGTTGGTACCGGTCTTGGCAGCTACCGGGAAGTTGTTGCGTGTGGAAAGCGCCGGCCGGATCAGCGAACCCGAACCCGCATTCAACACTTCCTGCATTGCGTAGGCGACACCCCGGGCAACTTCCGGTTTGACCGCATCCTTGCAGTTGGAGGACTGTGCGGGCAGGTCAGCGCCAGACTGGTCCTTCACAGAGGTTATGGCAATCGGCTCGCAGTACTTGCCATCGGCAGCGAACGTCGCGAAAGCAGCTGCCATGGTCAGCGGCGCGGTCTGTGTGGCACCAATCAGGTTGGACAGCGTGGTCATGGGGACCTGCGGGTTCGGATCGGTGATCTTGCCGGAGTCGTCACGTGCAGGCAATCCGCCGTGGATTCCGGTGGCGTCCACAATTCCTTGGATGCCACAGAGATCAACCTGGGCTGCGGAGGCAAACGTTGCGGTGTTGATGGAGTTCATGAGGCCGTACAGGACGGTCATGTTCCGGTAGTAGCCCTCATCAGAGTTCTGAAGGTCGAAGCTACCGGCCACGTTCCTGTCGTAGAAGCCATTGACGGGCGTGGGACAGGTGTTCCGCCACGGGAAGTTGACGCCATACTTTCGGACGCTGGCGTTGATGTTCTGGTTCATCGACTTGCCCTCGTTCAGCCACTGGGCGAACGTGAAGGGCTTCATCGTGGAGCCGGGCTGGAAGCCGCCAATACCGTTGAGGTCGTTGCCGTTGGCATCGAGGACGTCCACGTTGAAGTTCTGGGTCTGGTCGAACTTGCCTTCTTGCGGCAACCAGACGGTGTTCTGGGCCATGCTGACGATCTGGCCCGTGCCCGGCTGGACGGAGGTGATGGACGCGCCCCACTTGTCCGGGTTGGCGCCCGCCGTCGCATCCACTTGCTGTTGGGCTACGGTCTGGGCCGTCGGATCCAAGGTGGTCCGAATGGTGAGGCCGCCGCGCATGATCCGCTTCTCGCGCTCTTCCTGCGTGTCGCCGTAAGCCGGGTTGTTGAAGAGCAGGTGCAGCACGTAGTCACAGAAGTACGGCGCCATGGTGGCGTAAGCACAGCCCTGGCGGGCCGGCGTGACCTTGGTGGTGACAGGGGTGGCAATGGCTTCGTCGTACTGGGCCTGCGTGATCTTGCCCTGATTAACCATGGAGGCGAGTACCAGGTCGCGACGTTTCTTCGCGTTGTCCGGGTTCGCGATCGGATCGAAGGCCGACGGGCTGTTCACCAGACCGGCCAGCAGTGCAGCCTGGGGAAGTGTCAGGTCCTTGGCGGAGGTGCTGAAGAAGAACTTTGATGCAGCCTCAATGCCGTAGGCGTCACGGTTGAAGAAGACGATGTTGAGGTAGCCCTCAAGGATCTGTTCCTTGGAGAACTTCTTCTCCAAGGCGATAGCCAGCTTCATTTCGCGGAGCTTGTCGCCCACGCCCTTGTTGACGCCGTTAAGCAGGACGTCTTCACTCTTGCCGGACGCCACCAGGGACTCATTGATGACGTTGTTGACGTATTGCTGGGTGATGGTGGAAGCGCCCTGCTTGTTGCCGCGGGCGGTGCTCACCAGTGCTCGCATGATGCCGGTGGTGTCGATGCCGCCGTGCTCATAAAAACGGCTGTCCTCGATGGCGATGACAGCGTCCTTGATGAACGGGCTCATTTGGTCCAGCGGAACCTTGGTGCGGTTCTCCGCGTAGATCGAGGCGATCGGCGAACCGTCTTTCGCCAGGATCGTCGTGTTCTGGCTGGGCGGATCCACCTGGAGTTCCGCCGGCAGAGTGTCAAAGAACTGAATTGAACCACTTGCGGCACTGCCCGAAACGGCCGCGGCGGGGACCAGAAGGCCCGCTACCAGGACGCCACAGATCGCACTCACGCCAAGGAAACCTAGAATCTTTCCGAGGGTGGTGGCAGTGTCGAATATGGGGTTCTTGCGAGTCACCATGTTTTCCACTTTACCGGCAAGGGCTAGGCTTTCTGTCATGACCAAATGGGAGTACGCCACGATTCCGCTCATTATTCACGCCACGAAGCAGATCCTGGACCAGTGGGGCGAGGACGGCTGGGAGCTTGTCCAGGTCGTCGGTGGACCCGATGGCAAAGGCCTTGTCGCATACCTGAAGAGGGAGAAGCAGTAACCATGACAACCCCCGCAGAAACCACGTCTGCCGCGGAATCCGGCGCCCCCACGTCTGCTGTTGAGCAGCGTCTGGCGGAGCTCGGACTGACCCTCCCCGAGGTCGCCGCTCCGGTTGCTGACTACGTGCCAGCCATCGTCTCCGGCAACTACGTTTACACGTCCGGTCAGCTGCCCTTTATTAATGGCAAACTCGAAGCTACGGGCAAGGTATCGCTCGGTGAGTTGGGCGCTTCCGACGAACCCACGGTCGATCCCGCCGACGCCAAGCGCTACGCCGCCTTGTGCGCCATCAACGCCCTGGCAGCAGTCAAGAGCGTCATCGGCGATCTTGACCGTGTCACCCGCATTGTCAAGGTAGTCGGCTTTGTCTCCTCGGAGCCCACGTTCACCGGCCAGCCCGGTGTCATCAACGGTGCGTCCGAACTCCTCGGCCAGGTCTTTGGCGACGCCGGCAAGCACGCACGCTCCGCCGTCGGCGTTTCTGTCCTGCCGCTCGACTCTCCCGTAGAGGTCGAGCTCATTGCTGAATTCAGCTAAGGAACCGGTTCACCCAATTGCCGCAGCTTGCCCGCCGCCTGTTTGTACTGCCTCCCGAACTCGAAGGGGCAGCACAGAACTGGCTTGAGCTCGGCGAGCGGACCCCACGGACCGCCCGCTACGCATCCTCAGTCGTGCTGTTGCGCGATTCGCCCACCGGCTTGGAGACCTGGCTTGGTTACAGGCCAGGCTCCTCGCCGTTGGGCGTCGTCGCGTTCCCGGGCGGCTCCCTGGACCCTTCCGACGACGACCCCGTCGGTTGGTTGGGCCCCTCACCCCAGTATTGGGCTGAGCAGATGGGAACGGACGACGTCGGACTCGCCCGCCGTCACGTGGTGGGCGCCATCCGCGAACTCTTCGAAGAAACCGGCGTCCTGCTCGCAGGGCCCGACGCTTCCTCCACGGTTGAGGCAAACTCCACGGTGGATTGGATGCGGGCCCGCGAAGCCGTCGCAGCCCAGGAAAAGTCCTTCACGGAGATGCTGGCCAAGCGTGGACTGTCCCTCCGCACCGACCTCCTGAAACCCTTGGTCAACTGGCTCAGCCCGGACTTCGCACACACCCGTTTCAATACCCGTTACTTCGCCGCCACCGTCCCCGTGAACCAGCAGCCCTCCATTCTGGGAAGCAAGGGAGTCTGGGGCCGCTGGGTGTGCGCCGCCGAGGCGATAGCCCTCCGTGATACCCCTGCGCTGGGGGACGAAATAGGCCAGGCGAATACGGCAGGCCTCACCCTGGGCCAACTCTTGGTGCCTGGCTCCGAGATCATGCTCGAAAAAATGTCTGCCGCGAACGGCTGCATCGCTTACCTGAGCTACAAGCGCAAAGCACACGTGTACCAAGCGAAGCTCGTTGACGAAGGCGGAATCCTGATGCTCGAGGTCGAAGCCGCCCGAACCGTCGCCGGCGAACCCCAGCGGGAGCGCTAAGCCGCGGAACAATCCCGACGCTCTCTCACGTCCCGTCGGGTTTTACGGGTCGCTCTCTCACATCCCGTCGGGATGCTGAACCCTATCGCCGTTCGCCGCCCGGAGATAGACGTGCGCCAGATGCCGCAGGTGAGGTACCAAAGCCGCCGGCGACTCCACGGTGAAATCCATGCCCAGCATGCCGATGTACGCGGCGATGGTTTCCAAACTGTCGGCACCGGTGACCAGCACTGACTCAGTATCCGAAATCGACTCAACTACCCCAACCGCGTGGTTGATTCGTGCGAGTACCGCCTCAGCGGGTGCGGCGATCCGGAGACGCGCGTGGACCTTCCAGCCGCTCGCCGCGATGGAGCGCATCGCGAAGGCGGTGTAGTCGCCTCCAGGGAGGGGGACCGGGGAGAACCGTCGCCAGGTCCGCATTCGCGGCTCAATCCAATCCGCGCGGAAAACTTCCCACTCACCCGATGTTGGATCACGCCCAACCAAGTACCATCGCCGTTCCCAACTCAGCAGGCGATACGGTTCCACCAGCCTGGAGGTTCCGCGATCGTCGAACCGGAACCACTCGACGTCGTTGATAGCTGCTGCGATTGCGGCCAGGACCGAGTGGGCTACTTCGGGATCGGGTGCATCGGTCCCGTTGTTCTCGGGAGCACGGTCTACGTTGGAGAGCGCCGCCAGGGTTGGTCGCAGACGCGACGGCAGCACTTGCTCGAGTTTGGCCAGGGCACGGGCGCTGGATTCGGCGACGCCCGCAATGCCTGCTGCGGTCCGCAGGCCGATTGCGACGGCCACCGCCTCCTCATCGTCGAGCAGGAGCGGAGGGAGTTTCCCGCCGGCACCCAGTCGATAGCCGCCGGCGGCCCCGCGCGTCGCGTCCACCGGATAGCCGAGCTCCCGCAGCCGGTCCACATCCTTGCGCACAGTGCGTGTGGACACGTCGAGGCGGGCGGCGAGTTCGGCACCTGTCCAATCTGGTCTTGCCTGCAGAACGGACAGGAGGGCCAAGAGGCGTTCAGCTGTGGAAGACATAGTTATGGATTCCTGCTTCCATTAGGAAGGAATGGTTCCTATATCAACAATATCGTCGTTGGCATGATGAACATCACGAAAACGAACATCGATATCCGCCCCTTCCGCATCGACGTTGCCCAGGCCGAACTTGACGACCTGATGGAACGCCTGTCCCGGACCCGCCTGCCCCAAACAGCGCCTGTTGACGATTGGGATGCAGGGACCCCCAACTCCTATCTTCGCGAGGCGGTGGACGCATGGACTACCAGCTTTGACTGGCGTGCCCACGAAGCGCGCATCAACGCCGTACCCCACTTCACCACTGAAATCGATGGACAGCGGTTCCACTTCATCCACGTGCGATCACCACATCCGGGAGCCACGCCGCTTCTCCTGGCCCACACCTACCCCGGCTCATCCGTCGACTACCTGGACATGATCGACGAACTCACCGACCCCGTGCCCTACGGTGGCCGGGCCGAAGACGCTTTTGACGTGGTGATCCCGGATGCCCCCGGTTTCGGATTTTCTCAGCCGGTGAATGAGACGGGGTGGACCACAGCACGCGTGGCGCGCGCCTATGACGCCCTGATGCGCGGCCTTGGCTACACCCACTACGGAATTCATGGCTCCGATAACGGAGCAATGGTGGCCCGGGAGCTCGGACTCCTGAACCCGGACGGATTCCTCGGCCTCCACGTCTTGCAGCTCTTCTCCTTCCCGTCGGGCGACCCTGGCGAGTTTGAACGGCTGGAACCGCAGGACTATGCAGGGCTGGCGCACATGGAGTGGTTCCAATCCGTCGGGGGCTACAACACCATGAACGCGAGTCGGCCGCAGACGGTATCCGTGGGACTGAGTGACTCGCCTGTGGGGCTGCTGGCCTACAGCGAGCTGTTCAACTCTTTCGGAAACGGCACCTCGCTGGTGCCGCTGGAGACGATCCTCACCGAAGTCAGCGTGAACTGGTTCGCAAACGCGGCGGCGGGGATGAGCCGGAGTTATTTCGACAACGCACGCACGCAGGCCGAGCCGCAAGTAAATACTGCGCCCACGGGGGTCGCAGTCTTCAAGGACGACTTCCAGACGATCCGAGTCTTCGCCGAGCGCGACAATTCAAACATCGTGCACTGGAGTCGGTTCGAGAAAGGCGGACACTTCGCTGCCTTGGAAGTGCCATCGCTTGTTGCCGGCGACATTCGAGCATTCTTCGCAACGCTGCGCGCTGAGTAGGAACGCGCCGCGGAGGAACTTCCGGCAAGCTACCCACAAAAAAGCCGCCCCGGTGAATACCGGGGCGGCTTTTTTACAAAGCGACTTAGCGGGAGCGCTGGCGGAGGCGCTGCATGTCGAGGATCACCACGGCGCGGGCTTCCAGGCGCAGCCAACCGCGCTGCACGAACTCGGCCAGTGCCTTGTTCACGGTCTCGCGGGAAGCGCCGACCAGCTGGGCCAGCTCTTCCTGGGTGAGCTCGTGGGCAACCAGCACGCCGTCGGTGGCGGGGCGGCCGAAGCGGTCTGCCAGGTCCAGGAGGGCCTTGGCCACGCGGCCGGGGACATCCGAGAAGACGAGGTCGGACAGGGAGTCGTTGGTGCGGCGCAGGCGGCGGGCAAGTGCCTGCAGCAGCTGCGCGGAAACCTCGGGACGCGTGCGGAGCAGTGCGTTGAGGCTTTCGTTCTTGAGGCCGGCCAGGCGGGTTTCCGATACGGCCGTGGCCGTGGCGGTGCGCGGGCTGGGGTCGAACAATGCCATCTCGCCGAAGAGCTCACCCGGGCCGAGGATAGCCAGCAGGGACTCGCGGCCATCGGGGGAGGTGCGGCCGAGCTTCACCTTGCCGGAAACGATGAAGTAGAGCTGGTCACCCTGGTCGCCTTCGCGGAAAACCGAAGCTCCACGTGAAAGATCCACCTCGGTGAGTTCGTCCGTCAGCAGGCGGAATGCGTCGTCGTCAAGGGTGGCGAAGAGGGGTGCGCGGCGCAATACCTCGATGTCCATGAAATCTCCTGAATATAAGTTTCGGTCGTGGCGCTCCAGCCATTGTTTCAGAATTTTTGAGCTTCTGTGACGTACTTGGCACGTGAAACGCTGAAACGGCGCGGGTTTGGGGCGTTCCAGGCCCCTTATTGGCCTCGAATCGGCGGGAACGGGGTGTTTCGGCGTGATGGGACTAACGGTTCGCTGTCAGGGTCCACAACTACAATTGGCGCTACCCGGCTATGAGGAGCATTGGTGTTTGGCTTGACGATATTGGATTTGGCATTGATCTTGATGCTGCTGTCCTACCTGATCTATGGCCTGCGCAACGGCTTTATGGTCACCTTGGGTGGAATTGCAGGATTCGTGGTCGGAGCCATTGCGGCGTTCATGGCCGTACCGCTCGTCAGCGGTTGGGTGACCGACAGCGGCTGGAGGCTGACCGCCACGGTGGGGGCCGCCGTCGTGCTTATTGCCGTTGGTCATGGGCTGGGAACCATGATTGGCCGCAAAATCCGCCACGCTGTGCGGATCAAGCCACTGCACGCAGTTGATCGGTTGATCGGTGGCGTGGTGAGTGTGGTTGTGGCAGCGCTGGTGATGTCCATGCTGGCATTCAGCGTCAGTTCGCTGGGTGTGCCGTTCGTTTCACAGCAACTGGCGGAGTCGCGCGTTATTCGCTCCATCGATAACCTGACGCCCACGCCGGTCAAGAGCACCATGGCGCAACTGCGCTCCACAGTCATTGGCGACGGGATTCCCAAGCTCATTGAAGGCATCGGGCCCGTGACTCCAGTGCCGGTCCCCAATGAGTCAACCGACACTCCTGCGTTGAACCAGGCGGCCGATTCGGTCCTTAAGATCGCAGGCACTGCGTTTGAATGCGGCCAAAACCAGACGGGTTCCGGATTTGTGGTTTCGCCCGGGCGCGTCGTGACCAATGCGCACGTCGTGGCGGGGGTGTCGCAGCCTGTTGTGGAGGTTCCCGACGGCGGTGCGTTGCCGGGTCGCGTGGTTTACTTCGACTCCCAGCGGGACATCGCAGTCCTGGCGGTGGACGGACTGCAGTCCAACCCGCTGCCGTTGAGCGCAGACCTGCCCGCGGGCAGCTCCGCGGCTTTCGCCGGCTATCCGCACGGCGGCCCGTTCCAGTCAAAGCCGGCAACTGTCCAGGGGATTTCCACCATCCTGGTGCCGGATATCTATGGCAACAACCCTTCGCCGGAGCTGGTCTACAAGCTGGCCGGTGATGTTCAGCCGGGCAACTCCGGCGGACCGCTGCTGACCATGCAGGGCCAAGTGGCTGGCCTGATCTTCGCCAAGACCACCACCGATGCCGCACTGGGTTTCGCGCTCACCATGGCGGACCTGGAACCGGTAGCCGCGCAGGCTCCGGGCCTTAGCGCCTCCGTCTCCGCAGGCCAGTGCACCCGTAAGTAGCCATCGCTCTCTCACATCGTGACTGTTTTCGGGGCACCCTCTCTCACTTTATGGGCGCAATTCCCGGACGCTCTCTCACAGCTATAGATTGGGAGCCATGACTGAAGCCTCTCCCGCCACCGAAGCCGGTCGCGGCACCATCCTTGTGATCAACGGCCCCAACTTGAATCTGTTGGGCACCCGCGAACCTGAGAAGTACGGGACATCCACGTTGGCTGACGTGGAGCAACTCGCCATGACCGCGGCCGCAGCCCACGGCTTCACCGTTGACTGCGTGCAGTCGAACCACGAAGGCGACCTGCTCGACGCCATCCACGCGGCGCGCGGCACCGCCGTCGGAATAGTGATCAACGCCGGCGCCTACACGCATACATCAGTGGCACTTCGTGACGCCCTCGCAGCCGTGCAGTTGCCCGCCGTCGAGGTTCACATCACCAACGTCCACCAGCGCGAAGAATTCCGTCACCACTCTTACCTGTCGGGCGTTTGCAACGCGATCATCGTGGGCGCTGGCGTGCTCGGCTACAAGCTGGCCATCGATTACCTGGCTGACGCGGTCTAGAAGTGCCGGAGCGTTCTCGGGGAACCGTCGGAATGTGAGAGACGGTTCCCCGGAAACGCTCGGGATGTGAGAGACGGTCAGAGGGCGGTGAGCCGCAGCAGGATGGCGTGCTCGGGGTGCAGGACGGGCATGGGAAGCCCCACTTCGCCCAGGAAACGTCCGGTAGCCTCTGCCCCGGAAGCCAACCACGGTGCCGGCTTGGCCTCAATGAACGCGTGCCCGTAGTCGGCGTCGCCCGGCGAGGGGAAGATCGCCTCCACACGGTACAAACATGCGGGATCGAGCCCCGGAATGGCCACCCGCCCCACGTGTTCGGCGAAGCCTGTGCGGGTCTTCACCACGGCGAAAAGTGCAGCTGTTTCACCGGGCGCCGAAGTCTCCGCAACTACGCCGTGCACCATCAGCGACTCGTCCGGTACATCGGAGCGCACCATCCGTCCACTGTGGATCAGCCCGCGGTGCTCCTTGTACAAAACGATGAAGCGCTTGAGTTCCTCGCGCTCGGCGCCCTGGACCTCGCGGACATCCCACTCCAAGCCGAAGTGACCGAACAAGGCCGTGATGGCGCGGAATGACAGATCGTGCGTGCGGGCCGTGGTGTGTGAGGTGGTGGGGCCGATGTGGCCGCCCACCAGCTCCGGGGGGACCACCATTCCGGTCCAGCGTTGGATGGTTTGGCGCTCCAGGGCATCGTTGCAATCCGAAGCCCACACCCGGTCGGTCCGTTCCAGGATTCCGAGGTCCACGCGCGCGCCACCGGAGGAGCAGCTCTCGATCTCGACACCCGGGTGGGCCGCGCGGAGGGCATCGAACAATCGGTAGGCGGCCAAGGTCTGCTCATGGACCGAGGCGCGCCCGGCATGACCATGCTCCAGAAGGTCGCGGTTCTGGTCCCATTTAAGGTAGCTGATGGTGTTTTCACGCAGAAGGGTGTCGATCCGGTCGTAGATGTATTGCCACGCTTCCGGGTTGACCAGGTCTATGACGTGCTGCTGCCGCCACTCCAACGGAAGCCGGCCGCCGTCCTTGTACGAAGCAGCGGAAGGGCCAACGATCCACTCGGGATGCGCTCTGGCAACGTCCGAATCAACGTTCACCATTTCCGGTTCCACCCACAGGCCGAACTCCATGCCGCGGGACGTTACGGCGTCGATGAGTGGAGTCAGGCCGTCGGGCCAGATGGTCTCGTCCACGTACCAGTCGCCCAGACCGGCGTTGTCGGATCGACGCCCCCGGAACCAGCCGTCGTCGAGCACGAAACGTTCGACCCCAAGGTCCGCAGCCGACTCGGCCAGTTCGATCAGCGTGTCCAGATCGTGGTCGAAGTAGACCGCTTCCCAGGTGTTGAGGACCACTGGGCGCGGCTTGACCAGATGGTTCGGCCGCGAGCGGAACCAGCTGTAGAACGCCTCCGTGATCCCATCCAAGCCCCGATCTGAATAGGCAGCAAACAGTGCAGGAGTGGTGTAGCTTTCACCCGGCTGCAGCACCACTTCGGCCGGTCCCAGCAACTCCGAGCCACCCACCATCGTGCGGCCGTCGGCTACGTTGTCCGCGAACTGCTCATGATTGCCGCTCCACGCCAGGTGCGTGGCCCAGACCTTGCCGTGACGGTTGCCAAAGCCCGCGGTCCCGGCCGCAAGAAGCAACGACGAATCATGGCCTGTGCGGCCGTGGCGGCCGGTGCGGACCCAGGTTCCTTGCTGGATCGCCCGTCGCTGCGGGTGCCGCTCACGGCACCAGCGCCCCGTCAGGTCCAAAAGTTCGACGGCGTCCGGCGCCACCGGGAGCATGGTGGCCAATTCGTCCACCTGGAACGGCGACGTGCCATCGTTGGTGGCCGTATGCCTGAGTTCCAGAAGCCCGCCCGGATGCAAGGTGAGGTTGCTGGTCACCGTGATGCCGGCGTCGGGGTCCGATTGAAGCACGACGGCGGTGGTGCCGTCCGTCGTCGCACTCACCACGCGAAGGCGTGCTGAGAAATCAAAGCCGGGTACACCGTCGGTGATGCGGTGCCCACGCAGACCGCGGCGGCCCTGCCATGACGAAGATGCCTGAGGGAGGAGCCCGGCAGGAACGTTGGCGTCGATGGAGGACGGCGGGATGGGCTCGTTAAGGATGGACAGGTCCGGCAGGGTCTCGCCCAGGTCTGCTCCCCAGTGGGTTATCTCAGCCTCTCCGCGATGGGTGCTGATCACCAGGCTGGTACCTGCGGAACGGAGATGGAGCGGGTGCATGTTGTTGAGTCACTTTCAGCTGGGGTGGGCTTCGGGCCCTGGACGAAAGAGTTGTGAGGCCCGTTCTGCGCGCCTGAGGGGCGTCAGAGTGCGCAGAGCGGGCCCCACAACGGGAGGGTGGTTATTACTTCGCGAAGAGCGCGTTGACTTGCTCGTTGGCGGCTGTCAGCGAACTGGCCGGGGCCTTGCCGGCGATCACCGCGTCCACAGCTGGTTTCATGATTCCAGCAACCTTGGAGGCGTTGTCCGTGATCGGGAGCATGAAGGTGGTCTTGTCCTTCACATGCTGGGTGAAGGCGCTGACGTCTACGTTCTTGGCCTTGAAGGCGTCTGCGGCCTTCTCGGAGGAAGTGGTGATGGCCGGGAACACGACGGCCTTTGAGGCCACGACGTCCTGGCAAGCGGCGGAGCCAAGGTATTCCACCCACTTGATGGCGGCGTCCTTCTTCTTGGTACCGGCCCACACGGAATCGGCCAGGCCATTGAACATGGAGGCGCGCTTGCCTTCGGGGCCCTGGGGTGTGGGGGCGATGCCGAGGTCGATGCCCTTGTAGCTGGTGTACTGGCCGATCATCCATGAGCCATTGCTGTTGATGGCGGCCTTGCCTGCGCCGAAGCTGTCGGCGGCGTTGGCGCCAACGGTGGTTTCAAGCTTGGGCATGTAGCCCTTCGCGGCGAGCGAGGCCCACCAGTCGATGGTGTCCTGGAGCTTCTTGTCGTCGTAGTTGAAGTGGGTGCCCCACGGGTTCTTGTCTGTGGTGGTCCAGCCAGTGGTGGCGGACAGGTAGCTCCACTGCGTCTGGCCGGCGTTCTCGGCATCGGAGCCCGGCAGGCCCAAGCCGTAAACGGCAACATTGTCCTTGTCGAAGCCGGCTTCGTCGCCGCGTTTGCCGTTCTTATCGACCGTGAGGTGGGCAATTGCCTTCTCGTATGTACCGCCGTCCTGCGCGTTCCAGGTCAGGGAGCCCATCTGTTCCGGGGTGATGCCGGCGTCGGCGGCCATCTTCTGGTTGTAGAACAGTGCCACGGTGTCCCAGTCTTTGGGCAGGCCGTAGCGCTTGCCGTCCTGGCCCACCCAGAGGTCCGCCAGACCCTCGTTGTACTGGGAAAGGTCCACGTTGTCCTTCGTGATGGCGTCATCCAAGGCCACCAGCTGCTTGGTCTTGAGGAAGTCCGGGTACTTGGACAGGTGGTCCGTAAAGACGTCCGGTGCAGTGCCGGAGGCCATGCCGTTGGTGAGCTTGGACCAATAGTCGTCCCAACCGGTCTGGGTGATCTTGACGGTGATGTCCGGGTTGGCTTTGGTGAAGTCGGTGGCGCACTGCTGGTAGGCGGGGAGCTGGTTGGCGTCCCAGAGCCAGTAGTTGATCTCACCCTTGGCAGAGTCTCCGCCAGAGCTGCCTCCGGAGTTTCCGCCCGAGCAGGAGGACAGTGCGAGGACGGCGGCAGCTGCGACGGCGACGGCGCCGATTGCCTTCTTGTTCATCATGGTTGGTCCTTTCAGGACGGGATGGGTGCGTGCCGACATATGCCGGTTTCCGCGTGAGGGGAGGTGGAGAAAGTTATTTGGTGCCGTTAAAGCCGATGGAGTTGACGATCCGTTTGCCGAAGATGGCGAAGAGGATCAGAACGGGCGTGGCGGACACGAGCGTTGCGGCCATAAGCCCGGACCAGTCCGGCGCGCCTTGCGGGGACTGGGATTTGAAGACTCCCAGTCCCACAGTGAGCACCCGGGATTCCTCGGAAGTGCCTACGAGCAGGGGCCAGAAGTATTCGTTCCACTGACCCATGAAGGTCAGCAGCGCCAAGGTCGCGATCGGGGCTGCGGCGTTGGGCATGATGATTTGGAAGAAGATCCGCCAGTGCTTGGCGCCGTCGAGCATTGCAGCTTCTTCAACTTCCCTGGACATGTTCAGGAAGAACTGGCGCATGAAGAAGATCGCGAACGGGGTCATGAAGAGGTATGGCAGCACGAGGCCGAGCATGGAATTCAGCAGGCCCAGGTTCTTGATGAGCAGGAAATTGGGCAAGGCGGTGAAGATCGGCGGAACCAGCATGGTGGCAAGGAACAGGGAGAAGACCGCGTCGCGCCCCTTCCACCGCAGGCGGGAGAAAGCATAGGCGGCCATTGAGCTGAAGAACACCGCACAGGCTGTGGTGATGCCGGAGAAGAGCAGCGAGTTCCACAGGTACTGCCAGAAGCTGATCGAAGCGCCCGAGCCTCCTTCTGCGATGGCTTCGGAGGCACTCTGGAGGCCGAAGACCCGCTTGAACGCGCCCAGGTTGAAGTCGGCCGGGAGCAGGTTGGCGGAGTTCGCGGCGAGGGAGCCGTTGGAGGACAGGGCCGTGCGCAGCACCCAGTAGAAGGGCAGGATGCTGACGGCGATCGCAAGAGTGAGGAGGGTCAGGGCGATGGCGCGGCGCCAGTTGAAGGGGCGGCTGAACGGGCGACGGCGGCCGGTGTTCGTGGGTGAGGTGAAAGTGGTCATGGCGTGTCCTTAGTCCAGGTCCGACTGGTTGCCGCGGAGGAATTTCATCTGGATAAAAGCGACGATGGCGAGGATGAGGAAGAGGATGACGGCCAGGGCGGATCCGTAACCGAAGTCCTGTTCGTTGAAGGCGCGCTGGTAGATGTAGAACTGCAGCACGCGGGTGGCGTTGACGGGACCGCCGGCCGTGGTGACCGCAACGGTGTCGAAAACCTGGAAGGAACCGATCACGGTTACTACCAGGACCAGTACCAGAACGGGTCGCAGCAGCGGGAGGGTGATCCGCCAGAAAGTGTTCATGGCCTTGGAACCGTCGATGCTGGCGGCCTCGTAGACGCTGTTCGGGATGGCCTGGAGTCCGGCGAAGATCAGGAGGGCTGTGTAGCCCATGTGGCGCCAAGTGTTGATGAGTGCTTGGGTGGGGATGGCCCATTGCTCACTGCCGAAGAAGGCTACGCGAGGCAGTCCGGTCCATTCGATGATCTGGTTGATGATGCCGATCTGGTAGTCCAGCATCCAGAACCACAGCAGCGCCGCGATGACGTTAGCCATCAGGTACGGCATCAGGAGCGCGCCGCGGATAAGGGTCGACTTTGCGACGCGGTGCATCAGGATTGCAAGGCCCAGGGCCAACGCCGTCTGAAGGACAATGTTGATCACCACGTATTCCGCCGTGACGCCCAGGGCGTTCCAGAAAAGCGGATCCTTGGCTATGCGTTCGTAGTTCCGTGCGCCGATCCATTCCGGGTCGCCCAGGATGCTGTATTCGGTGAAGCTGAGGTAGATGCCCCTGATGGTGGGGACGAGGTAGAAGAGGATCAATCCGACCATCGCTGGAGCGATGAAGAAGAGCGCGACCTTCAGGTCTCCGATGCCGCGGAATCCGTCGGATGGTTTTCCCCGCTTCCGGGACTTCCGCGGTGCCCTGGCGGAGAGCCCCGGGTCCGGTTGCTTGGTAAGCGTGGTCATCGTCGACCCTTTCGTGGGAGTGATGCTGGTAACAACTGGAGGCGAATCTACACGAGTAGATTTTGACTTGGCAAGAGCTGGCGCAAGATTTTGATGAAAAATGTTCAGAAATGTTGTTTCTGTTGACTCGTGTAGATCGTGATGCGAAACTCGTCCGTACGTGTCATGCGACAAACAAACGGCTGCACCCGTGGCCCCAGGAAAGGTAAACAATGACGTTTTCGATAGGTGTTGTGGGCGCCGGACAGTTCGGCAGCCAGTTCGCCCACCTGTTCAAGCTCCACCCCGGTGTCAGCGAGGTCTACGCAGTGGACGAGCTCCCTGAACGGGCCGCCGCAGTGCGGGAGCGCTGGGGCTTGGATGGCGTCCTCGGCAGCTTTGAGGAACTGCTGGAGTCCGACGTCGATGCTGTCGCCATCTTCACGCAGCGGTGGACTCATGGCCCCTTGGTTGAGCAGGCCCTTCGGGCCGGAAAGCACGTCTACTCAGCGGTTCCCATGGCCATCTCCGAAGAAGAGATCGAGCGCATCATCGAGGCCGTCCGCGAGACGAAACTGGTCTACGCCATGGGCGAGACCAGCTACTACAACCCCGCCACCGTCTTCGCCCGGCAGCAGCACCAGGCCGGCAAATTCGGTCGGATCTTTTACACCGAGGGCGACTACGTCCATGACATGGACCTCGGTTTCTACGAGGCCTACCAGTACAGCGGCGGGGAACGGTGGAAGGAGACCGCCAGCTACCCGCCCATGCTCTATCCGACGCACGCCATCGGCGGCGTCCTGGGTGCTGTTCCGGGCCACGCGGTCAGCGTCAGCTGCATTGGCGTCAAGGATCACCGCGGCGACGGCGTCTTCGACAAAGACGTCAGCATGTTCTCCAATGACTTCTCCAACGCGACGGCACTGTTCGAAATGAACGACGGCGGTGCGATGCGGACCAACGAGATGCGCCGCGTGGGCTACCCCTCGCACATCCGGGAGTCGCGCTTCCGTTTCTTCGGCACCGAAGCCAGCTTTGAGCAACTGGCAACCACCACGGTGTGGCAGGACAAGTCCTCCGTGGAGGACGTATCCGAGCAGGTGGAAACCAAGCCGACCATGTCCGCTGATGATCCATCCCTTGCCGACGTGGCCCCGGAACTGCGCGATGCCTTCATCTCAGGACTGGCACCTGTGCACGACCAGTCACGGCTCCCACAGGAATTCCTGGGAGCGCCCAATGGACACGAGGGCAGCCACCAATTCCTGGTGGACGACTTCGTGACGGCCGTGAACAACCGCAGCCTCCCGCCGGTCAACGCTTGGGTGGCCGCCCGCTTCACCCTTCCCGGAATCATCGCCCACGAGTCTGCCCTCCGCGGCGGTGAGCGTCTTCCCATCCGCGACTTCGGTGATGCTCCTGCCGACTAGCTAGCATTTACCTCATGACGACAACAGCAGTACAAACTCCGCGCGGCCCGGTAACACGCAAAGACGTGGCCCGGTACGCCGGGGTGAGTACCGCCGTCGTGAGCTATGTAGTGAACGGTGGACCCAAGAACGTTGCGCCGGCAACGGAAGCCAAAGTGCGCGATGCCATCCGGATCCTCGGCTACCGCCCCAACGCCGCAGCACGTGCCTTGAAACTGGGCTCCAGCGAAACCATCGGGGTAGTGGTGCCGGACAACACCAACCCCTTCTTCACCCACTTGGCCCATGCCGTGGAGGAGGCTGCATCGGAACTGGGTTACGGGATGGTGCTGACCAACTCGGACGGGAGCCTGACCCGTGAACGCAAGAACATCCGCACGCTGGCCGCACGCCAAGTGGATGGCGTGTTCCTTGCCAGTTGCGTGTTCGACCCCGATGTCACCGAGTTGGAAGCCTCCGAGATCCCCGCTGTTCTGCTGAACAACGCAGGATCGCCGCCGGGTTTCGCCAGCGTCGGTGTGGATCTGGAAGCCGGGGCGCGGGCCGCCGTGGAGCACCTGATCGGGCACGGACACACCAACATTGGCCTGGCGATCGGCACCAACACCGGGAACCAGTTGGACGGCCGCGAGGTGGGGTGGCTGGCCACCCTGCGTGACGCCGGATTGCCTGATGGCCCCATGCTGCACGGCCCCTTCACCCGGCCAGGCGGTTACGAGGTTGGCAAGCGCTTCCTCGCCATGGCCAATCGGCCCACCGCGATCTTTGCCAGCAACGACATGCAGGCCATTGGAATTCTGCGAGCCTTCCATGAAGCAGGGGTCCGGGTGCCTGACGATATGGCATTGGTGTCCTTTGACGGCTCGCTCGATGCCGAATACAGCTGGCCTGCCCTGACCACTGTGGCGCAGCCGGTCCAAGCCATGGCCGAGGCGGCGGTGCGAGCCCTGGTGGGCAAGGACCGCGGAGAGGAACTCCAGCACCACATCCTCCCCACCGAGCTGATCATCCGGCAGTCGTGCGGCTGTAAGTAGCTCCGCCGAGGTGGCATTTGATGACAATGTTTGATGCAAACACTGTCATCAAATGCCACCTCGGCGCGGGCAGTGTGGGGCTGCGCGGGCAGTGGGGGCTACGAGTCCATGCTGGCGTAGCGCTCCGGGCGGGCCAGCACCTGGCCGATCTGCGCGGTGCCGGCCGCAACCGCCAGCCGGACCAGCAGGAAACCGGCCGCGAACACCCCGCCAATGGTCAGGAACACCACAGGCTGGGTCAACAGCACGGCGCCCGTCAGCGGCAGGACGAGGACGGCGGCAGCGGCCGCAGAGACTCCGGCCACCAGGAACAGCGGCGACATCACCGCCTTCACCCGTGCCGCCACCATCAGTTTCCGCGGCATTCCCACCCGGTCCAGGGCCACCAGCGTCGAGGCCCGGTCAAGGACTGCCGCAGCTTGGTTCACTCCGGCTGAGCATGCCACCATCAGGAACGAACCCAGCAGCGTGATCATCACGCCGGTATTGATGTCCCGGACCAGCAAGGCGGTTTCGTCCCCGGCACTGCCTCCCATGGTGTCGGCCACGGCCATGCCCACCCCGACGAAGACACCCACAAAGCTGGTCATCGCGACGCCCCCAACTTGCCGCCACGATTCCTTGGGACTCTCCAACACGGTCCTTGCAGCCAGCAGGTGCTCGGGTTTCTTGGCGCGTTTGAGCTGTGAAGACGCACGCAGCTTCAGGATCCAAGGGCCCATGAGGTTCAGCGCGAGCAGTGCCAAACCGAAGCAGCCACCCATCACCGCGATGATCACAATGAACGCGCCAAAGCTGCTCAGCATCCCCATCGCCACCACTCCGATCACCACCACCACAGCCGCGATGAGTCCACGAACCCAATGCACGCCGTCGGCCGTTTGCCTGGTCCGGACGCCCAAAGGCGTCACCACAACCTTCCGCAGGCCCAACGCCGCGCTCGCCGCGGCAAGGACGCAGACCGCCAGGATGCAGCCCAGGATGGAGGGCACGGACAACCATGCGTGGCTCCCGATCGCCTGGCCACGGAACTGGATCAGCCCCAGGAACGGAGCCATGCAGGCGTACAGTCCCGCCCCCGCCACCGCGCCTACAGCTGCCAGGACGGTGGACTCAATGACGGTCATCCAGACCACTGTTGCGCTGTTCGCGCCCAACAGGCGCAAGGATGCCAAGCGGTCATCACGACGGCGGGCGGCCAGTCGTGCGGCCGAGGCGCCGAGCGTCAGCAGCGGGATGACGAGAAGGACCATCGCGACGACGGCCAGGGCTTGGTAGGTGCCGGCGATGTCGTCTGACCAGGACCAGAAAACCTGTGATCCACCGGCCACGGTGAGGAGCAGCGCGGTGACCGTTCCGAAAGCCAGGATGGGCAGCCCGGCGTCGCGAAGGCCGGTTTCGCGGAGGCTGCTGCCACTACTTCGCGCAAGGTACGGGGTGAGGCGCAGGGCCATGCTGAGGCTAGACATTGAAGGCACCCTTGAAGCTGGTGGTTGCAGGAGCTGGCTGGGCGGGAGCGGCAACCGCGCTGCCGCTGTCGGCCACGATCCGACCATCACGCAGCTCCACCACACGCTGGCATCGGGCCGCCACATTGGGGTCGTGCGTCACCACCAGCAAGGTACGCCCGTTGGCTGCAACGGAGCGAAGCAGCACATCCAACACTTCGTTGGACGTTGCCGAATCCAAGGCGCCCGTGGGCTCATCGGCAAACACAACCCTGGCGCCGGTGACCTGGGCGCGGGCAATGGCAACACGCTGGACCTGCCCGCCGGAGAGCTCGCCCAGCCTGCGCTGTTCCATACCCGCCAGGCCCAGGGCCCCCAGCCACTCGGCTGCGCGGGACTCGGACGTAGCGCGATCGGTGCCGTTCAGCATGAGCGCCAAGGCCACGTTCTCCACGGCCGTCAGCTCCGGCAGGAGCATGCCCTGCTGGAAGACGAAACCGAACTCCTCGCGGCGCAGGCGGGACAGCGCAGCGTCGCCCAAGGTGTCCAAACGCAAAGGCGCCGTGGGAGTGCTGAGGGTGATGGTGCCGGCGTCGGGCCTCAAAATCCCGGCGAGGCAATGCAGAAGGGTGGTCTTGCCGGAACCTGACGGCCCGATGATCGCAATGGATTCACCGGCGTTCGCAATGAAGTCGACGTGGTCCAGGGCGATGCTGCCTGGGTAATGCTTGGTGAGCTGCTGAGCGTGGAGGATGGCGTTCATAGATCCAGCATCCCGAACCGCCCTATCCGGCCGCGTCAGTCCACTGGCTGAACTCCGCGAGCCGGGGTCCACCCAAGGTATGAGAAGTTACGCCCCTGCGATCCTCAGCCTTGCTACGTTCTCGGCCAGCACCCGGCGCGCATCGTCGCCAAGGAGCGAGTCCGTGATGAGCTCGTCGGCCTCTTCCAACTGCGCGATCGAGGCAATGCCCACCACGCCCCACTTGCTGTGATCGGCAAGGACTACGGTGCTCCGCGCAGATGCCATGAAAGCGCGGTCGGTCTCGGCTTCGAGCAGGTTCGGCGTGGTGAAACCAGCCTGCGCGTCCATGCCGTGAACACCCAGGAAGAGGACGTCCAGGTGGAGCTGCTTGAGGGAAGCCGTGGCGATGGGACCCACCAACGCATCCGACGGCGTGCGCTCGCCGCCGATCAGGATCACGGTGGAGCCGAAGCGGGCCGGGCCCGATGAAGCGCCGTGGTGGAACAGGTCCGCGATCCGCACCGAGTTGGTCACCACGGTGATGCGCGGCCCGTTGACGAGTTCCTTGGCCAAGGCCCACGTGGTGGTGCCGGCGCTGAGGCCGATCGCCATGCCTTCCTGGACCATCGTGGCTGCTTCGACGGCGATCGCGTGCTTTTCGTCCGTGAGCTGCGTGGACTTGAGTTCGAAGCCGGGTTCATGGGTGCTCGCATCGCCGGGCAGCTTGGCGCCGCCGTGGATGCGCTCCACACGTCCGGTTTCCTCGAGCGCTTCGATATCGCGGCGCACGGTCATGGGGGAGACGCCCAGCAGTTGCGCGAGGTCCGAGACCCGTACGACGCGTTCGCGCTGGACGGCATCGATGATGGCGGAGTGGCGTGCTGCCTGAAGCATCAGGGCCTTTCTGGGAACCTCGTCAAACGTGGGGCTGAGTCTGGGTCCAGTCTAGGACGCGTGGCTCCCGCAGCGCGGAAGGCAGACGCGGCGGCATCGCCCAAGTGGCTGAACGCACGACGGCGCCGCTCACCCCGGGAGGTGGGCGGCGCCGTTGTGAATTGCCTACTTACGGAGCGATTCGGCGATCTGCTGCATGATGCCGGGGTCTGCCAGGGTGGTGGCGTCGCCGGTGTCGCGGCCTTCTGCGATGTCTTTGAGGAGGCGGCGGACGATCTTGCCGGAACGGGTTTTGGGAAGTTCCGGCACGATCAGCAGCTGCTTGGGCTTGGCGATGGGGCCGATTTCCTTGCCCACGTGGTTCCGCAGTGCCAGGACGGTTTCGTCGCCGTTGTTCACGGCGTCACCGCGGAGGATGACGAACGCGACGACGGCCTGGCCGGTGGTTTCGTCAGCGGCGCCTACGACGGCTGCTTCGGCGACGGACGGGTGGCTGACGAGGGCGGATTCGATTTCGGTGGTGGAGAGGCGGTGGCCGGAGACGTTCATGACGTCGTCCACGCGGCCCAGGAGCCAGACGTCGCCGTCTTCGTCCTTTTTGGCGCCGTCGCCGGCGAAGTACATGGCCTCGAAGCGGGACCAGTAGGTGTCCTTGAACCGTTCCGGGTCGCCCCAAATGCCGCGCAGCATGGAGGGCCACGGTTCGCGGACCACCAGGTAGCCGCCTTCGCCGTTGGCCACGGACTGGCCGTTTTCGTCCACCACGTCCACGGCGATGCCGGGCAGCGGGACCTGGGCCGAGCCGGGCTTGGTGGCGGTCACGCCGGGCAGCGGGGCGATCATCTGCGCACCGGTTTCGGTCTGCCACCAGGTGTCAACGATCGGTGCGGGGTTGTCCTTCTTCTCGCCATTCTTGCCGGCGTTGCCGCCGATGACGTCCCGATACCACATCCATGCTTCGGGGTTGATGGATTCGCCCACGGAGCCGAGGACGCGGATGGAGGAGAGGTCGTACTTGTCCGGGATGTCCCGGCCCCACTTCATGAACGTCCGGATCGCGGTGGGGGCGGTGTAGAGGATGGAGACCTTGTACTTTTCCACGATTTCCCACCAGCGGCCCTGGTGCGGGGAGTCCGGGGTGCCTTCGTACATGACCTGGGTGGCGCCGTTGATGAGCGGTGCGTAGGTGACGTAGGAGTGGCCGGTGACCCATCCGACGTCGGCGGTGCACCAGTACACGTCCGTTTCCGGGTGGAGGTCGAACACGGCCTTGTGGGTGTAGGCGCCCTGGGTGAGGTAGCCGCCGGTGGTGTGCAGGATGCCCTTGGGCTTGCCGGTGGTGCCGGAGGTGTAGAGGATGAACAGCGGGTGCTCGGAGTCATGCCCGACGGCGGTGTGCTCGTTGGATGCCTTGTCGACGGTGTCGGACCACCAGAGATCTCGGCCTTCCACCCAGTTGACGTCCTCGCCGTTGCGCTTGACCACCACGACGTTCTGGACCGTATGACCGGGCTTGGAGAGGGCTTCGTCAACGGCCGGCTTCAATGCACTGGGCTTGCCGCGGCGGTACGTGCCATCGGCGGTGACCACGAGCTTGGCTTCGGCGTCCTCGATGCGGGAACGAAGGGCATCCGCGGAGAAACCACCGAACACCACCGAGTGCACGGCCCCGATCCTGGCGCAAGCAAGGAGCGTGATGACGGCCTCAGGGATCATGGGCAGGTAGACGGCCACGCGGTCGCCCTTGGCCACGCCGAGGGTCTCGAAGGCGTTGGCGGCCTTCTTCACCTCTTCGGTCAGCTGTGCATAGGTGTAGGTGCGGGTATCGCCGGGCTCACCTTCGAAGTAGATGGCAACACGGTCGCCCAAGCCGTTCTCCACGTGCCGGTCCAGTGCGTTGTACGCAGCGTTGATCTCGCCACCGACGAACCACTTGGCGAACGGCGGGTTGGACCAATCCAAGGCTTCCGTAAAGTCCTTGTCCCAGGTCAGCAGCTCCCGCGCCTGCTTGGCCCAGAACGCGGGGCGGTCCGCCTCCGCTTCTCCATAGGCGTCAGCGCTTGTTACCGAGTTCGCGGCGAAGTCTGCCGATGGAGCGAACTTGCGGTTCTCGTGCAGGAGGTTTTCAAGGGCCTCTACGTGCGGGGCCTGTCCGTTGTGAGCCGTTGAAGCTGCAGCGGTGGCCGTGGATCCGGTGGTGTCCTGGGACATGGTGAACCTCATCATTCATCGATCTTTGCTGCGCGGATCCTGCCATCAGGTCCACCCTCGAGCCGTCTTCGAGCGTCGAGCGGGACCAGCCGAAGGTCCGCAGAGTGCTGTCCGCCATCAACACTATCGCTTCGAGAGGTCCTACGTGTGCGTGGTCACAAATGCGGCAGCGAGCGGCGCAGTTTTAGCGCCGAATGGCGGCTGGTGCGCTGGGGAACCGTTTACATGACGACGACGGCGGCACGTGCTGCACCGCTGTTCGCGCTGATGCCCGTGGGCATTCCTGTAAGCGACCTTGGAGTTTGCTGTGGGCGAAGCTGGATGACCGTTTTCAGCTAGAACCCTGTCAGTGGGGTGGCATAGGCTGAAGAAGTCTTGGGACGCATCTTCTGGCGTGTCCGGTTTGGCCGCGGAATCCCGCGGACATCACCGGGCCGGACTGTCCAAGGCGCCGCCGTACGAAGGAGAAATAGATGAACCAGCTGAGCCCAGGCCCGCACGACTCACAACCGACGGGACCGGACACCACGGCTGGAACGGCCGCCGCTCCTGGCGGCAACGCTGCTGGGAATCCTGCGCCGGAAAACATCGCACCCCCCGCCAAGAATGGATCGGTTACCGGTGACACGGCCAGGAACGGTATTGCCAAGTACGACACCGTAGCCGGGCCATTCACTATCCGGGACCTTACTGTCTTCGGCTCCACGCTCCTGATGTTCGTCGCGTCCCTGCTCCCCATGTTCGGAGCGCGCTACAACCTCTGGAACCTTGGAAACCTGTTTTTCCTGTTGCTGGGCATCATCCTCCCGTTGGTGGTGGTGGCGCTCTTCGTCGCCCGCAGATTGCAGCCTGGCACCATCGTCCGCGTCGGGTCACTGTCCGTTGACCAGTTCGCGTCCGTCACGGCTTCCTTCGCTTTCCCACTGTTCTTCCTCACCATTGCCAACTCGTTCAACGGCAGCGTTCTGCTGGGCCTGGTGGGTTCAGTAGGCCTGCTGGCCGCCACGGTCCTGGCGCCGCATCTGCCGTGGCTCTCAGCCGACTTCAAGGGGCGTGCTGAAACGCCGGCCCACGTTGTTGCCCGCGAAGCAGCAGTACCCAGCCGCAAACCGGCTGCTCCCAAAGCCCCCAAAGCTCCCAAACCGACGGGCGGCAGCACGTCTGGTTCGACGTCCGGATACCAGCCACCCGCTGCGGCGGCCGTCCCTGCTTCCTCCAACGCCCCGGGCGGGGGCACACCCGCCGGGCCGAGCCCCTTCGCGCCGCCAGCCACCTATGGAACCGGCACCCCTGGAACTGGCACCCCTGGAACTGGCACCCCCGACAGTGGCACCCCTGGAACTGGCAACACTGGAACTTGGCCGTCGACGGGACCGGAAGCACCCGCCGTCGTGCATTCAGCAGACGCGAAGGCAGCGGGGGAGTCTGTACCTGCAGCTGCTGCCCCTTCCAGGGCCGGTGCCTCGCCCGCGACCCCCACGCCTCAGCGCGAGGAACCAACCAGCGAATCGGACGCAAAGGACCACTCTGCGAAGGCCCCGGCTACGGCTCCTGAGACTGCCACCACGCAGCACGCCACGCAGGCTCCCGCAGCGCAACAGCCGGCAGCGCAACAGCCGACAGCGCAACAACCGTGGGCTGCCACCATGGCGACGCCGATTGTCTCGGGCGACACCCGCAAGGTGAGCGACACCATCGGTGCCACCGTGGACCCCGCAAGCCGTCCGGAGGAATCGGACTCGCCTGCCTATGAGGCCTTCTGGTTCGCCGTCGCCCAGCCGCGGACTGCGTACGACGAACACACGGGCCTCCCCTCCTTCACCATTGAACCCGGCGGTTGGGTGCTGGCACTCGAGGACCGCGGCCATGAATTCCTGGTCCAGGACACCGACGGCAAGGTTGGGGTTCTTCGGGAGCTCAGCAACATCGAACGCGGCTAGGCAGGGACACCGTGGCCATCGCTGAAGCTGGTTCGCTGCTCGCACTCAAACGACGGGCACGCAAGATCAACAGGGTTCTTGCCGACAAGTATCCGTATGCGCATGCGGAGCTCGACTTCAGGAATCCATTTGAACTGGTGGTGGCTACGGTCCTCTCGGCGCAGACAACCGACGTGGCGGTCAACCAAGTCACCAAGATCCTGTTTGCCCGCTATCCGGACGCAAAAGCGTTGGCTGAAGCAGACCCGGCGGAATTGGAGACGATCCTCCAACCCACAGGCTTCTTCAGGGCCAAAGCGCGCAATGTGTTGGCGCTCAGCACCCGGCTGGTGGACGAATTCGACGGCGAGGTCCCGGGACGGCTTGAAGATCTGGTCACGCTGCCCGGCGTCGGACGCAAGACCGCCAACGTGGTCCTGGGAAATGCCTTCGGTGTCCCTGGGATCACGGTGGACACCCACTTCGGACGATTGGCCCGCCGCTTTGGGTGGACGGCATCCGATGACCCGGTGAAAATCGAGTTCGACGTCGCTGAGCTCTTCGAGCCAAGGGACTGGACCATGCTTTCGCACCGTGTAGTGTTCCACGGACGCAGGATCTGCCACTCCAGGAAGCCCGCTTGTGGAGCTTGCCCGGTGGCCAGCCTGTGCCCGAGCTACGGCGATGGCGAGACGGATCCGGTCAAGGCGGCCAAGCTGTTGAAATACGAGCTCGCCCCGGGCAACGAGGCCTTGCTTGAGCAACTCCTGGCGGAGACGCACCGGGCCGCAGAGATCCGCATGGAATCGCAAAGGAGGCCCGGGTGACCGCGCTCGAGGAACTGTCCGCCTTGGTGAGCCGCTTTGAAGCAGGCCAGCAGCAGCACTCGGCCCTGTGGGAGCGGCTTCCAGTCAGCCCGGAAACCAACCGCCCGGCCGCAGTCCTGATGCTGTTCGGCGTGCTGGATAACGTTCCTGCCGAGTCGGGTCGACCCATCGCCCCCGCCGACCTCGACGTTCTCCTCCTTGAGCGGGCCCACACCCTGGACGATCATCCAGGGCAGGTGGCGTTCCCTGGTGGCAGCGTCGACCCCGAAGACGATTCAGTGGTGGCCGCGGCACTTCGTGAAGCGGTGGAAGAAACCGGCCTGGACGCGGAGGGTGTACGGGTGCTGGGAGTGATTCCGGAACTCGGACTTATCCGCAGCAATTTCCGTGTGACACCCGTGCTGGCGTGGTGGGATGCGCCGTCGCCTGTTCGGGTAGTGGACTATGCAGAGTCGGCGCAGGTCTTCAGGGTCCCGGTCCGCGACCTCCTTGATCCTGTCAACCGGGTCACCGCCACCATCACGCGCTTTGGGCGCACGTACACCAGCCCGGGCTTCACTGTTAACGGCGTGCTGGTCTGGGGCTTCACCGGCATGGTCCTGAGCGGTCTCTTCGACGAGCTGGGATGGACGGTCCCCTGGGATCAAGACAAATTGCGGGACATCGACCTCTAGGTGCCGCGCGGCCCGGCCCCCGGACGTTCCCTGTCAGGCGGCCTTACGGCCCGTCGCCGAACGGTCCACGATCAGTCCTGTGGCAGCGTTCTCCCGCACGGCGTTGATGCCGGCAATGACGCCTTCGAGGTGCGTGAACGTGGGTGATTCGGCCACGACAGTGCCATCGGCCGCGGTGAGGCGGAACCGGAACCCTTCGTCGTTGTCCTTGAGAATTTCAAACCTGCCAGCCATCGCTTCTTCCCCCTATGGATGCTTCCTTGCATACAGACATGGAACGGCGAACCGCGTCCACATAGTGAAAGTATCCAGAACCTCGGATCAACCACCAGTTACTGGGCGGTACCCGTCACAGGAGGTTCATTCCGGCTCATATGGCGAGATATGACTGGATAGTCGTCCGTGTTGGTGCTATTTCGCCTTGTCGTAGGAATCGACGACGGCCACGCTCACCGGAAACTCCACCGGTATCCTCCCGAACATCAGTTCCTTCGCGGCAGTCGCCGCCTCCTCGATGGCACGGATGCAGGCATCCACGGCGACGTCAGGCGCATGAACCATCACTTCGTCGTGCAGGAAGAAGACGAGTTCCCCGGACGGTGCGCCCTCGGCACGCAAGGCCCGCAGGCGCCGTCGTAATTCTGCCAACCAGCATGCTGCCCACTCAGCTGCCGAGCCCTGGACCACGAAGTTTCGGGTGAAGCGGCCCCGTGAGCGGGCCAGGTTGTCCGCCCGGCGCTGCTCCTCCGCGGTGGTGGATTGCTGGCCGCGCAACCAGCCAGCTGACGGAGGCGGGCTGCTTCGACCGAGGCGCGTAGTTACTGTTCGCCCGGCCTCGCCCTCGCGGGCTGCCTGCTCAACGAACCCCACGGCGCGCGGATAGGTACGCGTGAGCTGCGGCATGAGCCTGCCCGATTCGCCAGTGGTAGCGCCGTAGATGGCACCGAGCAGGGCAATCTTCGCCTTCGCCCGGTCGCCACCGAATCCCTGTGCCGCGATGCCTGCGTAGAGGTCCTTGTCCCGTGCGGCCTCGGCCATCTTGGTGTCTTGGGCCAATGCCACCAGGACCCGCGGTTCCAGTTGGGAGGCGTCGGCGACGATGAGCTTGTGGCCCGGGTTGGCATGGACCGCGGCCCGGATGTTGCGTGGAATCTGCAGGGCACCACCGCCCCTCGACGCCCACCTCCCGGACACCACGCCGCCCACGACGTACTCAGGGTGGAACCGCCCGTCCCTGACCCACGCATCCAGCCAGGCCCAGCCGTTGGCGGTGTGCAGCCGGGAGAGCTTCTTGTACGCCAGCAGTGGCTGGATGGCCGGGTGTTTGGATTCCTGGAGCTCCCATTGGCGGGTGCTCTTGACCTCGATCCCATTGCGGTGCAGGGCACGCATGAGGTCTTGGGGCGAGTCCGGGTTCAGGCTGGGGGAGTTGAGGATGCTCCTGAGTTCGGCGCACAGAACCTCAAGGGCCGGGGGCCTGTGCCCCAGGGGTGGCCGGGTACCCAAGACCTCGGCGAGGATCTGCTGATGCAGTTCCTCGCGCCACGGGACACCAGCATGCTGCATCTCAACGGCAATGATGGCGCACGCTGATTCAGCGGCCAGCAGCAATTGAAGGCGTTGTTTTTGCTGCTGGTCCGTGGCGACCTGTGAGACCGCGTGTTGCTGGGCCGCGAACTCCTCTTTGAGCTCAGCCAGCCCTGCTTTGGGATTCTTCGGCGCGATGTCCTCGAAGAGGGCACCTTGATCGGCCGGCGGCGGTGGGGGCTGAAGGGCACGGGGCGGTGATGCGTCATCGTCCTGGGTGAGCTTGACCGCGTGCCTGGCGTAGTCGGTGTGCGCCGTGAATTCAGAATGAGCCAGGATGGCTCCGCACAGTGCGAGGTCATGGCAGCGTTCCAGTTCGATGCCTTGCGCGAGCAGTTCGGGGTACCAGTCCTGGGCACGATGCCACACCCAGCGGGGCCGCTGGGCTTCGAATTCACGCACGACGCCGGCCAGCTCGCCCCGGGTGACAACGCGTGCGTCAGCCGTAGCTTTTCCGGTGGGGGAGATCCTCTGTATGGCTGCGCCTTCCGGGTGGGCGGCGAGCAGCAAGTACATGGTCTCCATTCTGCCTTGTGTGCTGGGGTGGCGTGGTTCGCTGGGGTGTGTGGTTCGCTGGGGTGGCGTGGTTCTCAAACCCGCCGCGGCCGGACAACTTGTCCTCCACACAGCTGGCTATCGACTGCTTGTCCACATAGCCCTCTTGCTTCCTTACGCGGGTCCACTGTTCGAACCATTCTGGGTGGATGGGCAAGCGAGATCGTCGAGACAGACAAAGTCGACACAGACAAACCAGCAGCGAAGCAGCCGAGGTGGGGACGGATGGATCATGGGTGCCGCACAATGCCGCGGAGATCCTTCTCGTCTCCGGCGACGCCTATTTTCAGGAGGAAGCCAAACGGATAGTCGCGGCCGCAGGGGGAACGTTGCGGACGGCCACGGACGTGACAGGGGCCTCCCCCGGATGGGACAGCGCGGACGTCGTTTTGGTGGGCAGCGATGTCCGCGAATTGCCGCCGAGGAGAAGGGTCCCCTCTGTGCTGCTGGGAAAAGCCACAGAAGGGGACGGCTTATGGCGGTTGGCGGCGACACTTGGAGCCGAGCGGGTCGCAGTCCTGCCCGAGGCTGCCGCATGGTTGGCGGAACACCTCAGCATGTCCGGCTCTCCCGACCTCGGGGGGACCGTTCTGGGAATCATCGGGGGTTCGGGCGGAGCAGGAGCCACCACCGCCTCAATTTGGCTCGCCCAGGCTGCGGCCGGCCACGGCATCAGCACCATGCTCATCGATGGTGATCCTTGGGGCGGCGGATTGGAACTGGCCGTTACGGCCGACGACGTCCCAGGCCTACGGTGGCCCGACTTCTCCGAGACACGGGGCAGCATTGATCCCACCCAATTCCGGGATTCCCTGCCCATGGCCGGGGGCTTCGCCTACCTGTCATGGCCCGGGACGCGGGAACCGGTTCATGTCCCTGATGCGGGCGCCCACGCCGCGGTCATGGATGCCGCACGCCGGAGCTTCGAACTCATCGTGGTCGACATTGGGCGCTGTGGTGAGGGACTGAGGACTTTCGCATGGGACTGCGACAGGATAGTGCTGCTCGCTACGCCCAACCTCAAATCCGCCGTGGCGGCAGCGCACCTCCTGAACGAACTCCCACCGGTAGACGCCGGGCTGCTGGTCCGTGGGGGCGGTGCTTCCTCCGTGGATGCTCCGTTCATCGCGGAGTCCCTCGGATTGCCGTTGTTGGGCATTATCCCGGAGTTACGGGGTGTGGCAGCTGGCACCGAGGCTGGCCGGTTGCTGGAACTCGGCCGCCGAAAGCCCGTGATCCGTTTTGCGGATGACGTGCTGGAGTTGAACGGAGCCTTCCAGTGAACAGATTTGCCGAAGGAGATCGGCGCCGGCAGGGCCGCCGGTTGGACTCCGTTCTCCTTGAGACTGTACGGGAGTCGGTGCTCGCGGGCAGCGGTCCTGTGACACCGTCCACAGTCGCAGCCGCCGTCCAAGCCAGCGGCCGGTTGCTGGGCACGGCCGGGGCGTTGGAGGCAGTGGAATCCATCAATGCCGAGTTGAATGGGCTGGGACCCCTGCAGCAACTGGCCCACGATCCCGCTGTGACTGACATCTTCGTCAACGGTCCGGATTCTGTCTGGTTGGATCGCGGGAACGGGTTGGAACGCTCGGCCGTTTACTTCGACTCTGAACAACACATCAGGTCGCTTGCTGGTCGGCTGGTTTCAGCCGGCGGCCGTCGATTGGACGACGGCTCTCCCTGCGTGGACGTCCGACTGAACGGTGGCTATCGCGTACACGCTGTCCTCGCACCGATATCCACCGCAGGCACTTTGCTGTCCATCCGCATCCGACGTGAAGCAGTGTTCACTCTGGCTGAGCTGAGGGAGAGCGCCATGTTTTCAGAGCCTGTCGAGGTGGTACTCCGGGCCATCATGGCGCGGAAGCTCAGTTTCCTGATCAGCGGGGCCACTGGTTCCGGCAAGACAACCCTGTTGTCCACCATGCTCGGCCTGAGCCACCCGAAGGAGCGGCTTGTCCTGATCGAGGACGCTGCCGAGCTCAACCCCGTCCACCCACACGTGGTGACTCTTGAATCGCGGCACGGGAATCTTGAGGGCGGAGGTGCGCTGGACCTCGGTGAATTGGTCCGCCAGGCTTTGCGTATGCGGCCGGACAGGCTCATCGTCGGTGAATGCCGTGGCGCTGAGGTCCGTGAACTGCTGACCGCACTCAACACGGGGCACACGGGTGGCGGCGGCACCATCCATGCCAATACGGCCGAAGCTGTGCCGGCACGATTGGTTGCTCTCGGGGCGCTCGCAGGGTTGAGCGCTGAGGCCGTGCGTTTGCAGGTCTCCAACGCTTTGGACGTAGTGATTCACGTCGACCGAACCCAGTCTGGACGGAGAATTGCATCCATCGGCGTACTGGCAGACGGCAACGAGGGCCAGAAGGTGGTGAATGCCCTCTGCTGGAGTCCGTCGGGGATGACCCGGGGTCCGGCGTGGCAGGACCTGGCCGCCAGGCTTTCCTTGGCCTCACCCCCGGCGGCAGGGCCGGCCCCGCAGCACAGGCTGCCGGACTTTGGTCCGTCAGCAGGCACGGGACAAGAACCTTGATCATCGGTCTGGTCCTTGTTACTGCTCTTGCGGCCTGGTTGCACCTCCGGGGCCTCCGCGCTGACGGCCCGCGGGTTCGGATGAGCTTGGGTAATGCGCCCGTCGATGGGGGCGAGGTTGCCCATCGCCGTCCGCTGCTTGCTCTCTCGCGGCGGCAGCGGACTGAGCCTTTGTCCTTGGTGGTGTTGGTGCAGCAAATCGCGGCGCTGTTGCGGGGTGGAAGGGGATCTTCCAGGCTCTGGGAGGAGCTGTGGCTTGTCCACGGCTTCCAGGCGACCATGGACGGCGGCCCGCGCGTAGCGGCGGAAAGCCCGGCCCGGCTCTCCGAAGAATCCCTGAAGGTCCTCGCCGCGGTACGGGCAGCGCCGGCAGTAGGAGGCTCACCGGCTCAAGCGATCCGTGGGGCGGCGGGAAAAGTGTTTCGCCGTCGTGGCAGTTCGGAGCGTCGTGTGTGGATGGAGATGGCCGCCTGCCTGGAGGTGGCCGAAACCAGCGGGTGTCCCCTTGCCGATCTCCTCGCTCGATTCGCAGCCCAGCTGGAAGCCGAAGAGGACGCTGAAGCCGCACGGCAGACGGCGCTCGCAGGGCCCAAGGCAACCGTTCGGCTGTTGTCGTGGCTGCCGGTGTTCGGGTTGGTGCTGGGGATGGCCCTGGGGGTTGATCCGTTGGGAATCCTCCTGGACAACATCTGGGGTGTTGCCACTCTTGGTGCCGGGCTCCTGCTGACGGTGGCCGGACGGGTTTGGTCATCACGCCTGGTGGTGTCCGCTTCCGGAGGTGTCTGATGGCTGGAGTCTGGATCCTCACAATGATGGCCGTCCTGGCATTGGCTGCATTCGTTGGTTTCGCCTTGCCGGCGCGGGTGAGGTCCAGGTTTGGTGGAGGCAGCGGGGATGACACCGCGCCGGACTACTCTTCGCGACGGCCCGGCGTCGCAGTGGAGGTCAGGGAACCGTTGCACCTTCCCGACGGTCTTCGCGATACAGCGATGATGCTGGAGCTGATGGCGTCAATGCTTGATGCCGGGGCTGGAATAGGCCGGGCGTTGGAACTCATTGCCCGGTGCGCCGCGCCTCCAATCAGCCAGTCGCTGAGGCCCGTGGTGGCCGCGCTGGCGATTGGCGTCGACTGGGAAACCGCTTGGCGGGCGCCCACCAAACACGCCACCGAAGTCGTGCGGTTGAAGGATGCACTGGCTTTCGCTGCCCTGACAGGGGCCCCTTCGGCGGCCATTCTGTACGCGCAGGCCGCCAGGGAGAGGCGCGAGCAATTTCGCGCCGCGGAGAAGCGGGCGGCTGCCTTGGGCGTGAAACTTGTGGTTCCTCTGGGCTTGTGCTCCTTGCCGGCCTTCATCTGCCTTGGCATCGTCCCCGTACTGATTGCGATGCTTCCCTCCGGTTGAGCTGTGACAGCTGACCACTTTCCCTCCACATCCGGAGCGCACAGTGGTTTATCCACTTGACGTGATCCCTCACTTTCGGGGCTCTTTGCGGCACGGAAGAGTCGAACCAGCCGGCGAAAGCGCTGGCATATATGAAAGGAACTCCACCCGTGAAAACACTGTCCACTACACTTCCCGACCCTCTCAGTGATGTGCCCCAGGACCGGCCGGCTGAAGTCCCTGAGGCTTCCTCCGGGATACCGATGACAACCCAGCAATACGAACTCTCCGAGTACCAGTTGGAACAAAACGATCTCGAGCAATTCGATCTTGGGGACGAACCCGGGCAGTACGAACTTGGGCAGTATGAACCGGGGCAGTACGAACCCGGCTTAGAGGACCTTGAGGAGTTCGAGGACGGGCGACTTCAGGACGATGGCTTCTGGACAAGGGCAAGCGCCAGGACCAAGCTGATGGGCTCCGAACTGGGCATGGCCACGGCCGAGTACGCTATCGCCACCCTTGCCGCGGTAGGCCTCGCGGGCTTGCTGGTGGTCATCCTTCGCAGCGAGGAAGTCCGGGGTTTCCTGCTCAACCTGATCCGCACGGCACTGTCCTTGCCATGACGTACGTGCTGCCTGCCCGCTGGAGAGCCTCCCATGGCGGTAAGGAACGGGGTGCGGTCACCGCTGAGTTCGCCGTCGCTTTGCCAGCTTTGATTCTACTTTTGGCATTCCTGCTGGCAGGCGGCGCTGCGGGCATCACCCAGCTGCGGTTGGAAGAAGCGGCCAGGGCCGGAGCACGTGCTTCTGCCAGGGGCGAGGCACCCGCTTCGGTGGACGGGATCGTCAAACGCCTTGCCGGAGAGGGAGCGAGTTCAACCCAGACCCACGACGGCGAATGGCTCACTGTGACGGCTTCGTCACCTGTCGGGGGAGCACTGGGGCACCTTATCCCGTGGAAGCTGACAGCATTTGCGTCTGCCAGGGGAGAGGCCGGTACGCCGTGAACGATGTGCTGCCGGCTTCCCCTCCCGACCGCGGGTCCGGGACGGTTCTGGCGCTGACATTGGGCGCCGTCGTGATGGCGTTGCTGGTTGTGGTGGTTCTCCTCGCGCAGGCCGCGGCCATGGGGACCCGTGCTGCCACCGCCGCAGATCTCGCAGCACTGGCCGGGGCCGATGCCGCTCGGGGCCTCACTCCCGGAGACCCGTGTGCCGTGGCCGCGGACGTAGCGGGACGCCACCAGGCGAAACTCTCTTCCTGCACCGTAGTCGGCGGGGAGGAGGTGGAAGTTGCGACGGAACTGGCACACCCTTTCCAGTGGGGTGTTGCCAGCGGCAAGGCGCGTGCGGGGCCGCCTCCGTAAGCCGCCGTAGCCGCGGCTGCTCGCTTCGGCACAGCGTCGGTTAGACCGCGTCCTTCAGCAATACGCCAAGGAGAGTGATGGCGGCTGCCTTGTCCAACGGGTTGTTCTTGTTGCCGCATTTGGGGGACTGAACGCAGGACGGGCAGCCGGCGTCGCATTCGCAGGCTTTGATGGCCTCACGTGTGGCCGTCAACCATATCTTGGCCTTCTCGAAACCCCGTTCAGCGAATCCGGCGCCGCCAGGGTGGCCATCGTAGACAAAGATCGTGGGCACCCCGGTGTCAGCATGCAGAGCGGTCGACACGCCGCCGATGTCCCAGCGGTCGCTGGATGCCACCAAGGGGAGGAGGCCGATGGCGGCATGTTCAGCGGCATGCAGCGCACCAGGAAACTGGGCTTCCACCAGCCCGGCCCCATGCAGTGAACGGTTGTCCACCACGAACCAAACGGCCTTGGTAAAGAGGTCGCGGGCACCGAGTTCCAGCGGTTCCTCACCGAGGATCTCATTCGAAATCAAGGCTTTTCTCTGGAAGGAGACTACTTGGGTGGTCACTTTGACGTCGCCGAAATGCACGGTGATGTCACCCCATTGGACCGAGCGCGACGTTTCCAATACTTCGATCTGGGTCACGTCCCGTGCCGTGGTGTAGAAGTCGGGGTTCACTCGCCTGACCATCACGCAATGGTCCGCTTCGTTCAGGTCCTCCACCAGGTAGCTCTCGCCTTGATGGACGTAGATGGCACCCGTGTGTGCTTGATAGTGCGTCTGTGGCGAGTCCATGGTTCCCAGGAGGGACCCTGTCTCGGCGTCGACTATGCTCACCGGACCACCACCATCTGCCCGGAGGTTCACCATCCCGGCAGCGCTCTCGGGATGGGTCCAGAACCACCCCGCGGGCCGCTTGCGCAGATATCCCTGGACCACCAAGCGGTCCAGGAGGCCCTCGGCGGTGGGACCGAAGAGTTCCAGCTCCGCCGGTCCGATAGGCAACTCGGCCGCGGCCGCGCAAAGGTGCGGCCCCAGGACGTAGGGATTGCCCGGATCGAAGACGGTGGCTTCCACGGACACGTCGAAGATCGCTTCCGGATGGTTCACCAGATAGGTGTCCAAGGGGTCGTCGCTGGCCACGAAGGCAGCGATGGCGTCTTGGCCTGCCCGCCCTGCCCGGCCGATCTGCTGGAAGAGCGACGCGCGGGTACCCGGCCAGCCAGCCACCAGCACGGCATCAAGCCCCGAGATATCGATGCCCAATTCAAGGGCAGAGGTGCTGGAGACCCCCAGCAGCTGACCGGACCTCAAAGCTTGCTCCAGGGCGCGCCGTTCTTCCGGCAGATAGCCGGATCGATAGGCCGCCACTCGGCCCGGAAGGCTGGGGTCAACCTCGTCCAGCAGTCTTTTGGTGATGGACGCAATGGACTCCGCCCCTCGTCGGGACTTGATGAAGGCGATGGTCCTGACGCGGGACGAAACAAGGTTGGCCAGGATGTCCGCGGTTTCGGCCACGGCTGTCCTGCGCTGTTTGGCTCCATTTTCACCCTTGACGTCAGTCAGCGCGGGCTCCCAGAAAGCCACGGTGGTGGAGCCGTGTGGAGAACAGTCTTCGGAAACCTCCCGGACGGGGGCCCCGATCAGCCTCCCGAAGGAAACTCCGGGGTCGGATGCCGTGGCGGAAGCAGCAATGAATATCGGCTCAGGGAAGGACGTCCCTGCGCCGTAGTAGGCGCAGATCCGGCGCAGCCGGCGCATCAGGTTGGCCACATGCGAGCCAAACACGCCGCGGTAACTGTGGGCCTCGTCCACGATCACGTACCGCAGCCTCCGGAAGAACCTCGCCCACCACGTGTGGTTGGGAAGGATGCCGAAGTGCAGCATGTCCGGGTTGGCCAGGATGAAATTGGCGTGGTCACGGATCCAACGGCGCGACGAAACGTCGGTGTCGCCGTCGTAAGTTTCCGCCCGCACGGTTGGCAACTTCAGCGAGCGGATGGCTGCGAGCTGGTCCGCTGCCAGGGCTTTCGTAGGGGACAGGTACAGGGTGACCGCGCCGTCGTCGTGGATTTTCCCGGGATCGGACAGGACCCGCAGCTCCGAGCGGTGGATCGCGTCCAAGGCGGGGAGCTGGTAGGCGAGCGATTTGCCGGAAGCGGTTCCGGTAGCGATGACTACGTGCTGGCCGGAATGGGCGAGCTCCGCGGCCTGGATCTGGTGTCTATAGGGTTCGTGGATGCCCAGCGATCCGTAGGCCGCCACGACGTCCGGGTGCACCCAGCCAGGCCACGGTTCGTTGACGGCTTTTCGGGCAGGGATCGTGTGGACATGGCGCAGCTGCTCCGGGTCCGGAGTCCGGCCCAGCATGGAGATCAGCGAATTTGGTACAGCCACCGAATCATTCTGTCACTGTGCGGGCACGCAAACGGCGGCGCCCGTGGGCACCGCCGCAAACGGCGGCGCCCGTGGGCACCGCCGTCGAACATGGCCGCGGAGCGGCGCTTCTCAGGCCCCCGAGAGATCTGATCCTTCCGCGCCGCTGACCGACATCATGAGCACGTGGCAGACCACGTCCCAGCCAAGATGGGAGTAGAGCTTCTGGCCGTCCAAGGATGCCAGGAGAAGCCCGTTTTCGACGTCGTGCGAGAAAGCCTGGGCAGCGAGGGCCTTCATGATGAAGCTGCCCAAGCCGCGCCGTTGGAACTGTGGTTCAGTGACGATCTTGTCGAAGACCGCGGTGCCGTCCACCACGAACACCCGGCCGCTGGCGGCAACTTGTTCACCGGAGTGGACCACGGCGTGATGGACTCCGTTCGCTTCCGAGGTGGCAAGTTCGAGATCGTCGTCCGGGAGCCATGGATCTTCGGCGTCCTGGGTTTCCATGTCCACGATCATCATGGTTTGCGAAGCCGATGTCACCGTGAGCCCGTGCTGTTCAGCCAGGTACTTGTACCGTTGGACGTCGTTGGTGAGGACCGTCAGGATCCGGGTGGGGGCTTCTGCGGTCTTGGCCGCCAAGGCGGTGAACTCTTCGTCCGAGGGGTCATGGGCGAAATACTCCCAATCACCGGTCTTGTCGGCGCGAAGAGCGGCAGGGAAGCGTCCTTCTTGGCGTGACTGATAGCCGCGGCAACCGGACCAACCGGCTACCCAGACTTCCAAGAGGTGCGCAATGTCTTCAACCAAGGCATCTGGACTCATGTAGAGAGACTATGCCAGCACCCGGTGAAGCAACAGAGCGTAGTCAGCCGAAGGATCGTTGCTTATGGAATTGTGACTTCTTCACTCGCGAGGGCATCCGGCGCCCCCGGCAGAGGTGGATTTTACTGCACCCAGTACCCTTGAATAGTGGCTTTGAACCGAATTGTGCTCTTCTATGGCTTTACCCCGATCGCCGACCCCGACGCCGTGCGTCTGTGGCAGCGCGCCCTGTGCGAAAAGTTGGGACTCACCGGCCGGATCCTTATCTCGAAGGATGGCATCAACGCCACTGTGGGTGGCGAGCTGAACAACATGAAGCAGTATGTGAAGACGACGCGCGAATATCGGGGTTTCCACGGCATCGACTTCAAATGGTCCGAAGGCAGCGCCGCGGACTTCCCGCGCCTCAGCGTCAAGGTCCGCGATGAAATCGTGTCGTTCGGGGCTCCCGGTGAGTTGAAGGTGGACGACAACGGCGTTGTCGGGGGCGGCAAGCACCTGCAACCCGAGGAACTCCACGCCCTGGTGGACGCCAAGAAGTCCAGTGGCGAAGATGTGGTGTTCTTCGACGGCCGCAACGCGTTCGAGGCCCAGATTGGCAAGTTCAAGGACGCGATCGTTCCGGATGTGGACACCACCCACGACTTCATCAAGGAACTCGATTCGGGGAAGTACGACGACCTCAAGGACAAACCGGTCGTCACCTACTGCACGGGGGGCATCCGCTGCGAAGTGCTGTCCAGCTTGATGGTCAACAGAGGCTTCAAAGAGGTTTACCAACTGGACGGCGGGATCGTTCGCTACGGCGAAACGTTCAAGGACAAGGGCCTTTGGGAGGGCTCCCTCTATGTGTTCGACAAGCGCATGCACGTGGAGTTCAGCGAGGACGCGAAGACCATCGGAGAATGCGTCCGTTGCGCGGCGCCCACCAATAAATTCGAGAACTGCTCCAATCTCAGCTGCCGCACGTTGACCCTTTACTGTGCGGAGTGCGCTTCCAGCCCTGAGACGCTGCGATGCCCCGGAGGCTGCGAAGCCGCCTAGGGGCTTCAGAGCCTGCTCACCCTGTAAGCGAAGTTGGCGTCCGACCTGGACCCGACGGTGATGGACAGCACGGCGTCTGTCTCCAGTTGCACCACGCTCACCCGCGCGTTGGCGCACCCCAGCGTCAAGTCCACGAGCTCTGCCTCGCCCACTTTGACGGCGAACATCACCCTGCGTGTCCCACGGCACGCCAACGTCACCGCATAGGTCCCACCGGGCAACTGGACGGTTTGCTCAGACTTGGACTCGCCAGGGTTAAGGTAGCCACTGCTGGAGTAGAACGACTGCCCTTGCGATTCGGGCAACGCCGATTTTGCCCACTCGTCCAGGGCATCGCCGGTGACTGTCTGCTCCAGCGCAGGGTCGGGCGGAAGAACCACATTGCCCGCTGTTGACGTGGGGCTGGCCTCCGGCCTGCCGTCGTCGTCGTAGGTGTATTCGCACGCCGTCATGCTGCCGCACATCACAATGAGAAGTCCGACGGCGGCCCTCGCCAGCCGCTGCGACCTTGCCGAGCGAGCTGCCTTGCTGCCCATGCACTGACTTTACGCCCGTGCAGCCGATGGCTGAAGGGATTTCCGGGGAGGCGGTGGTGACGTTCTAGCTCGCTGTTGGTACGAGGTGATAGGCGAAGATCAATGGGGCATCGACGCTGCTGGTGGAGATACTGAGGGGACCGCTGCCCTGTACCTTGATCTTCACCACATCGAGGCTGCCGTTGCACGCTGCGGCTGCGTCGGCCACCTTGTTGCCGTCCGAAGACACTGCGAAGTACGCCTTGCCGCCTCCGTCGCACGCCATGGTGAGTGTGTAGTTCCCGGCAGGCACGCTGGACGCTTCCTTGGTCAGCGGGTCCCGGTTGAGGATCTTGCCGGAGTCTTCCAGAACCGGGCCTGTGGCCGCCGGGAGGACCTTTTCCTTCCACGCGGGGACGTCCGCGTCCGCGATGTTGGCCTGCGGCTGGCAGGCGCAGACTCCCAGCAGTGTCGCCGCAGTGATGGCAACAAGGCCCGCTCGGCGCCTTGTGGTGGAGAAGTTGAGCATGATTCCAACGCTACCGGTTTCCGGGGCGGGTCTTTGTCCACATACCGCAGACCAAAGGATCCACGGGCCCCTGTGCCGCCCCTACACTTGCAAGGTGACTGACACACCTTCTTTGTTTACCGCCGGCAATATTGACGATGCCCCCCGCAGCGACCATCCCCAGCTGCTCTTGGCGCTCGCCGCGGACCTTCGTGCCGTCTCCTACACGGTGGACGGTGTGGCGGAACATCTGGGAGAGGCCGCCTCGGAGGCACTCGGCAGGGACCAACTCGTTCCGGCACTCCTTGCCAGTGAGCGGCTGGCAGATTCCAAGGACACAGCCATGAGGTCGCTGGCAGCGGTTGTCCGCCTCTGGCTGCTCGCGGTCCCACAGTCCGTCATCGACATGGACGCGGCCCTTCCCGGCATACGAACGCAAGGGCTTGCGGAACTGGGCTTGGTCACAGTGGACTCGGGAGTCGTCCGGGCCAAGGTTGACCTGCGCCCTTATGGTTGGGACGCCAACACGGATGGCACCGGCGGGGCGGAACTCTGGGTTGCCAGCGACCTCGCAGCCCACCAGCAGCCGGGAGTCCTGCGGCATGATCACGTCCTGGGAATTGGGCGGGCATCCACCACGTTGGTCCAAACCACGTTCCGGCAGCACACCGAGCGTGCCCTGGACTTGGGAACGGGATGCGGCATCCAGACATTCCATCTCTTGCACCACTGCGAGCATGTGACGGCCACGGACATTTCCGCTCGGGCCCTCGCCTTCACCCGCTTCAACCTGCTGCTGAACGCAGCAGAGCTGGGGCTGGACCCCCATGATTTGGAGAAGCGGGTGAGCCTCCGGCTGGGCTCGCTCCTGGAACCAGTTGCGGGCGAAAAGTTCGGTCTGGTCGTGTCCAATCCGCCTTTCGTGATCACGCCGCGCACAGGAGGTGAATCGTCATCCGAGCAATTCACCTACCGCGACGGTGGACTTCCCGGCGACGAGATCGTCTCTTCCCTCATCCAGTCCCTCGCCGGGGTCCTCGCGCCGGGTGGCACGGCCCAGATGCTGGGCAATTGGGAGATTGCGTCGGGAACGGCCTGGAAGGACCGGCCCACAGCATGGCTCCAGGGCTCTGGCCTGGACATCTGGTTCATCCAACGGGAACAGGTGGGACCTGAGCAGTACGCGGAGACCTGGCTGCAGGACGCCTCGCAGAACCGTGAAGGTGAGCAATATAAGGAGTCGTACGCCGCTTACCTGCGTGATTTCGCGTCGAGAAACGTGGATGGTATTGGCTTCGGCATGGTCTGGCTGCGCCGCCCGGAATCCGGGCACTCGGCCGTGATCAACCGTTTCGAGGAAATCACCTACCCCATCGAGCAGCCCATCGGCCCGCACTTGGGCGCCGCCGTGGAACGAGCCGATTGGTTGGCGGCCCATCCAATACAGGGTGCGCATCTGGTGGTGGCGGAGGACGTCACTGAGGAACGGCACCAGCGCCCAGGGGCAGTCCATCCCGGAGTCATCCTCCTGCGGCAGGGCGCTGGTCTTCGTCGAACCAACCTGCTGAGCACAGAGCTCGCCGGCTTCGTCTCGGCCTGCGATGGCGAGTTGTCCGTTCAGCAGATCGTCTCGGCACTGGTGGCACTCCTGGGCGGTGGCGAAGATTTCGATGAAGCTGCCTTCCGTGAGGGGCTGTTCCGCGATGTCACCAACCTGGTCCTGGAGGGGTTCCTGCTCCCGGACCCGGCGCAGGTCAGCGCATGATCCGGGATGCGGCGCCGCGCTCATCAAACACCGGACCTCCGGGAAGTGACCCTGACTACACTGATGAAGTGACTGCGAACAATGAAACATCCCAGGCGTCAGGCGACGTTCCTCGGCGGAAGCGTGCCGAGAAGACCGTTGAGATCACTGATCCCAAGGCTATCCGGGCATTAGCGCACGCTGCCCGGATCGAGGTCATCTCCGAGCTCTACGCCACGCAGGTCAGCCACACAGCCACGGAACTCGCTGCCAGGACCGGTCTCACGCCCAGTGCCATGAGCTACCACCTTCGGGCCCTCCAAAAGTGGGGGATCGTGGCTCCGGCCGAGAACGCCGGCGATGCCCGGGAGCGTCGCTGGAAAGCTGCCGGAACGGACTTCACCATCTCGGGAGGCAGCGTTGCCAGTCCCGAGATAGCCGTGGTGGATCTGGAGCTGGATGCCTTCCGGCGCCGGGCTTCCGCTTTCGCCAAGGCCCGCGGGGAACGCCGTCAACGGGGGGAGACCGGGGAAGAACCGGCAGCGGTTGTCCTCTCCAGCAACTTGCTGTACCTGACCAACCCACAGCGCAGGGAACTTTTGGACAGAATCCGTGAGGTAGTACGGGAGTACGAACTTGAGGATCCCACTCAGATACCCGAAGGGGCCGAACGTGTGGCAACCTTGTGGTCAATGATCCCGGATGACCGCGTAGCACCCGGTCAGTAACTGCCCCGCCGGGCCGTCGAATGTCCGTCCTGGTTTCCGCACCACAACGCAGGATTCTGCAAACTATGGTGAACTAGGCCAATATGGGCAGCAGCCCAAATACACATTTTTTCTGTAGGAGCACCGTGCCCAGCAAGGCAAAAACCGGCAAGAAACTCGTGATCGTGGAGTCTCCCGCCAAGAGCAAGACCATCGCCAAGTATCTTGGCGAGGGCTTCATCGTCGAGGCTTCGATCGGCCACATCCGGGATCTCCCGCAGCCCTCGGACCTCCCTGCCGAACTGAAGAAGACCTCGCTGGGCAAGTTCGCGGTAGATGTCGAAAACGACTTCAAGCCGTACTACGTTGTTTCCCCGGACAAGAAGAAAAAGGTTGCCGAGCTCAAGGCTCAGCTGAAAGACGCTGATGCGCTCTATCTCGCAACCGATGGGGACCGCGAAGGCGAGGCCATCGCGTGGCACCTCCTGGAGGTCCTGAAGCCCAAGGTTCCCGTTTACCGCATGACCTTCGGTGAAATCACCAAGGAAGCCATCCACCGCGCCATGGACAACCTGCGCGACGTTGATACCGCCTTGGTGGATGCCCAGGAGACGCGCCGCATCCTGGACCGCCTTTACGGCTATGAAATCTCCCCCGTCCTGTGGCGCAAGGTAGCCCGCGGACTCTCAGCGGGCCGTGTGCAGTCCGTGGTCACTCGCATGGTGGTTGACCGCGAACGTGAACGCATGGCTTTCCGGGCAGCGTCCTACTGGGACCTGACAGGCCAGTTCGGTGCAGGCTCAGGCTCGTTCAAAGCCAAGCTCGCCGCTGTGGATGGCGCCAAGGTTGCCAGCGGCCGCGATTTCAACGACAACGGCCAGCTCACCTCCTCCAACGTGGTTCACCTCAACGAGGAACTGGCGACGTCGTTGGCCGCCGGCCTGGAGAACGCTGATTTCCGCGTCCGCTCGGTAGATACCAAGCCTTACACCCGCCGCCCCGCAGCGCCGTTCACCACGTCCACCCTGCAGCAGGAAGCCGGCCGTAAGCTCCGCTTCTCGTCGAAGAGCACCATGCAGGTTGCCCAGCGCCTGTATGAAAACGGCTACATCACTTATATGCGTACCGACTCATCGGCGTTGAGCGACGAGGCCCTCACAGCATCCCGCCGTCAGGCCGCTGAACTCTATGGTCCCGAGTATGTGCCCCAGAGCCCACGCGTCTACGCCAACAAGGCTGCCAACGCCCAGGAAGCCCACGAAGCCATCCGTCCTGCTGGTGACTCTTTCCGGACCCCGGCTCAGGTTGCCAAGCAACTGAGCGGCGACGAGTTCCGACTCTACGAGCTCATCTGGAAGCGTACGGTCGCTTCCCAGATGGCTGACGCCAAGGGTTCTACTGCCACTATCCGCCTCGGTGCAGTGGCCGCTGACGGACGCGACGCCGAGTTCTCGGCTTCCGGTACGGTCATCACCTTCCCCGGCTTCCTTGCAGCCTATGAAGAGGGCAAGGACGAGAGCCGTGGGGACGACGAATCCGACGAAGCCCGTCGCCTTCCGAACGTTGCCAAGGATGATTCCCTCACGGCTTCGGACATCGTGGCCGTCGGCCACGAAACGTCGCCGCCGCCGCGCTACACGGAAGCGTCGCTGACCGCTGAGTTGGAAAAGCGGGGCATCGGCCGTCCGTCCACCTACGCGTCCACCATTTCCACCATCCAGGACCGTGGCTATGTCCGTAAGCAGGGCTCCGCTTTGGTTCCCAGCTGGATCGCATTCTCTGTTATCCGCCTCTTGGAGCAGCACTTCACCGACTACGTGGACTACGAGTTCACCGCAGATATGGAAGGTGACCTGGACAAGATCGCCAACGGCCAGGCCGTCGGTGCTGCCTGGCTCAAGCACTTCTACTACGGTGAAGACGCAGACCCCGGCCTGCTGAGCATCGTTAACAACCTCGGCGAAATCGATGCCCGGGAGATCAACTCCGTGCCCATTGCCGAGGGCATCACGCTGCGTGTCGGAAAGTTCGGCCCGTACCTTGAAAGCTCCATTCCCACAGTGGACGAGAAGACCGGCGAGGTGGTTGAGTCCGCACGGGCCAACGTCCCCGAGGAACTTGCCCCGGACGAGCTCACGGCTGCGAAGGCCAAGGAACTCATGGAGACCGCAGCCCCCGAGGAGCGGGTGTTGGGTACTGATCCGCACACGGGCCACACGGTTGTCGCCAAGAACGGCCGCTACGGTGCCTACGTCACCGAGATCATCCCGGAGATGACCGAGGAACAGTTGGCCAACCAGCCGGTGGAGTACTACAAGAACGGCAAGCCCAAGCCACCGAAGAAGCCTGTAAAAGCCAAGCCGCGAACGGGTTCGCTGTTCAAGTCCATGACCGTGGATACAGTAACCCTGGACGAGGCCCTGCAACTGATGAGCTTGCCCCGGGTCCTCGGCGAGGATGCGGACGGCAACCCGATCACCGTGCAGAATGGTCGCTTTGGGCCGTACCTGAAAAAGGGTACGGACTCCCGGTCCATCGGATCCGAAGAGGAAATCTTCACCATCACGCTGGAACAGGCCCTGGAGATCTACTCGCAGCCCAAGCAGCGCGGCGCACGTGCCTCGGTCCCGCCGCTGGCAGAGTTCGGCCCGGACCCTGTCTCGGAGAAGAACATCGTGGTGAAGGAAGGCCGTTTCGGCCCGTACATCACCGACGGCGTCACCAACATTACGGTCCCGCGTTCCACCTCGCTGGAGGAACTGACTCGGGAACGCGCCGTCGAACTTTTGGCGGAAAAGCGCGCCAAAGGACCGGTCAAGCGGACCACTACCCGCAAGGCCCCGGCGAGGAAGACCGCAGCCAAGAAGTAGCATCAATGCCGGCCGGGATTGCTTTCGTGAATTGCGTCCCGGCCTGCATCGTGGTCGAGTAGAACCATGACTGAACAGACGGTTTCTCCGGACAACGAACCTTTGAACGACCTCGAAGCGAAGCTCGCTTTGGCCGAACAGCCGGACGCGAACCCGGTGGACGTCATCCTCGCCTTCCTGAACAACGAGGTTTACCTTGTCAGCTCTGAAGCTGTGGACGGCCCTGATTCCTCCGTGGAGCCGTTGGTGCTCTCGAATGCCGACGGCCAGCCTGTCCTGGCGGTTTTCAGCCACCCCAGCCGCGTGGATGAGCGTTTCCTCGAAGCGGCCCCGCACGTCCTGGGCACCATGGGTTCAGCGATCCTCGGCAACATTGGGGATGAACTGGGCATGGTGATCAATCCCGGAAGCGAGTTCGGCTTCGAAATCGACCCTGAAGGCATTGCCAACATCCGCCGCGACTTCAAAAGGGCCGACGAAGCCGGAGAGCCAGTCGAATAACGGGCGGGTGCAATCCAGTCGGCGAAACCTGGCTGACAAGTTGCTTCACGGGCTTCGGTTCGGGGAATAATGGCAGAATGCGTCTTGGCGTTCTCGACATCGGGTCCAATACCGTCCATCTCCTGCTGGTGGATGCTCATCCCGGCGCGCGCCCGGTAGCTTTCGCTTCCCATAAGCGCCCGCTCTCGCTGGTGCAATACCTGGACGGCGATGGCAACATCAACGACGCCGGGCAACACGAGCTCATTGAATTCGTGCTGGAAGCTTGGGAGTTCGCCGCCAGGCACAAAGCGGAGGATCTCCTCGCATTCTGTACCTCGGCCATCCGCGAGGCCACCAACGGTCCGGAGGTTTTGGCAAGGGTCAAACATGAAACCACTGTGACCCTCCAGGAACTCACTGGCAGCGAAGAAGCCTCCATGACCTTCTTCGCGGTCCGGCGCTGGTATGGGTGGGGCGCAGGGCCCATCCTGGACTTGGACATCGGAGGCGGTTCCTTCGAAATGGCCTACGGAACGGATGAGCTCCCGGAGCTTGCCACGTCCGTCCCACTCGGTGCCAGCCGCCTCACACGGGACTGGCTCCACGACGACCCTCCCACTGCCAAGAGCGTGAAGGAACTGCGACGCTACATTCGCTCCACCCTGAAACCCGTGGTCCGCAACTTCCACGAACTTGGCCGTGCAAACCTGGTGGCCGGGACGTCCAAGACGTTCCGTTCACTGGCTCGAATCGCCGGTGCCGCTCCGAGCGCTGCGGGACCTTACGTGAAGCGGGAACTGCACGCGGCGGACCTTGGCCTGTGGGCTCAACGTATCTCCGCCATGACGGTGGAAGACAGGTTGTACCTTCCCGGCGTCTCGGATGCCCGCGCCCGCCAGTTGTTGGCTGGCGCCCTGGTTGCCGAGGCTGCTTTGGAACTCTTTGAATTCCCCAAGATGGAGATTTGTCCCTGGGCACTCCGCGAAGGCCTGATCCTTCGCCGCCTTGACCAGTTGGTCTTCGAGGAAGCCCTTGATCCTGCGCCCCATGTGGGCAAGCGCAAGAAGGACAAGTCCAAGAAGAAAGCAGCCAAGGAAGCGGCCAAGTCTACGGACAGTGACGAGGCCCGGCCCATAACTGAAGAATTCCCTGTCCCTGTAATTTCCCCTTCACCCATCCCGGCCCCAGTGGCAGGCGGGCTGGCCTCCTGAGATGAGCAACGACGTCGATCCTGAAGTGAATGACCGCCAGATTCCAGTGGCGCTGTCCAGCGCCTCCGTCTACCCCCTGAGCGTCCATGACGCCTTCGCCGTGGCTCAGGACTTGGGCTACGAGGGCGTTGAGGTGATGGTCACCAACAATGCGGTGAGCCAGAATCCTGACGCCCTGATTCAGCTCAGCCACCGGTACCACCAGAAGATTGTTTCCATCCATGCCCCCACGCTGCTGTTGACGCAGCAGGTGTGGGGGACTGCGTGGAGCAAGATTGAGAAGTCCTGCCAGATGGCCGCTGAGGTGGACTGTGACACAGTCGTGGTGCACCCGCCTTTCCGCTGGCAGTCGAACTATGCCGAGAACTTCGTCGAGGGCGTTCGCGAAATGGCAGCGACCTACCAAGTTCGTATCGCTGTGGAGAACATGTACCCCTGGCGCGTCCGTGGGCGGGAGGCGGTGGCTTACCTGCCGCACTGGGACCCGCTGGGACAGGATTACGACGACGTCACGTGGGACTTCTCGCACGCCGCCACTGCGGGGGCCAACAGTTTGGAAGCCATCAAGGCGTTGGGCAGCAAACTCCGGCACGTCCACCTCACTGACGGGTCGGGTTCGGGCAAGGACGAGCACCTGGTTCCGGGCACCGGGACACAGCAGTGCGCCGATGCCCTGCAGCATTTGGCGTCCAGTGGCTTTGACGGTGTGGTGGTGGCGGAGATTTCCACCCGCAAGGCAAAGGTAGCGGGGGAGCGCGAGGAAATGCTGGCCGAAACCCTGCGCTTCGCGCGGCAGCACCTCAGCATCCCGTTGGTCCGCAGCGGAGACAACTAACGGCGTCGAGCCTCTGACCGCGGCTGTCGCCCTGCTACGGGGCGGCAGCTGCGGTGTTTAACGGGTGTATGCCAGGCTTAAATGCGAAAGCACCGGCGGCCGAATCGGGAAATGGGGGAAAACCCGCCCGGCCACCGGTGCTGCTGGCGGACATCCCCATGCCCGCCTCATCACTCGCACCCTCAATGAGGTAATAACTACGTTAGGCACCCTGCATGGGTGCTGCCTGCAATAACCTTGGGAACTTGCTGGGAATCCTGATATTCGGAATCCGTTAGACCCCGTCCGAGACCAACTGCAATGATGGAGCCATGAGCAACCGAATCGCATTCCTTGGCTGTGGATCCATGAACGAGGCAATCCTGGGTGGCCTTCTCGCCGCAGGGACGGACCCGTCCGACATCGTCGCCACTGTCCGGCGTGCGGAACGTGCAGACGAGCTGGCGCAGCGCCATCACGTCATGGCTATCGCGGGCGAGGAGGAGCCAGACAACAACAAGTTGGCCACCAAAGGCTCCGGGATGGTCATCCTGGGCGTGAAGCCAGTGGGCATCACGGACCTTGCCCGGGAAATCAGCCCGGCCCTGGCAAAGGACACCATCGTGGTCAGCGTTGCTGCGGCTGTGTCGATCGCTCAGCTGGAAGCTGCCCTGCCGGAGGGGCAACCGGTGATCCGCACCATGCCCAACACGCCCGCACGGCTGGGACGGGGCGTCGTTTCTGTCTCGCCCGGCACGCATTGCACGCCGGATCAGCTCGAAAAAGCCAAGAAGGCGCTTGCCGGCGCCGGCACCATAGTTGAGATCCCCGAAGAGCAGGTGGATGCCCTGTCCGCCATCAGCGGCTCCGGCCCGGCCTACGCGTTCTATCTGGCCGAGGCGATGGCCGCTGCTGGTGTCGAGCTCGGCCTGGATGCGGAGCTGTCCGTCATGCTGGCCCGCGAAACCGTGGCGGGCGCCGGCTTCATGCTGGCCGAGCCGGGCGCCAACCCCACTGACCTCCGCGTCGCCGTCACCAGCCCCAACGGAACCACCGAGCGCGCCATCGCGGCCTTTGACGATGGCGGGATCCCCAAGATCATTGCCGATGGAGCCCGCGCCGCCGCAGCCCGTGCGGCGGAAATCACCAAGCAGCTGGGCTAAGGCCCAACCCTACGGTCGCGCTGCGAAGCGCTCCAGCAGGTCCACGTGTCCGGACACGATCAACATGTCGTGGCCGGACACTTTGGTTTCCGGCCTGGCGTACGTGAAGTCCTCGCCGGGTGTCTTCACGCCCACGATCGTCACGCCGTACTTGGAACGCACTTTGGACTCTTCCAACGTGAAGCCGACGGTTTCCTTGGGCGGGTACATCTTGACGATGGCGTAGTCGTCGTCGAACTCGATAAAGTCGAGCATCCGGCCGGACACGAGGTGGGCTGCCCGGACACCGGCGTCGGCCTCGGGGTAGATCACATGGTTGGCGCCGATCCTGGTGAGGATCTTGCCGTGGGAGGGCGTGATGGCCTTGACCCACAGGTGCTGGATGCCCAGGTCCACCAGGTTCACGGTGATGAGCACGGACGATTCGATGGACGTACCCACGCCGACTACGGCAGAGCTGAACTCCTGGGCGCCAAGCTGGCGCAAGGCGTCGATGTTGGTGGCGTCAGCCTCCACCACATGGGTCAGCACGGGCGCCCACTTCTGGACGAGGGTGCGGTCGCGTTCGATGGCCAGGACTTCACGGCCCTGCTTCACCAGTTGCTCGGCGGTAGCGGAACCGAAACGGCCCAGGCCAATGACCAGCACTGGCGCGTTGTGGGCGGGGCGGTTGGCGGCCCCCGTGGTACTAGCCAATGATTGGCCTCTCTTCCGGGTAGTGGTATAGCTGGCTGCGTTGGCGCAGTGCCAGGCCGGCAGCCAAGGTTACGGTGCCGACGCGGCCGGCGAACATCAGTGCGGTAAGGACATAAACGCCCGACGGCGGCAGCTCGGCACTGAGGTTGGTGCTCAGTCCCACGGTGGCGAAGGCGGAAATGGATTCGAAGAGCACCCGGTCCAGGGAAGCGCCGCTGATGGAGAGCAGCAGGAACGCGGCCACGGACACCAGGGTGGCGCCCGCGACGATCACGGAGATAGCCACGCGCATGGTGCCCTGGGGAATGGTGCGACCGTAGACTTTGACGTCCGCGTCGCCTCGGGCTTCGGCCATGATGGCGAGGAACATGACGGCAATGGTGGTCACTTTGATGCCGCCCGCGGTGGAGGCGGAGCCACCCCCGGCGAACATGAGGGCGTCAGTGAGAAGCATGGTGGTGGATTCCATATGGTTTTGGTCCACCAGGTTGAAGCCGCCGGAACGTGTCATGACGGAGGCGAAGAGCGAGTGGGTGATCTTGTCACCCAGATCCATTTGCCCGATGGTGCGCACATTGTCCCACTCCATCAGACCCCAGAGCACCGTGCCTGCCGCGAGGAGGATGAAGGAGACCTGGATGGTGAGCTTGGTGTGGAGATTCCACTTCTTCCAGTTGAGCCCGTTTTGCTGGAGCACCATCACCACGGGGAAGCCCAGGCTGCCGAGGAAGACCCCCAGCATCAGCGGAATCAGAATCCAGAGGTCGGTCTCGTAGGGGACGATCCCGTCGGAGTGCGGAGTGAAACCGGCGTTGTTGAAAGCGGAAATGGAGTAGAACACGCCATGCCACACGGACTGCCAAAAGTCTTCGCCGAGGATCATGAAGCGCGGAATCAGTGCCAGTGCCAGCACCGCCTCAATGACCACCGAGGTCACGATGACGATCCGCAGCAGGGTACCAACTTCGCCGAGCCGGCCCGCGTTGTTCATGGCTTCCTGGGCGATGAGCTTGCCGCGCACGCCCAGGCGCTTGCTGACCATGAGGGCCAGCAGGGAGGCGAGCGTCAAGGTGCCAAGGCCGCCAACGAAAATGCCCACCAGGATGACGAGCTGACCGAAAAAGGTCCAGTGGGTGGCGGTGGATACCACCGTCAATCCGGTAACGCACACGCTGGAGACAGCAGTGAACATGGCCTGGTGCAGGGGAGTGACCGTACCGGCCGTGGAGGCGGCGGGGAGGGACAACAACCCGGTGAACACCAAGATCACCACCGCGAAGACGGTCAACGCCAAACGCGCCGGTGAGGTGTTGGCAATGTTGTCGATGAAGTCGCGTACGCGGGTGAAGATCCAGAGACCTTCCCGCTCCTGCTGGTTGGGTTGCCAGTTGGTCGGGCTCGTGGACCGCGACTGGCTTTGAGACATGGCGCTCTTCCTCGGTTGAACAAGCTTTCTTGAGTAGTAAACCACTATTCCCGCGGTGTAACCGGGCGAACGGGTCCTCCGGCCTCAGGTAGCCTGTTCTGGATGAACTCCAGGCTTGGAACCACAGCTTCCAGCATTACGCGCTCCGCACTGCCAACGACGGTGGTGTGGGATCCAGCCATGACTGCCTACAACTTTGGGCCTGGTCATCCGATGGCGCCGCAGCGGCTCGAACTCACGGCCCGGCTGGCTGAATCATTGGGATTGTTCGAGCACCGGCATGTGGCGGTGGAAGCACCCGGTGTGGCAACCGACGTCGAGCTTTTCTCGGTCCACAGCCGCGAGTATGTGGAGGCTGTGCGCCGCGTCAGTGAAGACCCGTCCTATCCCGAAGAAGATCGTGGCCTGGGCACGGAGGACGATCCTGCGTTTGCCGGAATGCACGAGGCCAGCGCCCGACTTGCCGGCGGCTCGCTTCTGGCGGCCGACAGCATCCTATCCGGGCACGCTGTTCGTGCCGTGAACTTCAGCGGTGGCATGCACCATGCAGCGCGGGAGCGGGCCAGTGGCTTCTGCGTATACAACGATGTCGCCATGGCCATCCAGCGGTTGCTCGACGGTGGTGTGCAGAGGATCGTCAGCATTGACGTCGATGCCCACCACGGCGATGGAACGCAGAGTATCTTCTGGAACGACCCCCGTGTCATGACCATCAGCCTGCATGAAACAGGCCTCACCCTTTTCCCCGGGACGGGTTTCGCCAATGAAACCGGAGGCCCGGACGCGCCCGGAACAGCAGTGAACGTGGCGCTCCCTACGTTCACGGGAGACGCGGCCTGGCTGCGGGCCTTCCATGCCGTGGTCCCACAGCTCGTAGGCGCCTTCCAACCCGAAGTGATTGTCAGCCAGCACGGTTGTGATTCCCATCGTGACGATCCCCTGACGCACCTCAACCTGAGCGTGGACGGGCAGCGTGAGGCGGCGTCCGCCGTCGCAAGCCTTGCTGCCCGCTACTGTGACAACCGCTGGATCGCTACCGGGGGAGGCGGATACGACGTCACTGGCGTGGTTCCGCGTGCATGGAGCCACCTGATCGGGATGGTGACCCAACGCCCGGTGCCACTCAGCACCCCGGTGCCGGAAGCCTGGCGAACATACGTGAAGGAAACGTACGGTGTGTGGGCCCCGGAGACCATGGGCGACGACGTGGACGTCTGGTGGCGCTCCTGGGAGGTCGGCTACGATCCTGCGGACGAGGTGGACCGGACCGTCATCGCCACGCGCAAGGAGATTTTCCCGTTGTACGGGTTGGACCCCTGGTTCGACTGACGTCCCCGGGCTACGGCTCGGACTTCTCCGTCTGGAAGACCACCCCGGCGGCGCCGATGAGCCAGCCCAACAGGGACAACGCGAAAGCTCCGATGAGGTCCGTGGACGCTTGCCCTTTGAACAACCAGACCACCAGGACCAGCATGCCCATGGTCATGTAGACCATGATGGCGAAGATCACCCGGCCTGAGAGTTTCATGGCCACCTCCGCGGGACGGACCATGGGGTTGGGGTCGCCCGCCTTCTGGCTCTCGCTCTTGACCTCAGCGATGGTGAAACCCAGCGCCGACGCCGTCAACGAGCTGAGCGAAGTAGCGAGCACTCCCGCCGCGGTCACCAGGGCGCCGTTCAGTTCGGGCGCATCAGCCCCACCGGTGGGCACCCAGGTCCCTACGCGCACGAGCACGGTGGCCCACACCAACACGAATAGGGCGAGGAACACCGCCGCAATGATGTTGAAGATCTGTCGCCGAAAGAAGTCAGTCATAGCCACTCACCCCGCGCTATGGCGGCCGGGGCCTGGGGGCCCGGACGGACCGTGACTCTGTTGTAGCACCAGCGATGGGGAGGGTCAACGAATGCCCGCTGCATCACAACGAAATAGGGATGCCAATCGGCGTATATGTCGCTAGGGTGTAAGGCATGGTGACTGACGACGTATTTGCCGTCATAGCTGAGGCAACCAGGCGCGACATCCTGGTCTCCCTCCGCTCTGGGGATAAAGCAGTAGGCGAACTGGTGGAAGAACTGGCTGCAAGCCAGCCCACGATCTCCAAGCATTTGAAGGTGCTCCGCGAGGCTGATCTCGTCAGCATGCGCGCGCAGGGCCAGAAGCGCTTCTATGCGCTGAATCCCAAGCCGCTCGCCGGCGTCGCGAGTTGGTTGGAAACGTTCGACGTCGGACCGGCGGCGCCCGCCGTCGTCGCGCCTTCCTCGGAGGTGCCCGCTGCTGCTGTGGACGCCGCCCCTGCTGTCGCGGCGCCTGAGCCCCCGGCCACCACCCGTGCAGATGCCGTTGGTCAGGCAGTGAAGGTCCACGCAAGTGGAACGCCGGTGTCGTTGGACTTGGCGTCGGATGACACGGTTCCCCAGCAGATCGGCCGCACCGTGGGCCGCGCCGCTACCAAGGCTGCTGACCTTCTGGCCAACCTCCCGAACCTGCCAAATCTTCCCAAGTTCGGGCGGAAGCGGTAGCGGGCGCCAAGCTAACGTGACCTTCCTCACATTGTGAGTTTTTGTTAATCTCCTGTTTCCTTGTGTTTTCAACGATTTTCTACAGTTGTGTTAACTCCGCAGCCGGGGTCACATTCCCATCGGATGGAGATCCCATGTCCCGTGGTGCAACCATGAGCGGGACTAATCGTCTCGCCGCGGGTCGGCGCACTGAGGATAGGAACACGCATGGATTCAAGGCTCGAAGCTGTCCGGGACACCGTGTTGGCGCGGAACCCGGGGGAGAAGGAATTCCACCAGGCCGTCACTGAGGTCTTCGAAAGCCTTGGTCCCGTCCATGACCGCCACCCTGAGTTCCTTGAAGGGGCCGTCCTCGAGCGTCTCTGCGAACCCGAGCGCCAGATCATCTTCCGGGTCCCCTGGACGGACGATGCCGGCCGGGTCCACGTAAACCGCGGCTTCCGGGTGGAGTTCAACTCCGCCCTGGGCCCGTACAAGGGCGGACTCCGCTTCCACCCGTCCGTCTACCTGGGCATCGTGAAGTTCCTGGGCTTTGAGCAGATTTTCAAGAACGCCCTCACGGGCATGCCGATCGGCGGCGGCAAGGGCGGCTCGGACTTCGATCCCCGCGGGCGCTCGGACGCCGAAATCATGCGGTTCTGCCAGTCCTTCATGACGGAGCTATACCGTCACATCGGCGAATACACGGACGTGCCCGCTGGTGACATCGGCGTGGGCGGCCGCGAAATCGGCTACCTCTTCGGCCAGTACAAGCGCATCACCAACCGCTACGAATCCGGCGTCCTCACCGGAAAGGGCATCTCCTGGGGCGGCTCCCTGGTTCGCCCAGAGGCCACAGGCTACGGCACGGTGATCTTCGCCCAGGAGATGCTCAAGACCCGGGGTGCGTCCTTCGACGGCCAGCGTGTTGTGGTGTCCGGGTCGGGCAACGTCGCGATTCACGCCATCGCCAAGGCGCAGTCACTCGGCGCCACCGTGGTGGCCTGTTCCGACTCCGCCGGTTACATCGTGGACGAGGCGGGGATCGACGTCGCCCTTTTGAGCCAAATCAAGGAAGTGGAGCGCGGTCGCCTCACGGACTACGCCGCACGCAGGCCGGGCGCCAGCCATGTTGCCGGCGGTTCCGTATGGGATGTCACCGGGACCGTGGCCCTGCCGTGTGCCACCCAGAACGAGCTCGATGGCGATGCTGCCGCCAAACTGGTCAGCAACGGACTGATCGCCGTTGCCGAGGGCGCCAACATGCCCTCCACGCGTTCCGCCGTATCCGTGTTCCAGGAAGCCGGAATCCTGTTCGGCCCGGGCAAAGCGGCCAACGCCGGTGGCGTCGCTACGTCGGCGCTCGAAATGCAGCAGAATGCCAGCCGCGATTCGTGGTCCTTCGAGCACACCGAACAGCGCCTTACCGACATCATGGTGGGTATTCACGACCGCTGTGCGGCGACCGCTGATGAATATGGCGCGCCCGGCAACTACGTGGTGGGCGCCAACATCGGCGGCTTCGTCAAGGTTGCCGACGCCATGCTGGCGCAGGGCCTGATCTAGCCCCTCCCCAACCCAAAAGCAGAGGCCGTTTTGAGCATTCAAAACGGCCTCTGCTGATATTTACTTGGGTGCTTTAGTGCTGCAGCAGCCGTACGTGGTCCGGGTTGAGGTCCGAGACCTTGCTGACGCCCAGGAGTGCCATGGTCCGTGTCATGTCCTTCTCAAGGATCTGGATGGTGCGGTCCACACCCTCGCGTCCGCCGGCCATCAGTCCGTAGAGGTAGGCGCGGCCGATCAGGGCGAAGTCGGCACCCAGTGCCAGCGCGGCCACGATGTCCGCACCGCTCATAATGCCGGTGTCCAGCATGACGGCTGCCTTGCTGTTGTCTGCCTTCAACGCCGAGGTAACCTCCGGCAGCAGGTGGAACGGGATGGGTGCACGGTCCAGTTGGCGGCCGCCATGGTTGGACAGGATGATTCCGTCGGCGCCGTGGTCCACTACCTTGCGGGCGTCTTCCACGGTCTGGATGCCCTTGACCACCAGCTTGCCCTTCCAGGTTTCGCGCAGCCAATCGAGGTCCTCGTAAGTGAGGGTGGGGTCGAACATGGAGTTGATGAGGTCCGCCACGGTCCCCGTGTAACGCGAGAGCGACGCGAACGTGAGGGGTTCGTGCGTGAGGAAGTTGAACCACCAGGCCGGGCGGTAGGAGGCGTCCAGGACGGTCTTCAGCGTCAAGGCCGGCGGGATGGTCATGCCGTTGCGGACGTCGCGCAGGCGGGCACCTGCAACGGCCGTGTCCACGGTGACCATGAGGGTGTCGTTGCCGGCCTTGGCGGCGCGGTCGATCAGTTCGAGCGAGCGGTCGCGGTCCGTCCACAGGTACAGCTGGAACCAGTTGCGTCCGTGGGGAGCGGCGGTGGCGACGTCTTCGATGGATGCGGTGCCCATGGTGGACAGGGTGTAGGGAATGCCTGCGGCCTCAGCGGCCTGCGAGCCGGCGTATTCGCCCTCGGACTGCATCATGCGCGTGAAGCCGGTGGGTGCAATGCCAAAGGGGAGGCGTGATTCCTTGCCGAGAATGTCCGTGCGGAGATCGATCCGCGATACGTCCCGGAGGATGCCCGGGCGGAACTCGATGTCCTGGAAAGCCTGCCGTGCCCGGCGCAGCGTGATTTCTTCTTCGGCAGCGCCGTCGGTGTAGTCGAACGGTGCCTGCGGAGTGCGGCGCTTGGCGATGTCCCGCAGTTCCCAGATAGTGCTGGCGCGCTTGAGCCGCGCGGTCTTGCTGAACTCGGGTTTCTTGAACTGCATCAGCGGTGCCAGGTCCGCGACCTTGGGGACGCGACGCTTCAGTGCCGGAGGCTGCACGACGGCGGGACGCGGCTGGGGCGGGCGGGTCACGTTTTCGTCGCTGCCCGCATTGGCGGGTGCGGCCGTGATCTTGGGATCGAGGGTGTCGGTCATGCGGTTCTCCCTTGAATTCTGTGGTCTTACCACTGTGGTCTAACCACACTGTAATCCATGTGGTTGGACCACATCAACTAGTATTCCGTTATGCGTACCCACGAGTTGGTCCTGCAATGGATCGAGAAGCAGCTGTCTGATGGAGATCTTGCCCTGGGCGGTCGGCTCCCCGGGGAACGCGCCATGGCCGAGCAGCTCCAAGTGTCCCGGACCTCCGTGCGGGAAGCCGTCAGGATCCTTGAGGCGATGGGGGTGGTCCGCGCCGGCGTGGGTTCGGGCAAGGATGCAGGAACGGTGGTTATCGCCGAGCCGGGGTCTGCGCTGGGCTCCACCCTCCGGCTGCATGTGGCAACGCGGCACCTCCCGGTGGCCGACATCGTGGAAACCCGTGTCCTGCTGGAGTCGTGGGCGGCGGAGCGGGCCAAGGTAGGCGTTCCGGAGCTGGAGGAAGCCGCGGAATTGCTGGATCAAATGGATGCTGCCGCGGATATCGACACTTTCCTGGCCTTGGACGCGCGGTTCCATGTGGCGCTCGCCCAAGCCGCAGGCAATACCGTGGTCAGTGCCATGATGGCCTCGCTGAGGGGTGCGATCGAGGACTACGCGGGCGAGCTGACCGGGAACCTTCCTGACTGGAACGCGACATCCACCAGGCTTCGGGCCGAACACCGCGCCATACTCGCCGCCGTCAACAGCAACGACGGCGCCGAAGCAGCTGAGCTTGTTGCCGCCCACATCCAAGGCTTCTACACGGAGGCCGGCGTCGGCTCAAACCCTCCGCCGAACTAACAGTTGATGACAATGTCCGCGCCGAACATTGTCATCAAGTGTCAGCTCGCGGGCCGGAGGGCCGGGGCGGCGGTGCTCTTGCGGATCTCCACCCGCGGTGAGAACTCGTCCTGGGCCTGGATCGATGCTTCGCCGGCCTGCTGAATCTGCTCCCGCATCCTGCGCCATGCCAGGCTACCGAGTTCATTAATGGGCACGGCTGCTGTAGTGAGCGGCGGCGTGGTGTATTTGGCAAACGGAATGTCGTCGAAGCCAGTCACGGAAATGTCCTCCGGCACGCGGATTCCGCGCTCATGCAGGCCGCTGAGCAGGCCCATGGCCACGAGGTCGTTGAACGCCAGAATCCCTGTGGCGCCGCTGGCAATGATGGCCTCCGTGGATTCGTGGCCGGAGTCGAAGTTGGATCCGCCGTGGAGCAGCTCCAGTTCGATCTCCGGATGCTCCGCCCGGAATTGGTCCAGGCCCACCAGCCGCTGGCGGTTGGACGCGCTGTGCTCGGGACCGGACAGGAAGACGAGGCGGCGGTGACCAAGGGAGACCAGGTGCTGCGCCAGCTCCTGGATGCCTTGCCCATAGTCGACGCTCAGGCTCGGGGTGTTGGTGGCAATCGTGGTGCGGTTGATGAGCACCAGGGGGTGCAGGGTGGGCGCCAGCTCCTCGAGTTCGGCGTCGGCCATGCGGGGAGCGCAGAGAACCACGCCGTCACAGCGACGACGAGCTTCGCCGGCCAGGATCGCCTCCTCGCTGGTGACTTCGGAGGAGTCCGCAATGAGGACCCGGTACCCGTCCTGGGCCGCTGCGATGCTGAGCCCGCGGAGGATGGCCTGGAATGTGGGGTTGGCCAGGTCCGGGACCACGATGCCGATCGTGTCGGTCTTGCCAAGCGCCAGGCTTCTGCCTACGGGGTTCGGTTGGTACTTCAGTTCCACCGCAGCGGCCCGGACCCGCGCGGCGATTCCCGGGTCCACGGCGGCGTTACCGTTCATGACGCGGGACACGGTGGCGTGCGAGACGCCAGCCTTCTCCGCGACGTCGGCAATGCCAACGCGCCTGTTGGTGTTCCTGCGTGCCATGTGGCCCCTTCCCATTGGTCGCCCTCCGCATGCTCCGTCGTTGGAGCAATGGTTGACGTGACCACCAGAGTCTTGATACAAAGCTTATAACGCTCTGAGAAAACGCTTTCTCATGATTCTTACACATGAAGCCGGGCCGTCAAGCGGTTCACTCCTGCCTTTTGAAAGGGGCATACCCCATGGTCAACATGGTCAACGTAGACTCAGCCGAGACCCAGACCGCGTCAGCAGATACGGCAGCCCAGAAAGAAGGACACCAGCGCACCCGCATTGCCCTGATCGGCACCGGAGGACGCTCGGAGATGTACATCCGGGCCATCTACGGACAGCACGCGGATGTCGCCGAACTCATTGCCCTCTCGGACGTCAACCAGGGCAGGGTGGACTTCTACCAGGAGCTCATCAAGGAACTCGGCGGAACAGAGCCGGTGGCTTCCTTCGAGCCAGGCGAGCTCACCAGCTTCATCCAGGCCAATGACATCGAACGCGTCATCGTCACGACGCCCGACTACACCCACGCGGACTACATCGTCGAGGCGCTCGAGGCGGGTGCCGACGTCGTGGTTGAAAAGCCGCTGACCATCGATGTTGAGGGCTGCCGCCGCATCACCGAGGCGGTCGCAAAGACGGGCCGCAATGTTGTGGTCACGTTCAACTACCGCTACTCGCCGCGCAACAGCGCGCTCAAGGAAGTCATCCAAAACGGAGTGATCGGCAAGGTCACGTCCATTGACTTCAGCTGGGTGCTGGACACGGTGCATGGTGCTGACTACTTCCGCCGCTGGCACCGCGAAAAGAAGAATTCCGGTGGCTTGCTCATCCATAAGGCTTCGCACCACTTCGACCTCGTCAACTGGTGGATCAACGATGTTCCGGAGCGCGTTTTCGCCTCAGGCGGCCTGCGCTTCTATGGCGACAAGAACGCTGCCGAGCGAGGGTTGGGCGCACGTCCTGAGCGTGGCACCGTTGACGGCCTTGAGCATGATCCGTTCCGCTTGGACATGCGCGAGGACGAGCGCTTGAAGGCGCTGTACTACGACAACGAAAAGTTTGACGGCTACATCCGCGACCAGGATGTCTTCACCGAGGGCATCACCATCGAGGACAACCTTGCCCTTGTGGTGGACTACCAGGGCGGACCCACCCTGAGCTACTCGCTGAACGCCCACAGCCCCTGGGAAGGCTACCGCGTCACCGTCAACGGCACTGAAGGCCGGGCGGAACTCGAAGTGGTGGAGCGCGCCGCCGTCGAGTCCAGCACCGACAAGAAGACCGTGGTTGACCCGAGCGCGACGCCCATCGAGGAAGAGGACGCCGTGCGCCGCAACGGCGAACGCCTGGTGGTCCAGCGCCATTGGGAAGCTGCCTACGAAGTCCCCATCATCAACGGCGAAGGTGGCCACGGTGGCGGCGACAACCTGCTGCTTTCGGACCTGTTTAACGGCCCCGGCGTCGACCCGCTGGGCCGCCCGTCCGGCTACATCGACGGACTCCGCTCAGTATCCGTGGGCATCGCCGGCAACCAGTCCCTGGACACCGATCTTCCCGTCCGCATCAGCGAACTTGGCCTCGGCGCCGATCTCAGCCGCGGCCAGTCCTGACCGGCTCACTACCCACGCAAGGAAAAGACCATGAGCAGGATTTTCGTCACCGGTGGTTCCGGCAGGCTCGGCCGCAGCGTTGTGGCCGGTCTCGCCGAAGCAGGCCACAAGGTGATTTCCGTCGACCGGGACGCCATCCCGGTGGAGCAGCTGCCCGCTGGCGCCGAGCAGTACACTGCAGACCTTCTGGCACCGGGTGAGGCAGAGCGCCTCATCCGGGAAACAGCGCCCGACGCCGTCATCCACCTCGCTGCTATTGCCGTACCTTTCAGCGCACCTGAGGACGTCATTTTCAGCACGAATACCCGGCTCGCCTTCGCGGTAGTCAGCGCGGCCACCGACTCCGGTGTGCCCAAGATCGTGACGGCAAGCAGTCCCACTGCCCTGGGCTACGGCTCACCGGCCGGGTGGCTGCCGCCGTCGTTCCCCCTTGACGAGCGGACGCCGCCCAAGCCCTGGAACGCCTATGCGCTGTCCAAACTGATTGCCGAGCAGACTGTGCAGATGTTCGCTGCGGCGCAGGGGGATAAAATCCGGTACGCGGCTTTCCGTCCGTGTTACGTGATTTCCCCTGAAGAATGGGAAGGCGCGCTGACGCAGCAAGGACACACAGTCCGCGAACGCCTGGATGACCCCGCCCTCTCTGCGCCGGCCCAGTTCAACTACGTGGATGCCCGCGATGTCGCCGACTTCCTGGACGTGCTCCTGGACAAAATGGACACCATCCCCAACGGTGAGGTGTTCTTCGTGGGCGCCAAGGATGCCCTGGCCACAGCGCCCTTGGCGGAATTGTTCCCACGCTTCCTGCCGGGCAGCGGCCCCCTGACCGAACACTTGACCGGCACCAGCCCGGCGTTCTCCATCGACAAAGCCCGCGACCTTCTGGGCTGGGAGCCGAAGCGCACCTGGCGCACCGAGCTCACCCCGCCCTACCAAGGCCCCGACACGGCAGCATCCGATCCAGCAGCACTCAACGACGAGAACCACGCCGGCCTGGTCCCGGCGGGAGCAACCAAGGAGAAACCATGAATTTCGACGGCGTACTGTTCTTCCCCGTCACTCCCTTCGCCGAAGACGGCTCGGTGGACGTACCCCTGCTCAAGGAGCACATCACGTCCCGGCTTCCGTTCGGCACAGGCGGGGTCTTCCCCGCCTGTGGCACCGGCGAATTCCATGCCCTGTCCATCGACGAGATCCGCACCGTGGTGACCGCCGCCGTCGAGGCTGTCGCGGGAGCCGTTCCCGTGGTCTCCGGTGCCGGTGGCCCGCTGGGACACGCCATCGCCGCGGCCAAGGTGGCTGAGGAAGCCGGCGCCGACGCCCTCCTGGTGCTCCCGCCCTACCTGGTCACCGGCCCAACAGACGGTGTGGTGGCCTACGTTGAGGCCATCGCTGCGGCGAGCAGCCTGCCCGTGATCGTCTACCACCGCGGCACCGCCAAGTTCACCGCCGAAGCGATCACCCGCCTCACCGCCAACCCGAAGGTCGTTGGCTTCAAAGACGGCATCGGAGACGTGGGGTTGGCCCAGGAAATCGTGTCTGCCATCAACGCGAGCGGGCGCACGGACTTTGCGCTCTTCAATGGCCTCCTCACCGCCGAACTGACCCAGGGCGCCTACCGAGGCCTCGGTATCCCCCTCTACTCCTCGGCAGCGTTCGCCATGGCTCCCGAAATCGCCAAGGCCTATTACGACGCCTACATCTCCGGCGACGAAGAACGCCGTCACGCGCTGCTCGAGGGTTTCTATGCGCCGCTGGTCCGCCTGCGCGACCAGACCCCTGGCTTTGGCGTTTCCCTAATCAAGGCCGGCCTGAGGCTCGCGGGGTTGCCCGTTGGTCCGGTCCGCCCGCCATTGGTTGACCCCAGCGAGGAACAACTGCTGGAGCTCAAAGCCATCCTGGCCAAGGGCCACGAGCTGGCCGGTAGCTGATGCCCGCCCGCATTACGGGCCTCACCACCCGGCTGATCACGGTGCCGCTGCTGCGCAGCTGGGGTGCGGAGGCGCCGGAGAACCATGTGATCGTCACCGAGCTGACAACGGACGACGGCGGCAAGGGCCACGGCTTCTCGTGGACTCCCACCATCGGTCCCCAGGCGGTGATGGCCCTCCTGGACCACGACATCGCTCCGTACATCCTGGGCTTGGAAGCGAACCCGGAGATGGTGTGGGACCAACTGTGGAAGCGGCTGCATGAGGCCGGCGGGGGAGGTCTCACCACCATCGCGATGGCCGGTGTTGACTTGGCGCTCTGGGACCTGAACGCGCGCCACGCAGGCACCTCCGTCACGGGGCTCCTGGGCCAACGCCAGGAGTCCGTGGAAGTGTACGGTTCCGGCGTGAACCTGCACTACTCCTTGGAGCAACTCGTGGAGCAAGCCCAGCGATGGGTTGCCGCGGGACACAACGCGGTGAAGATCAAGGTGGGTAAGCCCGAGCTCAGGGAAGACGCCGAGCGCGTTGCCGCCGTGCGCCAGGTGATCGGCCCTGACCGGCTGCTCATGATCGACGCCAACCAGCGTTGGGACCTCGCCCACACGTTCCGTGCCTTGGATGTTTTGGGGGAGTACGGACTGGAGTGGCTGGAAGAACCGATTCGCGCCGACGACCTCTGGGCTTACCGCCGCTTGCGCAAGCACTCGCCGGTGCCCATTGCCCTGGGTGAGAACGTCCACACCATCTACCGCTTCCGCGACTTCATCGAAGCGGAAGCCGTGGACATCATTCAGCCCAATATCGTCCGGGTGGGCGGCATTACGCCGTTCCGCAGGATTGTTGAACTGGCCCGCGCCAACAGCATCAGGGTGGCCCCTCACCTGCTACCGGAGCTCTCCGGGCAGTTGGCGCTCACCCTGGCCGAAGCCGTAAGCGTGGAGGACGTGGAAGATGCCTCGTTCGCACAACTTGGCATCCTGGCAGGACCTTCACCGGTACGCATCGGCAACAGCAGGCTCAGCTCTGCAGGTCTTCCCGGACTCGGCTTCGAGTTCACTGGGGAACCATCACATCCGCAGGTGTCCGCTATTGAGAACAAAGGAAACCGCATTGAGTACAGCAACTCTTGACCTGACAGCCATCACGGCGGCCGCCACTGAAGCTGCGAAGGTGACCGCAGCAGCGTCCGACGCCGAACGCGCGGCCTGGCTGACCGCCGTCGCCGACGCTTTGGACGCGAACGTCACCGAGCTGGTAGCGATCGCAGACTCCGAAACGAGCCTCGGCACCGTCCGGCTGACGGGTGAGGTGGCGAGGACCAGCGGGCAGCTGCGGCTGTTCGCCAACGTCATCACTGAAGGCTCCTACCTGGAGGCCGTCATTGACCACGCTGACCCTGCGGCCACTCCGCCCAAGCCGGACCTGCGCCGCATTCTGCGTCCGATCGGCCCCGTGGCTGTGTTCTCGGCGTCGAACTTCCCGTTCGCCTTCTCCGTAGCGGGCGGCGACACCGCGTCTGCTTTGGCTGTTGGCTGCCCGGTGATTGTCAAAGCGCACTCCGGTCACCTCCGTTTGTCCGAGCGGACCGCCGAGATCGTCGCTGAGGCCTTGGCGAAGGCCGGAGCCCCGGACGGAATCTTTGCCTTGGTCAGCGGACGCGAGGCCGGCACGGCACTCGTCCAGGACCCGGCCATCAAGGCAGTCGGCTTCACCGGCTCCATCCCCGGTGGCCGCGCACTGTTCGATCTCGCTTCGTCCCGCCCGGAGCCGATCCCCTTCTACGGTGAGCTGGGCAGCTTGAACCCCGTGGTCATCACGGCAGACGCCCTGGCCGAGCGTGGACAGCAGCTCGCAGCAGGCCTCGCGGGCTCGTTCACGATGGGAGCCGGACAGTTCTGCACCAAGCCCGGGCTCGTCTTCATTCCGGCGGGAACGGACTTCGCGTCGCACCTCGCCGAGGCGAGCACGGACAAGCCCACGGCCGCCATGCTCACCGAGCGCATCGCGGAAGCCTATCCGGACGGCCTGCGTAACGTCGCAGACCAGCCCGGTGTCGCCGTCGTGGCCGGCACGGTGGAGCAGGACAGCCTGGCCGACGGTGCCGCACCCGTGGTGTTCTCCACCAGCGCCGCCAATGTGCTGGAACGCCCGGAGGAGCTGCTGGAAGAGTGCTTCGGCCCCACCACGCTGCTGATCGAATACGCCAACCAGGAAGAACTGTCGGCGGCGCTCGCCAAGGTTCCGGGCAGCCTGACGGGCACGGTGCACGCACAGCCCGGCGAGGACGTCTCCGCGCTGGTGGAACAGCTCAGCACCTTGGCCGGCAGGGTACTGTTCGACGGCTGGCCCACAGGGGTTGCCGTGAACTGGGCCCAGCAGCACGGTGGTCCCTACCCGGCCACCACGTCGCTGTTCACGTCCGTGGGAGCAACCGCGGTACGCCGCTTCCAGCGCCCGGTGGCCTACCAGGACGCACCCGAGACCGTCCTGCACCCGGCCCTGCACGACGCCAACCCGCTGGGCATCCCGCGGCGCGTGGACGGTGTCCTGACGCTCGGCTAGCGCAACCAACACGAAAGGGGCGGGGTCACCAGCACGGTGACCCCGCCCCTTTCGTGTGGCCGCAGGAGTTACGGGCGCAGTGTCAGCGGACGACGGCGGCCGTCCACCTCGGTGGTCGGCCACCGCTCGTCTACGGTCAGGATGCGCAGGCCGGAATCCGTGAGCAGCACGGTGTCCTCGATCTTCACGCCGGGCCCGGACGGGTTCCACGTGAAGGGCTGGTTGAGGACGATCGTGTCCGTGACCTCGGCGGTGACCCTGGGGTCGCGGCCTGCGTAACCAGCGGGGCCACCCTGGTGGTGGAGCGTCCACTGATCGTCGCCGAATCCGTGGCGGGCGTAGGCTGCCTTGATCTGGGTGAACACCTCGTCGAGCCGTGCTCCCGGTAGCGTGGCCCGGAAGATGTCGGCCTCCACTGCTGCGATGCGGGCCTCGGCGTCGAGCTCTTGGGCAGTTCCGGCGTCGAAGGCTACCCAACGGGTGACGTTGGCAACCAAGCCGTTCCGTCGGGCGCACACCACGGCCATGGCACGGCGGCCGAGGGGGGAGTGGGTAGCCAGCGGATGCCGGAAGTCGCTCCGGCCAGCACCGTTGCAGAGGAGGACCAGTGGCTCGGCGCCCACAGACACAATGCGGGCGGCCAGCTCGGAAACCAGCTGGAACTCCGTGGTCTCCGGGGTCGCAGCCGTGAGGACATCCGTCATGGCTGTGGCTGCGTCGGCGGAAAGTGAGGCATACCGTGCAGCCTCGGCAGGCAGGAGTTGCTGGCGGGCCGCCCGCAGCTCCGTGGCGACGGCGGCTTCCACCAAGGGGTCACCGTCGACCGCAAGACCCGCCGCCGCAGCATGCAGCTGGCCATGCCACGGCACGGTGTCCAGGCTGACGCCTTCCGGCAATTCTTCGGCAGCGATCCGCCCGGCCTCGTTGTTGAACGTGACAAGGTGGTCGCCGGAACGATCCACCAGAAGGGCGGCGATGGGATCGCCGGCCAGGCTGATGTGGACGCGGCTGCCGTCCAGGTACCAGGTGAGCGCGGTGTTGGACGTGAGCAGGAGCGAGTCGCGGCCGGCAGCGTCCAGGATATCCAGCACGCGCCGGCGCTTCACTGCGCGGTCGGCTACGTTACCGGGAGCCGTGAGGGATGCGGACGTGGTTTGAGTGGGTGTGGTCATGCCGATTCCCCCAGAGTAGTGATGAGCTGTTCAATGTCTTGTGTTGCCAGGAAGCCGTCCGCAATGATCACGGTGACGGTCCGGTGGACAGGGCGTCCGGGTTCGGCGGCCACCGCCGTATCCCATGCCAGGGACAACCCGACTCCGGGATAGCCCGAATGCCGCACGAACCAAGGATCCGGGGCCTGCGGCGAGGCGAGGAAGACGAGTGTGGCCGGGTGTCCCAGCCCGGGATCGCCCGTGGCATGCGCAGCGCCGGACGCTCCGGCGTCGAACGTTCCAGACCACGCCAGCCACGGCGCGACGCTGCCGTGCACTGCATCCTCGCCCCGTGCCTCCGGGGTCCAGATGGTGGCATCGCCGACCTTCGGCAAGCGCCAAAAGAAGCCGCCGTAACCGCCCTGCGGCCGCCCGTTGGAACCGGGACTGCCCAAGGGCACGGCACGGCCGGTGGCGGACTCCAGCGTGAAGTCCAGGGTCAGTTTCCATGCGGAATTCCCGACGGCGGCCCAGCGCCACTCGCGTTGCTCGCGGAGCACAGGTGATCCGTCGGGCCCGATCCAGCTCAGCTGCTCATGGCGTCGCCCATCACCGTGTTCCGCGGAGTCGGTGACGATGTGTCCATGGTCCTTGCGCCAAACATAGGCCCCGGCCTCGCGAGTGTAGGTCCGTCCGCCCCAGAAGTTGATGCCGTCCACGTCCTGGAGGGCCACGCCTGCTCCGAGGTGCCACACGTGGTCCTCCGGGACGTGGTCGGTCACCACAGTTCCGGCCAAGGTGCGCACGGGGTGGAGGTACGGGCGCGGGGACGATGTTGCCCGGATGAGGGACCCGTCCTGGAGGGTGGCGACAGGGGTTCCGTTGATCTGGAGGGTAGGCCCGCCGGACATAGTCCATGGCGCCCCCAGCTCCGCAAACGTGGCCTGGCCCAGCGCTGCCCGTCGGATCAGGGATTCGATGCCGTGGACTACGGGGTGGGCGTCGTCGTCTTCGCCTTCCCACGTCACCCAGTCAGCGTGGATCGGCTGGGGTGGGTGCGCCGTGCGGATGGCTTCAAGCACCGACGCGTACGCTCCGGCGCCGCTGAGCGGGCTGAGCAGATCCGCCTCGTTGCCTGCATCCAACAGGTTCTCCAGCAGGTCCGTACGGCCGAACGTCTCGCTGCGGACACCCTCCGGCGTGGTGATCTCCACGCGATCTTCCGTATAGGAGAGGGTGAGCTGGCCGAGCGTGCCGTAGACGGTGACCGACGGCGGGGACTGCACAGGTGCGCAGAGCGTTAGCGCGCATGTCAGGACGGTGCCGTCAGTGGTACGCACCCGCACTACCGAGGTGTCGTCACTCTCTGTTTCGTTGGCCCTGTAAAGGTCGGTGTCCACGGACTGCACGTCAGCCACGGTCCTGGCACCTGCCAGGCGCAGCCCGGTGGCCACGGCGTGCGCCAGTGCGTTGGTGGCTACGCCGTCCACCACGTCGGTCCCGTTCAGGCTGCGCTTTCCGGCCCATCGAGATCGCTTGTAGTACGCCGTGGTCCGAAGCCACAAGCCTGTGGCACTGATGCCCCGGACCTCGCCGATTTCACCGGATGCCACCAAGGCTTCGATCGCGGGCAGGGCCTCTGATCCCAAGCTCTGGAACCCCACCTGCACCAGGCGGCCGGCGCTCGCCGCGGCTGCCATCACTTCTTCGTATTGCGCCATGGACGCTACCGGCGGTTTTTCGAGGTACACGTTGGCGCCGGCTTGGAGAGCCGCGAGGGCCAAGGGTGCGTGGGTTTGGATGGGCGTCGAAACGATGACGACGTCCGGTGCGGTCCCAGCCGCCAGGAGCTCGTCGAGGGAAGCGTAAACCTTCACTCCGGGGCCGAGTGCTCCGTCGGCGGGAGGCAGGGGATCGGCAACGGCCACGAGTTCAAGGGCACCGGAGGCAGACAGCCGATGCAGGTTATCCAGGTGGCGTTCGCCGAAGCCATGCACCCCTACCAACGCAATGCGGGGAAGCCGGGGGGTGACCTCCATGGCGATGGCGGTTGAGGTTTGAGTCATGAATCTGTCCTAGCGAGGTCAGGGGCGGGTGAATTGGTGCGGGGCCGGGGCTCCAGGGCAGAGGCGAGGAACGCTGCCGCTTCCTCTTGCATGGCCGGCGTGAAAACATGTGGCTCCTGCCAGAAGCTGCCGGTGTATCGTTCGGGCGGCAAGCGCTTGGACAGGTACGCATCGGCGTCGCGCATTCCCTGTTCCGGGAAGAGCTGGTCGTCCAAGGCGTACTGGATCATTGCCTGGGCCTGGGACCGTGCGGCGAGGTCGGGCCAATCCCCAAGCCTCGCGAGGCCGGGGGAATGCAGCAACCACGAGTGCGCGTCCAGGTAGGCCGGCAGCAGCGAGGCGAACGTGGTCATCATGCACGTCACCACATAGCCGCGGATCAGGGGGCTCAGGGCAGCGAGCACCAAGGCCCGTCCACCCCCGCCCGAGAACCCGAGACAACCGAGCCGATCCGCGTCCACGCCGGGAAGCGTGGCGAGGATCCCCAGCGCTGCGAGATCGTCATGCGCAACCGTCCCGGCCACACTGCTGCCGAGGAGAGTCGCGGCTTTCGCCACGGTTTCCTCGTGGGCGGCAGCCGCTGCGTTGTACTGTTCCGCTGCGGAAGGTTCGACGCCGGCCTCCCGCCAGAGTGCCCGCTGGCCGTTGACGGCGCCGGCTGTCCGCCACGGCAGGGGATCGAGGCCAAAGCGGCGGCTGCCCCACATGAAAGCGTCGTGGGCCAGGACAGCGAAACCCTGTTGCGCCAACCACGTTGCGAGGGCCCGGCCGCCGTACAGCTTCGCCCGGACCTCGAGGGGCTGTAACTCAAGGGGCAGATTACCGGGCAATTCGCTCGAGGAGGCGCCGCCGTCGTCATCCGTTCCGGAAGGAAGGGACACGAGCCGATCCGCGCCGTGGACCTTGATGCCGCCGTGGCAGTGCAAGGCCAGCAGACCGGGAAGCGGACCCGCAGCGTTGGCTGGCCGGACGAACCACGCGGTGGTTCTGGGCCCAAAGCCCAACTGCCAGGAGAGCCGAGAGGTGATGACGCCGTCGTGTTCTGTTTCCACGTGGACGGTGTACGGAAGTTCTGTTGTTACGGCGGGAACCCCAAGTGTGTCAGCCAGCTGCTGGGCATCAGCGGAGGCGGCTATATGGCGTCGCCCCATGTAGGCGGGCCAGTCTTCGTAATTGCCCAGCGCGCTGGGCCGGGAGGGCGAGTCTGCCACGTCAGCCCCGGTCATGGCAGGTGTTGTAGGTGGGAAACAATAGTGTCCTGCCTTATCGATGCGGGAGGGTGTGCTGTAGCGCACGCCGGGCTTCTTCAGCGTGGGAAATCGATGTGGGCGGCTTCCGAAGAAAACGCTTTCTCAAAAATTAGCAAAAGGCTGTACATGGGTCAAGAAAACGTTTACTTTGGTACGGAGCCGCTGAACGCCGGGACCCGAATCCTGGTACTTCGCAGGGTAGCGCCGGACGAACGGCGGCGTCCCGGACGGCAAGCATCAACACATTCGTAGTCCGTGGATGGCCACGATGACCAAAGGAGACCACATGGCCGCATATGAATACACGGGGGCGCCGCAGGGCGTCCGCGGTCAGGCAGGGGGGAAGCAATGAGCGCTATTGGCGAACTCTCTACGATGACCCGGCGCAAGGGCCCCATGACAAAGGAAGAGAAGAAGGCTAACGGCCGCGACAACAAGGCCGCCTACATCTTCCTCCTGCCCTGGCTTGTCGGCCTGGTGGTCATCACCGTGGGACCCATGCTGATGTCCCTGTATCTTTCCTTCACGGACTACAACCTCCTGCAGCCGCCGGAATGGGTGGGCCTGGACAACTTTGTCCGCATGTTCGGTGATGCCCGTCTCCACAACTCGCTGCGCGTCACGTTCACGTACGTGCTGGTGGGTGTTCCGCTCCAGCTGGCCGTTGCCCTGTTGATTGCGCTGGTCCTGGATAAGGGTCTTCGCGGCCTTCCTTTCTACCGCTCCATCTTCTACTTGCCGTCGCTGCTGGGCGGCTCCGTTGCCGTTGCCATCCTGTGGAAGCAGATCTTCGGCACCACTGGCCTGGTGAACCAGGTCCTGGCAATGATTGGCATCGAGGGCCCCGGGTGGATCTCGGACCCCAATACCGCTCTTGGCTCCATCATCCTGCTGCACGTCTGGACCTTCGGTAGCCCCATGATCATCTTCCTGGCCGGTCTTCGCCAGATCCCCAACATGTACTACGAGGCCGCAAAGGTGGATGGGGCCACCACGATTCAGCAGTTCTGGCGGATCACGCTCCCTATGCTGAGCCCCATCATCTTCTTCAACCTGGTGCTGCAGATCATCGGTTCGTTCCAGTCGTTCACGCAGGCGTTCATCGTCTCCGGCGGTAACGGCGGCCCATCCGACTCCACCATGTTCTTCACCCTGTACCTGTACCAAAAGGGCTTCGGCCAATTTGATATGGGTTACGCCTCAGCGATGGCCTGGTTCCTGCTGGTCATCATCGGTGTCTTCACTGCCATCAACTTCATCGCTTCAAAGTATTGGGTGTTCTACGATGACTAAACTTCAGACCCTCCCCGCCGCTGGTGACTCCGCCGACAAGACGGCCAAAAGCCCGCGCCGCCGTGAATCCCCGGGAAACTTGGCCTTCAGCCGCAGTGCCCGCATCAAGGGCCTGATCAAGCACGCCATCCTTATCCTTGTGGGCGGCGTGATGATCTACCCGCTCTTGTGGATGGTGGTTTCCTCCCTGCGCCCGAACGACCCTCATCTTCCGTGAGCCCGGCCTCTGGCTGGACAGCCTGGAAATGAGCAACTACACCGATGGCTGGTCGGCGCTCACGCATCCATTCGGCCACTACATGATCAACTCCGCCATCGTGGTCCTAGGCTCGATCGTCGGTAACCTGATCTCCTGCTCCATGGCCGCGTATGCCTTCGCCCGCCTGCAGTTCAGCGGCAAGAAGCTCTTCTTCGGCATCATGCTGCTGACCATCATGCTGCCCTTCCACGTGGTCATCGTGCCCCAGTACATCCTGTTCTCGCAGATCGGCTGGGTGAACACTTTCTGGCCGCTGATCGTGCCCAAGCTCCTGGCCACGGACGCGTTCTTCGTGTTCCTCATGGTCCAGTTCATCCGCGGAATCCCGAAGGACCTCGACGAGGCTGCACGTATTGACGGGGCCGGCCATCCCAGGATCTTCCTCCGCGTCATCCTGCCCCTGATGGTCCCGGCCCTGGCCACCACCACCATCTTCACCTTCATCTGGACCTGGAACGACTTCTTCGGAGCCCTCATTTACCTGACGGACCCGGACATGTTCACTGTGCCCGTGGCGCTGCGGGCGTTCGTTGACTCCCAATCGGCCACCAGCTGGGGATCACTCTTCGCGATGTCCATCGTGTCCCTCTTCCCCGTGTTCCTGGTGTTCCTCTTCGGCCAGCGGTTCCTCATTAAAGGCATCGCCACCACCGGCATCAAATAGGCATTAAGGACACTTCCCAGTAGGGCCCCTGCGGCTTTGATCGGCTATTGCCGACTAATCCGCGAGCCACGAAGTGTGCGAAGGGCTCCGGACGGGGACTGCGGTGCCCTGTCCGGAGCCCCTGAGCACACTGCTAATACAAGTAGCAGTCTTGTCATACAAGATTGTGACTTGTATCATAAAGTAAGCGAGAAAGCGTTTTCTCATTCGCAACAAGATCAAAGAAGATCGGAGACAACAGTGCCGGTATTTCCAAAGGGTGAAGCAGTCGCCCCAGCAGGCGCTTCGGGACGCGACACCTCGGAACCCAAAGCCAAGCAGCCCAAGCGCAGGCTTCGTGCATCCGCCCTCATCGCAGCCACGGCTGCGGCAGTCCTGGCCCTGACCGCCTGTGGTGGGGGAGCGGAGCAGAAGAGCGCCGACGGCAAGGTGGAGCTTCGATTCTCCTGGTGGGGTGGCGACAAGCGTGCGCAGTTGACGCAGGAGGCCATCGCAGCGTTCGAGGCTGAGAACCCGAACATCAAGATCAAGGCCGAGTACGGAGACTGGTCCGGTTACTGGGACAAGCTGGCAACCCAGGTTGCAGCCAACGATGCCCCGGACATCATCCAGATGGACGAAAAATACATCACCGAGTATTCCACCCGCGGTGCCCTCCTGGACCTGTCCAAGTACGACGTCGACACGTCCAAGCTGGATGAAGCGGCACTGAATGCCGGCAAGGGCGAGAAAGGCCTGACGGGTATCGCTGCCGGTATCAATGCCGCCACCATCCTCGCCAACCCGGCGGTCTTCCAGGCTGCGGGCGTCGCGCTTCCGGATGACAAGACTTGGACTTGGGAAGACTTTGAGCGCATTGCAGCCGAGGTCACGGCCAAGTCTCCCAAGGGAACCTATGGCGCTGCCGCGTATGGAACGGATGAAGCCTCCCTCGGAGTGTGGCTGCGCCAGAACGGCAAGTCGCTTTACACCCAGGATGGCAAGCTCGGCTTCGAGCCCTCGGACATCAAGGGTTACTGGGAATTCCTGAAGCAAATGAGCGAGAACAAGGCAGTACCGACGGCTTCGGAGATTGTTGAGGCGGAAGCGGCACCTCTGGATCAGAGTGGCTTGGCGACCGGCAAGAACGGTATGGCGTTCTGGTGGTCCAACCAGCTTCCGGCGCTCGAGAAGGCCGCCGGCGGCGAACTGCAGATCCTCCGTTTCCCGTCCAAGACGGGCAAGGCTGAGGACGCCGGTCTCTGGTACAAGGCCTCGCAGTTCTGGTCGGCATCATCGCGGACCAAGCACCCTGAAGAAACGGCCAAGTTCATCGACTTCCTGACCAACAACGTCAAGGCCGGAGAAATCCTGCTGGCCGACCGTGGTGTCTACCCGAACTCCGAGGTCCGCGACGCAATCGCCCCGAAGCTCGCCAAGGCGGACGTCAAGGTAGTCGACTTCATCGGTGCCATCAAGGAAGAGCTCGGTGAAGCACCGGCTGCTCCGCCGAAGGGGGCAGGTGCCATCCAGGAAATCATCAAGCGCTACACGTCCGAGGTCATGTTCAACAGGCTCTCGGCCGAAGAAGCCGGGAAGAAAGCCGTGGACGAAATGAAGTCCGCCATCAGCTAGCTTCTCCGCAACGGGAACCGCGCCCCGGGCGATCATTCGTGATCCGCCCGGGGCGCGGTTTTTAGTTTGTGGCCCTCAAGTAGCTGGCAGTAGTGGTTGTTTCCAGCGCTGGGAACAACCACTACTGTCAGTCAGTTGGGTCAGTCTTCCGCGATGACGGCCACGGCTCCAGCGGGTACCACGCCACTGAAGCGCGAGCCGCTCAGCAGATCGTCGCCGTCGGCCTTTACCGTGGCGTCCTCCCTGCCGTGGTTGATGGCGAAGAGGAAGGTGCGGCCGTCATCGGCCCGTCTGCGTGTGAGCTCGACGCCGGCAGCCGCCTCGGTCACGGCCGCCACCCGCGCTTCTTCCACCAGCCGTGCGGTCAGTGCATCGACGCCGGCGGCGTCCGGGAGCGTGGCGAGGTACCAGGCCGAGCCGGTTCCAACCGTGCGTCGGGTCAATGCCGGGACACCGTCCAGGGGGTAGTCGGTGAAGGTTGCCAGGACGTCGGTGGCGGTCCCTGCCGAAACGTGCTCGCTCCACACGGAGCCAACCGTTCCGTCGCTCAACGTCACTGCGGTGCCGGGGAACAGTGGATGGAACTCTTCGCTGCTGACCCCCAGCAGTCCGCGGAAAGCACCGGGGTAGCCGCCGAGCCGGACGTGGTCCCGTTCGTCGACGATGCCGCTGAAGTAGCTGATGAGTACCGTAGCTCCACCCTCGGCAGCGGCGGCTATGGAAGCAGCCGCAGCGTCTGTCACGGCGTAGAGGGTGCAGACCAGGATGAGGTCGTATCCGGAGAGGTCGGCGGAGGGGTGCACGAAGTCAGCAGTGATCCCACGCAGGTACAGGGCGCGGTGGAAGGCGCGCATCGTGTCGAGGTATCGCAGCGAGTTGTTCGGGTGTGAATCAAGTTCCGAAGCCCACCACGCTTCGTAGTCGAACAGGATGGCCACCCGCGATTCGACGCGCGAGCCCTTGATCGGTTCCAGTTTGGACAACGCGTTACCGAGGTCCACCACGTTCCGCCAAACCTGGGTGTCGCGGCCACCGTGGGGGACCATGGCCGAGTGGAACTTCTCGGAGCCGGCCTTGCTTTGCCGCCACTGGAAGAACATGACGGCGTCGGCGCCGCGGGCCACGTGCGTGAGCGAGTTTCGGATCATTTCGCCGGGCATCTTGGGCTGGTTGTGCGGCTGCCAATTCACCGCCGAGGTCGAGTGCTCCATGAGGATCCACGGATCGCCGCCGGCCACCCCTCGAGTCAGGTCGGCGCTGAACGCGAGCTCGATTTCGCGCTCAGGGTCTGCCGCCACAAGGTAGTGGTCGTTGGCAATGACGTCCATATCCTTGGCCCAGTCGAAGTAGTCCAGGGTCTTAGTGGCGCTGGAGACCATGAAGTTGGTGGTTGCCGGAATGTCCGGGGTGACCTCGCGGATCACGGCCAGCAACTGGCGGTAGTAGTCCATGAACGCCCAGGAATTGAACCGCGCAAAGTCCAGCTGCTGCCCCGGGTTGAGCGTGGTGGGAGCAGCGCCCGGCGGGATGATCTCTTCGAAGGAGGCGTAATGCTGGGACCAGAATGCCGTGCCCCAGGCCTCGTTGAGTGCCTCGATGGAACCGTAGCGGCGTTCCAGCCACGCGCGGAAAGCGGTGGTGTCTTCTTCGCCGTAGAACTCGCCTACGTGGCAGCCAAGTTCGTTGTCCACGTGCCAGAGAGCCAGCGCAGGATGACCCTTGTAGCGTTCGGCGATGACTCGCGTCATGGCTGTCGCGTACCGGCGGTAAACAGACGACGACGGCGTGTAGTGGCGTCGCGAGCCCCGTTCCAGCCTGGTTCCTTCCGCCGTTACCGGCAGGATTTCCGGGTACTTGCGCGCCAGCCAGGCCGGCGGTGATGCGGTGGCGGTGGCGAGGGCAACTTTGATTCCGGCTCCGTGGAGGTTGTCCATGACGTCGTCCAACCAGCCGAAATCGTAGTGTCCTTCGGTGGGTTCCAGGAGGCCCCAGGAGAAGATGCCGACACTGAGGAAGTTGACGCCGGCTTCCTTCATGAGTTCGATGTCTTCGCGCCGGATCTCTTCGGGCCACTGTTCCGGGTTGTAGTCCCCGCCATAAGCGAGGCCTTTAAGGCTGTTCCAGACGGACGGGGTGCGTGGGATTTCAGGGGAGGACAAGGGGACTCCTTCGTCGGGCGGACCGGGCTGGTGTGGGTGGAGCTCAGGTATGAGTGCAGCGTATCTGTGAAAACGCATTCTTCGGAAAACGCTTGCCCAGACTCTCGATTAGGGATATTGTATCGATTCAGAACGAGTGTAAGCGAGATCACTGCCACGTTGTAGAGAACTCGGAAGCTTGCACCAACTGAGCAAGGAGGCTCTCATGATCGATAGAAGGAAATTCCTCACCACGGTGGCTCTCGGCACTGCATCTGCCGCGTTCCTCTCCGCGTGCGGGCAGTCCTCTTCCAGCGGGCAGACCGGTTCCGCTGACAACCCCGTCACCATCACCTACACCTGGTGGGGCAATGACGACCGTGCCGAGCGCACGCGTAAGGCCATTGCCCTCTTTGAGTCCAAGAACCCGGACATCAAGGTCAACGGCAACTTCTCCGACTTCGCGGGGTACTGGCAGAAGCGCGCCACGGAAGCCGCCGGCGGTGGCCTGCCGGACGTCATGCAGTGGGACCTGTCCTACTTGCGCGACTACGGTCAGCGGAACCAGCTCCTGGACCTGGGCACCGTCAAGATCAACACCGACGCCTTCGAGAAGTCCCTTCTTCCCTCGGGCCAGATCCGGGGCAAGACCTACGGCATCCCCACCAGCACCAATGCTTTTGCGGTGTACTACGATCCCGCCAAGCTCGCCTCCCTGGGGATCGCGGAGCCGGATGGAAGTTGGAACTACAAGGAATTCAACGCTTTCCTGGCCGAGGTTGGCGCCAAGGGCAACGGCACCCTGTTCGGCGGCACCGACTACACCGGTATCTGGTGGAACTTCAACATCTGGCTGCGGCAGAACAACATCCAGGCCTTCACCGAGGACGGCAAGCTTGGGTTCTCCAAGGACGACCTGAAGAAGTGGTGGAACCTCACTGCGGACCTCCGCGGCACCGGTGCGATTGTGGGCGAAGACAAGGCAACCCAGTTGCTTCCCAAGTCCCCGTTCGGCTCCAACGTCACTGCCACGGAAGTTACCTGGGACAACTTCATGGCCGGCTACCTCGCGGACAGCGGCGCCAAGGAACTCAAGCTGGTGCCGGTCCCTTCGGATGATCCGGACAACCTGGGCCTGTTCCTCAAGCCGTCCATGTTGATGGTGGCCAGCGCGAAGACCAAGTACAAGGACGCCGCTGCACGCTTCATCGACTTCATGGTCAACGATCCCGAGGTGGGCCAGATCTTCAAGACCTCCCGCGGTGTACCGGCGTCGAAGACCCAGCGCGACGGTACCACCTTCGAAGGCACCGACAAGCTCGTGGTCGATTACGAGAAGTCCATTGAAAAGTATCTGAAGGACGCTCCCGAGCCGCCCATCGTCGGTTTTGGCACCCTCGAGTCCACGTTCAAGCGGGTCACCCAGGACCTGAACTACGGCAAGCTCACCGTGGACGGCGCAGCGGATGCGTGGTTCAAGGAAGCCGAAGACCTCATCAAGCAGAACGCCTGATCCAGACCCTCTGTGTCTGAACCTGGCTTCCCCAACTGACGGACTGATCTCGTGACTCAAAGCCCAACCCTGAGCAGGCGCTCCGCTTCCGCTCCCACGCCGCCGCGTAAATCGCGCCGGCGTGGGGCGGACGCCCGCGCCGGCTACACGTTCCTGTTGCCCTGGCTGCTGGGATTCATCGCCCTGACCGTGGGCCCGATGATTTCCTCGCTGTACCTCTCCTTCACCAACTACAACCTCTTCGACGCCCCCAAGTGGATCGGCTTCGATAACTACGTCACCTTGTTCCAGGACGAACGGTTCCTGCAGTCGGTGGGCGTGACCATGAACTACGTGATCTTCGGAACCCCGTTGAAGCTCGCGGCGGCGTTGGCGATCGCGATGCTGCTCAACAGCAAACGCAAGGGCCAGGGTTTCTACCGGTCCGCGTTCTACGCCCCCTCCCTGATCGGCGCCTCGGTGTCCATCGCGATCGTCTGGAAAGCCATGTTCGGCGATTCCGGCCCGGTGGACCAGGGCTTGTCCTTCTTCGGGATCAACCTTGGCGGGTGGGTGGGTAACCCGAACATGACCATGGGCATGATGATCCTGCTGACGGTCTGGCAGTTCGGCGCCCCGATGGTGATCTTCCTGGCCGGCCTGAAGCAAATCCCGGCCGACCTGTATGAGGCGGCGTCGATGGACGGTGCCGGCCCGGTCCGGAAGTTCCTGAACATCACCTGGCCCATGCTTTCCCCGGTGATCTTCTTCAACCTGCTGATGGAAACCATCCACGCGTTCCAGATCTTCGCCTCGGCCTACATCATTTCCAACGGTGAAGGCGGCCCGGCAGGATCCACCCTCTTCTACACCCTCTACCTGTACTTGCGCGGTTTCTCCGATTTCCGGATGGGCTACGCCTCGGCGATGGCCTGGCTCCTGGTGATCGTGGTCGGCATCATCACGCTGATCTTCTTCAAGACCTCCAAGTCCTGGGTCCACTACAGCGGTGATGCAAAGTGACAACCATGGCAACCCCCACCCAAACCCCGTCCACAACACCGGCGCCGGTCTACAACCCGAAGTCCGAATCCGTCACGGCCAAGCGGATCAAGAGCACCATCTTCCACATCATTGCCCTGGCACTGGTGGCGATGGTCCTCTACCCGGCCCTATGGATGATCTCCGCAGCGTTCAAGCCGAACTCCGAGATCGGCGGCGCGAACAACGCGTTGTGGTCGGCCAACTTCAGCTTCGACAACTTCGCCACGGCCATGGAAGGCATCGGCGGGGTCTCCACGCTGACGTTCTTCACCAACTCGTTGATCCTGGCCGTCGGCGCCGTCGTCGGCACCGTGCTCTCAGCGTCGATCTCCGCCTACGCCTTCGCCCGGATCAACTTCCCGGGCCGCGGACTGTTCTTCGGCATGATGATCGCCACCTTGCTGTTGCCCTTCCATGTGGTGATCATCCCGCAGTACATCGTGTTCCAGCAGCTCGGCCTGGTGGACACTTACGTGCCGCTGCTGATCGGCAAGTTCCTCGCCGCGGACGCATTCTTCGTCTTCCTCATGGTCCAGTTCATGCGCGGCCTCCCGGCCGAACTCGACGAAGCAGCCCGCATCGACGGCGCCGGACACGCCCGGATCTTTGGGTCCATCATGCTCCCGCTGATGAAACCGGCCCTGATCTCCACCTCGATCTTCTCCTTCATCTGGAGCTGGAACGACTTCCTGGGCCCACTGCTCTACCTGAACACCCCCGAAAAGTACCCGCTCCCGCTTGCGTTGCGGCTCTTTGTGGACCAAACCCAGAGCTCGGACTACGGAGCCATGATCGCTATGTCCGTCCTGGCGCTCCTCCCGGTCCTGGTGTTCTTCCTGGTCTTCCAGCGCTACATCGTCGAAGGCGTCTCAACACAAGGCCTCAAAGGCTGACGGACACGGAAGAGAATACTGAAAAATGAGCACCATGAACGCCACAGGCAAGCCGTCCAAGAACCCCGGCATTCCGGTCAACCGCTTTGCCCTCTTCGCCGAGACCATCCTGGCCGGAGTCATCGTGCTCCTCCTCTCCGTCCCCCTGGTGACGGCGCCGGCTGCCTACGCGGCCGGCGTCGCACACCTGGAAAGGCACCTCAGCGGCAGGGACGATTCCCTCCGCAGCCTGTGGGGCAATTTCCGTCGCGCGCTGCCCGGCAGCTGGAAGATGGGAATCACGACGGCGGCAGCCGCCGTCGTGATTGTCCTGAACCTGTTGCTCGCCCTGGTGGGTCAACTGCCCGGCCGGGCAGTCATCCTGCCCGCCACCCTGATCCTCGCTGCGGCCGGGGCGGTCCTCCTGCTCCGGACGGCCGCGAACTGGAGCGGGGGAGTGACCTGGGACGGCGACGCAGGCCAGCAACCCGCCGACGTCCCCGGCCCGCAACGGTGGGCTGCCGCCTACGCCCACGCCAAGGAAGAATCGCTGCGCGACTGGACCGGATCACTGCTGCTGCTCGCCGCAGTCTTCATGACCGTGGTGTTCGTCTGGATGCTGCAAGCCCTCTTCGTCATCGTCCCCGGCACGCTGGTCCTGGCCGCAGCAGCCATCAGAATCCGCTCCCACCACTAGGAGTTTTTGTACAGCTGATGCCCTTAAGAAGCCCTCTTAAAGGCATCAGCTGTACAAAAACTCCCCACCGACCCAGCTGAATCGAGCAAAACCCCCAGTGTCGCCGCGCCCCTTTCCACCGCGCCTTTTTCCACGTCGATCCACCCCCACCCAGACTGCAAGCCCACGTGCCCGCTCCACGGAAAGCTGGCATTACCCGCTGCGGCACCACAATTACCGGATCTTCGTCGCCCTATCGCTGGTAGGGAGCGGTGGCGTATGGATGCAGCGGTTGGCCCAGGACTGGCTGGTCCTGCAGCTCACCGGCAGCCCGGCCGCCGTGGGGCTCGCCGTGGCACTCCAGTTCCTGCCCATGCTGGTGGTGGGACCCATCAGTGGCGTTCTGGTGGATCTGTTCCCTAAGCGCCGGATTCTCCTGGTGTGCCAATCCGTCGCTGCGCTCTTGGCCGCCGGCCTCGCCGTCTGGAATGCGATGGGCGGTACGGATGTATGGGTTGTCTATGCCTCCTGTGTCGCATTGGGCATCACCAGTGCCATCGACGGACCAGCCAGGCAGGTGTTCGTCAACGAGGTGGTAGGCGACGCCGGCTTGCCCGCCGCCATTGGCCTGAACAGCGCAATCGGCCAGTTGGGGGCTATGGCCGGCCCTGCCCTCGCTGGCGTGGTCATCGCGCAGGCAGGTCCTGCGGCCGCGTTCGCTGCCAACGCCGGCATCGGTGTGGCAGTGCTGGCCATGATCGTGTCCATCCGGCCCGGCGAACTCCACCATTCGCCAGCGGCGCCTGAGCCGGGTGCCCGGCGGGGACAGATCCTGGCTGGATTCCGATTCGTCCGAGCCCGCCCGCCACTTCTATTGACGATGCTCCTTGCTGGTTTGCTGGGGGCTTTTGGGATGAACGGTCCCGTTGTCCTGGCAGCCTTCGCGGACCGTGTGTGGCACAGCGGACCTGCCGGGTTCGGCCTTTTCAATACCGTCAGCGCACTGGGTGCTTTGGCCGGCGCCCTGGTTGCAACCAGGATCAAGCGTTTTGGCCGGAAGGGGATCGTTGCGAGTGCGGGGCTGTTCGGCCTCACCCAATTGCTTGCTGCCCTGATGCCCACCCAGGAATGGTTCGTGGTGATGCTCATTGTGGTGGGTTTCATGACGCTCCTGTTTCTCACCAGCGCAGCCACCACGGTCCAACTTGAGGCCGGTGCCAGCGTTCGCGGCAGGGTCCTTGCCCTGTACTTCCCGCTGCTTTTGGGTGGCCATGCCCTGGGTGGCCTGCTGGCGGGGTGGCTCACCGAGGATTTTGGTGTCCGGACGGGGCTGGTGGTCACGGGGGCGTTGGGGATGCTGTCCGCGGCGGTGATTGGGGTTCTGCTGTGGAAGTATTCAACGCGGCGACGGGTCTGAGAGCGCAGCGACTGTTTGAGCGCTTTTGTTAAAGTGATAGCTCAAACAAACAAAAACTCCCTTGACGAGTGACGTAGCGCACATCTACGCTGAGAAAGCGTTTTCTCCTTCGTAGCGCACGACTCAGATAAGGACGTTTGATGTCTATTCGAGCACGGAAAAAATTCGCGGCGAAAGTCGCAGCAGCCGCGGTTGCCGCCGCCATTACCTTGACCGGCTGCGGTGGCGGGTCCCAGCAAGCAGCCTCCGACGGAACCGTCACCCTCCGCTTCAGCTGGTGGGGTTCGGATGTCCGCCACAAGATGACACAAAAGCTGATCGACGCCTTCGAGGCGAAGAATCCGAACATCAAGATCGAAGGCGAGTATGGTGACTGGTCCGGCTATTGGGACAAGTTGGCCACCCAAGTCGCGTCCCAGGATGCCCCGGACGTCATCCAGATGGACGCCGCTTACCTTGGCGAATACGCCGAACGCGGCGCCCTGCTGGAACTCAAAGACGTTGATCTCGGCAAGTTCGATCAAGCAGTGGCGGATGCCGGGAAAGTGGAGGGCAAGCAGTATGCCGTCACTGCCGGTGTAAATGCCCAGGTGGTGCTGGCCAACCCGGCACTGGTCGCTGCCAGCGGCGTTACCCTCCCGGATGACACAACATGGACTTGGGATGAATACAACAAGACTGCCGCCGCCATCACGGAGAACAGTAAAGGCGGTGTGTATGGTTCCGGCGCGGTCAGCGGCGATGCGCCCATGAACCTTTGGTTCCGCCAGCACGGAAAATCGTTGTTCACCGCTGACGGCAAGCTTGGTTTCGACGAAAACGACCTCACCGGCTGGTACGAATACCAAGCGGAGCTGCGCGATTCGAAGGCAGTACCGCCTGCCTCCGTGATGACGGAAGACGTCACCGCCTCCGTGGACCAGCAAGGTCTCGCCACCAACAGGTTCGCCTTGGCCTGGTACTGGTCAAACCAGCTGGGAGCCCTCGCCAAAGCCTCGGGCCAAGCCCTGGAGATCCATCGGCCGCCGAGCACGGACGGTACTGCAGCCGGCGCCAAGCAGTTCTACAAGTCATCGCAGTTCTGGTCGGCAAGTTCGCGGACCAAGCACCCCGCCGAGGTGCAGAAGTTCATCGACTTCCTCTCCAACAGTGTTGAGGCGGGCGAAATCGCACTGGCAGACCGCGGCATCCCCGGTAACTCCGAGGTCCGGACCGCAGTCCTGCCCAAACTGACACCGGAAGACGCGGCTACGGCCAAGTTCATCGACGAAATCTCTTCGGAACTGGGTGACGCCGTCCCCGTGCCGCCGGCCGGTTCGAGCTCGGTTGTCGAGGCCTTTGGCCGTTACGCCATGGAAGTCCATTTCAACCGGATGTCACCCGCCGACGCCGCCAAGAAGGCCATGGACGAGGCAAAGAGCACGCTGGGCTAACACCCCGCCGAGGTGACAGTTAATGCCAATCCCCACGGGAAATATTGGCATTAACTGTCATCTCGCGGCAGCAGCACCTGGGCTGTGACCCCTGCAGGAACCGTGTATTCGAGGTCCATGCCTGCGGGAGTCCGGCGCCAAGCAACCGAAACCGGCCCGCGCTGTGTCGGCACGCTGCCCTCCGCATATTCCAGCCTGCATACCGGCGGTTGAATCACGACGGCGGACCCTCCTGCCCCGGTCACGCGGACACCGAGGAGGTACTCAAGAATCTCCCGGACCACTGAGGCTGACCATGCGTGCGACTGGCTGTAGTCCGTAGCCTCATCCAACTCCCAGGCTTCCCACGTGAAGGAGGCCCCGGCGTCGAGTTGTCGGGCCCACCCCGGCTGGCTGGGATCCGTGAGGAAGTTCAAGACATCGTCCACCCGTCCCTGCGACAGCAAGGCCCGGAACAGCCGGTGCACCGTCATGGGTCCTTGGCGCATCCCCATCCCGGCGATCCGTTCGGCATCCTTCGCGGCGTGCTCAGCAGGAGTGATCCCCATGGACAGCGGGAACGACGTCGCATGCTGGGAGGCATTGAGGCTGGGCTTGCCGTCGGCGTAGAGCCCGTCCACCATGACGCCGTCCACCCTGAGTCGTGAGGAGATCTGCTGCGCCAGCGATACTGCGGCTTCGCCGAACCGGGCCGACTCCCGCCCAAGGCCGACAGCCCCGCAAAGCCGACTGACGGCGTCGAGTACTGACCAGCCCTGGGCGTTCACCGTGGTGCGCGCCGCGCATTCCATGTCGTAGCCGAAGCGGCCCGGCGCAGGCCAGTCCACAATGCCGTGGAGATAGGGCCCGCCGCCGCCTCCGAGATCGGTGACGAGTCCGGCAGTTGGGCCGTGGTCCGGGATGTGGCGGAGCACGTACTCGGCCGTGTCCCGAAGCTGGGGGAGGAGCTCGGCCACCAAGGCGTCGTCGCCACTGAGCCGGTAATAGTCTTCTACCCACTCGGGCACCATGAGAGAGAAGTCCGGGATGTCGCGTTTGCCGTCTCCATTGGGGTACACCGCGTTGTAACGCCCACGCTCGGATGGATCCTGCCAGTAGCGTTGCGCCGATCCTGCGAACTCGCGCAACGCTTTGGCCGTGAAGTGGCGTTCGCCGAACAGGGCCATGGTGGCGTACGAGATATTGACGGCATCGCCCAGGAACTGGCCCTTTTCACGGGTAGGGGTGTCCACGAACTGCTCCTGGACGCCCAGCAGCGCCGAATCGCGCAGGAGCGTGAAGACCCGGTTCAGCACGGGATCGGAGCTATGGAAGCTGCCGTTCTCCGGGTGCTGGGCATGGATCACCGTTGCGCCGATGTCCCCGAGATCGGCCTTGTCCACGCCGGGGAGTTCGAGGTACCGGAACCCCAAATGCACGGCTGCTTCGTAGCGTTGCGGTCCATCCGTCTGTGTATACGGAAACGTCATGTCCGTGTTCTGGCTGGAGGTCTTGCCATCGTCCACACGGCCATTGGCGCGCAGGTTGTAGCCGGTCCGCAGCATCACCGTTCGCCCGTACTCACCGTTGCGGAATTCCACCAAGGGACGCCCGGGGAGGACCTTGCCGAAGTCCGCTACCGGAGTGCCGTCGCCGGCAGTGAGGAGCTCGACGGCGGCAGCGTAGTTCCGCTCGACGCCCGCGTCGTTAGGTCGCAGCACCGGAAAATCCGGGACCGGGTGGGCTCCAAGGGACAGCGCCGGGTGCCATTGTTGTGGCTCCGGCCAGGCCGTCGCGTCGAAGTGCTCAATGGGATCGCCCTCATCGTTGCGGTAACCGCTCTGGCGGTACGGACCCTCGGCAACCAGCCACCCAGGCCCGGATCCGAAGACGTCCCGCGTGCCGTCGTCGTACTCCACCGTCAGCTGCGCCAGCAGGCCAGGGCGACCAGCCGCGCGTCCTTGGCCCGGTCCGTACCAATGGGCGACGGCGGTGAGGCTGGCCGTCTCGCTGGACTGCAAGGCAGCTGTGACGTCGGCGGCGTTGTAAAAGTGCTCGCCAGGGTAGCCGAAGTTGGTGGTCTCCAGGCAGGAGTTGCCGTTGATGGAGAAGCTGGCATGGTGGCTTGCTGCTGCGTAGAGGCGCCCACGGACCACGGGGCGTTTGAGGCTGATGCTTGCCTTGGCGAGAGTCCACTCGTCCGGCTGGCGGAAGGGCGTGGTGGTGGTCCAGCCCGTGAGGGCGCCTGGTGTGGCAAAGGCTGTTTCGAGGAGGCTCGCCCGGCCAGCCTGGACCCGAAGGGACGAATACTCGGCTTGGCTGCGCGGGCTCTGATGGAAAGCGATGCCGGTGCCGGCGGTGCCGGGGACCACAACGCTCAAGGCCGATTCGCCGTCGATGGTGACGCTGATGCGTTGGCCGTCGTCGGTGATCTCCATGTCCTGCCAGCCGTCCTGGGGAGTTGCCCCGGCGCGGGAAGCCGCAGTTGCTTCGAAAGCCGGCGTCTCGGCCAGCGGCTCCGTGATCGGCGCAGTCATGGCACCGATCCGCCAGTCCGGGGCGGGGCGAAGGACGGCCGACCGGTTCGGCTTGATTTCCACCAGCAACCCTGTCCCCGGGCCCTCACTGCGAAGGAGAATTCCGGCGGTACCGAGGCGCAGGCGGAAGCGGGCGGTGATGACCGTGTGGCCACCTGTAGAGACAGGCCAGGGAAGGTACGGCGAGCCGCTCACCCGGAGGAGGCCGTCCACCAGTTCCATGGGTGCCTTGCCGCCCGGGGTCCGGTGGATCCACTCGGCGTTCCAGTTGCCGGTTTCTGCGAGGCCGGTGCTGAAGGAGGCCGGCGCGCTTGCTCGGCCGGTGTTTCCTGCCGCATCAGTGAGCTGGACGGTCCACTGGTAGTCGCTGTCAGGGGCGAGGTCTGGCCCCGTGTATGGAAGGTGGTGCTGCTGGTCAGTGACAACGGTGCCTGAGTCCCAGACTTCCGTCCCGGCGCGGTCCAGCATTGTGATGCGATAGGCGCTTTGGAAAGATTGCTCCGCGCTCGCGGCGGGACCAGCGGTCAGCTGCCACCCGAAATTCGGGGTGGCGGGAGCCGTGAGGCAGTGCTTCAAGCCCTGAACAGTGAGCTGCTTGGCGCTGAGGGGCGCCTCCGGAAGGCTCATCGAGCAGCCACCAACTCTTCGATGTCCTGCAGATCCAGTGCCCCGTCGCTGATCCACACCGTGATGGTGCGGGTGAGGCTCCGCCCCGCAGCCAACTCCACTGCCGTGTCCCAGGCCAGGGCCGACCCCACCGCTGGGTACCCGCCACACCGCACGAACCATGGGTCCGGTGACTCGGCAGGCGAGCCGAACACCAGGGTGGCCGGGCCGCCGTCGAACTCTCCAGTCCAGGCCAGCCAAGACGATACCGAACCGTGCACGGCCGACTCGCCTTCGGCGGTGGAGGTGAAGACGCGCGGCGAATCATGGGCGGGCAGCCGCCAGAAGAATCCGCCGTAGCCGCTGCCGGCGGCGCCATGCGAACCGGGGCTCCCCAATGTGGCATCCACGACGGCGGTGAGCTGGGTCTGGATGTCCAGGCGCCATGTGCGAGGACTGCTGACAGTTCGTACAAACGTGCGGCGTTCCTGGAGGACAAGGCTGCCGTCGGCCGCGAACCAGTCGAGGTCGAGGGTAGTGTGGCCGGCCTTCCGAGCGAGGTCTGCGATCTCGATCCTGCCGTGGTTCTTCAGGTCCACGTATTTCCCAGCAGTCCTCCGGTAGCTGCGGCCGCCCCAGAAGTTGCTGCCGTTGACATCCTGGAGAGCAAAGCCGGCGCCGAGGTGCCAGACATGGTCCGAGGGCAGATGCTCTGTGACGGCTGTTCCGGCAGGGGTGGAGACGGGGTGCAGGTAGGGCCGTGGGGAGAGTTCCGACTCGAGGTCGCTCCCGCTCCGCAGGGTGGTGATGGGCTCGTCCGAGCCTAGGCCGGCCGAGAAGAGGGCACGGGTGCCGGTGGAGGCCGGGCGTGCCCAGGGGAGTCCCAACTCGGAGAACGTGACGTGCGCGCGGGTGGCGCGCTCCAGGATGTCCTCGATGTTGGGAATCACAGCGTGGGCTTGATCGCCGGTCCCCACCCATTCAACGCACTCCGAGGGAATCAGTGCAGGCGATTCCGCAGTACGGATGGCCTCCAGAACCCGCATGAACGCACCGCTGTGATCCAGCGGGCTGAGCAGGGGCGTGCCTTCGGACAGGTGTCGGAGCAGGTTCTCCGTGAGGTCGTCGCGCCCGAAGGTGTGCGTGGCTTCGCCTGCTTCCGTGCGGACCGTGACGCGGTCCTCCGTGTAATGGAAAACCGCCGTTCCCTCCGTGCCATGGAGCGTGACGTATGGTTCCACGGACTCGCCGGCGCAGAGCGTCAGGGCGCACGTGATGGGCAGCCCGTCGACTGTCCTCATCCGGATCACCGAGGTGTCGTCCGCCTCGATGTCGTTGGCGCGGTAAAGGTCGGTCTCCACGGAGGCAAGGTCCGCCACGTGGCGGGCGCCGGCAAGGCGCAGTGCGGTGGCGATGGCGTGGGCCAGGGGGTTGGTGGCAACACCATCCACTACGTCCACCCCGTCGAGGCTCCGCTTGCCTGCCCAACGTGAGCGCTTGTAATAGGCACGGTCGCGGACCCAGCGGCCCGTGGCAGAGATTCCCTTGAGCATGCCGATGGAAGGAAGCTCATCCGTGGCTTCTCCGTTGGCCAGGTTTTCCAAGGCTGCGAGGGCATGGGAACCCAGGCTTTGAAACCCAATCTGGACGCTTCGTCCAGCTGCGCTCGCGGCTTCCTGGAGGCGGAGGAAGTCCTGCATGGAGGCTACAGGGGGCTTTTCCAAGTAGAGGTCGGCCTCGGAAGCAAGGACGGACAGGGCCAGCGGAGCGTGGGTTTGGATGGGAGTCGCCACGATGATGACATCCGGGCGGTGGCTGCCGGCCAAGAGTTGATCGAGGTTGTCGTGGACTGCAGTGGTTTCGGGCAAGGCACCTGGTGCCGGAGGATTGGGATCGGCAACGGCCACGAGTTCCACCATGCCCTGTGCGCTGAGCCGTTCGAGGTTGCGGAGATGGTGCGTTCCGAACCCATGAACTCCCACTAAAGCGATCCTGGCCGGTGCAGTCCCAAGGTGCACGGGACTCTCGGTGGACTCGACGGAAGGGGTGTCCATGGCTCTCCTCTGCTGGCACTGCAAACGAAGGCTGGGGACGCCGTCGTCAGGTATTCACGAAAAGTTCTCCGGCGGGTTCAGGCTATACCTAGCAAGCGCTTTCCCGCGTTCGGTTTTGCCCAGTGTAGCGCGAACGGGTAGCAAATGTAACGATTCAAGAAACGCCTTGACTACCCACTCCTTTAGCGTCTAAGTTTTCGGGAAAGCGTTTACTTCGTGACATGGCCCACTCGGGCTGAACCCAACTCCTGGCACTGCTGCCAGTAGTTGGGCCTGTTCTGCAACGATGGAGAAAGGGGTAAGCCGTGACGTCTGGTGGATTCGGCTTTCGCGCTTACACGCTCTTCGACACGCTGCTCTGGATTGCATGCCTGAACATTCTCTGGCTGGTCTTCACTTTGCTGGGCGGAGTGGTCCTCGGCATCGGGCCCAGTACCGCTGCCGCCCACGTCCTGGTACGTGAGAAGGTGCGGGGCAGTGCGACGCCGCTGATGCGCCGCTACGCCAGGGAGTATGTCAAGAATTTCGGCAAGGGCAACGCCTTGGGCCTACCGATACTTGCTGTCGGCGCTGCGCTGGCGCTCAACTGGGGCTACTTCTCGGCGGGCTGGGACTTTGGCTCGCAGATCGCCTCTGCCGGAATCCTGATGGCGGCGCTCTTCGTTGCCGGCACAGTCTGCTATCTCTTTCCGATGTTTGCCCGCTATGAACTGGCCTTGCCCCAGTACTTCCTGATGTCGTCACGGTTCGCCGTGCGCCACCTCGCGGGGACCGTCATCCTCTTGTTCGTGACGGCGGCAGCTGTGTTCGTCTGCCGATCTGTTCCAGGGCTGATCCCCTTCTTCGGAGTGGGCGCGTGGCTCTACGTCACGGGCTGGCTCTGTGATCGCTTCTTCACCGCCAATGACGAGTCTATGGCCAGTGCGGACACCCTTCCGGCCGCGCCTGCGGCGGCCCCCGCAACCACCCAGGAGGCCAGCCTTGTCTGAAGTCAACCCGTCCCGAACTCCAGCCAGCACCGCTCCCGTCCTTCATCGACCCCTTGATGTCCAAGGGCACGTGCAGGTCACCCGCAGTGGCTCTGGCAGCAGCATCAATGAAACGTATCAAGACGCCGACGGCCAACACCTCTGGACCCTGAAGAGATTCCCCGGAGCGCAGGTACCGGATACGTCGAACAACAACAACCCCGAAGAAGTGGAGTAGAAGAACAATGATCCGTAGAAAACCAACCCTGGCAGCCGCCGTCGTGGTTTCCGCTGCCCTGGCCCTGACCGCCTGTGGTGGCGAAGCGCCGGCGTCGGACCTCTCGTCCGTCAAAATCATGGCACCCTTCCTGGAAGCGCAGCCGCCAACAGCCGACGGCGCCGTGCAAAAGAAGCTCGAAGAGCTGACCGGCAAGGACGTGAACATCACGTGGACGCCCAACGCGTCGTACGAGGACAAGATGAACATCACCCTGGCGTCCTCGGAGATCCCCCACGTCCTGGTAGTCCAGGGCAAGACGCCGGGCTTCGTGAAGAACGCCGAAGCGGGCGCTTTCTGGGACCTGACGGACAAGCTGAAGGACTACCCGAACCTCAAAACCACGTTCCCGGAAGTCCAGCAGAACGCCAGCGTCAACGGCAAGGTCTATGGTGTGTACCGCGGCCGCAACCCGATCCGGGCCGCGGTTATGTTCCGTCAGGACTGGCTGGACAAGCTTGGCCTGAAGGCGCCCGAAACCACCGAGGACCTGTACAAGGTAGCCAAAGCGTTCACTGAACAGGATCCGGACGGCAACGGCCAGAACGACACCTACGGCATCACCATCCCCAAGTGGGGAGCGCTGGGAACCAACAGCCCGTACGACATGATCGAAACCTGGTACGGCGCGGGCAACCGCTGGACCGAGCGGGACGGCAAGCTGGTCCCGAGCTTCGAAACCGAAGAGTTCCTCGAGGCCAACCGCTTCATCAAGAAGATGGTGGATGAGAAGCTCATCAATCCCGACTTCGCTACGTTCGACGGCACCAAGTGGAACGAGCCGTTCTTCAACGGCAAGGGCGGCATGATCGTTGACGTCGATTCCCGCGTGAGCGTGCTGATCAACCTGTTCAAGCAGGCCAACCCCAACGACTTCGAGAACAAAGTGGGCTTCGTGGGCAGCCTGAAGGGACCGGACGGCGAACTCCACGCGCACCCCACCGACGGCTACTCCGGCTTCCTGGCCGTCCCCAAGTCCAGCGTCAAGACCGAAGCCGACTTGAAGAACGTCCTCACTTTCCTGGACAAGCTGAACAGCAAGGAAGTGGCGGTGCTCATGAACAACGGCATCGAGGGTGTGAACTTCACTGTTGAGGAAGGCCTCGCTGCCACCATCAAGCCTGAGACTCCTGAGGGCAAGGTGGTCAACACTGACATCAAGAGTTTCGCCCAGTTGGGAACCAACGTCACCGGCAACAACTTCTACCCCGTCAAGCAGGCCTCCGAGTACGAGCAGAAGGTCTTCGATGACCGCGTCGCCGTCATGGCCGAGGACCTCAAGAGCGCCGTCTACAACCCGGCGGCCGCATTCGTTTCGCCCACCTATGTTGCCAAGGGCGCCCAGCTGGACAACATCGTGGCCGATGCCCGGATCAAGTACCTGGCCGGCCAGACCGACGAACAAGGCCTGAAGGACGCCATCAAGCTGTGGAACACCAGCGGCGGTGACAAGGTCAAGGAAGAAATCAATAAGCTCTGGCAGGAAAACAAGAAGTGACAGCCCCCGTTGTAGAAGCCAAAGCCTCGGAGCGGGCGGCCACCACGCCGCCCGCCCCGGCGCGGCGGCGCGGGTTCGCCGTCCACTTCGCGCACTACAAGTGGCTGTATCTGCTTCTGTTGCCCGGAGTCCTGTACTTCGCGATCTTCCGGTACGGGCCCATGTACGGGGTGTCCATTGCCTTCAAGGACTACGTCCCGTTCCTGGGCGTCAACGGCAGCCCATGGGTGGGAGTCCAGCACTTCCAGGACTTCTTCGCGAACCCGGACTTCCCCCGGCTGCTGGGCAACACCCTGATCCTGGCGTTCCTGAACCTGGGAATCGCGTTCCCCCTGACCATCGTGCTGGCACTGCTGCTCAACGAGGTCCGCCTATCGGTGCTGAAACGCACGGTCCAGACCCTCGTTTACATCCCGCACTTCCTGTCCTGGACCATCGTGGCGTCCCTGAGCTTCCTGCTCTTTGCACTGGACATTGGACCCTTGTTCCAGTTCGTGAACGGGCTCTTCGGGACCAACGTGGACATCCTGTCCGATCCCAACTGGTTCCGGCCGCTGATCGTGCTGCAGGAGATCTGGAAGAACACCGGATGGGGAACCATCATCTTCCTCGCCGCCCTGGCCACAGTTGACCAAGACCAGTACGAGGCAGCGATCATCGACGGCGCGGGCAGGTTCCGGCGCGTCTGGCACATCACCCTGCCGGGCATCCGTTCCACCATCATCGTGATGCTTATCCTGGCCATCGGACAAATGCTCAACACCGGCTTCGAGCAGATCTACCTCATGACCAACGCCCTCAACCGCAGCGTGGCCGACGTCTTCGATACCTACGTGTACTTCGTGGGCATCACCCAAGGCGCCTACAGCTACAGCACCGCCGTCGGACTCTTCAAATCCCTGGTGGGCATCGTGCTGATCTTCGGCACCAACTGGCTGTCCAAGCGGTTCAACCAGAGCGGACTGTTCTAATGAAGATTCACAACACCAGAGGCGGACGGATTTTCGACGCCGCCAACTACGTCTTCCTCACCCTGGTGGGCATCATCACCCTGCTGCCGTTTGTGTACGTCGTGGCCGGGTCCTTCGCCAATGAAGCGGAAATCACCCGACGGGCGTTCTTCGTCTGGCCCGAGCAATTCACGCTGGGCGCCTACGAGTACATCTTTTCCACTCCGGCCTTCACGCGGGCGCTGATCACCACGGTGCTGGTCACGCTGGTGGGCACCCTGATCCAGCTCATCCTGACGGTCACCATGGCCTACCCCCTGGCGAAGAAGAACCTGCGCGGCCGGAAACTGATCATGTCCCTGGTGGTCTTCGCCATGGTGTTCTCCGGCGGGATGATTCCCACGTTCCTGCTGGTCAAGGACCTGGGCCTGCTGAACTCGTACTGGGCCCTCATTTTGCCTGCGGCCATCAACCCGTTCAGCCTGATCATCATCAAGAACTTCTTCCAGGAACTCCCTGCAGAGCTGGAAGAGTCCGCCAAAATGGACGGTGCCACGGAAATCGGGATTCTCTGGCGGATCCTGCTGCCACTGTCCAAGCCGGTACTGGCGACGTTCGCCCTGTTCTATGCAGTGGGTATCTGGAACGACTTCATGTCCCCGCTGCTCTACCTGAGCGACAACAACATGTGGACCCTCCAGATGTACCTGCGCCAAGTCACCGCCGCGTCCGACCTCCTCGGTACGGGCAATGTGGATCCCACCTACATCCCGCCGGAGCAGGGCATCAAGTTCGCCGTGATCGTGGTGGCCACGCTACCCATCTTGATCTTCTACCCCTTCCTGCAAAAGCACTTCGCCAAGGGCATGCTGATCGGCTCGGTCAAGGGCTAGAAGCCATCTCGAAAGGACAACCATGAAAATCCTCCTTGCGGGCGACTCAACCGTGGCCGCCTGCCCCAGTTACGAGTACCCGATGAGCGGCTGGGGCGCCCACCTGGCACCCGAGACCTACTGGTGGGCCGCCGTCCACAACTACGCCAAGGGCGGCGCCACCACCGAGTCGTTCCGCGAGGAGGGCCTCTGGTACCAGCTGCTCAACCAGACGGTGAAGGACGATCTTGTATTGATCCAGTTTGGGCACAACGACCAGAAGCGCGCCCACCTCGCCGCGCACGCGGGATACGCCGCCAACCTCCGTCGCATGGTGGCCGAGGTTCGGGCCAAGGGCGGTGTTCCCGTCCTGTGCACGTCGGTGGAACGCCGGCATTGGGCCGGCGGCACGCTGGAGGTGACCTTGGGCGACTACGCGGACACCGTTCGCGGGCTTGGGGCCGAGCTCGGCCTCGACGTCATCGACCTCAACCAGTGGACCCGATCGCTCTACCAGGAACTGGGGGAGGAGGGCTCCAAGGAGTTGTTCTTCCACTTCGCCCCGGGCGAGCATGCCCACTGGGCAGGCGGCTTGGAAGACAACACGCACTTCCATGTGAAAGGCGCCCAACGAATCGCCGTCTTTGTCGCTGAACAGCTCGAAGCCTTCGGGTACGGGCTGACGGTGACGCTCAACGCGGCGGCGCAGGCTTGATCTACTCGAACCCTTTGCGAGGTCCTTCGGATGTGGCGGGCTGGGTGGCCGAGGGGCCGGTTCAGTTCGGAACGCACGACGACGGCGGCCCGGGTTTGGGCGGCGACGGGACCAGCGCGCTGGTCCTGTCGGGCTCCCTTGACGCGAAAGAGCACGGCGACCACGCCCACTGGACCCTCTGGTGCCCGGAAGAAATCCCGGATCACGTGCGGATCACCTGGGAGTTCCTGCCACTGGAAGAGCCCGGACTGGCCATGGTGTTCTTCGCTGCCCGCGGGCACCGTGGCGAGGATCTGTTCTCCCCGTCCTTGGCTCCCCGCACCGGCTTCTACCCGCAGTACCACTCGGGAGACCTCGACGCACTCCATATCTCCTACTTCCGCCACAAGTACGCCTCCGAGCGCCGGTTCCGCACCTGCAATCTCCGTAAGAGCGCAGGCTTCCAGCTTGTGGCGCAAGGGGCTGATCCGCTTCCTCCCGCTGAGGACGCTGACGGCTTCTATCGGATGGAAGTCATCAAAGACGGACCACGAGTAGCCTTTTCCATCGATGGCTTGCCGCTCTTTGAGTGGATGGATCCAAGCCCCGAGCCTTTGGGCGGGGGCTACTTCGGAATCCGCCAAATGGCCCCGCTCAAAGCCGCCTACCGCAACCTGTCCATCAGCCCCTTGTAGCTGCCGCGCCCTGTGATGGGGCACACGAAACCATGACGTAGGATGTCCCCATGCCTCTCTTTGACCTGCCCCTCGAGCAGCTTCGCAACTACACCTCCAGCGCGGTTCCGCCAGCAGACTTGGACGCCTTCTGGGACCGGACCATTACCGAGGCCAGGGGCTTGCCGCTGGACGCTGTCTTCGAGCCGGTGGAGAACTATCTATCAGTGATTGACACCTTTGACGTCGCGTTTTCCGGCTTCGGAGGAGACCGCATCAAGGGCTGGCTGCACGTGCCCGCCCACCTCGAGGCCGGGCAGCAGCTACCCGTAGTGGTGGAATACATCGGCTACTCCGGAGGCCGCGGGCTGGTCAACCAGAACACCCGCTGGGCACAGGCCGGTTACGCACATTTCATCATGGACACCCGAGGCCAGGGCTACGGCGGGGTCTCCGGCGATACCCCGGATCCGCATCCTTCGGCAGGTGGCGTCGCCTTTGCCGGCCTGATGACCCGTGGCGCCGACCACCAGGACAATTACTACTTCCGCCGTGTCTACGTGGACGCCTTCCGAGCGGTAGAGGCGGCGCAGAACCATCCCGCCGTCGACCCTTCCAAAGTGGTGCTGGCCGGCGTGAGCCAAGGCGGCGGCATCACTGTTGCTGCTGCCGGGCTGACGGCCGGAAGGCTCGACGGCGTCATCGCCGCGCTGCCCGACGTCCCGTTCCTCCAGGACTTCCCCCGCGCCATCGACATCACCCCGCGTGGACCGTACCCGGAAATCGCTGGGTTCCTGGGGCGGCACCGGGATCGCTATGAACCCATCCTTTCGGTGCTCAACTACTTCGACGGCGTCCACCTCGGCCGCGCGGCCACGGTTCCCGCGCTGTTCTCCGCCGCCCAGATGGACGATATCTGCCCGCCGTCAACGGTGTTCGCGAGCTACAACAACTACGGTGTTGGTTCGGGCCGGGTTGAGAAGGACATCGAGGTGTACCGCTTCAACAACCACGAGGGCGGCCAAGAGCACCACTGGATCAAGCAGCTGCAGTTCCTGCGCAAACTACTGTCATCTTGATGGACGCGATTTGCCCGCTGTGAAGAACCGCGGTTATGGTGTGGCTATGACTAAGCGTTGGTATGCGTATTTTTCGTTGGCTCTGGAGGGGCCCGCGTCTAACTGACACGCATCCAACTTTCCTTCAGAGCCAACAGGGCAGAGATTATTCTCTGCCCTTCGCCATATCCGGCGGGTTCTGAAAAGGGGCCCGCTCCGTATCCCGGAACAGGACCCAGACATGACCAGCATCGCCGCAGAACCCACCGAATCGCTCGAAGCCGCCGACGCCGCTGACTCCGCGCAGCCTGCCACCTCCAACCTGCGGGTGGCCCGCTTCGAGCCGCTTCCGGCCCCTCAGGACCTCATCGCCGAGTTGCCGCTTGATGCCCGCTCAGCAGCTGTCGTCGACCGTGGCCGTGACCAGGTGCGCGCCATCATGGACGGCGTGGACGACCGCCTGTTGGTGATCGTGGGACCGTGCTCCATCCATGACCCCAAGGCGGGCCTCGAATACGCGCGCCGGTTGGTCAGCCAGGCGGAGAAGCACAAGGAAGACTTGCTGATCGTGATGCGGACGTACTTCGAAAAGCCGCGCACCACGGTTGGTTGGAAGGGACTCATCAACGATCCCCACCTGGACGGCAGCCACGACATCGCCGCCGGCCTGCGCGCCGCTCGTGGCTTCCTCAAGCAGGTCACCGCGCTGGGCCTGCCCACTGCCACCGAATTCCTCGAACCCATCAGCCCGCAATACATGGCGGACCTCGTCTCGTGGGGCGCCATCGGTGCCCGCACCACCGAGAGCCAAATCCACCGCCAGCTCGCCTCCGGGCTGTCCATGCCTATCGGCTTCAAGAACGGCACCGACGGCGATCTCCAGGTGGCGATTGACGCTTGCGGCGCCTCTGCCGCTGAGCAGGCCTTCCTGGGAATCGACGACGACGGCCGCGCGGCCCTTGTAGCGACGTCCGGCAACCCGGACACGCATGTGATCCTCCGTGGCGGACGAAAGGGCCCGAACTACTCCCAGGAAGACGTTGCCGCCGCTTCCTCCAAGCTCGCAGCCAAGGGGCTGAACCCGCGCTTGATCGTGGACGCCAGCCACGCCAACAGCGGCAAGAGCCACCACCGCCAGGCCGAGGTTGCGCTGGAAATCGGGGCGCAGCTCGAAGCCGGGGAGACCTCGCCTATTGCCGGCGTCATGCTGGAGAGCTTCCTGGTTGGCGGTGCGCAGAACCTGGACACGGTCAAGCAGTTGGCCGGTGAGCAGGAACTGGTCTACGGCCAGAGCGTCACGGATGCCTGCATGGAATGGGACGTTACGGCCTCGGTGCTGGAGCAGCTCGCCGCCTCCGCCCGCAAGCGTCGCGGGGTGGTTGCGGAGTAAATCCATTTCGTGGCTTCGCTGCGGAGTATGCCGTGCGTTCGGCATTGCCCGCAGCGAGGCCCCGTTATGGGCCCTGACCTGCCGGGAGAGCAGCATCCCACTTTCCCGAAACGCTTTCACATTGGCCCCATCAGCCTCTAGAGTATCTAGCACATGGTTGTTTGATGGCTCAGCATCGGCACACCGTTCTACTGGGGGTGTCCTACTGTCTGAGAGCAAAGGAATATGGGAAATGTCCGCGGAGACTAACTTCTCGAATGCGCGTTTCATGACGGTGGCTGAAGTAGCCGACGTCCTGCGTGTTTCCAAAATGACTGTGTATCGCCTGGTCCACTCAGGGGAAATGCCCGCCGTAAGGTTCGGCCGTTCCTTCCGGGTTCCGGAAGAGGCCGTTGCCCAGTACCTCAAGGGTGCTGTGGTGGACGGACAATCCGAGACTGCCTGAGGCTGCCTGGGTCCGTCCCGCGGACCGTGGTCACGGGGTGCCCCTCTGAAGCGGTACTCTGTTAAGGAACGTTTTACGTCAATGTAAGAATCTGTCAGTTGTACTTGTCTGCTTCCGCGGATCTGTTCCAACAGACAGGAACTTCTAGTTTGTAAGGAACTTTCGTGGGTTCAGTTATTAAGAAGCGCCGCAAGCGTATGGCCAAGAAGAAGCACCGCAAGCTGCTTCGCAAGACTCGCCACCAGCGCCGCAATAAGAAGTAGAGATACTTCACCAAGCGTGAATGCCCGTTGCCTCTCGAGGTGGCGGGCATTTTTGCATCCCCCGATGCTCTCTCACGTCCTGCCGGGTTTTTGGTGATGCTCTCTCACGTCCTGCCGGGTTTTTGGCGATGCTCTCTCACGTCCCGCCGGGTTTTTGGGGATGCTCTCTCACGTCCCGCCGGAAAAGCCTGATTCGACGGCGGGATCGATCCAAGCGGTCCGCAGCACCTTCTTGATCTGCCGTACTGCCGCGTCGAAATCATTTGCCAAGTCTGCCTTGTTGAAGACCAAGACTGTCCAGCCCGCAGCGATGAACGCCTTGTCCCTCCGCCGATCACTGAACACCTGTTTCTCCTCAAGGTGATGGCCGCCGTCGTACTGGATGGCGACGCGCCGTTTTCGATACCCAAGGTCCACGGACGGCGAGAGGGGATCGTTGGGACGGAGCAGCACCTGAAGTTCCGGCTCCGGAAGCCCAGCGCCGAACATCGCAAGACGTAGCATCGATTCCGGCGCCGAATCGGAGCCGACGCGCATCAGGTCCAGTGCTTCCCGGGCTCGGACCACGCCTTGGAGGTTCTTGTGTCGGTTCACCATGGCGCGGAGTGCAGCGATCGTTGTAAAGGGCTCGGCTCGTTGTTCGAATTCGAGCCTCGGGTTGCGAATGAGCTCATCACCGATACAGAACAGTTCCTTCAAGGGCATAGCGCGGGCCAAGTCCAACCATGTTCTTGATCGAGTTGAAATCCAGATCCCTCGGACCTGCTCGACTTCCCCGTCCGAAATCGTCAGAGTGTGGCCGGTTACTCCTTTTCGGCGCACTGACGGCAGATTCCTCGGCTTACTGAGGTGCAGCTCGTTTGAATCCGATAGCCACGGAGGCAGCGAGAAACCATGGAGTTTCGCTGCCGTGACGTGAGAAATCCAAGCGCCAGGGCTCGCAGCTGACAGCGAGCGGGCGGCCGCCTCCAGGTCAAAGTCCCAATTGGCCGGGCGATACAGGCCCCGGCTCACAGGGGCGATGTCACTGCGACGCCAAAGGCGCTCTTGTTTGATGCCCGCTGATTTAGCTTCGTCGAGAGTGAACGGTGCCGTCGGCAGATCGGACTCTGTCAGGGTGAGTTTTTCCATACCGGAATTGTTGCCGGTCGGGCACTTTGTCTGCAGAAGTTATCCACAGGCAGCCTGATGGCCCGCGGGATGTGAGAGAGGGTGAGGGTTTTGGGGGTGGGATGTGAGAGAGGGTGAGGGTTTGGGGCGATGTGAACGAGGGTCAGTAGCGGGGACCGCGGAACCGCGAGAAGCCACGCCAGAGACCGTAAATCGCTCCGCCGACCGTTGCAGCCTTCAGCCCGAGCGTGGCGGCGCGACGACCGGAGCGGAAATCGTACACAGGCCAGTTGTTGTCCCGGGCGTGACGGCGCAGTTTCGCATCAGGGTTAATGACTACCGGGTGCCCCACCATGGTGAGCAGGGGAATGTCGTTTGCAGAATCGCTGTAGGCCCAGCAGTGCTCCAAATCCAGCCCCTCACGTTCGGCAATGAGTTGGACTGCCACTGCTTTGGCCGGGCCGTGGAGAATGTCGCCGACTAGCTTCCCCGTGTACATGCCATCGTGCACTTCCCCTACGGTCCCGAGTGCACCCGTCAGCCCAAGTCGGGTGGAGATGACGGTGGCAACTTCGATGGGAGTCGCTGTGACGAGCCAAACTTTGCGACCAACCCTAAGATGCTGCTCGGCCAAGGCCTTGGTTCCCGGCCAAATCCGCGACTCGATCATTTCGTCGTAGACTTCTTCGCCCAACGCCTTGATGTCGTCCACGGTGATGCCGGCCGCGAGGGTCAACGCGGAATCACGCACCGCGTGAACGTCCTCCATGTTCTCGCCGCGCATGACGAACTTGAACTGTTTCCAGGCAAATCCAGCAGCCTGCGGCAGCGTGAAGGCCTTACGCTCGTACATCTTCCGGGCAACGTGAAAGAGGCTCGCGCCCTTCATCAAAGTGTTGTCGACATCGAAGAAGGCAGCTTCGCCGGTGCGCTTCTGCGCTGCGTCGTTCTGCGCTTGGGCATCTGCGACCACGGTGGCGTTCTTCTCCTCGGGCATGCCTTGAGTCTAGTCAATCGCTAGTGCGGCGCGCTGCGGGCGCACGGGTGGCGTTGTTGGGGGTGGGGTGTGAGAGAGGGTGGCGTTGTTGGGGGTGGGGTGTGAGAGAGGGTGGCGTTGTTGGGGGTGGGATGTGAGAGAGGGTGGCGTTGTTGGGGGTGGGATGTGAGAGAGGGTGGCGTTGTTGGGGGTGGGATGTGAGAGAGGATCGGGGCGGTTACCGTTATCCCATGGCTATTCCCGACGTCGTTCTCCTCACCAAAGCTGACTGCCACCTCTGCACTGAGGCGCGTGCCGCCGTCGAGCGCGTGACGAAAAGCCTCGGCGTTCCGTGGACCGAGAAAGGGATCGACGACGATCCGCAACTGCAAGAGCGGTTCGCCGAGGAGATTCCGGTGATCTTGGTCAACGGCGTACAGCGCGACTTTTGGAAGATCGATGAGGACCGGCTGGCCCGCACCCTGAAGAAAGTGATGGAGGGCTGAGGGTGCGGTTACCCGCAAGTAATGGCTTTTGTTGAGTCCGGCTGGGGGTCATAGAGTGGAACAACAAAGCGACGCAATGGAGAATACCGTGACTGCGCTGGAACCGTCCCCGGAAGCGACAACCGAGGACAACGAACCTGCCGCCAAGCAGATCCCGCCCGCGGCTGTGGCCCGGATGACCCTCTATTTGCGCGCGCTCAACTCCCTCCTCGCCGAAGGGGTGGAACGGGTTTCGTCCGAAGCGCTCGCCGAGGCGTCCGGCGTTAGCTCATCCACGCTCCGCAAGGACCTTTCCTACGTTGGCTCCTATGGGACGCGGGGAGTCGGCTACGAGGTCCAGTACCTGAGCCGGCACATCGCGGCCGCACTGGGACTGACACACGACTGGAAGGTCGCAATTGTCGGCGCGGGTAACCTCGGCAAAGCATTGGCCCGGTATGGCGGCTTCGAGTCCAGGGGCTTCGACGTCGTGGCGATCTTCGACGCCGACCCCATGGTGATCGGCAACGAGGTGGGATGGCTGCGCGTCAGCGACTCCGCCGAACTCGAACGGGTCCTGGAACGGACCCATACGAACATGGTGGTGCTGGCCTTGCCCGCCACCGTTGCCCAAGCGGTGTGTGACCGCGTGATCGCCGCCGGTATCCGGAGCATCCTCAGCTTCGCTCCTGTCCTGCTGCAGGTTCCGCCGCACGTCAACCTCCGCAAGGTGGACATGGCCACCGAGCTGCAGATTCTGGCCTACCACGCACAACGGGCGCAGACACCGGGCCAGGCTGTTTAGCCTCGCCGGGTCCGCGCCCGCGTGAATGATTTCCTGAAGGCCTGGTGTGGCCCCCGGGTTTAGCGCCCGTAGGGGTTCTGGTAAGCGTTGCCGAACGGCTGGGCTTTCCGGAAGTACGGAGCCGACGCCGGCAGGTACAGCATGACGATGGCTGCGATGCCGAGGAGTGCTGCCAGTGTGGCAAGGCTCAGCGGCACCAACGCAAAGATGGACAGCGCGGCGAGCACTGTTCCAAGGATTCGTGCCCAGTTCCGGCCCTTGCGGACGTTGATGGCCACGAGGGCGTACAGCGCGGCACCAATAATTCCAACTGCCACCATGACTCCAACGATGACACCCTGCACGTCTTCGAACCTCACGTCAGCCGCGCCCCCGGCAGCCATCTGGTCCTCGAACATGGTCCGCATGGCGGGGTCGTTGATGGCGGCCATCGAAAGGAGGATCGAAATGAGCCAGATTGCTCCGGCGCCAACAATCATCCAAAAAGCGATGTTGACCATCTGCGGCACCGTGGTGGGACCCGGCTGCTGGCTCGGCCAGTTGGTGTCCTGGCCGTACTGCGGTGCTGCCGGCGGCTGGGACTGGCCGTATTGGGGCGCCCCACCGGGCTGGCCGTACTGCGGCGCGGCGGGGGACTGCTGACCATATTGCGGTGCTGCCGGTGGCTGGGACTGCTGGCCGTACTGTGGCGTGGCGGGCTGGCCGTACTGCGGTGCGGGAGGTTGGGATGCGGGAGTTTGGGGTGCGGCGGGCTGGGAGCCGGGCTGCTCGGACTGGTTGGCATCGCCCGGGTTTGACGGCGGGTACGGAGGGTTGCTCATGGCATTCCTTTGCTTGGTCGACTGCTGTGTGGCCGCCGGGATCAGCAAAATGACCCTGCCCCCAGCGTGGTTCTGTTTCCACCGTACCTCTGCGCCACTGCGCTGCCTCCGACCACACGCAGGAAAATACGGCTCGCGGACAAAAAATCATCATGTTGGCTTACGCCTTCATGATGAAGGCCGCGGGGATTCTGAGGAATCCCCGCGGCCTTGTTACCGCTGGTGGACGACGGCGGCAGTCGAGTTAGGGCTAAACGCGGCCCTTGACTGCCTTGAACCAGAGCTGCGAGTTCGGCAGCCACATCAGCACGACGGCGACGGCGCTGACCAGGAAGCCGAACCAGTTGCTGCCAAGACCGGTGCTGGAGCCCCCGGCACTGGCTGCACTGAAGATCGCGAGGAGCAAGGAGATGCCGGCCACGATGGTGAGGGCGAGGCGTGCCCACTCCTTGCCTTCCTTCATTTTCATGGCCAGGACAACCTGAGCCACGGCCACTGCAAGGCTGAGGATCAGAAGGATCAGCAGGATGGCGGCAATTCCAGGCGCAAAGGCGAAGAGGGCGATGATGGCAAAGAAGCCGATGAGCCCGAACAGAAGGCCCAGGAGTCCGGAAATTACCCAGATGAAGTAGGAGACCTTCAGTTCCGTTGGCAGGCCCTGGGTCTTGAACATTCCGGAGAAGCCGCCCTGGGGCATGACGTCGTTGAAATTGCGGGGCCCGTCAGTGGGCATTTCGAAGTGGAAGCCGGGCTGCCCCGGAGCTGGTTGTCCGGGTCCGGCCGGAGGCGGTGCGGGCTGCGAATACTGGCCCGGTTGCGACGGCGGCTGGTAGCCCTGAGGTGGCTGGTAGCCCTGCGGAGGCTGGTAACCCGCAGGAGGAACGCTGCCGGGCTGCGGAGGCTGAGAGCCGGGCTGCTGTGGCTGTGGTGCTTCGTCTGGGGTACTCATGGCATCACTTTAGACCGCAGGTTGAAGGATGCATAGGAAATTCGGAGCTAACTCGCAGCTAAATACAGGCTGTTTGCCGAACAATTGCGGGGTGACTTCCGTAAATGCGAAACGGCGCCCCCACGGCGTGATGCTGTGGGAGCGCCGTTCGGCATGCCTGGAGGGGCCGGAACTATGCGGCAGCCGGTGCGATGAACGCGAGTTCCAGGTTGATGACTACCTTGTCGCTGACCAGTACGCCGCCGGCCTCGAGGACGGCGTTCCACGTAAGGCCGAATTCCTTGCGGCTGATGGTGGTCTCGCCGGAAACGCCGGCGCGGGTGTTGCCGAACGGATCCACGGCCACGCCGTTGAATTCCGTCTCGATGGCAACTTCCTTGGTCACGCCCTTGATTGTGAGATCGCCCACGAGGTCGAAGCTGTTGCCGTTGGCCTTGACGTGGCGGGAGACGAACGTGATTTCCGGGAACTTCTCCACATCGAAGAAGTCCTCGCCCTTGACGTGGCCATCGCGGTTGACGTCACCGGAGTCGAAGCTGGCGGTCTGGATGGTGGCGGTGACCTTGGAGTCGGTCAGCGTTTCGCCAACCTCCAGGGTGGCCGCAGCGTCCTTGAACTGGCCGCGGACCTTGCTGATGCCTGCGTGGCGGACGGTGAAGCCGATCTCGCTGTGGGAAGCGTCGAGGGTCCAGGTGCCGGTGGTGACGGAGGCGGGAAGGGTCATCATGGTGTTGCTCCTATGTCTAGTGGAAGGTACTGCGTGCTTGCCCGGCTGAATCCAATTGCTTGAAGCGTCAACCGAGCTTCGTGTCTAGTATAAACATGCATATGCATCTTTTATTCCAACTCCGTGGAACATTTCGGGAAAACTTTGAGTTCTACTAGCGGTAGAAGATTTCGGATCGCCCCGCTTCTTTGAGAAACTGGTAAACATGCCCCAAGCAACTGTCCATCTGCTTCGCCATGGCGAGGTCCATAATCCCGACGGCGTCCTGTACGGCCGACTGCCGGAATTCCACCTCTCCGAGCGTGGCCGGGAGATGGCCCGGATGCTGGCCGACCACTTTGCGGCCCGCGCCAACCAGGGCGCCAAGATCGTGCACCTGGTGGCCTCGCCGCTGACGCGTGCCCAGGAAACGGCCATGCCCACTGCCGAAGCCTTGGACCTTGAAATCACCACGGAGCCGCGCATCATCGAAGCAGAGAACCACTTCGAGGGACTCCACCCCACCAAGAGCGAGTTCCTCAAGCCCAAGCACTGGTTCTACTTCCGGAATCCCATGCGGCCTTCCTGGGGTGAGCCCTACAAGGAGCAGGCCGCCCGCGTGCTGGCCGCTGTTGAGGATGCCCGTGTCAAGGCGATCGAACTGGGTGGCGACGGCGCCGAAGCCATCCTGGTCAGCCACCAGCTGCCCATCTGGTCAACCCGATTGACTGCGGAAGGTCGTCGCTTGGCGCACGACCCCCGCAAGCGCGAGTGCACACTGACGTCCCTGACTTCACTGACCCTGGACGACGACGGCAAGATCATCCGCGTTGAGTACAGCGAACCCGCTGCCGTGCTGCTTCCCGGCGCGGCGAGCACCCCGGGGGCATAGAAGCATGGACAACAATCTTTCACGCCGTGGCGTGCTCACTGCCGGTGGTGTCCTGCTCGCAGGGCTGACCATGGGCCTTTCCGCGTGTGCCCAAGAGGACTCACTTGCCGAGCAGGCAAGGAAAGGCGACAACAAGAACTACGTAGCCGGCGACGGTTCGGTGACGGAGTTCGCCAAGGCTGATCGTGCTGCGCCCGTGGCCCTCAAAGGCACTCTTTTCAATGGCGAGACGGTCAAGCCCGAGGACCTGCAGGGCAAGGTCACCGTGCTCAACTTCTGGTTTGCCGCCTGTGCTCCTTGCCGCATCGAAGCCCCTCAACTTGAGGCCCTCCACCAGGACTTCAAGGACCAGGGTGTGCAGTTCTTCGGGGTAAACCTGCGCGACGAGCAGGCCACTGCCGAGGCTTTCGATAAGACCTTCAACATCACCTACCCGAGCTTCAACGACAAGGACGGGGCAGTGCTCCTGTCCGTGTCCGGCATCGTTCCGCCGGGCGCCGTGCCCACAACCCTCGTCCTGGACAAGGAAGGCAGGGTTGCCTCCCGCGTGCTCGGCGAGATCGAGAAGGGCACCCTGAAAGCCCTCATCACCTCAGCCGTGGCCGAGTAGCACCCATGAACAGTCCCTTCGCCGAGACGATCCTCAATGGATCACTGCTGCTGGCTGTGCCGGTGGCTCTGCTGGCCGGGCTGGTCTCGTTCCTTTCGCCGTGTGTGCTGCCCCTGGTCCCCGGTTACCTGGGCTACGTCACGGGGCTGACCGGCGTCGACCTTGAGAAGCAGCGGCGCGGCCGCATGCTGGCCGGCATCGGCCTGTTCGTCTTGGGATTCTCTGTGATTTTCGTCCTCCTGGGCGGTGCCTTCGGACAGCTCGGAACCCTCCTGACCGGTCCGCAGAACGCGTGGATCACCCAAGTGCTTGGCGTCCTGGTGATCATCATGGGCGTTGTGTTCATGGGCGGGTTCGGGTGGCTGCAGCGCGACGCGAAGATCCACGCCAAGCCACCTGCAGGGCTCTGGGGCGCTCCGCTGCTGGGGCTGACCTTTGGCCTCGGCTGGGCGCCCTGCATTGGTCCGACGTACTCCGCGGTACAGTTGCTGAGCTTGTCCGGCGGTTCGTCGGCAGCGAAGGGCGCACTCCTGGCGTTCGTTTACAGCCTTGGCTTGGGCATTCCCTTCCTCCTGATCGCCCTGGCAGTCCGCCGGGGCATGGGGGTCATGTCCTTCTTCCGCAAGCACCGGCTGGCAATCCAGCGGATTGGCGGAGGCATCCTGATTTTGCTCGGCATCCTGATGACCACCGGAGTGTGGGGAACCTGGGTGACCGAGTTGCAGTACTGGTTCCAAAACGATGTGAAGTTGCCAATCTGATGAGCGAGTCCGTGAAAGCCAAGAAGAAGTCACCAGCCGCTGAAGGCGCCAACACAGCGGATGGAAAACTCCAGCAGGCCAAGTCCGAAGCCGCGCTGCCCGCGCTCGGTTTCAAGGGCATGCTCAGGTGGGCCTGGACCCAGCTGACCAGCATGCGTACCGCGCTGTTCCTGCTCCTCCTGCTCGCCGTGGGCGCCGTGCCGGGATCACTGTTTCCGCAGCGTGCCGCCAACCCGGTAACGGTCACGGACTGGATTAAGAACAACCCGGCGACCGGACCGTTCCTGGACGCCCTGCAGATGTTCGATGTCTACTCGTCGGCCTGGTTCTCGGCCATCTATATCCTGCTGTTCATCTCCCTGATCGGTTGCGTCACGCCTCGCGCGATCGCCCACTACAAGGCGATGAAGTCGCAGCCGCCACGCACTCCCAAGCGCCTCTCGCGACTGCCGGAGTACGGCACCCTGGCGCTGCCCGCCGACGCCGGAATCCCGGCGTCGAAGGCCATCAACGATGCCGCCGGGCTGCTCAAGAAGCGCGGCTACCGCGTTGAGGTCAGGGACGCCGACGGCGACCTGCCGTCCCTGGGTGCCGAGCGCGGCTTCCTGAAGGAAGTCGGCAACCTGGTGTTCCACACTTCGCTGATCGGCGTGCTGGTGTCGGTGGCCATCGGTGGGCTGTTCGGGTACAGCGGCCAGCGCATCCTTGTGGAGGGCGATACCTTCGTCAATACCCTGGTGGGCTACGACCAATTCACCCCTGGCACCAACTTCCAAAGCAGCTCACTTCAGCCGTATTCCGTCCAGCTGGACAAATTCGAGGCCAAGTTCGATCGCGGCGAGTCTCCGGGCAAGGCCGGCCAGCCCATCGACTACACGGCCGAGGTCACCACCAAGGAGACCCCGGATTCACCGGCCAAGAAGGAAGTCCTGAAGGTTAACGAGCCCGTATCGCTTGGCGGCACCAGCCTCTACCTCACCGGCAATGGCTACGCGCCCATGGTGACGGTCCGGGACGGTGAAGGCAACGTTGCTTTCCAGGGCCCCGTCACGGCCAAGGTCCAAGGGGATAACTACTACTCGTCGGTGGTCATCAAGGTCCCGGACGCCAAGCCGGAACAGCTGGGTTTCCAGGGCTTCTTCCTGCCCACGTCCATAAAGAACGAGGCCGGTATTTCCTATAGCGCGGCCCCTGAGCTGTTCAAACCGGAACTGACGTTGGACTCGTACTATGGCGACCTTGGGCTGGACAAGGGTGTGCCGCAGAATGTCTTTGAAATGGACGTCAGGGACCTCACGCAACTGAACGGCCGCAAGCTTGAAGCCGGCGGCATCACCCTTCTGGTGGGTCAGAGCCAGGAACTGCCAGACGGCAAGGGCAGCATCACCTTCGACGGCGTCAAGAAGTACATCGGCGTGGACATCCACCACAACCCCGGCCAGCTGTACGCCTTGATTTTCGGTTTCCTCGCGGTGGCCGGCCTGGTCATGTCGCTCTACATCAACCGCCGCCGTGTCTGGGTCCGTACCGGAACCCACACGGACGGCCGCACCATGGTGGAATACGGCCTGCTGGCGCGCGGTGAAGACCACCGCCTCGCCGGCGAAGCCGCAGCCCTCCGGGAACTCTTTGCCCGGGAATGGAATGTCCCGGAAACGCCGGACACTGACACTAAAACAGTCTCTTCCTCAACCTCGAAGGACCAGTAATGCCCGTCATTAACGAAACCCTGGGCCAATACAGCGAGCTGTTCATGCTGTTGGCCGCCGGCACGTACACCGTGGCGTTCATCGCTTTTGCCTGGGACCTGGCGAAGAGCAGCAAGATGCTCCGGGCTGTGGACCTGAAGGCCGCAGCCAGCTCCGCCACCGAAAAGGTGACTGTTGCAGCGGGACGGGCCGGCGGCAGCCTCAGCGCTCCCGACGCCGGTGGGCCGGCTGGCCGGGCCGAGCGTCCGACGTCGGGCCTCACCGTTGAAGGCGGCACCGCCGCAGGTGACATGAAGTACGGTGCGGAACGCCGTGCACCTGCCCGCGTTGCGGTGGCCCTGACGGTGCTGGGTGTCCTGATCCACGGCGCAGGTGTCGTGACACGTGCACTGGGCGCCGGCCGCGTGCCGTGGGGCAACATGTACGAGTTCCTGACAACTGGTGCTTTTGTGGCCGTCGCTGTGTTCTTGATCGTCCTGATCCGCCGCGACCTTCGCTTCCTGGGCACATTCGTGATCGGCCTGGCCATCATCATGCTGGTGGCGGCCTCCGCTGCTTTCTGGACCCCGGTAGGCCACCTGGTCCCGGCACTGCAAAGCTACTGGCTGATCATCCACGTTTCCATCGCAGTGCTGTCCTCAGCGTTGTTTACGTTGACATTTGCCATGTCGGTGCTGCAACTGCTGCAGTCGCACCGGCAGAAGAACCTGTCCACAGGCGGTGCGGACAAGCTTGGCTTCATGCGCCTGGTTCCGAACGCGCTGAGCTTGGAAAACCTGTCCTACCGCATCAACGCCATTGCCTTCATCGGCTGGACGTTTACGCTCATGTTCGGCGCCATCTGGGCAGAAAAGGCCTGGGGGCGGTTCTGGGGCTGGGACCCCAAGGAAGTCTGGACGTTCGTGATCTGGGTGGTCTACGCGGGCTACCTGCACGCCCGAGCCACCCGTGGTTGGACCGGAACCCGTGCTGCATGGTTGTCGATTGTTGGTTACGCCTGCGTGATTATCAACTTCACGCTGGTGAACACGGTTTTCAACGGACTGCATTCCTACTCGGGGCTCTAAGCCTCAAACCGGCCTGAGCAGGGGCGTTACCTCCGACTCAGGCGAACCGCCTCGAAAACGGCCAGTCGGTCCAGCAACTGAGCCTTTTGCCGGTCCTGAGCAAGTGCTAACTTGTTGAGGACCCGCTTGTGATGCAGCCCGCTAGCGCCGCGCCGTGTTCTTTTCGAGGTAGCTATGAACTATGTTCTCGCCATTGACGTCGGGACAAGTTTTACCGCAGCAGCCCTGGTTAAGCCTGACCAGAGTCCAACCCCTACACCTGAAATCCTTCCGTTGGGATTGCATGGCAGTGCCGTGCCTTCAGTGCTTTTCTATGCGGACGACGGCCGGACACTGGTAGGTGAGGCAGCCGAGCGACGCGGATTGGACCATCCCCAGCGGATGGTCCGGGAGTTCAAGCGCCGCATAGGGGACTCGGTTCCCTTGGCCGTGGGTGAGGACTGGCTGGCCGCTGAGGATGTCTACGCCACCATGGCCAGATGGGTGGTGGACAGGGCCGAAGAGCGCGAGGGAAGTTCGCCGTCGTCGATCATCATGACGTACCCCGCCGCGTGGGGTCAGCACCGCACCTCGCTGGTTCTCGCAGCGCTGAACGTGGCAGGCCTGCATGACGTCACGCTGATCAGCGAACCTGAAGCAGCTGCCCTGCACTATGCCTCCCAAACCCGTGTGGAGAACGGCAGCACCATTGCGGTGTACGACCTCGGCGGCGGTACGTTCGACACTGCGGTCCTCCGCAAAGTGGGCGCCGGGAACTTCGAACTGCTCGGCCGTCCCGACGGCATTGAAACTTTGGGCGGCGCCGATTTCGACGCCGCTGTCCTGCGTCACGTCCTGGGTCACCTCGGTGATGCCGCGGATAACCTGGACCCCGGCTCGCCGGAAATGCTGGCAGCTCTTTCGCGCCTGCGCCGGGAGTGCCGGGAGGCCAAGGAAGCGCTCTCCATGGACAGCGAAGCCAGCGTGGCTGTGGCCTTGCCGGGAACCCAGCAGTCCGTCCGGTTGGTGCGGTCCGAGTTTGAGGCGATGATCGAATCACCCCTTCGGGACACCGTGGATGCCCTGGAGCGAAGCTTGCGGAGCATCAACGTTGAGGTGCAGGATCTGAGCGCTGTGCTGTTGATCGGCGGGTCCTCGCGGATTCCCCTCGTAGCCGAGATGATCTCGGTGGAATTGGGCAGGCCAATCGCCGTCGACGCCGATCCCAAGTCCTCCATTTGCCTGGGTGCGGCGGTGGCTGGGTTGCGCTCAACAGGGGCCGGGGTTGTGGACGCGGCCGACGCCGATGTCGAGGCCGTTTCGGCGGGCTCCACTGTGGAACGGCCACACGTTGTCAGGTCCGCGCCTGCGTTGACCGCGCTGAAGGCAACCTCCGATAAGCCCGGGAGGCATGCCCCTCGGCCTCGTGTGCGGATGGCAGCGGCCGCGGCGGTGGCCGCAACTGCGTTGACCATTGCTACGGCAACGGCAGCCCAGAGTCCTGAAAGCACCGGCCTGCTGGCATCGATGTTCGGCAACCAAGCTGCCGACGTGATGCGCGACGACGGTACGCAAGGTGCGGGGCCACAGACCGCCAAGTCCCATGGCGGCGCTGCCGCTGCCGGCAACCCGGCGGCCGGACTTGAAGCCAGTGTTGGTGCCGGCGTCACAAGGGCTGGGACGAGTGCAGGGAAGAGCCCGGCTCGGCCAGGAACTGCGAATACCGGGAAGGGCAGTGCCGGGACGGGATCGGGGTCGGCGGCAGGGGCGGCCGGAGGGCCAGCCACCAGCACCACACCGAGTGGCGGTGGGACAGGCAGCACCGCGCCTGCTGTGCCCGGAACGGGTAGTCCCACGACTCCTGGGACGCCAGCTACGTCGCCTCCCACCCCCGAACCCACAGGAGGCGCGGCTACCGGACCGACTCCTCCTCCGGTGACGACGCCGCCCACCACGCCGCCCGTTTCCGAACCGACAACACCCCCCACCACCCCGCCCGATCCAGTCACCCCGCCGCCGTCACCGGAACCAACCGTGCCCCAGCCGGAGCCTTCGGTCACCCAGGACCCCCCGCCGCCGTCGCCGGAACCCACCGTGACCCAGGAGCCCACACCGCCGCCGGCTACCCTCGACCCCACGCCCCTGCCTACGGAAACAAGCCCGGTTCCGGACCCAGCGCTGCTCTCGGCGGTATAGCCCATGACGGGACATGGCCATAAGCCCGGGCAGTCGCCGTCCGGTGCCGACGATCACCCGCTGAAGGAAGCCGGCCCTGGGGATCCGGCAGATTCCCGCCGGGCCACGGCCCCGGAATCGATGGGTGATTCCGCGGCGGTCCGCGAACTGCTTCTTGCCCTGTCCGTGGGTTTCACCATTCCGGCGCCGCTGCCTGCGGCTTTGGCAGAACATGACGGGCTGGACTCGATGATCGCCTCAGCCAAGGACGCAGGTCTGTTGTTACCGGACGGAACTGTGGTTGGGACCGCCCAATATGCCTTGCTGAACGGCACTCCGGTGCGTCGAATCCATGCACTGCAGAGGGAACTGGTGGACAAAGTCCTGGAAGAGGGCCGATCCCTGGGTGACCTGGCCCGGGACCTCGCCCGGAGCGGGCTGCAGGATTCCCGTGTTGCCGACGAGCTGGAGCGGTCAGCGGACAAGATCTTGGAAGCGGACCCGCGGATGGCGGCGGATCTCTACGCCGAAGCAGTCATGGCGGGCGGAGAGGAACTCGCCAATGCGGCAAGGCGCGCCCAGGCGGCAGCGGCCACCGGTGATTTGGACGCAGCCGGCAGGTTGGTGGACCGGCTCCTTGCCCTGCCTGAGCCACCGGAGCTTCGCCTGGGTGTGGATGTGGCAGCTGCTGTGTGGGCCCAGCGCGGAATGCTGTCCCGCGGCGCGGATACCTATAAATGGTTGGGACCGGACAGAATAGAGGGTTCGGCCCCGTTGGCTGCGGTGGCCATGATTGGTTCAGGCAACGCGGCTGCAGCGGAAGAACTCTTGGCAGCCCAGACTCCGGCCGGTTCGCCCACGCTCCTGGCGGTGGCATTATCACTCACCCAGGAAGGGCTTCGTCGGACCCTGGGAGCCGCACCGCAACTGGCGCTGCCGGAACTCATCAGGGCCTCGGACATGATGAACGCGGCAGGCGCACCGATACCCATGCCCGAGACCCCCGCTGCCTTGGCTGCCTTGTGCGCCCTTCACCATGGCGAGCCCGCCGTAGCGGAGAGCGTGCTCAAAGCTGCGTTGGCGTCAGGGCAGGGCGGGGATGCTTCCCGCCCCAGACTGTTCCTCCTGCAGGCATGGTCCGGGATGCAGCAGGACAATCCCGACGAAGCACGGTTGGCTATCAACGAGGCCGTGAAGGCCAACCATTGGTCCCTGGCGCCGCGGGATGCGTTCCTGTTGGCCGCCTTGGACGTAGGCCTGGCCCGCCGCGGCGGCGAAGTCCACGAACTGGTGCTTGCGTGGGATCGGGCCCGTGAAGCCATGATGCACGTGGCTGTGGATCTTTACAGTCTCCTGCCTTGGGGCGAACTGATGATTACGGCGGCGCGACTGCGGGAAACCCGCCATGTTTCCCATTACATTGACGGTGCCTGGGACCTGTTGGGACGGCTGGGAAATCCGCCGTTTTGGTCGGTGTCCTTGCACTGGGCGGCGGTGCAGGCTGCCCTGCTCAGTGAAAGCCCCGCGGAGCTTGCCCCGCACGCTGCCGCGCTGGTCCGTGCCTCCGAGCACAGCCATCTGGCATCCGTCCTCGCCGCGGGCGGCAAGGCGTGGGTTTCCGTGCTGGCCGGCAGGTTTGAAGCGTCCGACGTCGAAACAGCGGCCCGTGGGTTGGCCGCCGTCGGAATGCCGTGGGAAGGGGCACGCTTGGCGGGTCATGCCGCCGCGCATGCTGACGAGCGGCGCGACATGGTGAGGCTGCTGGCATGTGCCAGGGACATCCATCCGCAAGCCGCTGCCCCGATGGCAGGAATTTCCGAGCGGGTGGAAGATTCACTCGCGGCAGGACAGGGGCCGGTGCTTGCCGAAAACGCCGGGGGTCCCGAACCGTCGGGGCTCAGTGCCCGGGAACGGGAGGTGGGGCGGCTGCTCCTGGAGGGCAAGACGTATAGGGAGATAGGGGAAGCCATTTACATCTCCCCCCGGACGGCGGAGCACCATGTGGCACGGATGCGGCGGCGCCTGGGGGCAGAGAACCGCTCAGAACTGCTGGTCCGCCTGCGCCTTGCCTTGGGGGATGGGTACCCACCCCCGTGAGTCGCAATCCCCTCCACCCCCTAACGGAAACCCCCGGCACCCCCTAACCACCGGGCGGACGGTAGGGGGGCCACCCCCGATGCCCGGTCCGGAGGCCCGGCAATACGTTGAATGGGAGCCCGGCAAAGGCGCCGGGCCATTTACCATCCACCACAGAATTTGAGGGAGCAATCCAATGCCTACACTCGCACAACAGCTCGTGCAGTTCCTGATGAGCCTGTTCAACGATCCTGACGCAGCCGAAGATTTCGTGCGTGATCCGGAAGCGGCCCTCGCCGCAGCTGGACTCCGGGACGTTTCCTCGGCAGACGTCGACGCAGCTCGTCCGGTGGTCCTGGACTATGCACCCATCAACGCACGTTCGTCGTTTGACCGGGAATACAACACCGGCGGCAATCACGGCTCCACTGGCGGCGGTGGACGTCCCGATGACGATCATGGCCACGGTGGTGGCGGTGGCGGCGGTGGCTGGGACGGCCATGATGACGACGACGATCACGGCCATGGCGGTGGCGGTGGCGGCGGTGGCTGGGACGGCCATGATGACGACGACGATCACGGCCACGGTGGTGGCGGTGGCGGCGGTGGCTGGGACGGCCATGATGACGACGACGATCACGGCCACGGTGGTGGCGGTGGCGGCGGTGGTGATTGGGACGACCACGCTCACGCTGTTCAGCAACTGGTGCACGTGGTGAACAACTACTCCTACACCACCAACATCGACGACCGGGACACCATCACCGATCAGTCGGTCAACCAGAATATCTGGGCCGACGGTGATGTCACGCAGCTCTTCAACCAGGACGCAGTTGTTGCCTCCGGTGACGGAGCCATCGCTGCCGGCGACGACGTCAAGGACTCCGGCAACACAACCACCACCAACAACGATGACCACTCAACGGACAACTCGGTGAACGTCAACGAGTCGGGCGATGGGGACGTCGAAATTGGCAACACCGACATCGAGGTCAAGGATTCGTTCAACGACGATCACTCGGTGACCAAGGACTCCTACAACACGGACGACTCCTACAACACGGACGTTGACGTTGACGTCGACATCGAGGACTCCTTCAACGAAGACAACTCCACCAACACCGACAACTCGGACAACTCCGTCAATGTTTCGGATTCGTTCAATGACAACTCGGTGGACAATTCGGACAACTCGGATAATTCGGACAACTCCGTCAACGTGGCCGACTCGTTCAACGACAACTCCACTGACGTGGACGTCGAGGACGTTCAGCTCATCAACGAGTCCATCGTGGTCCAGGACAACGAACTGGAAATCGACAACTCCAAGGAAATCGACGTCGAAGACGTGCAGGTCAACTACGATTCCACGGTTATCCAGGACAACGAGTTGGATGTGGACTACACCAACGTGGAGGACAACACCGTCATTGCCGACAACGAGCTCGATGTTGATGTCGAATACAACGACATTGACGATTCGATCGTCGTGGCCAAGAACGACGTGGACATCGACTAGGAACACCGTGTTCCAGATGGCGTAGCGATCTACGACGCGACACCCCAGCAGTGCCCGGCAGGCGGAAAACCGTTTGCCGGGCACTTCGTGGCCTCCCGGAAGCACACCGGCAGCGAGCAAAGGACAGACCGTGGCGGAATCAGTAAACATGACCACGTTGGTGCAGCAGGCCATGGCCTTGGTGGGGGAGAGGAACGACCTGAGGCGGCGGTTGGAGAACACCCTCAAGCGCCTGCAGGATCCCAGCGTCCGCGTGATCGTGGTGGGAGAGTTCAAGCAAGGCAAGAGCCAGCTCATCAATGCCTTGGTCAACGCCCCAGTGTGCCCGGTGGATGACGACATTGCCACCTCCGTGCCCACGGTCGTACGGCAGGGGGACCCGGCGTCGGCCGTAGTCCTGGTTCCCGGCCAGGACGGAAACCGGGCCGATGGCGGGGTGGAAGGTGACGTCGCTGGAGCCGAAGCCGGGCTTGAACGGCAACCCGTCCAACTGGACGACCTCGCGGAGTATGTGTCGGAGAAGGGTAATCCGGGAAATACGAAAAACATCGTGGCGGCCGAAGTCTCGCTCCCGCGAAAGCTGCTCGCAGGCGGATTGTCCATTGTGGACTCTCCAGGCGTTGGCGGCCTGGGTTCAACACACACCCTGACCACCCTGACGGCACTGCCCTCAGCGCACGCAATGGTGTTCGTCTCCGACGCTTCCCAGGAATACACCGAACCGGAAATGCGATTCCTTGGCCAGGCCATGCGCATCAGTCCCAACGTTGTCTGCGTGCTGTCCAAAACCGATCTCTATCCGAGTTGGCGGCAGATCGCGGATCTGGATAAGCGGCACCTGGCCGATGTGGCGCCGGAGGTGCCGTTGTTTCCGGTCTCCTCCGAGCTGCGGCTCCAGGCAGCGCGGCTCCAGGACACCGAACTCAACGAAGAATCCGGCTTTCCCGCACTGATCGGGTACCTGCGGAACACAGTGGTGGGCGGTGCCGCACGGATTCAGCGACGCTCCGTTGGCCACGACATCCTGTCTGTGACGGAGCACCTGAGCCTGGCCCTGCAATCGGAGCTCGGAGCCTTGGAGAATCCCGAGGGAACCCCGCAAATGATCGCGGACCTTAAGGCTGCGAAGGAGGACGCCGATGCCCTCCGCAAGCGTTCCGCCCGATGGCAGATCACCCTCAACGACGGCATCGGAGACCTCATAGCAGACATGGAATACGACTTGAAGGACAGGCTTCGCCGGATCCAACGCGAAGCCGAAACAGCCATAGACAACGGCGACCCCGGCCCGGCCTGGGAACAGTTCACCCAGTGGCTGGAACAGAGCACAGCCTCGGCAGTGTCCGAAACGTTCGTATGGACAAGCGAGCGGTCCCAATGGTTGGCCGGCCAGGTTGCGGAGCATTTCTCCGAGGAAGAGGTTGCCCTTCCGGCACTGAAGGTGGCCGACACGGGAGGGGTACTGGACCCGGTGGCCGATCTGCAGGGCATGGAGGACGGGCGACTGGGTCCGTTGCAGAAGGTGCTGATTGGCATGCGAGGGTCCTACGGTGGAGTCCTGATGTTCGGCCTCCTGACCGGTATTTTTGGAATGGCCCTCATCAACCCCCTGTCTGTGGGTGCGGGGCTCCTACTGGGCAGGAAGGCCTACAGGGAGGAACAGGAAGCCCGGTTGAAGCGGCGTCAGGCGGAGGCTAAGGTCCTGGTCCGCAAACAAGTGGATGACGTGGTGTTCCAGGTGGGAAAGCAACTCAAAGACAGGCTGCGGATGGTCCAGCGCGCCACGCGTGACCACTTCACCGAGATCGCCGAAGAGCATCACCGCTCCCTCACGGAATCCGTGGCTGCCGCCCAGAAGGCTGCAGCGACGTATGCCGTGGAACGGGACCTGAGGATCAAGGAGATACGAAGCCAACTCAAGTCCGTGGACGCGCTGGGCAAGGCCGCGCAGCAACTGCAGGACGTTCCACCGGCGCAACAAGGTGCGCCCACCACGCAATCGGCGGTACCGGCGGGATGACTGAGGCAGGCATCGCCGGAGCCTCAGACCTGCTCCGGCAGGCAAGGGACGTCTTCCAGGACGATGCTGCAGCGCTGGCCGTGCTGGACGAGCTCGACGACAGGCTTGCGGGGCCGCTCCGCATTGCCGTGGCGGGCATGGTCAAGGCCGGCAAGTCGACCCTCCTCAACGCGATCATCGGGGAGGAAATAGCACCCACCGATGCTGGGGAGTGCACCAGGATCGTCACGTGGTATCGGTATGGGCACACGCCCCGCATTACGCTCTATCCCTTCGTGGGCGGGCCGCAGTCGCTGCCGGTGACCCGCGAGAACGGCCGCTTGGTGTTTTCCTTGGGGGGATACCAAGCACGGGACGTGGAGCGGCTCGTTGTTGATTGGCCATCGGCCGGCCTGCGTGACCTCACGCTGATCGATACCCCTGGCATTGCCTCGTTGTCGCAGGACGTGTCCAGCCGGTCCACGGCATTCCTCCTCCCGGAAGATGCTCCCGCGGCGGCAGACGCCGTCATCTACCTCATGCGACACCTGCACGCTTCCGACGTTCGTTTCCTGGAGTCCTTCAAAGACACCGCCGCGGGGCAATCCGGTACCGTGAACGCCTTGGCCGTCCTCTCCAGGGCGGACGAGATCGGTGCCGGAAGGATCGATTCCCTGATCTCCGCGGCCGTCATCGCCGACAGGTACAGCCGGGACCAGAACCTCAAGCCCCTCGCACTGGGTGTAGTCCCCGTAGCCGGACTGTTGGCGCAAAGCTCACGGACCATGCGCCAATCGGATTTTGAGGCGTTGATGCTGTTGGCACAGCTGGACAGGAACCAGCGGGAACGCATGATGCTGTCCGCAGACCGTTTTGTGCGAATCACGGAGCCTGCAGGACTCGACCCCGCCACCAAAGCCTCCTTGGTCCAAAGGTTCGGACTGTTCGGGATCCGCCTTGGCGTTGCCCTGATCCGGGGCGGAACCAACAATCCCACTGAGTTGGCCCACGATCTCGCACGGCGCAGCGGCTTGGGCGTACTGCTCGACACCGTGGGGTACCTCTTTCAATCGCGGGCTGGCGCGCTCAAGGCACGGGCCGCCGTCGTTGGTTTGGAGTCATTGCTGCGCGACTCACCCAAGGAGCGCACCGCACCGCTGGAAGCGGCGTTGGAGCGGCTTCAAGCCGGTGCCCATGAGTTCAGGGAGTTGAAGCTCCTGGCGACGCTGCGCACAGGTGGCGTTGGGCTGGGTGAAGAACGGGAAGCGGAAGCCGAACGCTTGGTGGGTGGACGCGGCAGCGGCCCAGCCCTGCGGCTTGGCTTGGCCCCGGAAGCTGGTCCCGTCGACATCAGCGACGCGGCGCGGAGCGCGCTGAATCGTTGGCGGTTGATCGCGGAAAACCCGCTGACTGAGCCGACGGCGCTGGACGCCTGCCGGGTGGTCCTTCGCAGTTGCGAAGGGATGTTGGCAGCTATGCCCGCCGCTCGCTGAGCAACCAGGTGGTGGTTGACGGGAGGAACAGCAGGATCAACCCGGCCGCGGCAAGGATGAATTGGGCCGCCAGCAGCGCAATTGCCAAAACTCCGTCGGCCCCTGGAGCCACCACGAAGTCCGCCGTGATCACGGTGACCACAGCATGCAGGAGCACCAACGGAGCCAAGGCCCACCGAGCCCATAGCCGGCGTTTGAAGAGCACCGCCAGCAGGACGGCTTCCATCGCCACCACCAGGGCAAGCATGGCGAGGCTTCCCAGGAACACGACGGCGGTGGTGCCCTCGACTGCCTCGGCGCCGCCGTCGGGAACCATGGTTCCCAGGACGCCCTTGAGGCGTTCAAACTGGGCGTCACGGCCCAGGAAACCAGTGACCACCACGGCGATCCCTGCCACGAAGCTCGCCACCCACAAGGACCGGGACAGGCGTGCAGGACCCGGCGGCCTGACCACCGCGGCTATGGGCGGCGGTGAGGACAGGGACATCCCGGGGCGGGGCGGTGGTGCTGGGGGCATGGCTGGCCCGCTGGCTGATGGTGTTGAGGAAGGTGACTGCCGGGAACCATCAGCTTGCTGGGCCATGTTTGCCTACTTCAGCTCGTCGGTATCGTGAGGGTCCGGCTCGCCACGCTTGGCTTCGCCTGTGCCGTCGGAAGACTTTCCGTCGCGTTCCTTGGCATCGTGTTCGGCTTTAAGCTTCTTCAAGCGCTCATCCTCCGCCTGCTGGCGTCGGCGAATTTCCAAGTTGCGGAGGAACTCGGGGTCGTCGTCCGGGGCGGTGGGATGGCGGCGGATTGGCTGGGCCGTGGGCCGGCCATAGGGGCGTCCGAAGATGAACCAAAGGATGGCGCCCAGCAACGGCAAGAGGATCATCACAATGATCCACGCGGTTTTGGAAATACCGCGGGTTTGGTGACGGTCCGTGCGGATGACATCCACCAGGGCATAGACGAAGATGACCAGGACTACGACGACACCTATAACGCGGGGCATGCACCAAGTCTAGTCGCCGGAGAGCATTCACCGGATGCCCTCTTGTGGCCGTGATCAGAGTGCAACCATCCGGGCGGCTAAACTTGGATGGTGGCTTTCCTGAAGTATTCCCTCATCCGTCTGGCGCTGTTCGTGCCGTTGTTCATTATCTTCGCTCTCTTGCAGGTGGGTCTGCTGCCTGCGGCCATCTTCGCAGGACTCATGGCCTTCGCCATCAGCTACCTGTTCTTCCAGAAACAGCGCGACGCCGCCACGGCTGCCATGCGCGAGCGCTTCTCCGGGCGGGCCAAGCCCATCCGGACCGCCGGCGAGGTTGAAGACGCCGCCGCGGAGGATGGCTTGGTGGAGAAGAACCCGGATATCGCCGTCAACAACGACAAGCGTCCGGGCACAGCCTAAGGATGTTAACCAGCGAACGCCCCCCAGAACATTTCTGAGGGGCGTTCGCTGTTGTGAAGTTTAGAAGCCGTGGCTCAGGATCAGGCCCAGCGAGAAAAGCAGGCTGTAGCCGAGGTTGATCAGGCCGGTTTGCTTGAGCACCGGAATGAGGCTCTTGCGCTTCTTGCCGTTCACCATGAGCCAAGCCGGCATCAGGCACGCGGGGATCAGCAGCAGGACGATCAGCATCCACGGCTTGGTGGGTGCCAGGACGATCACCAGCAGGATGGCGACGGCCAGCATCAGCACGTAGCTCTCGCGGGCGTGCCGGTCTCCGAGCCGCACTGCCAGGGTCCGTTTTCCAGCAGCCGTGTCCGTGGGAATGTCCCTGACATTGTTGGCCATCAGCAGGGCGCAGGCGATCAGCCCTGTACCAATGGCGCCAATGACCGCCGCCAGGCTCACCTGACCGGCCTGCGTATAGGTGGTGCCGAGCGTGGCCACCAGTCCAAAGAAGACGAAGACAAAGACGTCGCCCAAGCCCATGTAACCGTAAGGGTTCTTGCCGCCCGTGTAACCCCAGGCCGCCAGGACACAGCCGATGCCCACCAGGATCAGCCACCACGTCTGGGTGATGATCACCAGGATGAGGCCACAGACCATGGCCGCTCCGAACAATGCAAACGCAGCCCACTTCACCTGCTCCGGCTTAGCTGCACCGGACCCGACCAGTCGCAACGGTCCCACGCGGTCTTCGTCGGTACCGCGGATGCCGTCGGAGTAGTCGTTGGCGTAGTTGACGCCGATTTGGAGCAGCAACGCCACCAGTGCAGCCAGGATCGCGTTCGGCAACCTGAACGCTTGGAGCTCGTACGCCGCTGCCGAACCGATCAGGACGGGCGCGATGGCCGCGGGCAGTGTGCGGAGCCGGGCTCCTTGAATCCATTGTGCAGCTGTCGCCACGTGTAGTACCTCGTGTATTTCGCGTTTGATCTTAGTCAGGTTCGGGAGGGGAGAACTTGTCTATTGTCCCTGATGCAGGGTGGAAAGCAGGTCAATCATGGCCAGCCGGTCCGGTTTTCCGTTGGGCAGCATGAGCAATTCCTTCTCAGCGAGCACGGTCTTGGGCGCCAAAACACCCAGTGCGGCCTCTCGGTGGGCCGTGAAACCCTTGATGCCTTCCGGGCTGGGGTCGGTCACGGCCACATAAGCCGCAACGGCTTGGCCCCACTCGCGGGACGGGACGCCGGCCACGAAAGCCGCGGTGACGCCGTCGAGCTCTTCAAGCTTGCTTTGGATGTACGCAGCGGAAGCCTTGACGCCGCCGGTGATGATGACGTCGTCGGCGCGGCCAAGGACGGTGAGCTTGCCGTCGTCGGACAGCTCACCGAGGTCCCCGGTGATGTACCAGCGGACGCCGTCCTCCTCGAAGAACGCAGCTTTTGACGCGCGGGCAGCGTCCAGGTACCCGGCAGCAACAGTGTCGCCACCCAGCAGGACGCGGCCTTCCAGTTCGCCGTCACCGATGCGGACTTCGACGCCGTCCAGCGGCTCGCCGTCGTACACGCACCCGCCGCACGTTTCGGCTGAGCCGTAGGTGGTGACCACCTTCAGTCCCTCCGCATGGGCGGCTGCCAGGAGGACGGGCGATGCTGGTGCGCCCCCCAGCAGGATGGCGTTGAAGCGGCGCAGCACGGCGAGGGTTTCGGGCGCGGGGGAGTCCAGGAGCCGTTGCAATTGCGTGGGTACCAGCGACGTGAACCGGATCTTGTCCGTCAGTTCCTCGGCTGCGGCTGTGAACGCCTCCGGAGTGAAACCGTTGGTCTGGTCCATCACCCACGGCCGGGTTCCCGCGTAGAGCGAGCGGACCAGGACCTGGATGCCCGCCACGTACTGCAGGGGGAGCGCGAGCAGCCACTGGCCTTCGCCGCGCAGCGCCATGGCGGTGGACACGGAAGACGCCGCGAGGGCGTCGACGGTCAGGACCGTGGCTTTGGGCGTCCCAGTGGAACCGGAGGTACGGACCACCACGGCCGCCTCTTCGACGCCGGTCTCTACCGGGACCGCCCGTGGCTCGCCGTTATCATCCAGGACGATTTCGACGGCGGGGCCCTCGCCGTGGAGGGCAGCCATCAGGGCTTTCAGTACGGGATCGATGTCCACGGAGGAGTCCTAGAAGTAGTAGGGAAAGTTGGACCAGTCGGGGTCGCGCTTCTGGAGGAACGCTTCCTTGCCCTCCACGGCCTCATCGGTCATGTAGGCCAGGCGGGTGGCTTCGCCGGCGAAGACCTGCTGACCGGCCAGTCCATCATCGGCCAGGTTGAAGGCGAACTTGAGCATACGGATGGCCTGCGGGGATTGGCGGGCGATGTCGGCGGCGTACTCCAGGGCGACTTCTTCGAGGCGTTCGTGGTCCACGGCCTCGTTGACGGCACCCATGCGGACCATATCCTCGGCCGAGTATTCGCGGGCAAGGAAGAAGATCTCCCGCGCGGCTTTCTGCCCGATCTGGCGGGCCAGCAGCGCGGAGCCGTATCCGGCGTCGAAACTTCCTACCGTGGCGTCCGTTTGCTTGAACTTGCCGTGTTCGCGGGAGGCGATGGTGAGGTCGCTGACGACGTGCAGCGAGTGGCCGCCGCCTGCTGCCCAGCCGTTGACGACTGCGATGACTACCTTGGGCATGGTCCGCATGAGCCGCTGGACTTCAAGGATGTGGAGGCGACCGGCGCGGGCGGGGTCTATAAATTCCGCAGAGTCTCCTGGGGCGTCTTCTACTGCGTACCTGTAACCATCACGGCCCCGGATCCGCTGGTCGCCACCGGAACAGAACGAGTGCCCGCCGTCCTTCTCGGAGGGCCCGTTGCCGGTGAGGAGCACGGTGGCGACGTCCGGCGTCATGCGTGCGTGGTCCATGGCCCGGTAGAGCTCATCGACGGTGCCGGGACGGAACGCGTTGCGAACTTCGGGACGGTTGAAGGCGATGCGGACTGTGGGAAGGTCCTTGACCGTGCCGTCCGATGAACGCTCAACCTGCCGGTGGTAGGTCATGTCCTTGAAGTCGTCGAAGCCGGAAACAACCCGCCAGCGCGAGGGGTCAAAGATGTCGGAAACCTTGGCAGGAAGATCAGTGTTCACAGTCCGAGTCTAGTAATGGCCTCAGCTGATGCAGAACTCATTGCCCTCGGGGTCGGCCATGGTGTGCCACTCATGCGGCCCTTGGTTGGCGGTCCACAGGTGCTTCGCCCCGCGCGCTTCCAGTTCCTTCCGCACCACGTCCTTGTCCCGACCATCCAGTCTGACGTCCCAGTGAACCCGGTTCTTGACGGTCTTGGGATTGGGATCGGTCTGGAAGAGGATACGGCGGCCCGTCTTGGGATCGGTGTCTTCGGCGGGCACGATCGCACAGCCTTCGGCCCAGACGAGCTTGCCGTTGTGCGTGATGGTCTGGTCCTCGGTGGCAAATCCTTGCTCGATCATGGACCGGATGAACGCCTCGTCCTGGGGTTCCACGGTCCACTCGAGTGTCTCGGCCCACCAGTCGGCGAGTTCGTGGGGCTTCTTGCAGTCGACGGCTATCTGGATGTTGAGTGTCATGCCTTGACGCTATGCCGACGGCGGGCGGCTGGGTAGCGTGATGCGGTCACCTTCCGTCCGGGTTCCCCTAGCTGGGCAGGAGCTGGGGTGGGATTGCGTAGATGAGGACCACGGCCATGAGGTTCTTGGCGGCGTGGACAAAGTAGGAGAACATCAGGTTCTTGCCCGTCCACACATAAACTCCCACCAGCACAACGGCCATTCCCAGGTATGGAGCCAACGCGGACAGCACCAGTCCTTCGCGGCCTATCACGTGGATGGATGCGAAGACCACCACCGAAATCACGCAGCAGATCCATATGTTCACATAGCGCGAGAGCTTGCCGATCAGGAGATGACGGAACAAGTACTCCTCGACGAAGGGCCCCAGGACCACCAGCAGGGGAACCATGAGCCAGGCGGGCACTTGTTGCAGCAGGCCCTGAATGCCCAGTTGGTTTTCGGAGCTCTGGGCAGTCCCGAAGGCAGCCACCAGGATTGCCGTGAGGATCAGCATCACTACGATGGCCAGTGGAACCATGCCCAGGGTGAACCAGGGCCGAGTGCCCAGGATCTTCAGGTCGCGGCCAGCCACCCGCCACGCTGAGGCCAGCGCAAATATTCCGACGCCGACATAGAAGACCGCGTTGACGGCATAGGACGCTGTGGCCGGGTTGGCGAAGAGCTGCACCATGAGTCTTTCGACAGTCTCCCCGGCCAGGGTGAAGTAGGCGGTGAAACCCAAGTAGGCGGCCACCGCGATGGCGTCGAGGGCAGTGAATCGGTAGAGAGGTGCCGTGCCGGAAAGAGTGCCCATGTGACCAGCCTAGCTTTGCTGGCCCGCCCTCGCTTGGTTACACTTTTCGGTATGCCTAACTTTTCGTTTCGGCGCGCCAAAGACGTCCGCCGTTTCGCTGCTGCCCTCATTGCCATTGCACTTGCCCTGGGCGTTTCCGCCTGTGGCGGGAACTCCCCCGCCGGAGGTGATGACAAGCCAGTAGTGCTCACAACATTCACAGTGCTGGCAGACGTGGCCAAGAACGTAGCCGGGGACAAACTCCGGGTGGAGTCCATCACCAAGGCCGGCGCGGAAATCCACGGCTATGAGCCCACCCCTGGGGATATCCGGAAGGCCGCCCAAGCGGACCTCATCCTGGACAACGGACTCAACCTTGAGGCGTGGTTCGCCCAGTTCGTGGAAGACCTGGACGTGCCCCACGCAGTAGTCAGCGATGGCGTGGAGGTCATGCCGATCGCCGAGGATTCCTATCAGGGCAAGCCCAATCCGCACGCGTGGATGTCGCCCAAGAACGTCCAGATCTACGCCGACAACATGGCCAAGGCGTTCGCCACGTTGGATCCCGCCCACGCCTCCGAGTTTGAAGCCAACGCCAAGGCCTACAACGCCCAACTCCAAACCGTGCAGGACGAGATGGTGTCCAAGCTCTCCGTCCTTTCGGAAAAGCAGCGGGCCCTGGTCACCTGCGAAGGCGCCTTCTCCTACCTCGCCCGCGATGCAGGACTCAAGGAGGTGTACATCTGGGCAGTCAACGCTGAGCAACAAGCAACGCCGCAGCAGATTACCCGGGCCATCGAGTTCGTGAAGGACAACCAGGTTCCGGCCGTGTTCTGCGAATCCACGGTCTCTGACGCCCCCATGCAGCAAGTGGTCGGGGCAACCAACGCCAAATTCGGCGGCGTTCTCTACGTCGATTCATTGTCGGAGGCGGATGGGCCGGTTCCCACCTACCTGGACCTCATGCGCCACGACGCCAAGGTCATCACCACGGCACTCACAGGAGGAACATCATGAGCACCCCCGCGATCGCTGTAGAGAACGTCACCGTCCACTATGGCGAGGTCCTGGCCCTGGACTCCGCTTCACTGACCTTGGAACACTCGCGGATCTGTGGCCTCGTGGGCATGAACGGCTCAGGCAAGTCCACGCTGTTCAAGGTGATCATGGGCATGGTTAAGCCGGATTCCGGACGTGTGCTGATCAACGGAGAACCGCCTGTGAAGATGCGCAAGGATGCCGGCATTGGCTATGTCCCCCAAAGCGAGGATGTTGACTGGGCATTCCCCTTGTCCGTCCGCGACGTGGTGATGATGGGCCGGTACGGGCACCTCGGCTTCACGCGCCGACCGCGAAAGGCGGACCGGGAAGCCGTGGACCATGCATTGGAGCGCGTGGAACTAAGCGAGTTCGCGGACCGGCAAATCGGGCAGTTGTCCGGCGGACAGAAAAAGCGGGCCTTCGTGGCTCGGGGCATCGCGCAAGGTGCCACCATGATGCTGCTGGACGAACCATTCGCGGGCGTTGACAAGCGCTCAGAGGCAACCATCACCAGGCTCCTGCGCGAACTGGCGGACAATGGCGCCACCATCCTCATCTCCACCCATGACCTCCACGCGCTTCCGCAACTCTGCGACGAAGCCGTGCTCCTGATGCGCAAGGTACTTATGCATGGCAGTCCGGACACCGTCCTTCAACCAGAAAACCTGGCCATGGCCTTCGGCCTCGACGTCATGAACAGGGGCTAGCCGTGGACTTCCTGCTGGAACCGCTCACCTACGACTTCATGGTCCGGGCCCTCGCAACCACCGCCATAGCCGCCGTCGTCTGCGCCGTGCTCAGCTGCTGGCTCGTCCTCATCGGCTGGTCCCTCATGGGTGACGCCGTCTCGCACGCGGTGCTTCCCGGCGTCGTGCTGGCATACATCGTAGGGGCGCCGTTCGCCCTGGGTGCGCTGGTCTTCGCACTGATTGCGGTGACGTTGATCGGCGTGGTCCGGAATACCAGCCGAGTTAAGGAAGACGCGGCGATCGGGATCGTGTTCACGTCGCTGTTCGCGCTCGGGCTGGTGCTGATCTCCGTGACGCCAAGCCAAACGGATCTGAACCACATCATCTTCGGCAACCTGCTGGGCGTCAGCGTTCCGGACCTGATCCAAGTGGTGGTCCTGGGCGTAGTGGCTTTCGCCATCCTGATCCTCAAGCGCCGTGACCTCACGCTCTACGCTTTCGATCCCACACACGCCCACGCCATCGGCCTCTCACCCAAGAGGCTCGGTGCGTTGCTCCTGGGCCTGCTTGCACTGACCTCAGTGGTGGCGCTGCAGACCGTGGGCGTGGTGCTGGTGGTGGCCATGCTGATCATCCCGGGCGCCACGGCCTACCTTCTGACGGACAGGTTCTCCCGGATGCTGGTCATCGCCCCTGTCATCTCGGTTGTGTGCTCCATGGCAGGCATCTACCTCAGTTATTACTTGGACACGGCGTCGGGGGCCATGGTGGTGCTCACCCAAGGTGTGGTGTTCGCCGTCGTATATTTGTTCAGCCCGCGCCAGGGGCTCATCGGAACGCGTCTGGCCAAAGCCCGCCGGAAGCGGGCCGTCGCTGCGGTGTAGCGGTGGCGGCCCGAATCAGCCGCGCACCGATTTCCGGTTGTAGAGCCACAGCGCCCAGAAGTATCCGCCAAGGCTGATGACGGCGCACCAAACGAGCGTCGCCGCCATGGTCCCGCCGGCTACCGGCGTGCCCATCAGCAAGCCGCGCACGCTCTCGATGAAGGGCGTGAACGGCTGAACATCGGCGAACCAGCGCAGGCCATCCGGCATGGAGTCCGTGGGGACAAAACCGCTGCCCAGGAACGGCATCAGCATCAGGAACGTGGGCTGGTTGCTGGCAGTTTCCACGCTCTTGGCGTTCATGCCCATTGCCACGGTCAGCCATGTCATGGCGAAGGCGATGAGTGTCAGGATGCCGAAGGCACCCAGCCAACCTGCGGGGGATCCCGTGGGGTGGAAGCCGATCAGCACAGCCACGGCTGCCACCAGAAGCACGGCGGCCATGGTTTGGATGAGGCTGCCCAGCACATGTCCGGTGAGTACCGCGCCGCGGGAAATCGCCATGGTGCGGAAACGGGCAACGATCCCTTCCGTCATGTCCGTCGCCACCGAGATCGCCGTTCCCTGCGCGCTGCCGGTTAGGGCCAGCATCAGGATGCCCGGCACGATGTACGCAATGTAATCGTCCCGGGTCCCGCCCATGCCTGATCCCAGGGTCCCACCCAGGACGAACACAAACAGGAGCAGGAAAACAATCGGGATCCCGGCCACGAACAGGGGGATGGACGGGTAGCGGACCACGTGCTTGAGGTTGCGGCGAAGCATGGTGGAAGCGTCGGCGGCGGCGAAGCCGAGGGAACTCATTGCAGGACATCCTTCCGGTCTGTTGAGGCTGGATTGGTGGGAGCCTGGCCTGTCAGGGCGAGGAAAACGTCGTCGAGATTGGGAGTGTGGACCGATAGGTCCACAACCTCCACGGAAGCCCGCTCCAATCGGTCCAGCACGTCTTTCAGGGCACGGACGCCGTCCTCGCCCGCAACGTCCAAGGTGAGGGAGTCGTCGTCGCGGCTTTGAGGTTCAAGCACGACGGCGGCACGCTCCAGCGCTGGCAGGTCACCGAAAGTGAGGCGGAAGTGACCGCCGGGCACCAGTCGCTTCAGCTCTGCCGGAGTGCCCTCGGCAACGATCCTGCCTTGGTCCAGCACGGCGATCCTGTCGGCCAGTTGATCGGCTTCTTCCAGATATTGGGTGGTCAGGAAAATAGTGACGCCCTTGGCCGCCAGGGTACGGATGATGTCCCACATTGTGCGGCGGCTGCGCGGATCCAGGCCCGTGGTGGGTTCGTCCAGGAAGATGATGTCGGGGTCGCCCATGAGCGTCATCGCCAGGTCAAGGCGCCGTTGCATTCCACCGGAGTACGTGGCCAGGGGCTTCCGGGCTGCCTCTTTGAGATCGAAACGGTCCAGCAGCTCCGCCGTCCGGCGCTTGATGTCATCCGGCGGGAAATGCCTGAGCCGGCCCATAAGGGTGAGGTTTTCTTCGCCCGTCAGCAGGCTGTCCACGGCCGCGAATTGTCCGGTGAGTCCGATCTTGCCGCGCACCGCATCCGCCTGTCCCACCACGTCGAAGCCACCCACGGCAGCCTCGCCTCCGTCAGCGCGAATGAGGGTGGAGAGGATGTGCACCATGGTGGTCTTACCGGCACCGTTGGGGCCAAGGAGGGCGTAAATGGCGCCGGCCGGGACGGTGAGGTCCACGCCGTCGAGAACTTGCTTGGTCCCATATGACTTACATAGCCCGGTCACGCTGATGGCTGCGGGGGTGGTGCCTTGCATGGTGGCTCCTTTGCTCGAAGTGGGTCCGCCCGCTGGAGCCGCCCTAGCTGACTGGGGCGGGCGAGCGCGTTACTTTGATGTCGCCGTAGGCGTTGCGGGCGCGGATCTCCACTTGGTCCGTAGACCCGCCCGGTCCCTGGGTGGCGTCGAGGGCGTTGCGTACCCGTCCATATTTGGTGTTGAGGTCCAGCCAGGCCGCAGTGCCTTCACGCACGCCGATGGACAGCGTGCCCGCTGCGGTTTGGACGGTGAGGGTGCCTGCAGAAACTTCGCCAACCGTGATGTCACCGTTGGATGCCTTGATGATGGTGGATGTTCCTGCCCGTTCCAGGGCGACGTCGCCATTGGCGGCGCTGACGCTGAGCTCGCCGGCGGCGTCCACGATGTAAGTGCTGCCATTGCCATTCTTGATCGTGGCAACACCGTCGATTTCCCGAATGCGGATCTTGCCTGAACCAGTCTTGATCCTTGACCGTCCTGAGGCGCGTTCCACCGTGACGTCCCCCATACCCGTATGGGCACGGAGCTCGCCGCAATGGTCGATGCGGATGTGGCCCAAGTCGGTCTTCAAGTCAGCGGTGCTGAATTCGCCTTCGCAGTGGAGATCGCCCATGCCGGACTTCAACTCCAGGCTGCAGCCGACGGGAACTTCCACTGTGACTTCCACGGCGCCACCGTCGCTGAACCACGTGTGGCGGATCGCGGGATGAAGCCGGACCTGCAAGCGACCGTCCGAGTAGTCCACTGTGGTCTGCTCAGCCATCTTGGCGTCCAGGGCGCGTTTGGCCTTGCGTGGCTGGACAGTGACTTCGGTGTCTGCGCGGTCCCGTGCCACCACCCAGATGTCGGCGCGGACGGAAACATCAACCACGACGGCGATGGGTCGCGGAGTCTGGAAGGTTGCCATCAGCGTGCCCATCCTGTGAAGTTCTGTTCGCCGGGTTCGTGGCGCTCTTTCCGCTGGGCTGGCCGGCCATTGAGGGCATCTGCGACAGCTCGGATCAGCCACGAATTCACGGACAGCCCCGCTTTGCCCGCTGCATCTTCGACTTGCTGCTTGAGGTGGTCGGGGAGCCGCAACGTGGTGCGGGAGGTGCTGGTGCCGTCAAGATCCTCAGCCGTAGGAGTGGGCTGTCTTGGTTGTTCGGTCATGGCTTCGAAGTCGTTGGCCGTGGCGGGATTGCTCACCACGAATTCCGGCTCGCGGCCGCGCAGCCTGACCTCCACCGAGCCGGGGGCCAGCTCCAAGGTGATTTCGTTCGCCGCGTCGGAGAGGGCCTCCAGGAGGACCAGCCTGATGGTGGATTCCAGTGCTGCGGTCAGGCGTTCGCTGAGCGCACGTGCCTCGGGGCCACCGGCCTCTGCGGCGGTGTCCAGTTGGCGTTGGACTGCGGTGACATATTGGTTCAGCTGCATGACACCATAGTGACACCATAGTGGTGTCACTGCAATGGCATTTCGTGACAAATGGTGCCACAAGTGGTGTCCCGGCTTGACGCGCCTGCTTTTCGCGGGCAGGCTGGACCGATGAAGTCTTGAGCGCAGCCCCTACCTTCGGCTGCATCCCCAGTACCCACATGGCTTTCTGCCACCCACTGCGGACTTGCGAGGATTCCTCTTGACTGACCACCTTTACCTTTCCGGCGTTTCCCACGGCTACGGGGACCGCGAACTTTTGAATGCCGTTGACCTCGTCATCCATCACGGCGAGCACGTGGCCATTGTTGGCGAGAACGGTGCCGGCAAATCCACCCTGCTCCGCCTGATGGCCGGTGTGGAAACGCCCGACGACGGCACCGCGGGTTTGTCGGGCAACCCCGGCTACCGCGTCGGTTACCTCGCCCAGACGCACGGGCTTGCTGAGTCGTTGACCGTGGGGGATGCCATCGACGCCTCCCTCGGTGCGCTGCGCTCGCTGGAAGACCGAATAGCGGAACTCGAGCGGGACCTGGCCGATGCCGACTCCGAGGCGCTGGACCTCTACGGCAGCCTGCAAACCGAATACCAACTGCGCGAAGGGTACGCCGCCGAATCCCGGGTGGAAGCAGCGCTGGACACATTGGGGCTGGGAGGCCTGGACCGCCGTCGAACGCTTGGATCCTTGTCCGGCGGCGAGCAGGAGCGGGTAGCGCTCGCCTGCCTGCTCGCTGATCCCGCTGAGGCGTTGTTGCTGGACGAGCCCACCAACCACTTGGACGCGAACGGCACCGCCTGGCTGGAGTCGAGGTTGGCCGCGCATCGCGGGACTGTAGTGGTGGTCTCGCACGACCGTGTTTTGCTCAGGAAAGTCGCCACTACCATCATCGAAGTGGACGCTGAGCGGCGGTCCGTGAGCCGCTACGGCAGCGGCTATGAAGGTTACCTCCGTGAGAAAGCGGCCGAACGGGCGCGCTGGGTCCAGCAATACGACGAATGGCTCAATGCCATGGCCGCCGAGCGGCTGCAAGCCGCCACAGTAGCCGATGGTATGGGCTACGGCCGTAAGCGCGACAACGACAAGATGGCCTTCGGCTTCAAAACCGGTACGTGGCAAAGCGCGGCAGCCAGCAAAGTCCGCAACGCCCAGGAGCGGCTGCGCAGGCTCGAAGAGAACCCGGTGGACCGGCCTCCGGTTCCACTAAAGCTGGCAGCTCCGCTGGGAGCCGTGGCTGTGGCTGCGTCCCTGCCGGCGTTGGAGGCCCACAGGGTCAGTGTGCCCGGGAGGCTCCAACCCACCGACCTCAGGGTGGAAACCGGGCAGAAAGTCCTCATCACCGGCCCCAACGGCGCCGGCAAATCCACGCTGTTGTCAGTGCTGACGGGCAACCTGGAGCCCGCCGCGGGATCCGTGACCGTCAACGGCAAAGTGGGCTACCTGCAACAGGAACTTGAGGTCCCCGCCCGGCCGGGACTGCGCCTGCTGCCGGCGTTCGCCGCGGGACTGGGCGGCAACATTGACGAGCATGCTGAAGGCTTGCTGAGGTTGGGGCTGTTCCGTCCTGCCGAATTCCATGTTCCGGTTGGCGGGCTCTCCGCCGGCCAGCAACGTCGCTTGGCTCTGGCCCGCCTCCTGCTGGGCGGCTACGACACCATGATCGTGGATGAGCCCACCAACCATTTGGCGCCTGTGCTGGTGGAACAACTGGAAGCCGCGCTCGCATCCTTTGCCGGGACGGTGGTGATCGTCAGCCACGACCGCGCACTGGGTGAGTGGTTTGACCGTTGCGCGCGTCCCGCGCCCGTTGGCACCTGGGTCCGCTACGGCATGCAGGGTGGCGAACTGTTATAGGGCTCAACCTGAGCTCCACCGTGTGAGCTGTTCGCAAAGCGATCGTTACGCTTTGTCCTGCGGGATGAAACATGCGGCAGCGCGCCCTGAAACAACGGCGGAGCACCATGGGAGGAAGACGGCCGAAAGGACTTCCCGTGATCGCCAAGAATCTCTTCCTGCAGGGCATCTACCACTTCGAAGGCACCGGGCTGGACAAGCCCGTGCCCATTCACAGCGAGCTATCGCACTTTGTCCCGGACGGCGTCGTCAACCAGACGTTGTACTTCCGCGGCGGCAACTCAAGCCCGGAGCTGATCACTGTGGTGCTGATGCGGGACCGTATTCCCATGCGGTACTTCCCCATCGGGGCCAAGGGTGACGTTCATGTTCCGCTCAGGGTGGTGGAAGACACCGAAGGCGGGTCGGTGATCGAGCTGTTCATCGTGGCGCCAACCGGGGTGCGGGGAACTGTCGTGGTGGATCTTGGCATGGTGGAGCACTGATGAAGCAGCGGCTGGTGGTGATCGGCAACGGCATGGCTGGTGCCCGGGCCGTGGAAGAGATCCTCGCCCGGGGAGGGGCAGATCTGCTGGAGATCACCATGTTCGGCGACGAACCCTACGGAAATTACAACCGCTCCATGCTTAGCCATGTGCTCTCCGGCGAGGCAAACGCTTCGGACATCATCCTCAATGCCTTGACGTGGTACCGGGAAAACAACATCACCCTGCACGCCGGGGTCCGCGTGGATCGCGTGGACAAGTTCAGCAAGCACGTCTTCGCCAGTGATGGCAGGGTGGTGGCCTACGACGTCCTGATCTTGGCTACCGGCGGACGATCCCACCTTCCACCCATGGAAGGCCTGTACACACCCAGTGGCACGCTCCGGCCCGGGATCTTCACTTTCCGGACCATGGACGATACCCGCAGGATGATCCAGTTCGCCCAGCAGGATCATCACCGCAGGGCCGTGGTGATTGGTGACGAAGTGCCCGGTCTTGAGGTGGCAAGGGGGTTGCAGGCCAGGGGCCTGGACGTCGCTGTGGTCCACTCGGGGAGCAGAGCTACCGGGGTCCTGGGCTCAGATCGGGTGAGTGGGATTCGGCTGCACGGCGGCAACGAGCTTGACTGCGACATGGCGGTGGTGACTTCGGGCATCAGGCCGAACGTCGACGTCGCGGTGGTGAGTGGTTTGGCAGTGGAGCGGGCCGTCGTCGTGGACGACTACTTACAGGTCATGGACGAAGAAGACATCTACGCGCTGGGGGAGTGCGTCCAGCATCGCGGTGAGGTTTACGGGCTTGCGGCGCCAGCGTGGGATCAGGCAGCTGTCGTGGCCGACCACATCACGGGTGTGGATCGCTCTTCCGTTTACTTGGGGTCCCGGAACGCCGCCAAGCTGAAGGTGGCCGGCGTCGATGTCCCTTCATGGGCCAGCACGTCCGGGACGGGACACTAACGAGCGCCAGGCGCTCACCGGTACCGGCGTCTTCGAGCCGATGCTGACCCGGGACAGCAAGATGATGGGGCGATGGCGTGCGCTGAGTGGAGCCGATGAGGTAGCCGGCAACTGTAGGCTTTGCTTTTATGCGAATCCTGACCCGCGGCCGCGCGTGGCCCGTTGCCCTTGCCGTGATTCTGACCGTTTCGACCATGTCAGCCGGCGGTGCTTCGGCTACACCGGATGTGACGGATACGATCAACGTCGGTGGTACTCCCGTAGGTGCTGCCGTTGATCCTCAAACAGGAACCCTCTACGTGAGTGACGACGCGAGCGGCACGGTAGCTGTCATCAACGGGAGCACTATCACAGCAAGGATTTCGGTTGGCCGGGAGCCACGCAACATCGCTGTGGACCCAAGCACTCACACGGCGTATGTGACCAACTGGGGTGACAACTCTGTCTCCATCATCAAGGGGACCAAGGTGACGGCAACAGTGGCAGTGGGTGGGCATCCCTACGGCATAGCGGTGGACCCTGCGACTCACACGGCATATGTCGCAAACTCCCAATCCGGCAGTATTTCCGTCATCAAGGGGACTACGGTGACCTCGACTATTGCAGTCGGGCATGACTCGTGGGGCGTCGCCGTGGACCCGGGAACCCACACTGTCTACGCCCCAAGTGGTGATGGCAGCCTCTATGTCATCAATGGCGCCTCCGTCACAGGCACCATCAAGGTCAGCAGCTACTCGCTGCAAGGGGTGGCGGTGGACCCGCAGACTCACGACGTATTCGTTACAGCTCCATCCGCCGGCGGACGCCTCTATGTCATCAATGGCTCCAAGGTCGTCCAGGAAAAGATGATCACAGGCGGTGCTCCAGAGTGGATCGCCGTGGACCCTGGGACCCACGCTGTCTACATGACGACCTTGTATGCCAACAAGTTGTCTGTCACCAGCGGCCGCGGTGTCAACACCGCCGTCCCCGTCGGAGAGACGCCAATAGGCATAGCGGTGGACCCCGTCAGGCACATTACATATGTGGCCAACGCCAGCGATGGCACCGTCTCCGTGGTGAGGGATCACGCCAATAAAGACTTCAATAGCGACGCGCACCCGGACATCATTGCCAGGGATGGGAGCGGCTTGCTGTGGCTGTACCCCTCCGATGGCTCAGGCGGCTGGCTCTCGCGGATTCAGGCCGGTCAAGGATGGAATGTCATGAATCACTTGATGACGGCAGGAGACTTCAACACTGACGGGCACGCAGATGTTTTGGCTCGCGATGCCGCTGGGGTGCTGTGGTTGTACCCGGGTAACGGCAAGGGTGGCTGGCTTCAGCGGGTCCAGGTTGGCTCGGGGTGGAATGCAATGTCCGAGCTGGTCGCGCCGGGCGACGTCAGCGGCGATGGAAAGCCTGATGTCTTGGCGCGGGACGGCAGTGGCAATTTGTGGTTGTATCCGGGCAATGGCACGGGTGGCTGGCTTCAGCGGGTCCAGGTTGGCTGGGGCTGGAACGGACTGTCAGAGCTCGTCGGGCCGGGAGATTTCAGCGGGGACGGCAAGCCGGACGTTCTGGCCCGCGATGCCGGGGGTGCTTTGTGGTTGTACCCCGGGAACGGTCGTGGCGGTTGGCTCAATGCCGTCAGGATCGGTTCTGGCTGGAACGGCATGTCTGAGCTGTCAGGGCCAGGTGACTTCGACAGCGACGGCCATACCGACATTCTTGCCCGTGACGGTGGCGGGTCTCTTTGGGTGTACCCCGGCAACGGCCAAGGAGGCTGGCTGGCTCCCGCCAAGGTGGGTTCCGGTTGGAATGTCATGAGTGCTCTTCTCTAGCGACGAGCCTTTTCCCTTGCCTCTTGTTGCCTGCGTCACGGGCATTCGGGTTAATCCCGTAAGATAGACGGGTTGCGCGAACCTTCGGTGTTCTGCGTTCTTTGTCACACTTCGAGTCCTCAAACGAGGAAAAGCTCGAATTTTGTGTGCCAAAGCCGCCCGTGTTCCGGCACTGGCGTAACCCCTACAGCAATACCCCAACCCACAAGGAACAGCTGTGCCGCAAAGTACTCCCACAGATCTCCAGAGCCCCAAGGCCTCATCCGCAGCCGCGGGCTCCACCCTCAGTGCCGAGGGATACCAGAAGACCCTGAGCCGCCGCCACGTCACCATGATCGCCATGGGTGGCGCGATCGGCGTCGGCCTGTTCATGGGTGCCGGTGGCCGTCTGGCCTCCACCGGCCCTGCCCTGATCTTCTCCTACGCCATTGCCGGCGTCATCGCTTACCTGCTGATGCGCGCCCTCGGCGAACTCATCATGTACCGCCAGACGTCCGGCTCTTTCGTGAGCTACGCCGGTGAAATGTTCGGCAAGAAGGGCGCCTTCCTTTCCGGGTGGATGTACTTCATCAACTGGGCCATGACAGGCATCGCCGAGCTCATCGCGATCGGCCTCTACTTCCAGTTCTTCTTCCCGAACGTGCCCATTGAACTGTCCGCCATCGCAGCGCTGGTGCTGCTGGTGGCCGTGAACCTGTTCAGCGTCAAGGCGTTCGGCGAATTCGAATTCTGGGCCTCCTGCCTCAAGGTTGCGGCGATCGTGATCTTCCTGGCTGTTGGCACGTTCATGGTGGTCACCAACGCGAAGGTGGGCGAAGGCAACGCGTCCGTGGCCAACCTGTTCCACGAAGACGGCGGAATGTTCCCCAAGGGTGGCCTGGTGATGATCCTGGTCCTCAACGCCGTGATCTTCGCTTACAACGCCATCGAACTCGTCGGCATTACCGCAGGTGAGATGGAGAATCCGGAACGTGAAGTTCCCAAGGCGATCCGCGCCGTCGTGATCCGTATTGTTGTCTTCTACGTCGGCTCGGTGACGCTGCTTGCAATGCTGCTGCCGTCCGACCAATACGTTGCCGGCACTTCGCCGTTCGTCACCGTGTTCGGCCAGATGGGCCTCGGCTGGATGGGTGACGTCATGAACATGATCGTCATTACCGCTGCGTTGTCCTCCTGCAACTCGGGCCTGTACTCGATCGGCCGCATCTTCCGCACCATGGCCAACAACGGCCACGCTCCGCAGTGGCTCACCAAGATGTCCACCCGCCACGTTCCTTACGCGGCAATTTTGGCCATCGGCGGCGTGTACCTCGTGGGCATCCTGCTCAACATCTGGCTGGGTGGTTCGCACGCGTTCGACCTCGCACTGAACACGGCTTCCATCGGCGTGATCTTTACATGGGGATCCATCTTCGCGAGCCAGATTGCCTTGCGTAAGAAGCGCGGCAATGTCTCCAGCTTGCCGATGCCCGGTTCTCCGTGGACCAGCTGGCTTGGCCTCATCGCACTGCTGGCCATCACCGTGCTGATCGGCTTCGACACTATGACCAACAAGGAAACCGGCGAGATCTTCCTGCTGGGCCTCTGGACGCTGGCCACCATCCCGTTCTTCGCCCTGATCCTGTGGCTGGGCTGGCAGAAGGTCAAGAACAACGAGCCCAAGAGCGAGCTGTTCAGCTAAGCCTCTCCACTCGTCAAAACGCTCGACGGCGGGTGCCTCCTTTTCGGGGGCACTCGCCGTTCGCGTACCCGTACCCAACTGACTGGCATTAGTGGTTGTTTTGAGCGCTCAAAACAACCACTAATGCCAGCTACTTGGGCGTCCAGCCTTGGCCAATCAGCGCATTCCGGACTTTGGATACGGCTGAGCGAGCGTCGTTTCTCATGTGGCGTTTTGAAATGCGGACAAGTGTCCATCCGGCGCGACTAAAGTCCTCTTCCCGCTCAATGTCCCGGACAATCTGGGCAGCATCTGAGTGGCCCTCGCCTTCGTATTCCACCGCCACCCGGAGCTCGGGACAGGATAGGTCGGGTTGACGCACGACGCCGGAACCCAGTTCGGTGGGCCGGTTCACCTCCACCTGTGGCAGCCCTGCCCGCTCAAGTGCCAGGCGAAGCCGCGTTTCGGGCCCGGAATCGGCTCCCATGCGGGCCTGCTCCAGTGCAAGGCGCGCCTTCCGGATTCCCGGTGTCCCTTTATGGCGGTCAAGCATGGTTTCAAGATCTTCACGCGTGCAGTAAGGGTCGCTGCGCCCCTCGAACTCAGCCCTTGGCGCCCGCAGTAGGTGATCAGCCACCACGGTGATCTCGTCAATGCTCATCTTCCGGGCGCAATCGAGCCACGTCCGTGCACGGCTGGTGACGAGCAAGCCGTTGTGGTTGGCAATTTCGTCCTCGAAGAACTGCCCTACATGTCCCACCACACCCTTCCTTCGCGGGATTGCCATGGTGTCCGGCCGTGAAATGTGGATGAGAGATTCGTGGCTGCCCGGCAGGAAACCAGGGAATTCCCAGAGCACGAACGCCGTAGCGTGGGAGGCCGCGGAAAACGGTGTAATGACCGTGTAAGGCCGGATCGTCATGGCTAGTTCGGTCGCGTGGCCGGTGGTGGGGCTCCGTATCCCTCGGCTTGGTGAGTCAAGCCCCCAGTGCCTCCACCTCTGACGGGAGACGCCGGCGTCGAGCGCTTCTTGCCAGGTGAAAGGGGCGCCTCCAAGGCGATCGGGCAGCTGCTTGGGGATACGCATTTTCCCATGCTGGCAAATCCTTGAAGCGGGCGGGCGGTTATCCACAGGCCGCACGTACTCGCTCCCAACTGACTGGCATTAGTGGTTGTTTTGAGCGCTCAGAACAACCACTAATGCCAGTCAGTTGGGAGTGTCGGGGGTCGGGTCTAGGCTCGATGTATGGAACACACCACCACCCTGACGCAGCACGTCAACGCCAGTCCGGAGAAGGTCTGGGCGGTCCTTTCGGACATTCCAGGATCGGCCGGCACGCTTTCCGGCATCAACGCAATCCAAATGCTCAGCGAGGGTCCGTACGGTGAAGGCACCCGCTGGAAGGAAACCCGCACCATGATGGGCAGGCAGGAAACGGTCGAAATGTGGGTGTCCCACACCGACCCGCCCCGCAGCACCACCATCAAGGCCCTCCAAGGCGGCGCGGACTACACCACGCGCTTCAACTTGAGTGAGCGCGACGGCGGCACAGACCTCACCATGACATTCGGCGCCGAGATGATCAACCCCTCCCTTCTCAGCAAGGTGGGCATGGCCTTGTTCGGCAAGATCGGGATGAGCATGACCCGGAAGGCCCTGGCCAAGGACTTGTCCGAGATCGCAGCCAAAGCGGAATCGCTCTGATGGCGGCTGCGAAGGTAGCGGCCCCTAAAATTTCGCCGGTGCGGTTGGACGAACTTCGCGACGACGACGCCCCGGACTTCCAGCGTGGCGAACGGTACGACGGCGTCAGGTTCACCAAAGTGTCCGCTGACGGGGAAGAGCTGAGTGGCTCGGATTTCATCGAGTGCGAGTTCAACGGCGTGTCCTTCAATGAGGCCCAATTGCGCGGAGCCACCTTCCGTGAGTGCATCCTCGCAGAGCCGTACGCCCCGGTCTTCACTGCGGCACGGAGCTCCTGGCAGGACGTGGAGATCAGCAATCCACGCTGGGGGTCTGCCGAACTTTATGAGGGCAATTGGCGGTCAGTCCGAATCGACGGCGGCAAACTGGACTACGTGAACCTGCGTGGCTCCAAGCTCATGGACATCCAGATTTCGGACTGCATCATCAACGAGCTCGACCTCGGAAACTGCGCAGGCACCCGCGTGGCCCTGAAGAACTGCACCATCGGAACCCTGGATGTCACGGGAGCCAAGCTGAAGGACGTGGATCTCCGGACGTCGGAATTCCGCGGAATCAACGGTTTGGCGGGGCTGGCAGGCGTAATTATCGACGACTACCAGTTGAGCCTTATGGCGCCGCTGTTGGCCGGTCACTTGGGGATCCGGGTGGTCTGATGTTGTGGCGGGCCGGGCGGGTTGTCCCTTGCTGAGGGCTTCATCTGTTGACCGGCCCGCTGCGCCGTGTAATCTTTATAGAACGAACGGTCGGTATATTATTCACGACCGGTCCCTTTCACTTCGCGAAGGATGTTCTCATGGTCGAGGCTTTTCTTGTTGGCGGCGCACGCACGCCTGTAGGTCGCTACGGTGGGGCCCTGTCCTCAGTCCGCCCGGATGATCTCGCCGCATTGGTGGTCCGGGAAGCTGTGGCGCGTGCCGGCGTCGATCCTGACTCCATTGACGAAGTCATCCTGGGCAACGCCAACGGCGCAGGCGAGGAAAACCGCAACGTCGCACGCATGGCCACCATCCTGGCCGGACTTCCCCTCCACATCCCCGGCATCACCGTGAACCGCCTGTGCGCCTCGGGCCTGAGCGCCATCATCATGGCGAGCCACATGATCAAGTCCGGTGCTGCGGACATTGTGGTGGCCGGCGGCGTCGAGTCCATGAGCCGTGCGCCGTGGGTCCAGGAGAAGCCGTCCACGGCCTTCGCCAAGCCGGGCCAGATCTTCGATACCTCCATCGGCTGGCGTTTCGCCAACCCGCTCTTCACCAAGGGCGAGCTCTCCCGCGACGGCAAGATGACCTACTCCATGCCTGAAACGGCCGAGGAAGTAGGCCGCGTGGACAGCATCTCCCGTGAGGACGCCGACGCCTTTGCCGTCCGTTCCCATGAAAGGGCCTTGGCAGCCATCGCCGGCGGGCGCTTCAAGGACGAGATTGTTCCCGTCACGGTCAAGAATCGGAAGTCCGAGACCGTGGTGGACACCGACGAGGGCCCCCGCGAGGGCACCACCATGGACGTCCTGGCTGGGCTGCGGCCTGTGGTTCCCGGTGGATCCGTGGTGACGGCAGGCAACTCTTCCACGTTGAACGACGGCGCCTCGGCCATCATCGTGGCCTCCGAAGCCGCCATCAAGAAGTTCGGCCTGACTCCGCGCGCCCGCATCGTCGACGGCGCCTCTGCAGGCTGCGAGCCGGAAATCATGGGCATCGGCCCGGTCCCGGCCACGCAGAAGATCCTGTCCCGCACCGGCCTCACCGTGGACCAGCTCGGCGCCGTGGAACTGAACGAAGCGTTCGCCACCCAGTCGCTGGCGAGCATGCGTCGCCTGGGGCTGGATCCGGACATTGTGAATAACGACGGCGGTGCCATCAGTTTGGGGCACCCGCTGGGTTCCAGCGGCTCACGTATTGCGATTACGCTGCTGGGCCGCATGGAGCGCGAACTGGCCTCCACCACTGGACCGAAACTTGGCCTGGCGACCATGTGCATCGGCGTTGGGCAAGGCACCGCGATGCTGCTGGAAGGCGTGTAATGGCTCTGAATCCGGACGACTTCACCACTCTCCTCCTTGAAGAACGCGAAGATCGCCTCACGGTTCTGTTGAATCGCCCCGAGGTCCGCAACGCGATCGATCAGACGATGGTGGATGAGCTCCATCAGGTGTGTGCCGAGCTGGAACGCAACCCGAAGGTGCTGATCATCGCCGGTACTGAAGGTGTGTTCGCTTCTGGTGCCGACATCGGCCAGCTGCGGGAGCGGCGCAGGGACGACGCCTTGCAGGGGATCAACTCCACGATCTTTGTCCGCATCGCCAAGTTGCCCATGCCTGTCATCGCGGCTTTGGACGGATACTGCCTGGGCGGCGGGGCCGAGCTGGCTTACGCTGCCGATTTCCGTATTGGTACGCCGAGCGTGCGTATCGGCAACCCGGAAACGGGCCTGGGAATCCTCGCCGCCGCCGGTGCAAGCTGGCGTCTCAAGGAACTGGTGGGAGAACCGAAGGCCAAGGAGATCCTCCTGGCCGGAGCCGTCCTGCGTTCAGAGGAAGCACTGCGGATCAGCCTCATCACTGAGATCCATGAGGCGCCCGAGCTCATGGATGCAGCGCACAAGCTGGCGGACCGGATTGGCCGCCAGGATCCCTTGGCCGTGCGCATCACTAAGTCCGTGTTCCATGCCCCCGCCGAGGCTCACCCGCTGATCGACACACTGGCCCAGGGAATCCTCTTCGAGTCCCAAGCCAAGTTCGACCGCATGCAGGCCTTCCTCGACAAGAAGTCGGCCAAGGCTTCGAAAGATTCCGACGCTTCCACGCAAGACAGGACCCAGAAATGACGACCACAGCTCCCGCCATTCCGCACGTCGTCGGTGTCCTCGGTGGTGGCCGGATGGGCGCCGGCATCGCACACGCGTTCCTCACCAAAGGCGCAACGGTGATCGTGGTGGAACGCGACCACGAAGCAGCAGCAGGAGCCCAAGGCCGAGTAGCTGAGGCCGTTGCCAAGTCCGCAGCCCGCGGCACCCTGGGCGAAACTCCAGAAGAGGCGCTGTCCCGCTTCAGTACCTCCACGGATTACGAATCCTTCATTCACTGCGGACTCGTGGTGGAGGCCGTGCCCGAGGACTACGAGCTCAAGGTCACTGCACTAAAGGCTGTGGAGGAGCACTTGTCCGCGGATGCTTTCCTCGCGTCCAACACCTCTTCCTTGTCCGTGACCGGCCTTGCCAACGAGCTCCGCCGTCCGGCCAACTTCGTGGGGCTCCACTTCTTCAACCCGGTGCCGGCTTCCACCCTCATTGAAGTGGTGCTGGCCAAGGAGACGTCTCCCGAACTCGCTGTTGCGGCGAAAAGTTGGACCGAGGCACTCGGCAAGACCGCCGTCGTCGTTAATGACGCTCCTGGCTTTGCGTCCTCCAGGCTGGGCGTCGCGATTGCCCTTGAGGCTATGCGCATGGTGGAGGAAGGCGTGGCTTCGGCGGAGGACATCGACGCCGCCATGGTGCTCGGGTACAAGCACCCCACGGGTCCACTGAAGACCACCGACATTGTGGGCCTGGATGTTCGTTTGGGCATCGCGGAGTACCTTCATTCAACGCTGGGCGACCGATTCGCTCCGCCGCAGATCCTCCGGGACAAAGTGGCGCGCGGCGAGCTGGGACGCAAGACGGGCAAGGGCTTCTTCGACTGGAACGACTGACGCTCACGGGCGGTTAGGCTATCCGGGTGACTTCAATCGAACCCATCACCCTGACCGGAAAATTCGTGACGCTGGAACCGTTGAGCCCGGAACACCACGACGGGCTGGTTGATGCAGCCCGTGACGGTGATCTCTGGAAGCTCTGGTACACCTCGGTTCCGACGCCGGAGGGCATGGCGGCTGAGATTGATCGGCGCCTGGACCTGCAGGCAAAAGGCTCCATGGTGCCGTTCGCCACGCGGTCCAACACGACGGGCAACCTCATCGGTATGACGACATACATGAACATTGATGCGGTGACGCCCCGGCTGGAGATCGGCTCAACCTGGAACGCTGCGTCGGCTCACGGCACGGGAACCAACCCGGATTCCAAGCTGCTGCTCCTCCGGCACGCGTTTGAAACCTTGGGCTGCCCGGCCGTGGAGTTTCGTACGCACTGGCTCAACCAGCAGTCCCGCGACGCTATTGCACGGCTCGGTGCCAAACAGGACGGAGTGCTGCGGAACCACTCACGCAGCGCAGATGGTGCCCTCCGGGACACCGTGGTGTTCTCCATCCTGGAGCACGAGTGGCCCGCGGTGCGGAACGGCTTGGAGTTCCGGTTGGCCAAGTACGGCGCGTAGCGCCTGTCAAGGTCTTTTCACCACACAGCCGTAGGCGTAACCTTGCCCACACATTGCCCCGGTACGCGGCCGACTGGTGGGCGAGCCGCAACTTCCGCACCTGCGGGAGGCCGGAGCCCCACGGAGCGTTATGAAGGGGAACATCATGGCAACTCATCAAGCACGACGGCGGCACACGGTTCTGGCGAGCGGGCTCGCCGCCCTGGCACTCGTGGTGGGATTCACGGCGAGTCCGGCGACTGCCGCACCACCTCCGCCCGTCAACTATGTCGCCTTGGGTGATTCGTACACGGCGGGAACGGGTGCAGGGGATCTTGCCGGACCTATCCCCGCCATTCCTTGCTGGCAAAGCGCCGGCGGATACGTGGATATCGCCGGTGCCTCCGCTCGGGTAGCCCTTATTGATAACGCCGCCTGCCACGGTGCGTTCCTGGGCCCTATTGGAACTTCCACGCCGGTCGTGCAGCAGATCGCGGAATTGAGCGGGGCTGCCCTCAACAGTGAGACCGACTTGGTGAGCATCACTGCCGGTGCCCTGGATGCGGGAAGTGGGCTCGCGTTGCAGGCGTGCGCCTCGCCCGATACACAATCTTGTGCGGTCATCGTTGCCGGGATCATCCAGAACCTGGGTATCGTCGAAGCCGCCTTGGAAGGTACCTACCAGTCCATCCAGTTTGCTGCGCCGAATGCCACCATTGCTGTCCTGGGATACCCCCGGCTTTTTGATCCCTCGGAGGGCGACATCGTGTTGGGCGGGGCCACCGTGGTCCCGGTAGCCAACCAGATCCTCGTCAACCAAGCAGTGGATGCCCTCAACGCCACCATCGCCAAGGCTGTAGCGGAGAGCGGCACCAATGCTGTGTTCGTCGACGTCGCCAAGCGGTTCACAGGCCACGCGGTGAACTCGGACAACCCATGGATCGTGCTGGACCTGACCCAGCCGTTGTTGGACGCGAACTTCCACCCCAACGACGCCGGGCACCGAGCCTACGCATCAGCCCTGCTTTCTTCAGTAAAGCTGACCCAACTCGCCAAACGGTAGGGTCTCGGCGGCAGGCTCACCCGCAGACCTGCCTTTGTGCTTAGCTGGCTCCTATGGAAGGGACAACCAAGGTCCACTGGGACGGTGCAGTGAACGCGTGGATGATTGCCGGGGACGTGTATCGGATGGGCCGCCACGAATGGGTCACCGAGGCCGGGTGGCAGCAGATGTACGACGACGGCGTCCGCACCGTTATCGATCTCCGCGCCTCCCGCGAGCGGAAGCAGCGCGACACCGATCCCCAGGTGCGGGACGATGTGAAGGCGCGCATCGACGTCGTACATTGCCCAACGGAAGACCCGGACCATAGCGACTTCAGCGAGCTGTTCGGCCCGTATCTGAAGGATCCTGAGCACTACGGGGCTTACCTGGAGCTCTTCGGGGACAAGATTGCGGCGGTCTTCAAAGCCATCGCGGCGTCGCCGGGCAAGGTGGCGGTTCACTGTTCCGCGGGCCGGGACCGCAGCGGCGTGATCGCGCTGATGCTCCAGCAGTTGGCGGGCCTCGGTGACGGCGAGATCGTGCGCGGCTATGAGCTCGCTGCCAGGGGCATCAACGAGCGGCACCGCACCCATGGGGCGCCGCACGCGCACGATCCGTACCTGTCCGATGAGGACCTCGAGGCGGTACTGATACGGCGGCGTGCGAGCCTGCGGGAGTTCCTTGGTTCACTGGACGCGGCCGGTTTCCTGGCGGCCAACGGTGTATCAGCCGAACAACTTGCTGCACTCCGGGCCAAGCTGGGGGAGCGGGCCGGAAGCGCTGCTAACATGCAGGATTGATCACACTTCCCGAATGGAATGGACGAGCCATGACCGCCGGTGCCCGCATCACCATCGTGACCCGAACCAAGAACCGCCCGATTTTCCTGGCTCGTGCGCTGGATGACATCTTCGCCCAGACCTTTCAGGACTTCGAATTGGTGGTAGTCAACGACGGCGGAGATCCGGCCGACGTCGAACGCCTCACCTCCCAGCGGTCGGACGCGGAGCAGGCCCGCATTACCACCCTCCACCATTCGGAATCCGTGGGCATGGAAGCCGCGTCGAACGCCGGGATCAAGGCCGGCAGCGGCGAGTTCGTCGTGATCCACGATGACGATGATTTCTGGGCGCCGACGTTCCTGGAACGCACGGTCGCGTACCTCGACGACCCAGCGCACGCTGCACAGGCCGGCGTGATGGTCCGGACGGAGATCGTCATCGAGGAGTTGGTGGAGGACAGGATCGAGCCCGTCCGCCGCGAGATCTTCTGGGCGGACATGCGCCAGATAACCCTCGCGGACATGCTCAGGATCAACCGTGCGGTGCCTATTTCCTTCCTATACCGTCGCAGCCTCCATGACGCCGTGGGCTACTACAACGAGGATCTGCCGGTGGTGGGCGACTGGGAGTTCCACTTGCGGGTCCTCAGCCACTCGCGCGTAGGGTTCCTGGACGGTGAACCCCTTGCGTTCTGGTCGCAGCGGCCCGAATCCGAGGGGCATGACGGCAACAGCATCTTCGCCAAGGCCGCCGAGCACGCCCACTACGATGCCTTGGTCCGCGACGAACATCTCCGCGACGGCGTGGCCCAGGGTGGGCTGGGCACGGTGTTGTACCTGTCCCGCATCCTTGCGGAGCAGGAGGAGCTGATCCGCGCCCAGCAACGCCGCCTCGACGAATCCGCGGCCAAGCTCGACCACGTTTTGGAACGCTTGGACGCCCTGAACCAGACGCTGATTTCCCGCACCAGCGTGGGGGAGTTCCTCAAGAAGCCGTTGCTGTTGGCGAAGAAGCTGGGTGGTCGGGGCTAGGCCCCCGGGAAATAACTGCTGTACTCCTCCGGGCATTCATGTACCCTGTATATATTACCGAACGGCCGGTCAGTAATGTTGGCTCCAGTCACACTCTGACCGTGCCGATTTCCTGTGCCTTGGAAGGACCCGTCGACGATGACCACTACCGCAGTCGCCCCGGAAACCACAGCCGTTGCCACCGTCCCCAGCTACGTCCAGGATGCCTGGTGGACCCCGGCACCTGATGCGAAGAAGGTCCCGGTTCGTGACGCCAGCACCGGAGAAGTCCTGGCGAACGTGAGCACCGACGGCCTGGACCTGTCCGCCGTCGTGAACTTTGCCCGGACCACAGGCCAGGCAGAACTTGGGAAGCTGACGTTCCACCAGCGCGCGCTCAAGCTCAAAGAGCTTGCCATGTACCTGAACGGCCGGCGCGAGGAACTGTACGCGTCGTCGTCGCAGTCAGGCGCCACCAAGATCGACAACATGATCGACATCGACGGCGGCATTGGCGTGCTCTTCACCTTCGGTTCCAAGGGCCGCCGTGAACTGCCCAACTCGCAGGTGGTGGTGGACGGCCCCATGGAAACCCTGTCCAAGGATGGCTCATTCGTTGCCGAGCACATCTACACCCGCATTCCGGGCGTCGCCGTGCAGATCAATGCCTTCAACTTCCCTGTTTGGGGCATGCTGGAGAAATTCGCACCGTCCTTCCTGGCCGGTGTCCCCACCATCGTGAAGCCGGCTACGCCCACGGGCTACGTTGCCGCTGCTGCGGTCAAGGCGATCATCGAGTCCGGCATCCTTCCGGCAGGCTCCCTCCAGCTGATCTCCGGGTCCGCCCGAACCATCCTGGACGAACTCGACTACCGCGACCTCGTCTCCTTTACTGGTTCCGCGTCCACCGCCAACTCCCTCAAGAGCCACAACAACGTGGTGCAGGGAGGCGTCCGGTTCACTTCCGAGACCGACTCCCTCAACGCCGCAATCCTCGGCCCCGACGCCGTCCCCGGCACACCCGAGTTCGACGCTTTCATCAAAGCCGTCGTCACCGAGATGACCGTCAAGGCAGGGCAGAAGTGCACCGCCATCCGTCGCATCATCGTTCCACAGGAGTTGACCGCTGATGTCGCGGCCGCCGTCGGAGCCCGCATCACCGAGCGCGTGGTCGTCGGCGACCCGCGCGCCGAGGGCGTCACCATGGGCGCCCTGGCGTCGCTGGAGCAGCTCGCCGACGTCCGCGCTGCCGTTCAGTCAATGCTCGACGCCGGCGGTGAGCTTGCGTACGGATCTCTTGATGCGCCGTCGGTCACCTCGGTTGGCGGCACCGTAGGCGTGGTGGAGGACGGCGCGTTCATGTCGCCGGTCCTCCTCAGCTGGGCTGATGCCGAAGCCGAGGAAGTCCACTCCCTTGAAGCCTTCGGTCCTGTTTCTTCGGTGATCGGCTACTCCGACGTTGCCGATGCCGTCCGACTGGCCGCCCGCGGCTCCGGTTCGCTGGTAGCCTCCGTCTGCACCAACGATCCCGCTGTGGCCCGCGAGCTGGTCATGGGCATCGCTGCCCACCATGGCCGCGTCCACATGCTCAACCGTGAAGACGCCCGCACGTCCACCGGCCACGGCTCGCCCGTCCCGCACCTGGTCCACGGCGGTCCGGGCCGCGCCGGCGGTGGCGAGGAACTGGGTGGCATCCGTTCTGTCCTGCACCACATGCAGCGCACCGCCATCCAGGGCTCGCCCAACATGCTGACCGCGGTGACTGGCCAGTGGCACACCGGCGCTGACCGCAACTTTACTGTTGAGACAGAAGGCGAGCACCCGTTCCGGAAGCACCTCTCGACCCTCCGCATCGGTGACGCCGTGCGTTCGGAGCTGCGCCAGGTGACCCTCGAGGACATCACCGCCTTCGCCAACTCCACGGGGGACACGTTCTACGCGCACACCAACCAGGAAGCTGCCGAGGCCAACCCGTTCTTCCCCGGCATCGTGGCCCACGGTTACCTGCTGCTGAGCTGGGCAGCCGGACTCTTTGTGGAGCCCGCGCCGGGTCCCGTGCTGGCCAACTACGGCTTGGAGAACCTGCGCTTCATCACCCCCGTTGCGGCCGGCGACTCCATCCGCGTCACGCTGACGGCCAAGAAGATCACCCCGCGTGAGACCGACGAATACGGCGAGGTGGCCTGGGACGCCGTCCTGACCAACCAGAACGACGAGATCGTGGCCACCTACGACGTCCTGACCCTCGTGGAGAAGTAACCCTCTCTCACCTCCCGTGGGGTTTGGGGTGGCGCTCTCTCATGTCCCGTGGGTTTTGGGGTGGCGCTCTCTCATGTCCCGTGGGGTTTTGGGGTGGCGCTCTCTCACTTCCTGCGCGTATGACTTTTCTGATCGCGACGTCGTAGCCCAGGAAGAGCATGAACTCGCTCCAGGCGTCGTGCCAGAGTCGGGTCCGAACCACGGCTGGGGGCCAGGCTGTATTGATCGCGTCGATGGACATCGCCGCGAGCACACAGTCCCCGCGAGCACACAGTCCATAGGATGGTTTTGCCACTCGGTCATTTCCCCTACGACCTTCACGGTGATCCCGGAGATGGTGTCCTTGGAAACCGTCCCGCCGAACACGCAGGCGAAATGCGCCGCAATCTTCGCGGTAGTGAGCCCTTTCGCGCTCAAGGACAGAACGATTCCGTCGACGACGGTCGTCCGACGCTGTCGCTTCTTCATCGTTTGGGGGATCGAACGTGGACCCGGTATCCCGGGGCACATCGATCTCCACCGGGCCAATCTCGGTCACCAACTCTTGCTGATCCACCTCAGTGACCCTTGGAACCCATGGCCTCGCTCATGATCAGTCCTCCCCGCAGGCCAACGTTTGGCGTGTCAGGCCAACCCCGGATCCATCGTTATGAAGACACCCCCAGGAAGCCGTCACGGCGGACCCGAGGACTGGTGTTTGCTCTCTGACGGCCGGTCGGGTGTGGGATGTGAGTGAGGGTTGGCGGGTTGGGGTGTGGGATGTGAGTGAGCGTTGGCGGGTTGGGGTGTGGGATGTGAGTGAGGGTTGGCGGGTTGGGGTGTGGGAGGTGAGAGAGGCTCAGGCGGCCGTGTGGAGCCCGTCGAAGGCCATGGTGATGACGTCGTCCGCGAGCTTTTCAGGGGACAGGGAGCCTCCGGGCTTGTACCACTCAACGATCGAGTTGATGGTGCCGAACAGCAGGCGCGTGACCGTGCGGGGATCGATGTCCTGGCGCAAGGAGCCGTCCTCACGGGCAGCCGAGATCAGCTCAGCCACCTTGTGGTCGAACGCACGCCGGCGTTCCAGTGCGTCCCGCTCGATCTCCGTGTTGCCGCGCAAACGCAGCAGCAGGGTCACGAACGGCAGCCTGTCCACCAGGACCGCAATGGTCTGCCGCAACACGAATTCGAGCCGCGCGTCAGCGGGACCCGACGTTGCCGCGGGCTCTTCAAGGATGGCCTCCAGGCCGCCCAGCGCGTGGTCCAGGGCGAGCTTCAGGAGATCGCCCTTGGACGGCACGTGGTGGTAGATGGCTGACTTCGAGATCCCCAGGTTCTCGGCCAGGATGCCCATGGACGTTGCATCGTACCCGTGGCGGTTGAACACGTCGACGGCGATGCGGAGCACCGACTGCTGGTCGTAACCGGGCCGTCCGCGCTTGGTGGTGGTCTCAGTAGGCATGCTGGCATTTTCTCACGATCTCAACGGCGGAAGGCGCTCAGCCCTTGGGACGCATGTCGTAGATGCGGCGGAGCTTGCCGTTGGAGCGCTCAAGGGAACCGGGCTCCACCACATCAACGACGCAAGATGACCCGACGTGAATCTTGATCTGCTCACGCAAGGTGTGTGCCGCCGTCGTGCCTGCCTCGGACGGAACGTTCTCGCGGCGCTCAATCTTGACAGTCAGTGAATCCATGCGCTTGCCCTCAGGGCGGGTGATTTCGAGCTGGAAGTGCGGGCTGAGCTCCGGGATGCGCAGGGCGATTTCTTCGATCTGCGACGGGAAGAGGTTCACGCCGCGGAGGATGATCATGTCGTCGCTGCGACCGGTGATGCGGCCCATCCGGCGGTGAGCGGGGCGTGCGGTGCCGGGAAGCAGGCGGGTAAGGTCCTTGGTGCGGTAGCGGATGATCGGCAGAGCTTCCTTGGTCAAGGATGTGAACACGAGTTCTCCGGGTTCGCCGTCGTCCAGGACCGTGGAGTGATCGAAGGGGTCGATGATTTCGGGGCGGAAGTGGTCTTCCCAGATGTGGCAGCCGTCCTGCGTTTCAACAGCCTCGCCGGCAACGCCCGGGCCCATGACCTCGGAGAGCCCGTAGATGTCCGAGGCCTTGATGTTCATGGTGACCTCGAGTTCGTGGCGCATCTCTTCGGTCCACGGTTCGGCGCCGAGCACTGCGTACTTGAGCGAGGTGGAGGTGGGGTCGATGCCCTGGTGTGCCATGGCGTCCGCAATGGTCAACAGGTAGGTCGGCGTGGCCAGGATGGCGTCCGGCTTGAAGTCCTGGATGAGCTGGATCTGGCGTTCGGTCTGGCCGCCGGACATCGGAATGACGGTGCAGCCGAGCGCTTCGGCGCCGGCGTGAGCGCCCAGGCCGCCGGTGAAGAGGCCGTAACCGTAGGCGTTGTGGACCTTCATGCCGGGCCGGACTCCGGAAGCGCGGAAGGAACGGGCCACCAGGGTTGCCCAGTTGGCGAGGTCGTTCTTGGTGTAGCCCACCACTGTGGGACGGCCGGTGGTGCCGGAGCTGGCGTGGATGCGCGCCACCTGGTCCTGCGGGACGGCGAACATGCCGAAGGGGTACTCCAGGCGCAGGTCTTCCTTGGTGGTGTAGGGGAACTTGCCAAGGTCGCTCAACTCGCGGAGGTCCGACGGGTGCACGCCGGCTTCGTCGAACTTGCGCTTGTACAGCGGAACGCGATCGTACGCGTAGGCCACCGTGTGCTGGAGGCGGCTGAGCTGCAGGGCCTCCAGTTCGTCGCGGGAGATGGTCTCTTCACGGTCCAGCACGGGAGCAGTTGCCTTCGATGGGGAAGCTGTGGGTGCGGCCACGGTGTTCTGGGTCATGAGGTTCCTACTTCTTGGAGATAGTGCGGCTGCGGCCTCGGAACTCAGCAATGAGTTCGCCGGGCGCGGTGTCCGGGGTGGCATCGGCGTCGGCCGCGTAGATCTGGATGTCGTACAGGCCGCTGCGGCCGGTACTCGCGCGGCGGTCTGCGACGGCGGTGATCACCTGGCCTTGGAACGCCGGCTTGATGAAGTTGATGTCGACGCCGGACGCCACAGTGATGTTGGCAGCTTGCTTGGGCGTGGGGTTGGCCGGGTTGCAGGCCAGGGCAAAGGCGGTGTCACCGAAGGCGAAGATCATTCCGCCGTGTGCCATGCCGAAACCGTTGAGCATTTCCTGGCGGAGGTGCATGCGGATGGTGGCATGGCCGTCGTCGATCTTGAGGACTTCGATGCCCATCCATTCGGACGCGTAGTCGTTCGTCAGGATGTGGTGCGAAGCACCGGAGAGGGTTGTTTCAACCATGCGTCATTGCCTCCAGCTTTATTTACCGAATGTTCATTAGGTAATCCCAGATCGCGCCACGTGTCAAGACTGGACCACGATTCAGCCATAGCTAGTAGCCTCGAGTGCATGCCCGAAATTGAGCTTCCCATCATCACTGATCGACTTGTCCTGCGGCGCTTCGAGGCTGAAGACCTCGACCGTTTCCACGGCTACCAATCGCTGCCCGAGACTGCGCGGTTCCTTTTGCGCAATGAGCTGACCAAGACCAAGTCCATGGAAGTCCTTGGCCGGTACGCGAATTTCGAGTTCAACCAGGAAGGGGACTGGGTTTGCCTGGCTATCGAGCGCAAGGACCAGCCGGGCCTGATGGGTGAGGTGGTGCTGAAGTGGCTGGAGGGGACCGGCCAAGCCGAGCTCGGCTGGATCCTGCACCCGGACGCCCGCGGCCACGGCATTGCCACTGAGGCGGCCGAGGCCGTGCTGAAGCTTGCGTTCGAGCAGTTTTCCTTCCACCGCGTTGATGCGAAGCTGGATGCCTTGAATGTAGGGTCGGCCGGTATTTGTCAGCGCTTGGGCATGCGGCTCGAAGCAACCTTGGTGGACAACTGGCATTACAAGGGCCAGTGGGCCACCGAGAACATCTACGCCATTCTGGACTCGGAGTGGCGCACGCGGCACCATCCATGGACCCGGACCATCAGCTGACAGGCCACGCCTTGTGGTGCTTCAGCTGGTCGGTCAGCTGCTCCTCGGGCAGCGGCCGGCTGAAGTAGTATCCCTGGCCGCTGGTGCAACCGATGCTCAAGAGATACTCGGCCTGCCCGGCGTCTTCGATGCCCTCCCACACGGCATTCAGGCCGCATGCCCGGATGAGTTGCAGCACGGCGGCAAGCAGGGCGGGCTGCGACGGGTCGCTGCCCAAGGCCGAAAGAAGCGTCCGATCCACCTTCACCGCGTCTACGGGCAACCGCCGGAGATAGCTGATGGAGGAGTAGCCCGTGCCGAAGTCGTCGATTTCCAGTCCCACGCCCAGGCGGCGCAGGCTCATGAGCGTATAACGGTCCAGGTCGTTGCCCTGGATGACGGCGCTTTCGGTCAGTTCAAGGACCAGGAGCGAGGGGTCCAGATCGGCGGAGGCCAGGGCGTCCCGCACGTCTTCGATGAACTCCAGTCGCTGCAAGTCTGCAGCCGATACGTTGATGCGCATGGTGAAGTCGTGGCTCGCCGTCAGGGGGTCGCTGCGCCATTTCTTCAACTGTTCGACGGCGGTGCGGAGCACCCAGCCGCCCAGGTCGGAGATCATTCCCGTTTCCTCGGCGATGGGGATGAACTCGTCCGGCATGATGATCCCACGGGAAGGGTGGTTCCACCGGACCAGGGCTTCCACACCTTCAATTCCGCGGGTGTCCAGGCGGATGATGGGCTGGTAGTAGAGCACCAGTTGCGAGCCCGCGATCGCGTCTTTGAGCTCGCCCACCAATTGGTTCCGCATCTGCCGGGCATGCAACATGGCCGGTTCAAACACTTTGAGCTTGCCGCGTCCATCAGCCTTGGACTCGTACATGGCGATGTCTGCTTCCATCATCAGCTCTTCCGCCCTCTGGCCGGGGTCGGCCATCCGGAGGCCCATGCTGGCACCACAGCGGAGATGCTGACCCTCAATCTCCATGACGGCCACCACTGCAGCGAGGATGCGGTTGCCAATGGAGGCCGCCACCGCAGGGGTCACGTCCGGGATCAGGACAGCGAATTCGTCCCCGCCCATCCGGGCCACCATGTCTTGGCCGCGAACGGCCCCGCTGATGCGATTGGCTACGGTTTCCAGGACTTTGTCGCCGATGGTGTGGCCCAAGGAGTCGTTGATGGCCTTGAATCCGTCCATGTCCAACAGGAGTATGGCCGCACGGGTGCCGCGTTCCTCCCCAACGGCTTGGGCTTCGCTCAAGGCGGAGGCGAAGGCGGAGCGGTTGTGCAGGCCGGTCAGCGGATCAGTCATGGCCATGTGTTGCATCGCCAAGTGGGCTTCGTTGAGCTGCTGCGTCCGGGCCTGCACCCTTTGTTCGAGCTCTTCGTACACGATCTGGAGGTCTTCGGCCAGGAGGTTGGTTCCCATGATCACAGCATCGATTTCATCGCGTGCGTCCGAGACTTCGATCCTGGTGTTGAGATCCCCAGCGGCCAGCCTGACGATGCCTTCCAAGAGCAACCCCAAGCGGGGGTCGTCGCCGGAGTACATTTTCTCTTCGGACATGCTCACTCCCCGTGTGGCCGGCCTCTTTGCTCATCGACATGGCGCAGATGCTCCCGGACAGCCACACTGCGTTCGGGCAAAGCTGCTTGTTCGAACAACGAGGCTGCTTCTTCGAATGTAGCAAGTGCTTCCTCTCGCCGCCCGGACGCCAGCAATGTCCGGGCAAGCAGGAAGTGTGCCTCGGCGGAAGTTTGCTTGGCTAATATCGAGGACCGTGTGCAGAGGGGTTCAAGGATTGCCGCAGCCTGCTGCATATCCCCACTGAGGAAATACCAATGGGCGCGGACCAGGGACATTTCCAAATGGTCGCGTTCGGAGCCACCCACAATGTCCGTGGCGAGCTCGGCCCTTTCAATGCAGCGCAGGGTCGCGGCGTCACTGAGTTTCGCCTGAAGCCGCATTTCAGCGGAAGCCCGGTTGAAACGCGCCCATAAATCAACGTCTTTTGACGGCGAGAGCCTCTCGGCGGCAAGGTCGTGATAGAGCCCTCCGTCAGCCACGCGGTCAGCCAGGAAAGCAACGTTTCCAATGACCCAATAGCCTTTGCCCGCGGTGTCTTCGTCAACATCGTCGGTCAGCAGTGTTTCCAGGACCAGGCACTCCCGCCAAGCATCGTCCAGGAGCCTGCTTTCGGCCAGGGCGGCGATCAGGGCGCGTTGGGCAAGGATCTGGACGTAGACCAGGTCGGACTCGCGTGCAGCCAGCTTCGCCGCGTCAGCAGCCATGGTGGCGGCCTCGGCAAGTCGGCCAAGGCCTTGGAAAGCTATGGCTACCATGGTGCCTGCTTTGGCGCCGAGTTCGGGCGACGTGGCTGTCAGGCTGTGGTCGTTGAGCTCCACTGCCAGGCTGAGGTACTCCTCAATCCGGCCTTGATCCCGGAGGCATTCGGCTTGGAGGTACCGCATGTTCCACCAGGATTCCTCATCCCCGGCGAGCGTGGAGAGCTCTGCGGCGTCGCCTGCCAGGCGAAAGGCTTCATCGAAGTCCCGTTCCTTCCATTTGGCGCGCGCCGTGAGACCGGCAACGTGGTGGGAGGCTAACTGGGGACTGTGCATATGCCCATTATCCATGTCATTGAAGAAGAAAAGCTCGTATAGTTTGCCCCGTGACTTTATTCAAGTCACAGTCAACAAATTCGCATCAGTACGAAAGGGCATAGCGGATGAAAAAATTTGCGGCAACCCTGCTCATGGCGGCGGTTCTGGCAGTAACGGGATTCGCTGCTCCGGCTAATGCCGAGCCTACGCAGGACAGCACGGCAATCGGCTGGTGGCCGAACAGCACCACCACAGGCAAGACGAACACCACCAGCATCGGATGGTGGCCGAACTAAACATTGGGGGAGCGCCCCTCAAGGGCCACTTGACGTAAATTGATGCCCCGGGCTCCAGTCCGGGGCATCAGTTTTGTTTCGCTGCATGTCGCGCTTTAGTGACGGCAGAACACATGAACGGGCCAGGCATTGACACAGTTGTCACAGGCCGACGGAGCTACGGTCCGCCCACGGGTAGCTCCACGGATACCGTGGTCCCGGATCCCAAAGTGGAATCCAGGAGCAGGCGCCCCATGTGGCGGCTGATGATGTCGTGGGCGATCGCCAAACCGAGTCCGCTGCCGGGAACGGCGGCCGAGGTGGCATTTGAAGCACGGTAGAAGCGCGTGAAGATGTGCGGCAGATCGTGCTCGGGGATCCCCAGGCCATTGTCAGCAACTTTCACGAGTGCTGCCAGCCCGCCATCCTCAGCAGCTGACACCGTGCTGGTGATGCCCACGCGGCCGCCCTCGGGCGTGAACTTGATGGCGTTGGCCACGATGTTGGTGAAGACCTGTTCCAGTTTTGCTTCGTCGGCCGTCACTTCAATGTCCTCGGTTGCCTCCGTGAAGGACAGAGAGACGTGGCGGGACTCCGCCAGAGGTCGAAGAGTCGCGACCACCACTTGGAGTAGTTTGGCGATATCCACCGGTTTGAGGTCCAAGTTGCTGGCGTCCTGCATGGAGACCGTGAGCATGTCTTCGATGAGCTTGCGCAAGCGGTTCGAGTTGCGTGCGATGACGTCCAGCATCTTACCGATGCCCTCCGGGACCGGCCCGCCGGAACCGTCCTGGATCATGTCCAGGTAGGCGGTGATCGAGGTGAGCGGAGTCCTGAGTTCGTGGTTGACGGTGGCCAGGAACTCGGTCTTGGCTTTGTCCAACTGCCTCAGCTGGTGGAGTACCCGCTGTTGGGCGCTGATGAGGTGGCCTTGTATGAGGCCGTGGGCCACGTTGCCGGCCACGTGCTGCATCAAGGCGATCTCCGGGCGGGTCCAGTCGTGACGCTCTTGCACGGTGCTCAGGAGGATGATGCCCATGGCGGAGGCGCCTTCGCCCACGGGAAGCAGCACGGTGGAGACGGGCGTAAGTTCGCAGGACCACTCCCGGAGCGCCTTGGCGATCTCCGAGTCCGGGTCCTCGCGATGGTCTGTTACCGCCAGGACATCGGCTTCAGCCCATAGCTTGTTGGCCGTCTCGGTGATGATGTTCTCGCTGTCCCCCAGCTTCGCGGGAAGCAGAGGCACGTTGGCCGCATTCCATTGCGCCCGGATACTCGGGACCCGTTCGTCGCGGAACGTAGCGAACCACACGTGGTCCACGCCCAGGGCCTCGCCGAAGCCACGCACCACATGGTCCGCAATCAGTTGGGGGTCGTTTGTCTCCCGGATGGCAGAGGAGACATTTCGGAGGCTTTCCCGCAGCGCTTCGATTTCGCCACGGGAGCGTGCCCGTTCCTTGGCACGGCCGATCAAGGTTTCGACGCGATGGATGAGCTCTCCGTCACGTACCGGGCTGATGATGTAGTCCGCTACACGCCAGGACTCCATCTCGGCAAGGTCCACGGATTCTTGTGCCGAGAGGAGCAGCAGCACGGGAGCTCCAGGGTTGTGGAGCCCGTGTGCCAAGGAGCTTTCCGCCACCACGACGTCAGGGCTGTGTTGCCTGATGCGGGAGGCAATGGATGCGCTGTCCGCTGCTGGGAAAATGTCGAATCCCGCTGATGAGAGCGCAGCTGTGGTCCCGGCCAGGCGGTCCTCATCGGAATCCGCCACTACTGCGGAACGGGAATGCTGTACATCGGCACCGGTCTCGCCCACTGAGCCCCTTCCGTTCCAACGCTCATCCCACAGTAATTCCTGATGTGGCAACACCCTATCAGCGGCATTGCGGACAGGTGTGGCCGTGCACCAAATGAGCCGGATGAGTCGTGGGACACACCTTTACTTTGGGAGCCGGATTCGACAGCCTTAGGGGAATCAGCAGGGCAAGCATGTCCGCCTTCCCTGCAGGCGAAAGGCAAGAGGAGCAACGTGGACCACCCAGCAACACCTCAGGATCATCAGCAGGTGACGTTCCAGCTGGAGCTCGAAGAGCCGGGCATCCTGCGACTCACGTGGCCGCGCGGCGCCAGGATCCAGGAATCCGACGCGCAGCGGGCCATGGACCGGGTCAATGAGCTCTGCGGGGAGGACCGCCACCCGATGATCGTGGACATGGCAACCACGGACGACGTGACGAGGGGAGCCAGGTCCGTGTTCGCCAAACCATGCCAGGCCAACCGCATCGCCCTCTGGGGTTCATCGCCCGTGGATCGGGTCATTGCCAACTTCTTCCTGGGCATCATGAAGCCGCCCTGCCCCACCAAGTTCTTCACATCGGAAACGGAAGCGCTTGAGTGGTTGGTGGAGGCCTAACGCCACATATATTTGGAGGATGTTCTCCGCCTTCAGGAAGTACCTGCTGATTCCACGCCTCATCAGGCTTTCTTCGGCTGCTCCCAAGGATCCGCGAACTGCCTGGGACCAGTACTGGGGCAACATCCGTTCCACCGGTGCCACGGGCGATGTCCTATGGGACTCGGGCAGCGATCACGAACTGAACGGCTACCTGCCTACGTTGGCGCACTTGGACCCGGCCCTGCCTGTGGTGGATGTCGGGTGTGGGAACGGCAGCTTCACCCGGCTGCTGGCGCAGCACTTCCCGCTCGCTGTGGGGCTGGACTACTCCGCGAACGCCGTGGACCGCGCACGGCTGGAGTCAGCGGATGTTACGACGGCGTCCTTCGCCGTGTGCGACATGACGGCACCTGACGCTGCGCAGACTGTCGCGGCGGCACTCAAAGAGGCAGGCTGGACCGGTGAAGCGAACGTGTTCATCCGCGGAGTCCTGCACGTACTGGACCTCGACGGCCGTTCTGCTTTGGCAGTGAACCTCTTGCCCGTCGTCGGGACCCGCGGCGGCGTTTTCCTGGCGGAAACCAACTTCCCAGGCACCCCCGTTGATTACGTCAGCCATCTGGGTGCCACCCGGAAATCCATTCCGGCGCCGCTTGAGTGGGCCATCCGCGGGTTGCCCATGCCTGGGCGCTTCGGGGCTGCACAACGTGCCAAGGCGTTTCCGACGGCGGACTGGAACCTTGTGGAGGAAGGCTCAGCGAGCATCGAAACGCGGCCGCTCGGCAATCCGTCGGCCTCGGACGTGATCCCGGGCTACTACGCTTTGCTCCGGGCGCGCCAACCAGGGTGAGCAGCTATTTGAGCCCTGCCCCAGGCAGGAGTTCGGTAGCCCCTACGGAGTCGGCCACGAAAGCGTAGTCCCAGGCCCGCTCGCGCCACTGGACGTATCGTCCTGACGCACCTCCGTGCCCGCCGTCCATCTCGATCTTCATCACGATGGGCTCGGATCCTGTGGAGACGGACCGGAGCGCCTGAACCCATTTGGCCGGCTCGACGTAGAGCACGCGGGTGTCATTGAAGGACGTCACGGCAGCGATCTTGGGGTAGGCCACGGCCCCCACATTCTCGTACGGAGTGTAGGACTTCATGTACGCGTAGGCCTCGGGATCCGTGATCGGGTTGCCCCATTCCTCCCATTCCAGGGCGGACAAAGGGAGCTCGGGATCCAGAATGGTGGTCAAGGCGTCCACGAACGGAACCTGCGCCACCACGGCAGCGTACTTTTCCGGAGCCATGTTGGCGACGGCACCCATGAGCAGGCCACCGGCGGATCCGCCCATGGCGGCAACACGGGCAGGGTCCACCCAACCTGAGCCTGCCAGCCAGTCCGTGGCCGCAATGAAGTCCGTGAAGGTGTTCTTTTTGGTGAGTTTCTTGCCATCCTCGTACCACTGGCGTCCCAGCTCGCCGCCGCCGCGGATGTGGGCGATGACCATCACGATCCCGCGGTCCAGGAGTGACAACCGGGCAACGCCGAAGCCGGGATCCATGCTCATTTCGTAGGAGCCGTAGCCGTAGACCAGCCCGGCAGAGGTTCCATCCTGCTGCACCGACGCGTGCCGCAGCAATGACAACGGAACCCGGGTGCCGTCGTCGGCGGTGGCCCATTCACGGGTGGCGACGTAATCCTGCGCGGAGTAGCCGCCCAGGACAGGGCTTTCCTTGCGGAGCAGCAATTGGCCGGCAGGCAGTTCGGCTGTCGGCAGGACAAAGTCGTAGACGCGGGACGGCGTGAAGTAGGACGTATAGCCCATGCGGATCACGGGAGCCTCGTAGTCCGAGCCGGAAACTCCGGCCGTGTAGAGCTCCTCGTCGAAGGCAGGCTCAACCGGCGCGGCCTGAGCGGGAGTGCCGAGCCCTGCCAAGGGCAGCACCTGCACGCGCTCTATGGTGTCCTTGCGGACGGAAAGGACCAGGTGGGTGGACGTCACGCCCGCGCCGTTGACGCGCACGTCAGAGGAATGTTCGACGACGGTCCGCCAGTCCTGCTCGTCGAGTGGCTTGGTGAGCTCTTCCGGGTCCACCAGGCTCACCATGGAGTTGATGGCGTCCTTGTTGTGGGTCAGGAGCAGTGTCTCCTTGCCATCCAGGAGGAAGGGCTCGGCCTCGTAGAGCACGTGGTGGTCGCGCGGGATGACGGTGCTGAGGCCCGCGGCGTAGTCGTCGAAGCGGAGCAGCCGGGTTTCGCTGAACTCGGAGCAACCGATGCTGAGCACCAGGTGACGGCGGTCGGAGGCGAGGTCGAAGCCCAGCCACATGGCGACGTCGTCCTCCTGGTACAGAACCTCATCCTCGGTGACCGGCGTTCCCAGGACGTGTGCCTTCACCTGGTAGGGGCGCCAGGAATCATCCACCACGGTGTAGAAGAGGCGTGCGCCATCCGGGGAGAAAGCCACTCCGTAGAAGATGTCCTCGATGACGTCCGGGAGGAGTTCGCCGGTACGCAGGTCCTTGATCCGCAGGGTGAACCGCTCGTCTCCGGAGTTGTCCACGGCGTAGGCATAGAGGTTGCCGTCAACGGTCACGGCGGCGCCGCCAACGCTGAAGAAGGGCTGGCCTTCAGCTTCCACATTGCCGTCCAGGAGCACCTGCTCGCCGGGAAGTTCCACGCCGGCTTCAACGGGCGGGGGAGTCCAGTCCGCCACGGGGTCGCCGGTGTTCCGGGCCAGCACGCGGCACTGGATGGTGTACTCCTTGCCCTCTACCGAACGGCTGTAGTACCACCAGCCATCCTTCCGGCTGGGCACGGACAGATCCGTCTCCTGGGTGCGGCCCTTGATCTCCTGGAACATGGCCTCGCGCAATGGTTCCTGATGCGCGGTGACTGCCTCCTGATAGGCGTTCTCCGCCTTGAGGTGGTCTACAACCTCCGGCGATTCTTTGTCCCTGAGCCATTCGTAGTTGTCCACGAAGACGTCGCCGTGGTGTTCGCGGCGGGTGGGGACCAGTTTGGCGACGGGAGGCTGGACTGCTGATTCCGTGGCGGAGGCGGCGGCGGAAGACGTGTGGCTCATGGGGCCACTCTATCGACGGGCTCAGACACCGAACCACTGATTTCGCTCAGAGCGCCGGGGCTTCCCCGGATTAGTGAGAGCCGTCGATGACTTGAATCTTCAACCCAGATTGCCGTCATGACTTGCGTGCTGCGCCCACTCCTTATATTGCGAGCACGATTTCGTACCGTTCCCGAATAGACAGTAGGAGGTTCAGATGGCCCTGCTTCACTCGCACAGCGTTCACATCGGAAAGAGGGGAGGCCTTCAAGCACGTCGACGTTCAGACTCTTTGCGCCGATCCCAGGTGGATCTCGAAGTTGTTATTCCGGCCTACAACGAGGCCGCAAGGATTCCCAACACCTTGACGCAGACCGTCGATTTTCTGGCCAACCAGCCTTGGTCCTCCCGCATCGTGGTGGTGGACAACGGCAGCGTGGACGAGACCGCGGCTGTTGTGCGCCGGATATCCCGTGAAAAAGGGGACGAGGTTCCCATTTCCGTTGTGGGGTGCTCCCGTCGCGGGAAGGGGGCAGCCGTCCGCCGCGGCCTCCTCAGCGGTACCTCCCGGTTCACAGGCTTCTTTGACGCGGATCTCGCCACGCCGCTGGACACGCTTACGGAAGTCATGACGCACCTTTCCGACGGAGCAGCTGCGGTCATAGCCTCCCGCCACGCCCCAGGCTCCAGATTGGTCCGACCCCAACATTTCGGGCGCCGTGTGGGTGGTAAGGCGTTCCGGGTCTTGACCAAGTCAAAGGTCAAGGGCATCCAGGACACACAGTGCGGATTCAAATTCTTCGAACGGGACGCCCTCACTGCCGCCATGGTTCAGTGCCGCAGCACAGGGTTCGCCTTTGACGTGGAGCTTTTGCTTCGACTGCAGGACAACGAGGCCAGCATCATTGAGCTTCCTGTCGCTTGGACAGACGGTGCCGAGTCAACATTCCGTCCGTTCCAGGACGGTGTCGCCAGCTTCGCGTCGGTGATCCAACTTCAGAAAGCAACACTATGACGGATGCGTTCACCGACCTGAATTCCCCAACCAAACTCGCCGGAAAACACGTACTGGTTCTCAACTGGCGCGACATCCAGCATTCACAAGCAGGCGGCGCCGAGCAGTACATGCATGAGATTTCCAAGAGGTGGGTGCAAAACGGAGTTCAGGTCACGTGGTTTACTGGGCGCGACTCCGGCCAGTCCATGGAGGAAGTCATTGACGGCATCCGAATCCTTCGCGGAGGCGGGCCGCTATCCATCTATGGACAATCCGCTGTCAGGCTTCTGCGCACCAGCGGTCAGTTTGATGCCGTGGTGGATTGCCAAAACGGCATCCCGTTCTTTTCCCCGTTGTTCCTGCCGCGATCAATTCCCATCATTCAATTGGTCCACCACGTTCACCAAGAGCAGTTCCGCACCCGGTTCTCCCCGCCGCTGGCCGCAGTGGGTCGGTTCCTTGAGAACACCGGAGCCAAAACGGTATACGGGCAGCGGGCCATCGTGGCGGTGTCACCTTCCACGCGGCAGGAACTGCGGAAGCTCGGATTCTCGGGAGCCATCCATGTGGTGCCGAATGGCACTATCGATATTCCCCGGGTAGTGGCGCCCCGTACGCCTGAGCCCACCATCGCCGTCGTCAGCCGTTTGGTGCCTCACAAACGGCTGGACCTGTTGCTGGGCCAGTTCGCTGTGGCTGCCCGCAGCGTGCCGAACCTGCGGCTGGACATCGTCGGCGATGGCCCGGAACGTGCGCGCCTGCAGCAGCTCGCCATGGACTTGGGCCTGGACCACGCCGTGACTTTCCATGGCTACCAATCCAACGAGGTTCGTGACGAGTTGCTGAGCAGGGCTTGGCTGACCGCCTCCACGTCGGCTTCGGAAGGCTGGGGCTGCTCTGTGATCGAAGCCGCGGCTTGGGGTGTGCCGTGCCTGGCACTCCGCGTTCCTGGTATCCGGGACTCCGTAGTAGACGGCAGGACCGGTTGGCTGGTTGACACGCCCAAGGAGTTCGGGGCGGCCATGATTGAAGCGATCACAGCAATGTCGGAACCGGATGCAGCATTGGAGACTTCCGCCGAGTGCCGGGAGTGGGCCGGCAGCTTTACCTGGGACCGCAGCACAAGACTGCTCACGGGCGTGCTCCTGGAAGAAGGAAAGGTTCGACGCGAAGGCGGGGACGGGCGTGCACGGCACTCGGATCTATCCACGATGGTGCGCTTCGAAGTGCCGCCCGGGGCCAACCTCGCCACCATCCTTCGGCCAACGGACGAAGTTGCGCTGACCGATGATGGGCACATTTCAGTCCTGATGAAAGGCCGGGACGAATTCGAGGCCTTCGCCGTCGTGAAGAAAATTGGCGTGCCCGCGGCGGAACTCCGCCCGGCCGGCCCTGGCACCTTGCTTGCTGGACCGGGGAGTCCGTTCACGCCAGCCGACGCCTTCGATGGACAGTAGCGGTAGCAGGATCGTGGATGAATCCCAGCAATCCATGACCATAGCCGTGCGTGAAAGGCCCCGAGCCGAACGCAGGGACAGAACTCAAGGTCAAGACGTCAACATAGCTGAAAACAGCGGCTTCCTTGCCATATCCGCGGGAGTAGTGGGCGTGGTGAGCTATGCCTGCACGCTGCTCATGGCCAACATGCTGGGAACAGCGGACTACACGCAATTCGCCGCCGCCGCAATGATTCTTGGGGTTGTGGGAGTCGTAGCCAACGCGCTGGTGCCACTTCCCCTGTCGCATGTTGTGGCAGTACATCCGCAAGGATCCGATGAGCGGCAGAGTGGCATGGCCTTCTCGGTCTTCGTATCGTGCCTGGCGGGTATTGCCGCTGCCATCATCACGGGCAGCGTGATGCTTGCGCTCGCCACTCCGGCTATGGCTGCTGCCGTGGGGTTGGCTGCACTGGCCATCTTCATAGTCAATGCGCCCGCCGGATGGCTGCAGGGCGAGCTCCGCTTCATGTGGTATGCCGTGTCCACTGTTGGCGAGGTTGTCCTCAGGTTGATCTTCAGCCTGTTGGTCATTGTGATGGCGTGGGGTGCAGGTGGGGCGGTCATGGGCTTCGTTGTGGCGTGCCTGGCCCCGTTGGTTGTCCCATGGTCGTTCTACCGGGATCTTCGCTGGCGTCCGCGGGTCTTGCTGGAGAAATGGCGTTGGGCGGAAACCAGCGATATCGCGTCCGTTCTGTGCGTCGTTTCCGTGCTGGTGGGCATCGACGTCGTGGTGGTCGGCTTCCTTGATAACGGCTCGGCCGCCGCGGCAGGATTCCAGGCGCTGGCCACTATCGCCAAGGGGCCGGTGTACGTCGCGGCCGGAACGGCGTTGGTGGCATTCCCCCTGCTCCGCACTCCTGGCGTCAAGGTTGGAGAGGTGCTTGGCGCTTCCTTCGCTTCGTTCGGGCAACTCGTGGTGGTGGCTTTCGCCATTATCGCTACCGCGCCGCCCCAGATGGCCGGCCTGATAGTCCCGCAGAAATACCACGCTTCCCTGGGCCTCCTGCCATGGCTGGCCGCGTCCGGTCTGGGCTACGCCGTCCTGATGGTGCTTGCCACCATCCTGCTCGCCATACGGGCCTACCGCCGCTGCCAAATCGGCCTCGCTTTGGCGTGCCTTCTGGTGGTGGGCGGGCTGTGGATCGGGTGGCAGCTCAATGCCGTCACTGGCATGGCGGTGGGCTCGGCCGTCGGGGCCGTGATGTCCGGGGTGGTCCTGGCAATTCTTGCGCGTCCCGTGTTGGTGACCGCTGATACAGGACCGGGCGCCGGCAAGTTGGTGGTTCTGGCGTTCGCCCTGATCTCGGCCCTTGCGGTCGCCGCGCTGCTGCAACCAATGGTGTGGCTCATGCTGGCCGCATTCAGTGGGCTTGCGGTTCTTGCCCACCAGCGCGGCCTGCTGCCGCACAGGAACGATTTCAGGATCTCCCGGAGACGCCGTGCCCACAGACGGAATACGGATGGAGGCCGCCAGCAGTACCGGGCACGCCACATGGGTGAAACAGGGACCCGGTCCCGCTGTGCTTAGTGCAGTGGCTGGGCCCTCCACAGATATTGAGACGGAAAGACAGCGATGAGAGTTTTACATCTGGGTTTCGAAGATCCACGCATGCCTGGAGCAGGCGGAGGATCTGTGAGAACACACGAAATCAACCGCCGCTTGGCGGGAATGGGCTTCCGCGTCACCGTGCTGACCACCCGATATCCGGGCTGGCAGGAGCGCGAGGAGGACGGTGTGCACTATGTTCCGATTGGCTTCGGAGGTGGCGGCAGCCGACTGACCAGACTGCTGGCGTATGTTGCCCGCCTGCCCTTCGAAGTACATAGGCGCCGGTCAACTGCGGAACTGGTGGTTGAAGACTTCTTTGCTCCGTTTTCCACCATGGCCGCACCACTATGGACCAGGCGTCCCACCGTCGGAGTGGTCCAATGGCTTCATGCCGAGGGCAAAGCACGGCAGTACAAATTGCCACTGCACTGGATCGAGAGATTGGGTGTCCGAAAGCATCGCCGGCTGATCTCGGTTTCGCAGGGAATTGCCGAACGCCTGGTCAGCCTGAATCCGGGCGCCCACGTGGACGTGATTGGAAACGGGGTGGATCCGGCGGCATGGAAACCGGAGCCCCATGTTGGCAAGGACATTTTGTTCATGGGGCGCCTGGAGTTCGGTCACAAGGGCTTGGATCTCCTCCTGGAGGCTTGGGCACGGTGCTGCAACCGGATAGATGGCAACCTGCTCATTGCCGGATCAGGCCCTGACGAAGCCTCGTTGCGCGCAGCCATTGACGACGCCGGTCTCTCGGAACGAGTGCGCCTGCTCGGGTGGTTGTCTGGAGAGAAAAAGTTTCAGGCCCTCAGCGATGCCCGATTAGTGGTTGTGCCTTCCCGGCACGAGACCTTCGGCTTAGTGGCCATCGATGCATTGGCGACCGGAACGCCAGTGATCACCTTTGACATTCCTTGCCTCCGGGAGATCGTGCCGCCCGGCGCGGGGTGGCTGGTTGAAGCCTTTGACGTTGACGCCTTCGGTGACGAGATCTCCCGCAGATATGTGCAGTCCGGGCTGGAGGAGGCTGGCGCGCTCGGACGGGAGTTCGCTGCTGCCTATGACTGGGATGCGCTCGCCGGGATGCAGGCCACTTCCTACCGAGAATCTCTCCGTGCTTTGAACCAGAAACAAGGCAGGCTGCAAAATGCCGGCTATCAGGAAAGGGCTTGAATGCCGCACGCATCAAGAATCGAACGATCCATGGCGGGAGACGCGCCTTGGTTGTTCCTGTCACCCCACCTTGATGACGCAGTGCTGTCCTGCGGTGCTCTTATCGAGGCGCAGGCCCAAAAGCGTCAGATTATCGTGGCCACGCTTTTCACCGAGGCATCGCCGGCACCACACACGCGAGCGGCACGGTCCTTCATGCGCCAATGCACCATCGGGGACGCCGGGGAGCTGTTTAACGCCCGGCGATCCGAGGACCGAACAGTACTGGAATCGATGGGTGTCCACTCCATTCACCTTGGCGAAGTGGATGCACTGTTTCGGCGCCGACGTAGACCCCCGCAATGGGGGAGCAGCGCGTGGGAAAGGCTCCTGCCGGAGCTCACCCACCGTTACCCCACCTACCGGTTCGACATTGCATTGGGCAGGATCTCCAAGGGCGACACGGGGCTTGTTCGCCACCTCCGAAGGGATGTGGCCGGGCTCATGGCCCAGACAAAGGCGGAGTTGCTCTTTTGCCCCGCGGGGGTGGGAAGGCATGTGGATCATCTCATTACCCGTGACGTCGGCACAGGCCACGGCGAAAACTTGGTGATGTACTCGGACTTTCCCTACGACCTCGTGTCGCAGCCGGATGAATCCCATATGAAAGGTGTGGGATACGTGCCTTGGATGTGGGACGAGGGCCTTGCAACCAAGACGGAACGGATCAAGCAATACGCCACACAAGCGGACGCCCTGTTTCCCGGTGGGGCGATCCCCTTGAAGCCGGAAACCTACTTCGTGCCCGGTCATATCAGCGTTCCAGCGCGTCAATGAGGGGCACCATGAATTCGGTGCAGGAGGTTGAACCATATCGACCGGCGGCCCGGGCCCGGAGGGCCGCAAGGAAGTCTCCTTGGGCCATTCGACATCCGTGGTGGGTTGCGGCGTGTGTGGGATGGCTTGCGGTGGTGTTCAGGGTGTTCGGTGTACAGCGTGCCAACGACGTGTTTATCGATGAAGTAACGTATGCGGACATAGCCCAACAGATAGCGGAAGGCCGCATGCCGTCGCTTTCCGGCACCCCCTTTTTTCTGCATCCTCCGGGTTCATATGCGTTCAACGCCCTGATTATTCGTGTCCTGGGCTTGGAAGGCCACCCTATGGATCTGGCCTTGCAACTGCGCTGGGTCAATTCTTTCCTTGGTGCTCTGACAGTGGTGGTTTGCTTTCTGTTGGTTCGCCGTCTGGCAGGACTGGTCCCCGCTGCGATAGCGGGCACCATATTGGCAAGTGATCCGTTCGTCCTCCGGATGGACGGTCGGTTGATGATGGAGACTCCAGCAGGTCTGGCTGTTTTGACGGGATGGCTCTTGGCTCTGTGGGCGCTCGGCTCCAAGCTGGGGCGCGGTCGCATGTGGCTTGAAATCAGCGCAGGGTTGGTTTTCGGGATAGCCATCGTCATGAAGGACATGACGGCCGTGTTTACCGTAGTGCCGCTGCTGGCCGCCGTGTTTTGGCGCAGAACCGTTCCTCTGCTGGCAGCCTTGCGTATTCTTGGCTGTTCAATCGTTCCTTACCTGATCTATTTGAGCGTGATTGCGGCCAACGGGCTGTTTTCGCAGTTCTTGGATCAAAAGTCGGTGGGCGTCCTCAGAATGGTTGGGGCCGTTCAGATGACTGGCTTTAATTCAGTCCCAGGGGTCAGCCTGACGGATCGTTTGCTGGATATGGCCGGCCGTTTCGGCACAAGCTATCTACTGCTGGGGCTTTCCGTTGTGGCGGGATTCGTAGTCGCTTTGTCTCCGCAGGTGGAGCGGCGGGTCATAGGGTTGTTCTCGGTTTTTACCGGTTCCGTTGGCGTCTACTCTGTGTTCTTCGGGGCGGCAGAGGAGCAGTTTGGCTACTGCGTGGTGCTTGCCGCGCTGGTTTCGATACCCATTGCCGCGGCCATGGTGGTGACGTGCCGCCCCCGCCTGCGTGGGGCCGTTGCCACTGCAGCGGTACTCATGACCGTTGTGAGTCTCTTTCTGGGTGTGCAGGCACGGTCCGTGGTTGATGACGGGCTTGTCCGTGCGCGGGATTGGATGATCGCTGTCCTGCCGGAGTCCTCGAAGGTGGGGCTGACGTCCGTAACTGGTGAGTTTGCACTGCTGCCTCACCAGGGTTGGGAGGTTTTGCCCTCGTTGAAGTCCCTTCGTGACGGCAACGCCGACTTTGTGCTGACTCAGGGGAGGCCGCTCAGTGAGGGCTACGGATTCGCTGCTCCTGAACTGCTGGGCTGGCTGCAGGACAACGCTCAGCCGGTCTTCACCTTTACTGGACCGACGTCGGGGGACACTGTTGTGTGGCGGCTGGACCGAGCCAGGCTGGATGCTGCTGTCGATGGAGGGCTGGTAATCCCTCCTGTCACCGGCGGTTACCCGTGAGGCGCCTTGTCCTTTTGATTCTGCTGCCGGCCATGGTAGTAACTGTGAGCGTCGGATGCAGCGCACGGGCCAAACCCGCAGAACCTGAACCTATGTCGTTCGGGGTTTTGGGCGGCACTTGCGCTCCCGATCGTCTGGCAGCACTACGGACGGCCGGGGCTTCAGCGGTGGAATTGCCGATGGCTTGGGACCGATACCAGCCGCAGGCGGGACAGGTGGACCGGGGATACGTTGCCGAGGTGCGGGCACGATTGAACGATTGCCGCGAAGCCGGAGTGGGGGTGGTTCTGTCTCCTGGCTTGCAGTACCCGCCCGATTGGGTGAGAGGTCTTCAAGGGGGCGTGCTGGAGGGAAGCGCCGGTGGTGCGCCAAAGGATGCCGGGGCAGAGTTGGTGTTCAGCTCAGAAGTGCGGAAAGCTGCCCAGGATTACTTTGCGAGGGTGCTGTCCGATCTTGGGCTCGCGGGCATTACCGCAATCCGCGTAGGGACGAACGCCAGTGGGGAGCTGGGGTACCCGGGACCCGACGACGGCGGAAAAGAAGGCGAGTTTTGGGCGTTTGGTGACGCTCCCCAGTTCGGCATCGGCCTGGCTGAGGGGCTGGCACCGTCACCGATGCCCGGATGGATCCCGGGCTCCAGAACATGGAACGGCAGGTCCGTTACTGACGAACAGGTCCAGAGGTGGTGGGGGTGGTACGCCGGATCTGTCGTTAATGCCGTGGCATGGCAGGTGGGAGAACTGCGGAAGCTCGGCTATCAAGGGCGGGTGCATGTTCCCGTTGCTGGCCGTGGGGTCCTGCCCGAGGACAGAGCGGCAGCTGTAAAAGGCCGCCTGGACGGGAGGGCAAACCCGGACGGCGCCCAGGAACGCGGCTTGGACTACGTGGAACAGTTCGCAGTTCTGGCACGCTTGCCGGGGGTGGACGTTGACTTCACTGGCGTGGACGACGTGTCGAACGTCAGAGCGCGTGCTGCCGCTCCGCCACAAGACCGATGTCAACCGGGCGACGACGCCAAGGTGATGGAAGACGTCTCATCTTGGTCATCGCACCGTTACACGAGCGCGTTGGCCCGGCGCGCGGGGCTGGGACTTGTGGGGGAGAACCCGGGACCTCCCGACTCTCCGTTCACCGGCGGCTCTCCGGAATCACACAGCCTTGCAGAACAGCTGCGGGCCGCTCCACAGTATGCCGACGAATGCGGGATGACCATGTTCTTGTTTGGCTTCGAAGACAACCTTTTTGAAGAAGGGGGGCGCGCCGAAAGCGGCGTCAGTGTTGACGACTACAAAGAAGTTATTCAGCGGATCCGGTCTCCTTGACGACCCACTCCGGGCTTGAGGCTCTCTTGGGGGACAAAAGGGATACGAAAGATCCTCGCCTGAGGGGGCATTCATCGGTCACGTCACGTTCACCAGACTGCGTGCACTCACTTAGTGGACGTCCTCGACGTTGCTAGTCCGAAGATTCGATAGGAGACCACACCCGTGACCAAAGACAGAGCCGTGACCAAATACAGACCCGTGACCAAGACAGAGGCACAGGCGGCTACCGTCTTCCGGCTGGTACTGGGAACGTCAACGAGCGGAACACCCAGAGCACGGCGTGCTGACTCGAGCCTGTCTCGTATCGTGAGTTCACATTCCGGACACCACAGAGCCGGCTCGTCGGGTCAGTCTGAGCCGTGCGGGAGTGCACTGGCCAAGGTCACCCGGTTACGGCCGGAGGCCTTCGCCGCGTACAGGGCGAGGTCGGCTTCGCGGAGAAGCTGCTCGGTGCCGGCACGGTGCCCGTCCGTGAACGCGGAGACGCCGGCACTGATGGTCAAGATGCCGTCAGGGTCCCCGGAGTGCTCGATCCTCAGGGCCGCCACGGCTGACCGCACGCGTTCCATGACCGCCCCGGCGCTCGCTGTTGACTGCTCACCCAGGACAAGCAGGAACTCTTCGCCGCCAAACCTGTAGACGGCGTCGGACTTTCGGACCGCGCCAGCCAACGATGTTGCAATCGCTACCAACGCAGCGTCCCCGGCCTGATGACCGTAGATGTCGTTGTAGCTCTTGAAGTTGTCCACATCCACCATGGCCAGGCAGTAGTCGTGATCATTGCGGTGGAGATTTCCCAGGTCCTCCGACAACTTCAGGCGGTTGTGCAACTTGGTCAGGGGGTCCGTGCGTGCCTGTTCCGTCAGCGCAGAGCGGTAACGTGCCAGGTCCGCATGCAGCGAGGTGATGCGCTGGGCGGCCAGGAGCCGGATGTGCAGGCTGAAGGGGTCCAACGGCTTGGTGACATAGTCGTCAGCACCGGCTTCCATGCCGGCCAGGACGTCCTTCCGTGAGCCGTGGGAGGTCACCAGAATGATGTAGGTGTAGCTGTCCTCCTCGGCGGCCCGGATGGCCCGGCAGAGGTCCAATCCGTTGAGGCCGGGCATCATCAAGTCGGTCACCACAGCTTCCGGGCTGTGCTCCTTGTATAGCTGCCACGCCGAGTCTCCGTCCACGGCAACGATGCACTCATGACCGGACTGCTCAACGGCGGCCTTGGTGATCATCCGGGAGATCTGGTCGTCGTCGGCGATCAGGACTTTCATGAAGCTCCTTGGAGAGTGCGTTCGAGGGCAAGGTCCACCCGCGTGAGTTCCGCTTGCAACTGCGCCAGCACCGGTCTGCATTGTGCGGCCAGGTCCGGGCCTGCTTCACGGCCGGATCGTTCCAAATCCTTGCACAGGACTGCCGCGCCCACTGCTCCGATATTGGCTGCCGCGCCGGCGAGTTTGTGAGCGGCCGTCTCCACGGTTGGGGCCTGCCCGGCGTCCAGTGCGGAACGAAGCACTTCCAAGGTCGCTTCGGCATCCTGGCGGAAAGCCCTGACGGCCTCGGGGAGCAGGCCTAAACCGTCCGCGGGACCAAGTTCGCGCAGGATCTGCAGCCTCCCCGCGTCCAGGACATCGGCATCCGGGACGCCCGCGTCCAGAACAACAGCGTTCGACGGCGGTGCTGCCGACGGCTGAGGTGTCCCGCCCGACGCCGCGTTGCCCGCTGGCCTGACTGCCGCCGTCGACGTTTCAATAACCTCCGGGACCCAGCGGGTGAGGACTTCCCCAAGTTTGGCCAGGTCCACGGGCTTGCTGATGTAGTCGTCCATGCCCGCCGCGAAGCAGCGCTCGCGGTCCTCGTTCAATGCTCCGGCCGTCATGGCGATGATGGGGATCCGGGCTGATTGTCCGTTGCGGGCCCGGATGGCCCTGGTTGCGTCGAAGCCGTCCATGACGGGCATATGGCAGTCCATGAGCACTGCGGCGTAAGTCCCGGACAGCGCTGCTGCAACGGCCTTGGCGCCGTCGTCCACGATGTCCACGTCGTAGCCCAGCCTGTTTGCCATGCCACGGGCTACCAACTGGTTGACCTCGTTGTCTTCCGCGACCAGAAGCTTTCCGATCCGCGGCACCGGTTCGTCGGACGCGACAATGGCAGGTTGGACCGGCAGCGCGGGAGCCCCCGGCGTTCTGGTGGCCATCAGGCGGAGGAGCCGGTTGTAGAACTCCGAGCTGCGCACAGGTTTGGTGAGGTATTCACGGATTCCGGCGGAGGCGAGGTCGCTTCTGTCCACTTGCATGGTGGAGGTCAGCAGGATGATTCCCGGTGATCCCGAGCCGTTGCCCTCGTTCTTGATGGTGCGGGCCAGTTCCAGGCCGTCGGTATCGGGCATGCACATGTCCACCACGGCGATGTCGTAGGGGCGGCTGTTCAGCACGGCCGTGCGGTATGCATCCATTGCTGAGGCAGCGTCGGCAACGGCCACTGGCTGCATGCCCCAACTGGCCAGTTGCGTTTCCAACACCAATCGGTTGGTGGCATTGTCGTCCACCACCAGCACCCTCCGGCCAGCGAGCGTGGCAGGCAAGGTGCCGGTATCGGACACCGCCGGGCCAACGGGAAGTTCCAGGACAAACCAAAATTTGCTGCCCGTTCCCGGCTCGCTCTCGAGCCCGATCCTGCCGCCCATGACCTCGGTGAGACGTCGTGAGATGGCCAAGCCAAGGCCCGTGCCCCCGTACCGCCGTGTGGTGGAAGCATCGGCCTGGGCGAAGGATTCGAACAACCGGTGATGGTCTTCGGCGCTGATGCCGATCCCGGTGTCCCGGACTTCAAAGCGCAATGCGGCGTTCTCTGGATCCCGGCTGACCACGGAAACCTGAATTTCGACTTCGCCGGCTGGGGTGAACTTCACTGCGTTGGAGGAAAGATTCAGCAGGATCTGGCGGATTCGTCCGGAATCGCCCATCAAGCGCTCCGGAACGTCGGGGTGGCAGTAGGAGATGAGTTCCAGGTTCTTCCCCTGCGCGGCTTCTGCAACCAACCCAGCTACCTCATCCACCAAAGCGCGGGGATCGAAGGAGTTCACATCCAGGTCAACTTTCCCGGCTTCCAATTTGGAGAAGTCAAGGATGTCGTTGATCAGGGTCAGCAGGACCTCGCCGGCGCCTTTGACGCCTTGGGCGTACTGCCGCTGGCCCTCGCTCAGGGGCGTGTCCATCATGAGCGATGTCAGGCCGATCACGGCGTTGAGGGGAGTGCGGATCTCGTGGCTCATGGTGGCCAGGAATTCGGATTTGAGCCGGCTCGCTTCCAGCGCGGCTTCACGTGCGGCGAGGAGTTCGGTTTCGGCTGCTTTGCGTTCGGTGATGTCGCGCGAAATAGTGGCTACCCCGCGGATGCCGGTGTCACCCCGGACGGGGGACAGCGTTACTGACACCGGAATAACTTCGCCGTCTCCGCGCCTTCGCCGAGTCTCGTAATTCTGCACATCTCCGCTGTGGGCCGTGGCCTCCAACGCCTCGCGTTCCTTCTCCATCAACTCGGCGGGAACGAAGAAATCGCCCTTCCTGCCGATGGCTTCAGACGCCGGATACCCGAAGATGCGCTCCGCCCCGGGGTTCCAACTGGTGATGACGCCGTCGGGTGTTTCGCCGATGATGGCGTCGCCGGAGGAATTAACGATTGCTCCGAGGCCCTCCAGTTCGGCAGTGCGTTCGGCCACCTTCGACTCGAGGTCGCGGGTCAGCGTTACATTCTCGACGACGATCAGCACCTGCCGCACGATGACGAAAGTCACCGTCACCAGCCCGGTGACCACCAAGATGGGGTCTTCGCCAATGGGCCGGCTGCGCGAGAAGAAGACGGCACTGAACACGGGGAGATAGGGGAGCAGTTCAAGGGCCGCGGCGTAGGCGCGCCCGTCTTTGCGCGTACTGTCCGCTTCAGGGAGCAGCGGGCTTAGCCCCACCAGCAGGAAGGCAAGAACCCAGCCCAAGGCCAAGGGGGATCCCGTGACACCCGTGATTCCTTCGAGGGTCAAGCGCATGTAAGCGAGGTCCGTAATGGCCAGGATCCAGAAACCAAGGCCCATGCTCAGCCACGGCAGCCTCCGGCCACGGGCTGCACGCATGGTCAGGACGATGACTACCGAGACCATGAAGACATCCGCGATGGGGTAGGCCATCTGCGTGATGTGGGCAAAGGCGTCCTGGTCCTTGGCGCCTGCCAACGTACCCAGCACGGAGCTCCACGCAATGAAGAAGGTGGCACTTGCCACCACGCCGGCATCCAGGATGGTGCGGCGCAGTGAAGTGCGGAGTCCCTGGCCCCTCAGCAGCAGCACAAGTCCAATGGACGTGGGCAGCGCGTACCAAACAAAGCCGATGTCCGCGAAGGAAGGGAACGGGTACTGGTGGTCCAGCGTGATGCCGTTGATGGTCCACACGGTTTGCCCCGCGCTCCACACGGCCAGGCCTGCCACGATGAACCATCGGCCCGCCGCGTTGTCCTGTCGTTTCCGGGCAGCGAGGGTGTGGGTGGTCAGCGCGGTGAGTGCAGCGAGAAGGATCGCCAGGTCACCGGCCAGTTGCGCCGTCGTCGTTCCTGATCCGCTTGCCAGGCCAACGACCAGCAATACCAAGCAGACGCCTACAGGCACCAGGAAGAGCGGCCATCCATGCCCCGTCACCAATCGCACCGGAAGAACCCCGTGCTTCACTCCTGCCACTGAACCCCTGCCTTCGAACGTGGCCCCACCCAAAAGCGAACAACGCGTCTTGCCTGCGCTGAGGAGAGCATACGCCGAATCACCCCAAGTAGGGGACAGCACATGCTCTTATGAACGCTCATTAGGACATGCGCTGTCCCCTTACGTGAGTCAGCGTTCCGGGGTGAGCGTCTTTGAGTAGATCACCACACCATTCGCGTTGCGGAGGCTCACGGTAAAGAGACCATCGGCAGCGAGGTCCACGTGCCCGAAGTACTGGTTCTCGCCGTCGCGCGGTGACTCACCAGGGAAGCGTCCGGCCTTGGCGAACAGCACCTCCGGCCCGAACGTCTTGTCCATCTCACTTGGCCCGAAAGAGCCAGCGTTGATGGGCCCGGCGACGAACTCCCAGAACGGGTCGAAGTCCGTAAAGGAAGCCCGCTCGGGGGAGTAGTGGTGCGCGGCGCAGTAGTGGACATCGGCGGTCAGCCAAACGGTGTTCTTCACGCCAAATTTCTTGAACGCCGAAAGCACTCCCGCGATCTCCAGTTCGCGGCCCAAAGGAGCTCCGTGGTCACGGTTGGCCAGGCTTTCCTGGTTTACAGCGCCATCGGGCACGATGATGCCGAGCGGCAGGTCGGCGGCGATCACCTTCCATGTTGCTTTGGACTTCCGTACTTCCTTGATCAGCCAGTCCACCTGCTCCTGGCCCAGGATGTTGGTGGCGTACGGTTCCTTGCCGTCGGTGTTGGGGGACTTGAAGGTCCGCATGTCCAAGCAGAATATGTCCAGCTGTGGGCCTCGCGAAATCTTCCGGTAGATGCGCGCGGGCTGGTACCGGCCGGCGTCGACCGTTCCGGGGCGCCACAGCGCTGCGGCGTCGGCGATCGGCATATTTTCCTGCCACGCCTGGCGACCACGCGCAGCGAGGACGTTGACGTTCCGTTCGGTGTAGCGGGGGTCGTCCAGCATTTCGCCGGGGTACCAGTTGTTGGTGGTCTCGTGATCGTCCCATTGTGCGATCACGGGCACGTCCGCGAACATGGCGCGCATGTTGGCGTCCAAGGAGTTGTAGCGGTGCCGGCCGCGGTATTCCTTAAGGGTTTCAGCCACTTTGGAGACTTCCTCGGTGACGATGTTGCGCCACACCTGCCCGTCCTTCTCCGTCACGGAGGCAGCGATGGGGCCGTCGGCGTAGATGGTGTCGCCGGAGTGGATGAAGAAATCGGGCTTGGTGGCATGCATGGCTTTGTAACCGCGCATGCCGCCCAGGTCTTCGTTGATGCCCCAGCCTTGGCCTGCGGTGTCGCCGGTCCAGACGAAGCTCTGCGAGGAAGACGACGGCCTGCCGCCTCCGCCCGCGTCTTTCGTGCCGCCGTCGTACTTTCCCTTCACGGAACCGGGCGCCGTGCTGAACGTGCCGCGGACTGCCTCACCGAGGCCGTTCTCATCCTCGAAATTCAGTTCCAGGGCGAAGCGGGTACCTGCGGGCAGGCCGGTGGCGTGGATCTTGGCGGTGTAGTCGCTGGCGTCGGTGGCCAGGGGACCACGGATGGTGCGGCTGAAACCGTACCGGCCACGCAGGATTTCCCCTGAGTCGTCCACTGCCTGCAACAAAGCCGTGAGCCGGCCGGGGCCTGAAGCGCGGGACCAGAGGACGGCAGAGTCCGTGGTGACGTCCCCGGTGGCGATCCCGGTGGGCAGCGTGAGGCGCTTGCGGATTAGGGGAATGGCGCCCGGAGAGCAGAAGCTGACGGAGAACCAGCGGCGGTTGCGCCGGCGACGGCGAGTGTGGCGAGGGAGGTTTTGACGAGCGCGCGGCGAGAAAGGTGAGTCATGGTTCCACTCTGATGAGCCTCGGTGAACGGAAGATGTGGCTGAGGTGACGGATTCTGCTGGATCATTCGGGTGGGCCGGCCCGTCCGTCGCGTGGTGCCGGCGGTTGCCGGCGGGCAGCGTGGAATGATCCAGCAGAATCTGCGTGACGGCCCAAAAGCTTGACTGAAAACATCCGCTCCGCATATTCTGAACGAACGGTCGGTAATTTATTAGGAGCAACCATGGCATCGCAGAATCTGCAGTCAGTGCCCGCTGAGCTGTCCCCGGAGGAGCAGGAGCGGGAGGCAGCCGGTCAGGCGTATTTTGATCGCATCATTTCGGAGGACTCGCGCATCGAACCGCGCGACTGGATGCCAGCGGCTTACCGCAAGACTTTGCTGCGCCAGATCTCGCAGCACGCACACTCGGAAATCATTGGCATGCAGCCGGAAGCCAACTGGATCACCAGGGCACCGAGCTTGAAGCGCAAGTCCATCCTCATGGCCAAGGTCCAGGATGAGGCCGGCCACGGACTGTACCTGTACTCGGCCGCCGAGACCCTGGGACAATCCCGGGACCAGATGATGGAAGACCTGATTGCCGGCAAGGCGCGGTACTCGTCCATCTTCAACTACCCCACGATTTCCTGGGCAGACATGGGAGCCATCGGCTGGCTTGTTGATGGCGCCGCCATCTGCAACCAGGTGCCCCTGTGCCGTGCCTCGTACGGTCCTTACGGTCGCGCAATGGTGCGCATCTGCAAGGAAGAGTCGTTCCACCAGCGCCAGGGTTTCGAGATTCTGCTGGAGCTCTCCAACGGCACAGCTGCGCAGAAGCAGATGGCCCAGGATGCAGTGAACCGCTGGTACGCGCCGTCGCTGATGATGTTCGGCCCGCCGGATGACGATTCACCCAACTCCAAGCAGTCCATGGCCTGGAACATCAAGCGCTTCAGCAATGACGAGCTGCGCAGCCGGTTCGTCGGGATGATGGTGGAGCAGGTTCGGGTCCTCGGACTGACCCTCCCTGATAAGGACATCCGTTTCAACGAAGAAACCAAGAAGTGGGAGCACGGACCCCTGGACTGGAATGAGTTCAAGGAAGTCTTGGCCGGCCGCGGTCCCTGCAACTCGCAGCGCGTAGAGCGCCGCCGCGAGGCACACGAAAACGGTGCCTGGGTTCGGGAAGCAGCAGTGGCCTACGCCCGTAAGCAAGCACAGAAAGAGAACGCAGCATAATGGCTCCTCACGGAAACCCGGAAGCACCTGGCAGCGCCGCCAGCGAAATCAACCGCGAGGCCCCCAAGGTTGCGGCCACCACTGAAGAGCACCAGGAATCCCCATGGTCCCTGTGGGAGGTCTTCGTGCGGTCCAGCCGCGGCCTCTCCCACGTGCACGCCGGTTCCTTGCACGCACCCGATGCCGCCATGGCCCTCCGGAACGCCCGCGACCTGTACACCCGCCGCAACGAGGGCGTGTCCATCTGGGTTGTCCCGGCCGAGGCGATTTCCTCCAGCGATCCCGACTCCAAGGGTTCCTTCTTCGAGTCGCCGCAGGGCAAGGATTACCGCCACGCCACCTACTACACCAAGAGTGAAGGCGTGAAGCACCTGTGACCACTAAAGACGTGACCAACCACGACACTGACTTCGCCATCGAAGGCCACGGCGACATTTCCGTCGGCGTTCACGGAGCCGGCGCATCCGGTGATGGGTCCGCCAGCGCCACCCGCATCACGCCGGGCAATGCCCTGCGTCCCGAGGACATCGCGCTGGAAATCAGCCGCGGCCAGGTCAAGCCCAGCAACGACGTCGCGGAGTTCGCCCTGCGCATTGGCGACGACGGCCTGATCCTCGCCCAGCGCCTGGGCCACTGGATTTCCCGTGCTCCTGAGCTTGAGGAAGACATAGCCCTCGGCAACATCGCACTGGACCAGTTGGGCCACGCACGTTCCTTCCTGACCTACGCCGGTGCCGCCTGGGGCAAGTCCGAGGACGACCTCGCGTACTTCCGCCGCGAGCACGAGTTCCGGTCTGCCCACCTATTCGAGCAGCCCAACGGCGATTTCGCGGTGACCATAGCCCGTCAGTTCATCGTGAGCTTCTACCAGTTCCAGCTCTACACACGCCTCATGGAGTCCACGGACGCCACCATCGCAGCCATCTCCGCGAAGGCCGTGAAGGAAGTGGATTACCACCGCGACCACAGTGCCCAGTGGGTCCTGCGCTTGGCCGGCGGTACTGACGAGTCGCGTGCCCGAATCATCCAGGGCTTCAAGCTCGTGTGGCCGTATGTGGACGAACTCTTCGAGGACGACGAGCTGACCACCCGCCTGGCCGAGGCCGGCGTCACTGTTCAGCCCTCCAGCCTCCGTGCCGAGTTCGACCGCCTCACCGGCGAGATCATGACCGAAGCGGACTTGCAGATCCCCGGCGTTCCGCAGGCATTGGGCGGCGGCCGCCGCGGCAAGCACTCGGAATTCCTGGGCTACATCCTTGCGGAGATGCAGGTCCTGGCCCGCGAACACCCCGGCGCGAGCTGGTGACCAGCGTGGCAACGCAGGTACGCACCGGGCTGGAAAAGTCCGCTGAGCAGCGGGCCTGGGACATTGCGTCCACGGTCTGCGACCCGGAGATCCCGGTCCTCACCATCGAGGACCTGGGGATTTTGCGCGGCGTGCGGGTCATCCCCACAGAAGCAACTGACAGGCACGACGGCGGCGCCTCAGGTACCGCCGTCGAGGTCACCATCACGCCCACGTACTCGGGTTGTCCGGCGATGGACGCCATTGGCGACGACCTGCGGAAGGCCTTCGAGGCCGAGGGCTACGCGAGTGCGCACATCAACCTGGTGTTGTCGCCCGCATGGACCACGGACTGGATGACCGATTCCGGCAAGGCGAAGTTGGAGGAGTACGGGATCGCACCGCCCAGTGGCAGGGCTGCCGCCGGGGGTCATTCGGGTCCCGTCCGCCTGAGCCTGGCCGTGAAATGCCCGCAGTGTTCCTCGCTCAACACCAAGGAACTCACCCGCTTTGGTTCCACCTCCTGCAAGGCGTTGTTTGTCTGCCAGGACTGCAAGGAACCGTTCGACTACTTCAAAGTCCTCTAAGGAAGCAGCCATGACCACCGAAACACAGACGGCCAGCCGCCGTCGTGCGTCTTTCCACAACCTGACTGTCGCGGAAGTCCGGCGCCTCACGGACGATGCCATCGAGGTCACGTTCGGTGTTCCCGCCGAGCTCGCCGGGCAGTATGACTACCTTCCCGGCCAGTACGTCGCCTTGCGCACCACGCTTCCCGATGAGAACGGCGAGCCGCACGAGGTACGCCGCAGTTACTCGATTTGCGCAGAGCCGCGCAGCTTCGAAGACGGCAGCAGCGAGATCCGTGTAGCTATCAAGAAGGATCTTGGCGGTTTGTTCTCCACGTGGGCGAACGCCGAACTCAAGGCCGGCGATGTCCTGGACGTCATGAGCCCGCAGGGTGCGTTCATATCGCGGCACGGCAAGGACGGCTCCTCAGTCCAGCACAACGTCATGAATTCCATGAACCACCCGGAGGAACTGGCGGGGGAGCCGGGCAGCTTCGTGGCCATCGCCGCAGGTTCGGGCATTACACCGGTGATCGCGATTGCACGGACGCTGCTGGCTGCCAACCCGGAGACACGCTTCGACCTGGTGTACGCCAACAAGGCCGCCATGGACGTCATGTTCCTGGAGGAGCTGGCGGACCTGAAGGACAAGTACCCGTCGCGCCTGGCCCTGCACCATGTGTTGTCCCGCGAGCAGCGAATTGCCCCGTTGATGACCGGGCGCATCGACTCGGAGAAGCTGCAGACCCTGCTCAGCAGCGCCATCCGTGCCGAGGATGTGGACGAGTGGTTCCTGTGCGGGCCGTTCGAGTTGGTCCAGCTGTGCCGCGATACCCTCGCTGCCCGGGGTGTTGAGCCGGAGCACGTCCGGTTTGAGCTTTTCACCACCGGCCGACCGGATCGCCCCGAGGGCAACGCCGGCCGACCTGTTGTGGCGGACGAGTCGCAGGACACGTACAAGATCACGTTCACGCTGGATGGCCTCACCGGCGATGTTGCCAGCCCCACGCACGCACGCGAGTCCATCCTCAACGCCGCGCTGCGTGTCCGCCCGGACGTTCCGTTCGCGTGTGCCGGCGGTGTCTGTGGCACCTGCCGCGCCAAGTTGATCACCGGTACGGTGACCATGGATGAGAACTACGCCCTTGAACAGGACGAGCTGGACAAGGGCTACGTCCTCACTTGCCAGTCCCACCCCACCAGCGAAGAAGTTACCGTCGACTTCGACGTCTAAGGAGTCCCATGATCGAGCTCTCCATTGCCAACGGCATTGCCGAGATTGTCCTCAATGCCCCCGAAAAGCTGAACTCGCTTAACGAGGACGCGCTTGCCGAACTGGATAAGGCGTTCGACGACGCTGCTGCCGCCGCCTCGCGCGGTGAAGTGCGGGCGCTGCTGCTTCGCGGAGAGGGACGCGCCTTCTGCGCTGGCCGCGACATCGCCGCTGTGACTCCCGAAACCGACGATGCCCAGGCTTACCTGGGGGGACTCGTAGAGCCGCTGCTCAAAAAGATGGCTGCGTTCCCGGCGCCGACGTTTGCTGCCGCGCATGGTGCTTGCCTGGGAGTTGGGCTTGGACTGCTGCTGGCCACGGACGTGGTGTATGTGGCGGAGAATGCCAAGTTTGGGTCACCGTTTGCGAAGCTCGGTGCGACGCTTGATTCCGGCGGGCATTGGTACTTCACCGAACGCCTCGGAATGCACCGCACCTTGGACCTCATCTACACGGCCGACCTCATGACCGGGGCCGAAGCCGTGGCACAGGGTATGTTCAGCCGGGCGATGCCTGCTGATGTCCTGCTCGATGAGACCCGGGCGATTGTTGCGCGGGTCGCCGCGGGCGCGACCCAGGCGTTTGTTGCGTCCAAGGAGCTCGTGGCACACATCCGCGACCAGCGCCTGGGCCTGTGGGATTCCATGGTGGAGGAGAACGCAGAGCAGGCACGCCTGTGCAAGACCGACGACTACGCCGAGGGTTTCCGGGCTTTCCAGGAGAAGCGGGCGCCCGTTTTCAAGGGCTAGACGAACTCCTTGAGGAGCTTGTAGCCGGCCACTTTCCCCTCCAAGGATATGACGGCCATGCCATTGTCCGTGGTGTTCACGTCGGTGAGAGCGCCATAGGTGAGCGCTGGCACGGCCGTGCCGCCTTTGACACACGGGAAGGCTGAGTAGGACCCTGCCCCGGGAGCATCTTGGTAGGGGCCATGAGGGGGCATGGTGTAGGTGGTCTCTTTCAGGCACACGAAGACGTCCTCGAACGATGTGCCACGGTATTTCCCGGCGGTGGTGTCCCAAAGGTTTGCGCTCCAAAAAGTACCTGCAATAACCCGGTCTCCACGGCTGAGCGATGGCAAAAGGCCGTAGTCGCCCCAGTGTCGGACCTCTACCGCTTTGGTTTCCCAAGCTGCGTCGCCGGTGAGTGGATCGTAGCCGACGAGCTTCGACAGGCCACCACGATATTTCCCGGCAGGGAACTCAATGTGGCCTTCCGTATATTCGCACCTGACCGGGAATGCCTCACCGCCTTCCAATTTGGTGGCGGCGGTTCCAATTGTCTTGGCACACTCCACCTGCGAGCCTTCGGCTGTCCAGAGAACCCGTGCGCTGGAAGCCCGGAAGCCTACAGTTTTGGTGGACTCGCGCAGGTTGAGTGAGAAGGTCTGCCCTGTGAATTTGTCGGGGGAGAACTCCGTGGGGTTGATTCCAACGGAGCCGACGTAAAGGTCCAGCTTTTTGGAGTAGGTGAAGTGCCAGCCCATTCCGGTGTTGGCCCCTTTGCCAAAGATTTTTTCGATCTCGACTTCCCAGAGCACCTCGCCGTAGGAGACGTGGGCCAACTTTTCGACGCCGTCCGTCACCACCGAGTACAGTTCCTTGCCCACCGGTCGGAAATTGCCGCTGAGGGGGTTGATGTCGGGACCGCCCGCTTCCTCGCCGGATTCCAAGTCAACCCAACGTTCCACAGTGTGGCCATCTTCATCGAAGGCGATGAAGCACAGGTCCTGGACGTCGTCGCAGGCAAAGGGGCGGGTGCTGACCAGCTCTTCCCTGCCGCGATAGATTTCCTTGCCTGTTCCAAGGTCAAAGGCTACGGGCGCTGTCCACCAGGTCTCGCCGCCGTCGTTGGCTGGTGGTGTTGCGGCCTGCAGGAAGATCGCCGCACTCTTGCCACTGGGGGTCCTGGTAACCACAGGTTCAAGCGGCACGCCCGGCGCTTCATATCCGGGATGAACGGGCTGCGTCCACAGCTCCTTGCCGTCGGCCACAGAGATGGCATGGGCAGCAACGCCTGCGGTGCTCTTGGCGTAAACCAAAGCGACACCGTCGGCCACCACAGGCTGTCCGATGGGATCCAGCGGAACTTCCCACGCCGCCGTCGTGATTTCTGTGTTTCGCTCGAGTGGAGCGTCGCTCGGCGTCGGCGTGCTTGCAGCAGGTGTAGCGGGCTGGGGGAGCAGACTGCACGACGCAAGCAGCATCGCTGCGCCCACGGCTACGATGCCGAGTCCCACAGGCTTCAGGCGGGCGGAAAGCTGCGCCGATGGAAAGAGATTCATGGTTCCCCCAGGAACATCAATGGTTCAGCACCTGCAGGGCGGAGTTCCAAACCAGAAAAGGCCAGCTAAGCGTGGCTCAGATTGAGGATACAGTGCGGATCACCGGCCGCCCAGAAAGCTCGCAGGGTTCTCCAAGGTACTTCCGCCTAGCATGGTTCACATGAAGGCTGCTCGAGAGGCGCGCTCTGCTGCCGTGGTGATAAATGCTGGATCACGTCGCGGGGCGGCTTCAACCGAATTGGCCGTGGACGCGATGCGAAGGGCTGGTGTGCCTGTCCGTTCCGTGCATCCCGTGAAGTCCGGGACGGAACTGTTTCAGACCCTGCGGCGCGTGGTCGCGGACGGGCACGACCTTGTAGTTGTCGGTGGCGGTGACGGCACCATGACCTCCGCGGCAGGACTACTTGCCGGGACTGACATCATGCTGGGCGTTCTCCCGCTGGGCACCGCCAATGACTTTGCCAGAACCCTCGAGATACCGGGTGGCCTCACAGAGGCCTGCGCTGTCATTGCTGACGGGAAGGTGGTGGACGTTGACCTTGGTCGGGCGAATGGCGAGCCGTTCCTCAACGTCGCGTCAGTTGGGCTTTCTGTGGGCGTTACCGAGGCACTTAGTCCTCGCTTGAAGCGACGCATCGGGTCCTTGGCCTATGGCATCGCCACCATGCAGGCCTACGCGCGGCACAAGCCGTTCCGGGCTCGTCTTGAGTTCCCCGAGGGTGACCATGAGCCGATGGAGCTTGAAGACGTTCTTCAGGTCGCCGTGGGCAATGGCAGGCATTACGGCGGCGGCAACATCGTGTCACCCATGGCAGGCATTGATGACCACACCCTGGATATCTATGCCATCCTGGCGGCACCGCTGAGGGAACACGTCAAGATCGCGCGGTTGCTCAAGGATGGAAGCTTCATTGAGCATGACCGTGTTTACCACTTGGCTACGCGGAGGGTCCGTCTGGTCACTGAGCCGCCGCTGTCGGTGAACCTCGACGGGGAAATCGCTGCAGTCACGCCCGCCGATTTCAGTGTGCAGCGCAACGCCGTTCACGTCATAGTGCCGCAGAGCAGCAACAGTGCCTCGTTCGAGGGTCCGTCGAGGCATTGATCCCGGAGCGTCCTGTCCTCATCTAGGCTGGACGAATGACCACAGCCAAAAGCCGGATGCTGCAGATCAGCCGGCGGTGGCCAGGGGCAGCATTCGCCGCCTACCTGGTGGCACTGGCCTTCGTGGTCTTCCTTCCATCAAAGGAAGCAAGCACGGTCACCGGCTTTGTGGGCATCATTGCCGGTTGGCTCGCGGCCCTGGGCCTGCCCTACAAGGAAGCCGCTGTCACAGTTGAATTTGTATCCAACGTGATCATGTTCGTCCCGTTCGGCGGATTGGTCCGCTGGCTGTGGCCCGACAGCTGGAACTGGTGGCGCATCCTGTTGCTGGGCGCGGCGTCGTCCACGTTCATAGAACTCACGCAGCTCTTGATCCCCGGCCGGGTGACAGCAGTCTCGGATGTCATCGCCAACAGCGCGGGCGCGATGGTCGGCGCGGTGGTAGTTGTGTGGCTGCGCCGGCGACTCAGCCGCTAGAGGTGTTTGCCGAGGATGGATACGACGTCATCACTGTAGGTGGCGATCCGGTGTGCAACCTCGCGGTGGACAGCTTCCGTAGCGTTGATGGGGTCCGGAATGTCGTCGGCGTCGCCTAGCTCGGCGGTGGACCTGACGGCGGCGATTCGCCGCACCAAACCCGCGACGCCGGAAGCCGTGCCCTTGCCTGTCACAGCGGCCCAACTCGGCGCAGGGGGAAGGCTCTGGCCAAGCGGAAGGGACTCGGCTGCCCGAACGAACTCCGCCATGGTGAACGTTTGTTGAGCTGCGCCTGGATACTTCTTGACCAGCTCATCGCGTTGCTTGCGGGTCATGGTCAAGACGAGCTCGGCCTCACCCACCAGAACTTCGGTGATTTGCTTGCCAAATGATCCCGCGGAGTTGCCGCCGTACTCTGTTGAGAGGGCCGCTGGCAGCGGCTCCATAGGAGCGTTCACGGCGGCGTGCAGCCCTGCGCTGCCCACTGCGAAGTTCCCGATCCCGGCCTTCGACAACCGGGCACGAATCAACTGCTCAGCGAGCGGGGAGCGGCAGATGTTGCCGGTGCAGACGGTCAAAATCAACGACGGCGGCTGCGCGCCAAGGCTGACCGGCGTCACAGTGCGGGGGTGCTTTCGCGACGCCGCCCGCGGCGCTGTCCGTCCAGGGGAACGTGGTTGGCGGCATCCACTGGCTGTGACTCCGACGCCGACACGTGCGTAGCCTTGGCAGCCTCGCCGCCAACGTCCTTGCGGTTGTAGTACGTGTAGTACTGGTAGCCGTAATCTTCACCCTTGGAGGACTTGCGGGAAACGCCGTTGATGATGAGGCCCAACGGACGGCCCCTGACGCGCTCCAGGTTTTGGAGGGCCCTCTTGAGTTGGTCGTAGGTGGTCTTCCCGGCCCGGCTGACCACGATCGCCCCGTCCGTTCGGGCGGTGAGGATTGCCGCGTCGGTCACTGGCAGCAGTGGAGGTGCGTCGACCAGGACGATTGCATGCTTGGCGATGTCTTCGAGCAGGGCGTGCATGACATTCGAGCCCAGAAGTTCGCTTGGGTTTGGTGGTACGGAGCCCGCACCGAGAACAAAGAGGTCGCCGGTCTCTCCCCACGGTTGGAGAACGTCATTGAGAGTTGCCCGGCCGATCAGCACATCCGTTAGTCCAACGTTGTTGAGGAGCCCGAAAGCCTTGGCGAGGGTTGGACGCCGGAGGTCGCCGTCAATCACAACAACACGTTGTCCGGACGCGGCGATGGTCTGGGCAAGGTTGGCCACAACGGTCGTCTTGCCCTCGCCTGGCAGTGCTGAGGTGACGACGATGATACGAGGGGGATTGTCGACGTCCATGAACTGCAGGTTGGTCCGCAGTTCGCGGATGGCCTCGGCCACAGCGTAGTCCTGGTGGTTCCTGTTCTCGAGGTCGTTGCCGCCGTGGGAGAGGACGATTCGGTTCTTGCCGTCGAAGTTCTTGTGGAAGGGGATCGTGCCGATCGCGGCGACACCAGTTTCCGCCTCGACCTGTGCAACGGAGCGGACGCGGCGGTCAAAGATGTTGCGGAGCAGGGCGTAGGCAATAGCAGCCACCAGGCCGGCCACCAGGCCGATGACCAAGGCAAGGCGGGTGTTCGGGGACGTAGGCGATGTGGGTAGCTGAGCGGCATCCAGTGACCGGAAGCTGACAATCGACGTTTCCGTACTGCTGGCGCCACCCCTTTCAAGCTGGTCGACCTGCTTGCCCACGGCGCGTACCCAGGCTTCGGCAAGATCGCGGGCCGACTCGGGGGAGCTGGCTTGCGCGGAGAACTTCAAGGTGGCGGTGTCCTGGGGATTCTGGACCGACACGCGAGCGATCAGTTGCTCCGGTGAGGTGTTTTGAAGCTTGAGATCCTTGATGACGGTCTCGGCTACGGAACGGGACTTGGCGACATCCATGTAGGACTTGGCACGCGATTTGGAGTAGGTCTCGCCTGCCATGGCGGTTCCGAGGTCCTTGTTCACACCAACCGAAATGATGCCGCTGGCGTCGGCGCTGAACACCTTTGTCTGGGTTAGGGTCCAGCCGAATGCCACTATCCCACCCAAGATGGTGATGGCAATAACTGATATCCAGTGCGCCCGGAGGACCTTCCAATAGTCCGTAAGCTCCATAGAATTGTCCCCCTGGTGATGTGTACGACGACACAATAAAGCACGCAGTTCTTGCGCTGAGTCATGAATATCGTAACGTGCTGTTCTAAAGGGCAACTCACCAGCAGGTGGGATGGGGGATTTATGACAATGCAGGATACCGATGATTTCCCGGCGGATGTCGAGGAAATCATCCATGGACAAGGCGTTGCCGTCCAGCGTGCCGAATGGATATTCGGAGTTGTTTCGCTGGGCTCGTTGTCGGGAGACCTGGGTGCGTTGAACTCAGTGGACTCGCAGGACAGTGTAGATATCTACTTCGTCAGTTCCGGCGTGGTCCGTGACCCACGTTCAGGGGTTTTGATTCAAGGCGAGGGAACTGTGGTTATCGTTCCCGGCGGGCAGCAGTTGGCATCGCCCTTCGTGGGGGAGGGGGAGGCCAAACGGATCCGGATCCAACGGGCTGCGGCGGAGACATTCGTGCCCCATGCCTTGGACAGTGTGACAGTTACGCCCACCCGGTCCAGGCTCGACCTCGCCGCTGCCGCGTTTGTCGTGGCCATCATGGAACAGCCTCCAACGCCCGGTTCCGCTATCGAGTCATATGCAACGGAACAGATCCTGTTGGAACTGACCGGCAGTTTGCTGTTGGACCACTGCGGTGTCTCCTGGAATTCCACGTCAGTGACCTCTGTATTAAGGGACCAGGCGATGGCGGTCATTGCCCAGCGTTGTGCGGACAGGGAGTTGAATCCGGAAGCGGTTGCCAAAGCGGTGCAGTCGTCCCTGCGGAGGGTTCAGGCAGCCTTCGCCGAAGTTGGAAACTCCATTGCGGCAGAGATCCGGAGGCAGCGTGGGCGCTTGGCAAGGACACTGCTTACCGATGCGCGCTACGACGTCCTGAGTGTCCAGCAGATTGCGGAGCAGACCGGTTTCGGGACGACGGCGGCACTGCGGCGCGCCCTTGACGAACTATACGGTTGCGGGCCCACGGACCTTCGGGAACGGCGGGGGAGGGACTAGCGCGGAGCCTGGAAAGTCGCTGAATGGCGGGGATTTCGGTCATTTCGTGCAGACCTTGGACCATACAGCGACAATCTTGCCGCAGGTGCCTGATCTGTGCTTTCCGGCCCAAAAGCGTGAGTAATGTCTATGCGTGATGGGGGAACTCGGCATGTGCTGGATTCCAACCGATGGTTTTCATCCCTAGCTGAAAGAAGAACTATGAGCGACGAACTTACCGTTTCCAAAGCGCACTCACGCCGCGCTGTGGTCAAGGGTGCAGCTTGGTCCGTTCCGGTCATTGCAGCAGCTGTTGCAGCACCGGCCGCGGTTGCGTCCGTAAACAACGCGGGCCTTGCCATTACCGGCACACAGACGGGCTTGCTGTCCCTCAACCTGCTGGACGGCGGCGGCACTCTGACAGCAACTGCGCTGACCACCGTGCCCACCGAGATCACCGTGACCAATGGCGCCGGTGCGATCAACCAGAGCGCCACCATCACGGTTACCGTTGGCCGCCCCGCGGGCATCAACATCCCGGTTGGTCGCGCGCGAGGATTCGGCGTGTACTCCTACAACGGCGTCAACAGCACGGCTGGCCAGCGTACGGCTGTGTACCAGTCCGCGCCCATCGTCGGCCAGTTTGGCTTCCCGATCACCACCTTCACCACCACGCAGACCATCAACGTGGCCAGCAACGGAAGCTTGCTTGTCCCGATCGTCTTCGGCCTTGCCGGCACCAGTACTGGTGTCGCGATCAGCGCGCTGTCCAGCTTCCCGGTGACGATTACCGTTGATCTCGGTACTCGCGTTCTCTCGGCCTCGGGCAGCATTACTGTTCCGGTTGGTGCAGGCATTCTCTAAAACTTCTTTGTCGAATTTTAGGGGCGAAAACGCGTCAGTATTTGGCTGACGCGTTTTCGTGCGTCCTGGTGGCAGGATGATGTTTCCTTTCGGGTTGAAACATGCAAGGTCGCTGACTTTGTGTGGCAGACCGGTGATTCTTTGGATGGGTTCTAATGCAGGCCAGTGACTTTACGGTAGATGCCCTGGGCGGCGTGGTCCGGATTCGCCTGGATTTTTCCGATAACGAATTTGATGGGCACCGATTCAGCAAATTCAGGGATCCTTGGTGTGACGCCGCGCCCGAAAGCCGAGCATCGGATACCGTCGTGGCGGAACTCCTCTGGCGATTCCCTGATGCCGAGGGCACCACGGGGTCCGTTGCCGAGTTGTCCACCTACGCTACGCTGGCGGCCATCGAGGCAAACCGGGGACGGTTGTTGATGTTGCATGCTGCGGGCGTCGCCGATGATGCCGGCAAAGTACTGGCCTTCATCGGCCCTTCCGGCAAGGGCAAGACCACGTTGGCACGCACTCTTGGTACTGACTATGGTTACGTCACTGACGAGACTGTTGGTATTGGGCCTGACGGTTCGGTCCATCCATACCGCAAACCGTTGTCCGTCATCCGGTCCGGTGAGGACTATAAGGAGCAATTGGCCCCTTCTGCCTTGGGACTTCGGGAACTCCCGGACGCTGCTTTGCAGTTGGGTGGCTTGATAGTGGTCGCCCGTGTTGAAGATTTTGTCGGTTCGCCGGAGGTTGCCACACTGGGGCTCTGCGAGGCGTTGGCTGCCATCGTCCCGGAAGCCAGCTACCTTGCGGACATGGACCAGCCGCTGCAAACAATTGCCCGGCACGTGGACCAGTGCGGGGCAATCCAGCAGGTGACGTACCGCGATGCGACGCAGGTTCTGTCGCTCGTGCCGGAACTCATGTCGCGGACAGAACCGGAGGAGTGGCAAGCGGTTCTGCCTACTGAGGGAGCCGGTGTGCTGAGTACGGTGTCGCAAAGCTCGTTCATGCCCGTGCCTGTTATTGATGCTGTCGAGGCCGGTGGCCAGACGGCAATCCTGGACACCAACCGCATGGTTCATGTGCTGGACGGCGTGGGGCCGGTGGTGTGGCGGACCCTCGGCCGCGGCCTGGATTATGAGTCGATTCTGCGTGAAGTTGAGCTTGAGTTTGGGGCGCCCCCGGAGCAGAGCCTCGACGCCGCCGTCGACGGAATTCTGGGTGCCTTCGCTGATGCGGGCCTGGTGCTCCGCATCCCGGTGCCACAGCCATGAGTCCTCACACAACGCAGGCAGCACGCCGCCGTCGACGATTTTTTCGCTCACCGTGGGCCCACGCTGTCCTTGCCCTCATCGTGGTGTCGTTGATCCAAGGATTCCTGCTGAAGGTTTATCAGGTGCCCTCGGGGTCCATGGAACAGACGCTCAATGTCGGTGACCGCGTTCTGGTGAACCGCACCGCCTACGCATTCACCGAACCCAAACGCGGAGACGTCACTGTTTTCCGTAAGCCAGCCACCTGGGGGCCGGGACCTGAGCATGGTTCGTTGCGTACCGCCGTCGGCTGGTTCGGGGAGGTGACGGGTATCGGCCCGAGCAACACGGAGTACGTAGTCAAGCGCCTGATCGGGGTACCGGGCGACACTGTGGAGTGTTGCGGCTCCGGCGGTCAACTCACTGTCAACGGCGAAGCAATCGCGGAACCTTACGTCTTCGAGGACCTTCCGTTTGATCCCGGGAACCGTGACTGCACGACGGCGGTCGCCTCGCCTCGATGCTTCGGGCCGATCCGGCTCGGCCAGGACCAGTACTTGCTCTTGGGCGACCACCGGTCCAATTCGGACGACTCGGTGGCAGCATGCCGGAGCGCTGCAGCGGAGACCGATTGCGTCAAGACCGCCGGACGCTCCGATCTGGTGGGAACCGTGGAGTGGTTCCTGTTTCCCTTCGAAAAGTGGGGCGGCAGCGAGAACCTGAGGGCTGCGATCGGGAGCACACAATGACCAGGGTCCGCAAGGATTCCCAGACCGTCGAACGGGGACAAACAGGTGGGTAATCTCAACCGCATGGTGGCGGGGTATGCGGCGCCCACCCTGGTCACCGGCCAACGGCGGATCCTGGGGTTTGAGAAGCCCGCGGACATCGAGGCCGGTGTCACTGCGGTTCTGTCGCCTGCGAGCTACGGCTCCTTCGGCGATGAGGGCATGATCCAGGGAAGCAGGGACAGCATTGTTGCCGCCTCCGGGAAAGCACAGCTGTTCACACCCGGCCCGGTTGAGCCTTGGACCGCGATGGGTGTCACGGGCGTGAGGTCCATCGATGGGATCATTGCCCTTGGCCGGATGCATATGGACGCACGCAAACTGAGGCGTCTCACGCGCGCGGAACGAATGGTTGTCCTGGGCGCGGACTCCATCGACGGAGCCTACGGCATCCGCTCGATTTCCCAGCGGGTCAGTCTCCTGAACGTCGCGGCAGCACAAGGCAGGCGCGCTGAGTTGGCCAACTTCAGCTTCCGCCGGAATCCCAGTTCCGACGCGCTCACTGCGTTGCGGCGCTTGGACAAGCGGGTGCGGCTGACTGCCCGAGACAAGAATTCGCAACGCCGCGCGACTGAAGCTCTGCAACGTGCGGTTGGCGTATTCCCGGATGTGGCCGCATACATGAAGCCTGGGCAAAGCGCGGTGATCGACTCCTTACGGGCCTGGGTGGCGGGACGCGACCGGCCCGTGGTTGTCCTGGTTCCGAATGCGCACTTGGCTGCTTTTGACGGCACCGGATACAAGGAAGTGGCACGCAGGTTCCAGGCCTACATGGTGGCATTGCTGGATGCCGGTTTTGCTGTGGTTGTTCTCCCGCACGATGTCCGTGAGAAACCCGGAGACATCGCGATGTCGGAACAACTCATGGTCGGTATGCCCCATGACGACGTGATGTTGGCCGTGCCACGGAACGCCCAGGAGGCAAAGGGCATGCTGTCCTTGGCCGACGTCGTGGTCACCGCGCGCATGCACGCTGGAGTGGCGGCACTCAGCCAGGGCGTTCCCTGCGTGGGGTTGGATTACGTGGACAAATTTGCCGGCCAGTTCCAGTGGTACGGCGCCGAGCAGTTTGTGGTGGCATGGGAAGACAACCCGAAACCACATCTGGTTGCAGAACTGTCCCGGTTGGCCCTGTCCCAAGCGGGAAACGCCCACCCAAGCACCCCCGATTTCGTCAAGGCGCCACCACCATGGTTGCGCTAGACCAACCCGTCAGGCGCAGCCACCATGCATTGAATGCCGCAGGCTCACTGCTTGTGCCGTTGAGCTCGCTCCTGGTGGCGCCGCTGTTGACGCGTTCGCTGGGGCCGGCAGGACAAGGGGACTTTTCCACGAGCCAATCGATCATTGTGGTGGCCGCTTCCGTCCTGGGGCTCGGCACGTCCGATTCCCTCGCTGTGTATGGGAACTACTGGTTGCGGAGGTTCCGTTTCGGCGCATGGATGACCGTGGTGGTGGCAGCTTTCGTGCTCGCATCGGTGGCAGCGTTGGCGTTCGTCCAGGCAGGTTTCCTCCAGCCGGACCTCAGCTGGTCCCTTGGCTTCGGTGCCGTGGTCTTCGCCGCAGCGTTGGTCCAACGGGGGGAGGTCCTGAACCGCAACATGATCCTTGCGCTCTCCGTTGAAAAATGGATCACGGCGCTGTCGCGGCTTGTACTCACGGCAGGATTGTTCTTCACGGATCTGCTGAACCTGCAGACTGCAGTGCTGACCCTGGTGGTCCCGCAGGTGCTGGGATTCCTGTACCTGTGTGCTGCCTGCGTCAGGGTGCCAAGGGAAGTCAGCGTTGCCACGACCCGGGCCATGCGCCAAGTGACGTTGAGACCGCTCAGAACGTTGAACTGGGCCGTGCTCGGTGGCCTGGGTGGCGTCCTTCTGGTCAATCTGGACCCCATAGTCCTCAGGCCACTGATTGGTGCTGAGCAACTTGGTTACTACGCAATCGGCATGCTGGTCGCCGAACTCTTCACCGTGGCTGCCAAGCCCTTCCGCGACGCTGCCATGGCTGGAGGCAGCGGCCTCCGGAAAGCGACCGAGTTCAGTGCTGTCATCCGATGGTGTGCCCTGGTGATGACCGCGGGAGTGATTGTCTGCGCAGGAAGCTTGTGGTTCCTCATTCCGTTGGTCTTTGGCGAGGAATTTCATGGTGCGGTCCTCCCCGCAGTGATTCTCGCCGTCGGGGGTTGGGCCAAAGGCATGGGCTTCCTAGTCAATGGAATTCTTGTGAAAACGGGCCACGCGCGCATACGTGCCTACGCGACGCTGACCGCGGTGCTCTTCAGCGTCGGCGGGATGATTGTTCTATCGCCGATGGGAGCAGTTGGAGCGGCAATTGCCGGCTCGGTTGCGTACGTGGTCATGCTGGCTCCCGGGGTAGTATTCCTGCGGGCACGCGGAAGAAAATCGGGCGGGGAATTCGGATGACTCAACAGGTGGATGTGGCCTCTGTTGCATTGCCGGTGGCAGTAGCGACCCCTCTCGCTTATGCCCTGGTGGATCGGATTGCGGCCGAGCACTCCGTGAGGGTTCTTGCCATAAAGGGTCCTTTGCTGGAGAAAATGGGCCTTCGAAGTCAGAAAATCTCCAGTGATGCGGACATTTTGGTGGAACCTTCCCGGATGTCCGAGTTCTGCACGATCCTTGCAAGCTATGGGTGGAAAGACCGGGACGTAAGGTTTGCGCCAAGCATCCTTGATCCACACTCACGGACATTGATCCACGAGGAGTGGCCGAGTGACATCGATGTGCACTCGTATTTCCCGGGCTTTTTTGGGAAAGCCGGGGAGGTATTTGATCTTCTGTGGGAAACGCGCACCCAGGGTGAATTGGCTAACGTTCCTGTCCTGACTGCCAGTCGTGTGGCCAACGGTGTGATTGCGTTATTGCACGTCCTGAGGAACTCGTCGACGGCCGAAGACGATGCCCAGTACGCCGAACTGATAGCGGGCCTCAAGCAGGACATGGATCCGGTGCAACTTCAATCGCTGGTCCGGCTGGCTGATGTTGGAAGAATTCGGCGGGTTTTGGAGAAAGAGCTTCGTGAGCTGGGCGTCGATGGGCCGTTCGACGACCTGACGGCGGGGGAGCTGGCCCGTTGGGAGATTAACCGGACCAGTGCCCAGGCCACTACTGGGGGGTGGCTTTACGCCATCAGGATGGCCGAATGGAGGTCCAAGATTCGGCTCTTCGTCAGGGCGGTATATCCCAGTAATGAGGAACTCCGTAAAGATCCTGGGATGGCTGAAGCGGATCGCTTCGGTTTGATTCGGTCGCGGGTGAAGAGGTTGGCACGGGGTATCAGGACGTTACCCTCCGCTTCTGCAAGTCTCTTCAAAATCCGAGGGGACTAAATGGACAAATGGTACAGGCCGTCGGGTATTGCTTTCGAACTCTGCGAGGAAGCCGTCTATGTCCTGGATCTCCGGGATTTGCAGGGAGATCTTCGCCCACGCGCGCTCCAAGGTCCTGCAGCCGCTATCTGGTTGACCCTGGGGACCGTCGATTCACCTTGCCCCGAACTGGATCTGGTGAAGAGCGTGGCGGAAGAATACGGAATGGAGCTGCATGAAATTGAAGGACCGGCTCTGGACTTCCTCCGTGATCTGGAGTCAGCCGGGCTTGCTGAACGGATGCACGCGTAGAAGGTCGGAATGCTTGCAATTCATAGCAGCTTCATAAGGTGACGCAGGGCCCGTTCCAGCACAGGACCTCATTCCTCATGAAGTAGAATTCATGAGGAATGAACAGTGGTTTCCGGTGGTATTGCTGCAGCGAAACCAGCTGTATTGTTTGACGTTTCATTGGGGGAAGAAATTATGGAACCGATGCCTCGGTACCGTCCTGCGTGCATACTCCATGAGTGTGAAGTTCGCAGATGACCACGTTGCTCGAAAATGGTGCAGTTGTTGGCCAGAAGAAGAATCCGGTTTTCGTCAGCTGGATTGATTTCCATGGACGTAGCGAGGGCATCGCCCGGCGGCTAGGCATTGAGGAATGGTCCGACGGCGGTGGGTCCGGCCCGTTGCCTCTGCGCTACCTTAGGCTCTGGGTTTCCACGTGGAAGTACCTGCGTCGATACAAGCCCACCGAAGTGATTGTCATGCAGCCTCCCGTCGTCGCGCTCTTGGCCGTGCGCTCCGCCGTCGGGAAGAACGTGCGCATCTGTGGCGACCTCCATACCGGCACTTTCTATGACCCCAAGTGGAAGTGGTCCACCAAACTGGTGGCCAAGCTCCTTGGCGCACCCAACCTGGCGATCGTCACCAACGATGCCCTGGCAGTCCAAGCCCAGGACCATGGAGCCGAAGCCTTGGTCCTGCACGATCTCATAGAGACCTACCCCGAAGTAGGTGAACTCGGTGAGTTCGAGGACCAAGGACTGGCCCAACTGCAGGATAAGAAGTACGTCCTGGTCCCCATCACGTACTCATACGATGAACCTCTTGAGGAACTGGCCGCAGCAACCCACTTGGCTGGCGGCGTCGTATGGGTCTTTACCGGCCGGGCGCCCGAATCGTTCTCTCAGGCATGCAACGCTGCCAATACCGTCTTCCCCGGTTTCGTCTCGAGGGCAGAATACCTTCGGCTTTTGGGGCATGCCAACGTCTTGCTTGCACCGACCACCGAAGAAGACACCATGCAGCGAGCCGGCTACGAAGCAATGTGCGCCGGCAAGGCCTTGGTCACTTCGGATACTGAAGTCCTCCGGGACTTCTTTGGCGAAGCGGCCTTGACTGTTCCACCGCGCGCTGAACTTTATGCTGACGCGGCCAATGACGCCGTCCGCAGGCAAAGCGAATTGGAGGGCTCGATCGTTGAGCTCAGAACCCGGCGAGTACGTGAGCAGTCCGCGGCGCTGCAGAGACTGAGTGAATGGATCCACAACGACTTGGGGACGCGCGAATGAGCAACGGCAACGTGGTAACCCGGCGGGAACGCGTCTTCGACCTTCCCCTGGATCTGTTGACCATGGAGGAGTCCGTGGATCTGTGCCACCACCTTGTTGGCGAGCGTGGCCATTGGCGGGCTGATTTGAACGCGTCCATTGTGCTTGCCGCTTTGGAAGACACCAAACTGCGGCAGTATGTGGAAGCGAGTGCCATCAGCAACGCCGATGGACAATCCATTGTCTGGGCCAGCCGCATTCTTGGCGTTCCGGCACCTGAACGCGTTTCCGGCATCGACCTGTTCCTGGAGTTGATTCGGCATGCTCCGGAGCGTGGGGACCGGGTATACCTGTTGGGCGCGCGGGACGACGTGGTCCACACTGTCGCCGAAGACTTCATCTCCAGAGGGGTCAACGTGGTTGGCTACCGTAACGGGTACTGGACTGCTGACGAAGAATCCGGAGTTGTGGAAGCCATTGCTTCCGCAAAGCCCGAGCTGCTCTTCCTGGCGCTTCCCAGCCCCCAAAAGGAGCATTTCGTCCTCCGCAACAAGGATCAGCTGGGGGTTGGCCTGGTGTTCGGGGTAGGTGGATCGTTCGATGTCATCTCAGGACGCTTGAAGAGAGCGCCGCTGTGGGTTCAAAAGCTGGGCTTGGAGTGGTGCTACAGATTCGCTCAGGAACCGCGTCGGCTATTGAAGCGATACCTCGTGGGCAACACCCGGTTTGTGTTGCTGACGTTGAAGACGCGCTTCGGTCGAAGCTAGGGAACCGCTGGATGTCAGCTTCCGGGTTCTCAATCCGGAGGCGAACGTCGCGCCAACCAGCAGCCACATGGGTACCGTTGCGTTCATGGAGCCGGCAGTCTCTGCGAGCATCGCAATGACCAGTGCTCCAATGGCCAAATAGGATTCCCACCGCCCGGGTTGCCGCAGCAGGAAAACGACAGCTGCACCCAGCGCTGCAACGTAAATGCCTACGGTCACCAAACCAGCGGCAGAAAACGCAATTCCCGAGAGGCTCTCGGACGCCTCCTGAAGCCCGCCTGCCTTTCCTGCAAAGTTTCCAACGTAGCCGAATCCTCGACCGATCACTGATTCGAAGGCATGCTCAACGCCCACGGTAAGGCCATCTACATGGGAATCGGAATTGCCGAGGTCGGCGATGTTGTTGCCCGCCATGAGGGCGGGGATCCCCAGAATTGGCAGGGCTACCAGCGGGTGAAGCTTCCTTGCCAGAATCGGTCCGACAATGCCGATAAGCATAAGAAGAATCCCTGCTCGGCTGATTGTGGCGATGGTCGCGAGTCCAAATGCCAGGACCAGCAATAACCTCCAGCGGGACCGCACGGCATGAAACGTTAGGACAGCAGCTGCACCAGTCGCAATGCCTGTTGTAGGCGGATTCAGGAAGAGCCCGCCAGCTCGGACTGCAAGTTCGCCAGCCAAGTCAAAGGACATGTAGTAACCGGGCAAGCCGTTCGGGTACATGGCAGTTTTGCTGAGAAGGGCAAAAGGAGCGGGATCAACAAGCCGTATTCCCAGTACCTCAAGCCCGATGTAGGCGGCGTTGAGGAGACTGATACCCATCACTGCCACCAGGACCCATCGCCACTCGCGCCGGGTCATGACCAACCCACAGACGATTACCAACACAGGCATGCAGACTTGCCGGAACAGGAAGAAGGCGGAGTCGCTGGGAATAAGACTCTCATCCACAGTTCGCCAAAGAGCGATCAAGCAGGCCACGATCCAAACCACGGAGAGGAGGGCTGGAACGTTGAATCGATGAGCCAATCGAGTGAGGGCAACCATGAACATCAGCGAGATGCACAGATCGTCCATGAGGTTGAAGCCACCGAAGGATGAATAAGTAAGAAGGATGTTCTGAGCAAGTCCACTGATCAGCGCTCCCAGCGCCAACACCCCAATGAGCCAACCCGCTTGATCCGGGGTGAAGCTGAGTCCCCTGAACTCAGGGTTCCGCTTCTCATGCAACCGGTGTCCGGGCTTCAAGGTGTCCTTCTCATCATGTATTGCGAGCCTTACTTTGTGGTGGTCTGAACGCTAGTAAGCGCCGTCTCTGGCGAGCACTGCACGTAGCGTGCGGAACAGGATCATCAGGTCTTGGGCTGGCGACCAGTTTTCTACGTAGTAGAGGTCCAGCCGTATGGACTCTTCCCACGACAGGTCACTGCGGCCACTGACCTGCCACAAACCGGTGATACCCGGCTTTACCATCAGCCTGCGGTGCTCGTGCTGTTCGTAGACCGCCACTTCCGAGGGCAACGGAGGCCGGGGTCCTACCAAGCTCATGTCACCTTTCAGGACATTGAACAATTGTGGGAGTTCGTCAATAGAGTATCGGCGAATCCATTTTCCGATGCGGGTGACGCGAGGATCGTTCTTCATCTTGAACAGGACGTCGTTGCCTTCGCTGAGCTGCTTGAGCGCCTCCAGTCGCAGCTCCGCGTCGCTGCGCATGGACCGGAACTTGTACATGTGAAAAGCTTCGCCGGCTTTGCCGATGCGCTCCTGGAGGAAGAACACTCGCCCGCGGCTATCGAGCTTGATCAACAGTGCCACAACAGCCATCGGGAGCGATAGAAACGCAAGAAGAACGGAGGAGGCAAGAATATCGAAGGTGCGCTTGGCTATGGCCTGCATCCCCTCCAGCTTTGGCGTGGTGACGTGCACAAGCGGCAACCCTGCGACGGGCTGAATATGAATCCTCGGACCTGACACATCGGTAAGTGCCGGTGCCATGATCATTCCAACGTCGCGGGCCGATAATGCCCATCCCAGATGACGCAGAAAGGTAGGGTCAGCACCACTGGAGATGGCCACCGTGTCAGCCTTTCGCTGCTCAATGGCATCGAGCACTTCCTCAACTGATGGGGATGTGCCCAGGACTGGCAGCCGCTTGTCAATGCTGCCGGAATCGGTGAGGAAGGCCGCCACGGGTTGGTAACCCGAAACAATATGCTGGTTCAGCCTCGTCCATAGGTGGTCCACGCTCTGGGCCGCACCTATCAGAAGGACGCGATGAAGATAAAGGCCATCGAGCCTGCCTTTGTGGAGAATCTGCCGCTGGAACCAGCGGCTTGCCAGCAGCAGGAGGATTCCCAGGGGGAGGGCAACCGAGACGTAACCACGTGCCGTCTGCAGCTGGAGAACGTAGGAGACGACGGCTAGTGCACCGAAGAGCCAGAGAGACGACGCCGCCACCCTTTTGTATTCTTCGGTTCCGGTACCGAGGACTTTCGCGTCTTTGGTTCCGCTGAACTCCAGTACTGTCAGCCAAACGACAACGAGCAGAACTGAAACAGCCGCGTAGGAGACTTCTGTTTCGGCAATGGACGCATCTTCGGCTCCGAAGCGGAGTATGTGCGCGCCGCCGACTGCAAGCACTACGCACAGCAAGTCCAGAATGCGCATCTGCATACCTTGAGCGCGCAGCCAGGTTGTGCTGCCCGTGGACCCGCTGGTAGTTGACGACGTTAGCGAAATGGCCATGCCGAGGACTACTTATGTCGCAGCAAAGCGCCGGCAGGCATGCGGCGGTTCTCCAGCACGGTTATCAGAGTCAGGACACAAATATTCACGATTCAGCCCCCATAGCTGCCCCCAACGCCCTATCAGGCGAACGTAAATTAATCGAACAAACCCAACTGAACGCAGTTGACTTGACGCTTCAAGCCCATCCTAAAGTGACTTTAGTTGCATCTCCAAAACTTGCCGAAGACTTGCGGAGTGCGATTATTCACAGTGCTTCAAGAACGTTCATTCCGCGCAAATATTGCTATTTTGCGCGCAATAGGAAGGCATCTGATGCAATCCATTCTGTGCAAATTTTAGTAAATTTTGCGCAAATCCTGATTGTTGACAGTGCAAAAAATGCGTTGATTCAGCGCTGTGTCGGGGTTCGGGCGGTGCCACCATGAACCCGCTTGGGTCAGGGCTCAAGAACCAGACGGTCTCCAGCCCGAAATGTTGCGCGCAATCAACGTAATTCGCGCTGTGGTCCGTCAAACTGGTCTCGGCACAATGCTTGGGGGATGCCGGTTCTGACTGTCGCCCGCCACCTTGGGCTGCATTGACTATCTCCGAAAGGCATCCATCATGGCACAACCACATCCAGACGACCACGCAGCTCAACCGGAAGGCGGCCAGCCTCCCGTCCCGCCGCAACCGCAGTTCCACGAACAGCCACAGCCGCCCCTGCCTCCGCAGGGCTATGCCCAGCAGCCCCAGCAGCCTTATGCACATCCCCAAGTTCCGCAGCAGCACTATGCCGCTCAACCGCCGGCACTCCAGCAACCGCAGTACTACGCGCAGCCTCAGCAACCGCAGTACTACGCGCAGCCCCAGCAACCGCAGTACGGTGCCCAGCCGCCGCTGCCCAACCCGGCGTATGGCTACCCGCAGCAGAAGTCGAAGATCGCTGCCGGCCTGCTGGGGATCTTCCTGGGCGGCCTCGGTATCCACCGCTTCTACTTGGGTTACACCACCATCGGTGTCATCCAGTTGGTTCTCACGATTGTGGTGGGCATCTTCACGTTCGGTCTGATCGGACTGTGGGGCCTCATCGAGGGCATCATGATCCTTGCCGGTGCTGAATATTTCCGAAGGGACGCCCAGGGCGTCCCCCTTCGCGACTGACCCCGGGAGAGATCTTGACCAACATCATTCACGACAAGCCAGAGCAATTGGAGCAGATCCGGGCGGGCTTACTTCAAGGCGAGATCGTCTATGCGGTGTACGACTGCATCGGCGTGGGTACTGGCTTCGTCGGTATCACCAACATGCGCGTCATCCTGCAAGACAAGAGCTTTGTTGGCAACAAACTGGCCATCGTCTCCGTGCCATACAAGAACATCCGCTCCGTCTCCATGCTGTCCAACAAATCGATGATGGGCCGGTTCGCCTCGACATCCAGCATCGGAATCGATACCGGCGGCAGCATCAAGGAAGCGGATTTCCGCGGTGACGACAAAGCCAGGCATGCCCACGACCTCATCCTGTGGAATGTGTTGACCACCAAGTAGTGGTGGCAGCGTCGGTGTCCCGCCCGATGGGGGATCAGGAGGGACACCGACGGCGAGCTGTTTACGCTTCCCGTCACCTTGCGCACGGGTTAAACTTTGAGGACACGCTTCGAACGCATTGTGCGAGTTGTGCGTGCTGGGAACGGAGATCGCCATGCTCCAGATGATCATGTGCAAATTGAACCTCCACCACGTCTGGCACGTGGAATCCGCGGAAGATGGCAGCGGCCGTTACAGGCGCTGCACACGGTGCGGCAAGTACGACCGAGACTGGGATGGCAGCGGTTTCATGCACTGAAACGGCCAGACGCTCCCGCGACGTTGGCGTGGCGCCGTCGGGCTAGACTGTGCGGATCAGGACGGATTGGGGGATCCCGTGCGACGTAGTCGACGTTCCGCTGGTCAGTCGTTGCCAGCGAACAAAGGACGAGCGTGAACTTCTTCGATGACTTCCCGGCGCCCGAAGCCGTCCAGCCTGTGAGGGGCGCCAGATTCGTTCCGCCACCGTGGGTCGGGGCGCCGGATCATGAGCTCCCGACCGTAGTGCACATCGGCCAGTTCCTGCATAACAGTCCAACCCTGATGCTTGCCGTCAGAAGCGCCAGCGTGTTCTCCGTGGGGTGCATGTTCGATCTCGTGTGGATCATTCGACGGGCCGATGAGGACAACGTTGAATGGGCTACGCTCCACGCCACGATTTTCCAGCATGGACCCAACATGGGGCCGCACAGTGCGGACCGGCAGCTCCTGTTCGGCGTTCAGCTCCCGGACGGCAAACGCGCTAGGACGGGCCTTCAAGACATGGGCGCCCACATGAACCCGACACAGCAGCCTGAGCCGCCGACGTTGACATTCCGCGGTGGCGGCGGAAGCGGTGGCGACGACGAGGTTTCTGCCTCGGGCAACCTCTGGCTGTGGCCGCTGCCCGACGACGGCGAAGTCCGGCTGGTGGCCCAATGGAAAGCCCTGGGAATGGAAGAAGCCTTCATCGTGCTTGACGGTGCTCAGTTGAGAGCCGCAGCAGCAAGAGCACAGCCCTTCTGGTCGTAGTTCCGACCTGCAGGCACGGCGGAACCGACCGCCGTCGTCGTATCCCTGTGGTACCGGCACCCATCCGAACGTCCCGCGGCTCCGAATAGTCTGTGTTTCCGTTTCCGGAGGCACGCACGTCTTAGACGCGTCTATGAGGAGATCATTCCGATGAACAAGACACTTAGATTCATGGCTGTACCCACCCTCGCCTTGGGGGCACTGGCTCTCGCAGGCGCTCCCGCCATGGCCCACGACGGGGAACACCATTACCAGTCCACGTTGGGTGCCATCAACGGCAGCTCCGCATCCGGCACAGTCACGGTCGACGTCAACGGGACCCAAGCCCACGCCGTATTGAAAGTATCCGGCTTGGCCGCGACCTTCATGGATGCTCCCTATCCTCACGTCCAGCACATCCACGGTGGTGCGCAGGGTGTTTGCCCGCCTGCCTCGGCCGACAAGGATGGTGACGGAGTCGTTTCCACTACCGAAGGCGCCCCGTCTTATGGCGGCATCGTCACCACTTTATCCACCAGTGGAGATACCAGCCCTGCAGCAGGCCTTGATCTGAAGCTTGCTGGCCAGGGTGCCAGCTACACTGTGGACCGCACCTTCGAAGTCAACGCCGAAACGAAGGCCGCCCTCGAAGCCGGGACCGCCGTCGTCGTCGTTCACGGACTGGACCCGGCAACACTGAGCGCGGCAGGTCAGGCTGCCAAGAGTGACCTGGTTCCGAGCCTTCCGTTGGCTGCTACGTCGCCGGCTCTTTGCGGCACGTTGGCCGAAGGTATGGCCATGCCTGGCGGCGGTGTTGACACCGGTGTTACCGAAACCCAGGGAATGGATGCAGGGGCACTGGCCCTCGGTGGCGGGTTCGTCCTGGCAGCTGTTGCCGGTGGCGCGTATGTGATCCGTCGCAATCGCGTAGCTTCAGCTGCCTAAGCTGACGCCGTCGAGCTGAGCTGATGACAAGCGTGAAACACCCCCGCCGTGCAGGTATGCGTGCCTACACGGCGGGCGGTCTGCTCCTGCTTCTGGCGCTGACCGGATGCAGCCCGGTGGACTCGGAGAAGCCGGCACCGCCATCGGCCACGTCTTCCACTGCCGCGCCGACACAGACCGCGGCGCCGGCACAGTCCGTCGCGCCTGCACCCACAACTGTTTCCAGCGAACCGCCGGCCTTGGCCGCGTCCGATCCGGTGGTCCTGGAGATCCCCACGATTGGTCTTCGGAGTGAGCTGATCAGTCTGGGGCTGAGGGAAAACCGGTCATTGGAAGTGCCGCAGGATACCGGAAACGGAGCACCGGCGGGGTGGTACAACGGATCGCCGACTCCTGGTGAACGGGGGCCCTCGGTGGTCCTGGGCCACGTCAATGCCCTGGGCGGGAACAAGGGTGTCTTTGCGGATCTGCGCGCACTCACAGCCGGCTCGGACATCGAGGTTGCCCGCGCCGATGGCAGCACAGTGGTCTTTACTGTCGACCGGGCAGCCACGTACAGCAAAGGCGACTTTCCCACCTTTGACGTGTACGGCAACACGGCCGGACCGGAGCTTCGCCTCATCACCTGCGATGGCTACAACGCCGCAACCGGCCTCTTTGATGACAACTACGTGGTGTACGCCAAGCTCAAGACCTGACCCGCGGAGTGATGGCACTAACATGCCCAAGAAATGGACCTTGCGATGAAGAAACCCCAGTATTTTTTGGCCGCACTGGCCCTTACTGCACTCCTGCTCTCGTCATGCGCAGCCGGCACCGCGGCACAGCAGCCGCCTTCCGAGGCCGCGTCTCCATCCGGCTCAGCTTCTGCGGACGGTGGACACGCTGCCCACGGCTCCAGCACCTCGTCCTCCGATCCCTCCGGCGGCCCCAGCGAGGCCTCCCTCATGGTCTGCGGTGACGAAACCATGGGGAACGTGACCTCGATCCTGGGCTTGGACTCAGCGCCGCACACGGTTAACTCCTGGGCCAACAGTACGTTCGCCTGCACCTATCACATGCTGGGAGGGGCATTGAAAATCACTGTCCAGGAAGCAACGGACAAATCGACTGCCCTGAAGTACTTCGAGGCCATGGAAGCCTTGGCAACCGACGCCAAGCCCATTGAAGGTCTGTCCAACCTCGGCTTCCCTGCCTACGAGACCGCCGACGGTTCAACGGTGTTCCAGAAGGACTCCATGATCCTGCACGTTGATGCCTCCGGGCTGCCGGAGAAACTAGGCCCCAACAGCATCACCCGGACCGAATTCGCCTACCAACTGTCCACCACCATTCTGGCCTGTTGGATCGAACACCCCTGAGACGCGGGCGAGTTCACGGCCCCGCGGAAACCAGCCCCGACTCATAAGCAAGGATCACCAGGTGAGCTCGATCCCGGGCATCCACTTTGGTCATGATCCGGTTGACGTGTGTCTTTGCTGTGTGCGGGGAGATTACCAGGTCCGCCGCGATCTCCTGGTTGGTCAGCCCCCTGGCGACGAGGAGGAGCACCTCCCGCTCGCGCTCGGTGAGTCGAGCGAGCGTCTTGTCCTCCCACACGGTGGCGCGGGGAGCGGGCTGATGTACGAAACGCTCGACGAGGGATCGCGTCGCAGCGGGGGACAACAGCGATTCACCCAGATGGATGGTTCGCACGGCACGGACGATGTCGTCGGGCTCCGCGCCTTTGCCGATGAAGCCGCTCGCGCCGGCACGGAGGGCGGCCACAATGTACTCGTCTTCCTCGAAGGTGGTGAGGACCAGAACTCGCGTCGTGCCGCCGGAACGACCCGCGCAGATTTGCTCTGTGGCTGCGATACCGTCGAGCTCGGGCATTCGGATATCCATGACGACGACGTCCGGGACCTCTCGCGCCGTGGCGGCCACAGCCTCGCGGCCGTTTGATGCCTCGCCAACCACTCGGATGTCGCCGTTGTCGGACAGAATGTCCCGCACGGCTTGCCGCACCAACGGTTGATCGTCGACGACGAGAACCCTGATCATCTCCCCGTCCCGTCTGCAGAGGGGATAGTGACGATGAGCCGAAACTCGCCGTCTCTGCGCAAAGTCCGGACGTTTCCACGCACGGCCGCCACCCTTTCGCGTAGTCCACGCAGTCCGTGCCCGCTGGCTGCGGCCAAGGAAGCTTCACGACCCACGGGATTGGTGACCGTCAGCAGTACGTCACCTGCGCTGGCGCGGATGTCGACGGCGGTTTGGTTGCCCGTGCCGTGTTTGTGCGCGTTGGTGAGGCCCTCCTGCAGGGCCAGATAGGCGGCGTGGTCGCTTGCTGAGGAGAGCGGGGCGATGCCCTGCTCCCTGTGCAATGTGACCTGCAGGCCGGCATCGGTGAAGCGGGAGAGTAGATGGTCAAGCCGACTCAGCCCGGCCTGTGGGTGGAGATCACGTTGTTCGTCCGCATTCTCGGTGCGCAGGAGCGCCATCAACGTGCCGATGTCGGCCAGGACTGATCGGGACGCACTCCGGATGTTCGTCAGTGCCTCTTGCGCCCGTTCCGGCCGTGCCTGCAGCGAGGAGGAGGCCACCCCGGCGCTAAGGCTGATCACGGAGATTTGATGAGCAACCAGGTCGTGGAGATCCCGGGCGATCCGGACGCGTTCCTCAGCCACCCGCCGTCGTGCTTCCTCTTCCTTGCCGCGCTCGGCTCGTTCGGCGCGTTCGGTCACGGCGGCGATGTACTCGCGGCGCGATCTTGTGGCGTCCCCCATGGCACCGGCCACGACGATGAAGGAGACGAACTGAAGTGCCCGGGAGTCGAAGAGATCGCCGTGAAGTGGGACAGAACTGACAACGAACACCACCAGTGCTGCCAGACCCACATAGATGATTGCCACCAGCCGTCGTGTCCGGGCTGCCACTGAAAACGCCGCCACTGTGACAGCGATCAGCGTTCCGGGCGCGAGTACTCCGGCGAAGGCGATGCCAACGGTGCAGGCGAGACTTACCCCGAGCGTAGCGACGGGCCAGCGGCGGCGAATTGGGATCACCGCAACGGGCAGGAGTGCCACAACGAGCAACAGTCCACGGGCTTGGAAAACTTCGTCGGGATAGGGAAGGACGCCAAAGAGCACCACAAGGGCGACGGCGATGACATCACCCAGCGGTGCGGTGATTCCTGGGGGGCGGAGTGACGGCACCCGCCCAGTATTGCGTTGCCGCCACCCGGACTGCTTCATCGTGAGGACGATATCCACGTACCGCGAAAGTAGTACGCAAGTGAACCCCTGGGGGTGACGCGGGCGCCGCTGTTGAAAGCGAGGCTGGATGGAGGGCACATCGTGTGCCCTGGAGAGGCATGGTTGAAGAGGTCAGTTAAGAAATTGCTCGTGGCGGCTACCGCCGTAGGGGCCGTGCTCGCTGTGGGCCTGGCTACCACCACGGTGATCAATGTGGTGGCGAGCGAATCCGAGAGTCAGCGGATCGAATCCTACGGCCAGAGGGTGGACGTCGAAGGCCGCAAGATGAATGTCTTCGTGAGCGGGGCCGGGGAGAACATCGTACTCTTGCCGGGCTTTGGCACGTCTTCTCCTGTCCTCGATTTCGCGCCGCTGGTACGGGACCTTGCCACCGATCATCGCGTGATCGTCGTGGAACCGTTCGGTTACGGCCTCAGCGACGGCACTGATCAGGAGCGGACCACTGAGAACATCGTGCAGGAGGTCCATGGGGCGCTTGAGGCACTCGATATTGACCGGTACGTCCTGATGGGCCACTCCATCGCCGGCATTTACGGCATCGAATATGCCACCCGCTACCCGGAGGAGGTGACGCGATTTGTTGGCATCGACACCAGTGTCCCCGGGCAGCCGGGGATGGACACCCAGTTCCCCACGGGGCTGTTCTCCGCGGCGAAGAACCTCGGCATCATGCGCCTGTTCACCGCTGCCGCCTATGCCAAGGACAACTCCGAGTACTCCGACCATGCGCGGGAGCAGATGGAGTTGCTCACCAACCGGAACTCCCTCAACCCCACCTATCTCAACGAGATGGCGCACATTCCCCAGAACTTCGAGCGCTCCCTCGGCACGGGTTTCCCGGCGGACCTGCCGCTGCTCCTGTTCGTCGTGTCAGACAACGCGAAGAACCCGGAGTGGGTGGGCCTGCACCAGAAGCAGGCATCGAGCGTTACCGACGGAACCGTGGTGCCCCTGCCCGGCGAGCACTACCTTCATCACACGCACTCCGCGGAGATTGCTGACAAGTTCCGGGAGTGGGAGACGGGGCGGAGCTGATCCCGCTGATGGCGGCTTAACGTAGGTGTCCCGCCTGATGGGGGATCAGGCGGGACACAACAACCTTAACGCCGAAAGCTGGTAATTGACCGGGTGTCTTTGTTGGCCCTCGTGGGAGCGCAGTGCTGAGCGTACGCTGGCCCCATGAAGTCCGAGGTCAGGACCGTATCTCTCGCCACCGGAATCACTGTGCCGTGTTTTGTTCAAGGTCACCTTGAGGAAATAGTCGACGACGGCGGCACGCCTTTGCTCTTGCTGCACGCCTGGAGTGAGTCCTGGCGGAGTTTCGAGCGGCTGATTGCCTCACTTCCGGACGTGGTTGTTGTGGTGCCGGATCTGCGTGGGCACGGTGGGGCGGACAAGCCTTTAGTTGGGTACTCGTTGGTTGAGGTGGCTCAGGATGTGGCTGCACTCCTTGAAGCCCTGGGGATTTCCCGAGTTCACGTGCTGGGTTCGTCCAGCGGGGGATACGTGGCGCAGCAGTTGGCGGTGTTGCGTCCGGAACTCGTGGAATCGTTGATTCTGGTGGGCTCGCCGCTGAGCCTCCACGGGAAGCCTCCGTTTGCCGACGAAGTGGAAGCGCTGACTGATCCGATTACCGAGGACTGGGTTCGCGACTCCTTGTCTTGGTACAGGCTGCTGCACACCGTGCCCGCTTGGTACATCGATGACCGGGTGCGGGATGGCCTGGCTATGCCGGCGTCCGTTTGGAAATCATCGCTGCGGGGATACTACGAGGCTGTCCCGCCGACGGAAACCGGAACCATCTCAGCTCGCGCGTTGATCCTTTGGGGCGCCCACGACCACTTGGTACCGCGGCACCATCAGGAGACACTGGCCGGGCGAATTTCCAGGTCCCGGTTCACGGTCTATGAAGAGACAGGGCACTTGGTGCTGTGGGAGTGCCCGGAGCGGGTGGCGGGGGACGTGAAGGGGTTCCTAGCTGGTTTGCCGGGCGGCCCGTCCTGAGGGTGCTTCTACCATGATTGGACTTTGCAACTTCTCTCAACGCGGGCGGTTCTGGTTGGGCCACAGGCCTCAGTGCGGCTTCGTCAGGTTACACGGTCACTCACTGGCGGCGAGGGCGGGCGAATAATCGTCAGGTAGGGGCAGATGCCTATATGGCTCCATGATGCGCCGTGCTAGGCGCTTAGCCAGCGAATGGCCAGTCGACAGCAAGCTTACATACGACAGAATTTGTCATGACGCAAGTCAAATTACTCGAAACGATGGAGGCCAGTATATTTTTGCTCGATGGGGTCCATCGAATACACAGAACACAGGCAGTCTGTGACTGCCCTTGCCGCCGTTGCCTTGGCAGTCGGAACGTCCGTTGATGATGCTTGGAAGATCGCCCTCGAGGCAGCTAAGCAATCCACCGAAGAAGCCTGCTACCGCGAAGCGTTTCGACTTGCTGGCGGCGTTGCCTACAGCCGGTTTAGCCAAGCGTGACCGGCGCTTCGCGGCTCCGCTCCGACAACCTCCGCATCACTGACTCAGCCTGAATCGAGGTAAACGTCATCATAGTGCTCCGAAAAGGCAGCCGACTACCACTAGGTGTTTAGGACCGGCATGAGCACATCCGGGAGTGGCTAGCGTCCGTGGCGGGCCCGGGCGAAGATAATCTGTAAAGCGACAGTTTCTCATTTCGGTGGTGGCGGAGCGCCTCAGTACCTCTGTTGACTGGCACCTTACGCCCCTGGCACCCAGGTCTCACTTCGCGTTTGGGGACAACTTCGCCTTGGACTTCCTGCCCCTTTTGTTGAAAGTACGGCGGCGAGGCCACCGCCACGATATAACAGGGATATCCCGCCCGAAGTCATGACTGAGGCGAAGAAACTGGACCTGACCTGGTCGCGGGGGCCAATCGTACGCTCTACAGCAACTGGCTGCGGCCGATATGCCGTTCTACACCGTGAGGACCTGGGCGGAGTTCGCTAAAATTCGCGGTCTCCTGCCCGTATCACCGTGTCGTTAGAGCTGACGAGAATTCAATCGGTGTATTTGGGCGCGAGGGTGTGGCCGAACACGTCTTTGGCACTTGCACGACAGACCCAGGGACGCTCGCGTGTGTTCCTCGAAGCCGTCCACCGGGTCAGCATGCGCTTGTAAGCAACCGTTTGTCACCCGCGTACCGGCCAAGCCGCCCACCCAAGTTCTGGGTGGTCGGCTTGGAGCTCACGCTATATAAGACAGAACCAACGAATGCGCTGATCAGTTGCCTTTCTCAAGAGCATGAGCAGTGACGTAGGCTCCCAGCTGGTCCTTCGAAAGGGCTGTTGCAATCTCGGTGATGGCTGTTGTATCCGGCACAACGATCGACTGTCCGTCCGCGGACGTTCCGGTGCCGAGCGTGGGCAGCGTGAACATCACGGTGTCGTTCGCTCGAAGGTCCTTCATCCCCAGTGCGAGGCTACCGATGGCTGTAGCATCGAAGCCTTTGTCGACACTGATGAACGGTGACACTGCGCTCACCATGCTGTTGACCGTTACCGGGTTGGTCAGCGTCTCGCGGGCGATCGTCTTGCTGATGATTGCCTTCATGTAGGCCTGCTGGTTTCGCACGCGCTGGTAGTCGCCGTCGCTGAACGAATAACGCTCGCGGACAAAGGCCAATGCTTCGTCACCGTTGAGGGTCTGCTTCCCGGCTTCGTAATAGTGACCCTTCATGGGCCCCTTTGCTGGCGAGAATGGAATCTTGATATCGACTTCCACACCGCCCAAGGCATCTGTGAGGCCCTTGAAGCCTTCGAAGTCCACCATGGCTACGTGGTCAATGCGCTGCTGGAAGAGAGACTCCACTGTCTGGACCATGAGCGGAACTCCACCCTGAGCCAGGGCCGAGTTAATCTTCGACTGTCCCTTTCCGGGGATGTCGACCCAAAGGTCCCGCATGAGGGAAACAGCGTAGACATTCTTACGGTCCGCCGGGATATGCACCAGCATCAGAGTGTCAGCCCGCTGGTCGGTGGACGACTGGGTGTCGACGTCGAGTTCAGCAGATCCGCGGGTGTCGCTGCCCATCACAAGGATGTTCATCGCCGCAGTACCGTTGACGGGCTCTGTCTTCTGCGGTCGCGTGGACTCTTCCGGGAAAGCGGTCTCAATCTTGGTGGTACCCGAGTTGAACGTCTGTGCAAGGTTGAAGATGTAAGCGCCGCCGATGAGGCCAGCTACGAGCACCGCGGCGGCGAAGCCAAGAAGCACGTTCCGTGCGGTTTTCTTGCCGCTCTTTTGACGTCGGGGTCGGGACTCCTCAGAGGGAGTTTCGGTTTCGGTCGGGAGCGTCATGTGTTCCTTGGTGTCGGCGTCAGCAGTGATGATTCTATCAAGCGGCAAAAGTAGCCGGCGAAGTGAGCCGTTGGCTCATGCACTGGGCTACGTGACTACTGGACTTGGGAAAAGAATTCCGCGGTTGTCCTACCCCATCCATTGGTTAGTTGTACTGTGTAGTCCTTTGAGGCATTGCTGGTAGTGACGCCAACGTTGACGGAGACCTTTTCCAGCTTGGGATTCATGCCTTCCCGTATTCCGTAGGTCGAATCCGGAGTACTGGCTTTTACTGATTTCTCGAGCTGTTGTCCCTTTTGGTTTGTCCACTTCACGGTGACATTGCTTCCCTCCAAGTTGAAGCCGACCACCTCGACTTGGCCAGTGGAGGGTTTGAAGGTCGTGTCGGTGACGATGGGGGCGGTGGCCCCCGACTCGACCTGTTCCCGCAAGGTAGTGCCGGTCCCTTTGCAGGTGAAGTACGAGTCCCACATGAAGGAAACAATCTTCTTGGCTGTGGCTACCTGTTGAAGTTGACGGTCCAGACGGGCCTTGGTTGTTTGTCCGCGACGACTGTCACCGCACGTGTTTGCATTGGTTACGGGTGCCATCCCTTCAACATTGGCCCACAGCACGGCTCCGGTGCCGGAAATACCTGTGGCAGCGGCGGAGAAGTAATCCTTGTTTGGCGCAATGTACTTTGCTCCCCAAGGACCTTGTCCAACAATGGTTGCCGCGAAAGGATCTACTGCCGAGTTGGCTTCGCTTTCACTGAACGCTGCACCCTTGCCAGTACCCATGCCATCTTGGATGGCAATGTTCAGCCCCAGGCCGCCCGAAGTTTGCGCAATCCTGCGGATCCCGGTTTTGACCTTATCTAGACTGATGCCTGCGTTGGCGGTGCGGGAATCAATGTACGGACTGACTATCGCTTCGCGGGTAGGAAGGATACGACGAATGGCACGGTTTTGATTGGTGTAAAGATCGAGTATTGGATCGAACACAGAACTGTCTGTTAAAGGCATCTCCGTGTGGTGGTAGAAGCCAGCCAGGCCCGGTATGTCATTTGCATCCGCCTGATAGGCGAGAAACCGCTCAGTGAAGACAGCCAGCGTTGCTTGATATGAGAGATCTGGAAGATAGGCGAGCTCATTGCCTCTCACAGGTGCGGGCAAGCCAGCGTAGAACTTCATGCCAAGATCGCTGGCTGCGTTTGCCAGGGAGTGAGAGGGGTCGACTGCAGATGAGCTGCCGCCTCCGGCCACCACGACGTCATATTTTCCGTCAGAGGAGGTGCATCCTTGACCAGAATTTGGCAGAACCAAAACTGAGTATGTTTGGCCGTTGTTATTGACTGTGCGGTCATTCGGGCATTTGAGAGCTGAATCGCCCCAATTGCTACCGTCCAAGAATGTGAAATAGCGGTCCACGCTGAGTGAACCGGAGGCGACTCTCGCGCAGGGCTTCCCGTCAATGAGGCAGTCACCGGGCATTGACGCCAGTGTGGCTGGCTGAAGTGATGTCCCGAAGGTGATAACGGTATCGCCGCCAAGTGCTTTGATATCCGCAAGCTTTTTCTGGTTGGTGGTGTCGCGGGAACTGGCCATGATGAAGTAACCGCTGATCGGGTAGGTTGGCTCGGGTGATTTCTGGCCGGGGACTTTCCCGGCCACAAGCCCGGATGAGCCAGCCTCTTGGACATCTCTTTCGATTCCTGCGACGAAGCTGACTCCGCCCAACATCAAAACCACTGCAGACATCGCCGTAACTACGGTGACGAGGCGAAACGAGCTCCTAGGAAAACGGTGCAACAGGGACCCGTCGGGAGGCGTTTCACTCTTGGGCAACTTCCGGAGCGGCATGACTTCCTAGGGATCGGCTTGGCAGCTATGACTCTAGCAAGGACGTTGTGCCCACTTTGGGAGTGGCTGTGGGGCGGCTTCCGGACAGCGGTGTCAGAGCCCGCACGGAAAGGTACTTCTAATCCATACGATAAACTAAACCGGGTCGCCCTCCGACGGTGGACGTCCGCGCGCCGCCAAGTCTCAGGCGGTTGTGTTCGACAGAGCTCTGAGAGAGCTCTGAAATAGATACAACGGGGGGAAAGTTGGGCACCGGAATCAAACGTGTTCAAGCCGCACTTGTGGTCTTGATGCTGGCCATTCTCGGGTTCCTTGGAATCCAGCCTGCCATCGCCACCGAAACAGAACCAGGACCCGGGACGGAAACCGGGCAGCCGGTTGACCCTGGAACTCCTACCAAGCCGGTAGTGCCTCCGGTGGTGGTCCCTCCGATTGAGCCGGTTCCGACGTTTGCACCCTTGGACCCGGAGACGCCTGCTCCAGTTGTGCCGCCTGTAGAGCCTGCACCTGTCGTTCCGCCAGCCCCGGAACCCGCCGCTCCGGCGCCCGTTGAGCCAGTAGCACCGGTCATTCCCCCTCAAGAGACCCAAGTGCCTGAAGTACCAACGGACGCCGGCATGCAAGGTTACGTCGTGGAACCTGAGATCCCGGCGGACGCCGCTACGTCGGCTCCCGCCGAGACCACGCCTACGCCGACACCCTCAGCTACTAAGACCGCAGCGCCTCCGGTGGTTAGTGCAGATGTCGCTGGCCCTTTGAAAGCTGCCTTGGCGCCGGTTGCCGAAAACAACCCCATCGTCCAAGGTCTCACCGTTCTGGTGCTGATACTTCTGGGTGTCGCATACTTCAGGGCTCTGCGTTCCAGGGGCGTCCCCGGATCCCGCGTCAACGGCAAGTAGGCCAATGCGTAACTCCCTGCACGGGGATAGGGCTGACATAAAACCTGCATCACCGCTGCGCCTTATGCTCCTCACACATTCTTACTGGCCTGAGCACAGCCCTCCCCAACGTCGATGGTTATCCTTGACCCGCGAATTTCGTCGGGCGGGGTGGGACGTGGACGTTGTCGCTCCCGTAGCTCACTATCCCAACGGCCGCCGCAATTTGCCCCGTAGGCAAGCTGGGCTTGCCTTCACGCAGCAAACCGGGCCACACGGGGAAATCATCCGACGTGCTCCTTACCTGAGGCATCTGGGGACTTCGTCCCTTGCGCGCTTTATAGACCAGCTTTTCTCGGCGGTCATGTCCGTTCCCATGGGGCTGGGTGGCAAGAAACCCGATGCAATTCTTGCGACGGCGCCGAGTCTCCCTACTCTGGCAACCGGATATGTTCTCTCCAAGCTTCGTAGAGTGCCTTTTATCGTCGAGATGCGGGATGCTTGGCCGGATCTTGCGCGAGATGCCCGAATGGTGCAAGGCAGCGTCAAAAGCTTGGTAGAGCGAGTCGTAGAGTTCGTGCAGCAGCGGGCCGATCTCGTGGTGACGGTCACGGAAGGCTTTGCAGATACATTGCGGGAACGCGGCCTGGAAAATGTGGTCACAGTCAGCAACGGTCTCGATCTAAACTTAGTCCCATTCCTGGATCCGCCGCCGATGGAGCGTGATGTCTTCCGAGCCCTGTACCTGGGAAATCACGGCAAGAGCCAACGCTTGGACATACTGATTCGCGCCAGCGCCCTGTTGGGTGACGCGTTTCAGCTGACGCTCGTAGGGCACGGCACCACCCGTCCCCAACTGGTGAAATTGGCCCGCGAACTGGACGCGCCCGTCACCTTTTTTCCCTCGCTTCAAGGACCAGAAGTGGTAGAAAAATACCGGGAAGCGGATACCTGCGTAGTGTCCCTTCGGGACGACTGGAAGTCCTTCGAGACCACAGTGCCCTCAAAGACCTACGAGGTCCTGGCGATTGGGAGGCACGTCACCGCTATAGTGCGGGGCGAGGCTGAGCGCATTGTTCTCGAGGCCGGTGGCGGAGACGTCGTGCCCGCCAGCCCTGAGGCCGTGGCACAGTTGTGGCGCGAGCTGGCCGCCGATCGGAGTCGGCTGGCGTCCGGTGCAAGTGGACGTGAGTGGGTGCGTGATAATGCCGACTACGCGCAACTGGCGGTTAAATACATGGACAACATTTCGTCACTGGTGCGCCCGGAACGCTCGGCAGACCAGGAGCACACCAAGTGATCCAGTTATTTCGCAACATTAAACTTATGGCGGGAACGGTGTCGGAGCACCTAACCGAGGCACCGTTTGTGTTGGTACTTCAGGTTCTGAGGAAACTGCCCGCGGGATTCGTCAGACCGGCTGCTCGTCTCTTCGCGTCACTGGCACCCTCGTCCGGGCGTCCGCTGTTTCTCCTAGCCAGCCATGCAGCGGGCCAAGAGTCTGAACTGATTCGACGCTTTGAAGGCATGCTGGCTGCCGGCTGCGAAGGTGCATCTGCCCGGAAGGCCGCTGACGTTGCCATTGCAGCAGGACTGCCCCAATGGGCGGACGTTCTCTTACAACGCGCAGGGGACTCCAGGTCCGTTCCGGCCACCATCGCCAGGCGAAAGTGGTACGACGGCGATATGAGTGGCGCTCTCGACGTTCTTCGGAGCAAACCTGGCAGCATGGCTAAACAACGGCGTCGTCTCGAATCGGAACTCAAGGTCTTCAAAGGTTGGAAGCCAGCCCTAACGACTACGTCCGTGGTACCTGAACCCCGCCGAGTACTTCACCTGCTGACAAACTCGGTGCCGCACACCGGCAGTGGGTACGCGCGACGCTCGCACTCCATCCTGACCGCCCAGCAGGATGCCGGCTGGGAAACCTTGGCCGTAACCCGCTTGGGCTATCCCGTTCAGATTGGCACACTCACCGCTCGGAAGCTGGACACTGTTGACGGCGTTCGATACGAGCGGATCCTGCCAAGCCGCATGGCGGCGACAATGGATGGTCGTCTGCAGCAACAGGCGTCGGAGTTGCTGACGTTGGCGCGGGACTTTAGGCCGTCAGTTCTGCACACCACCACCCACTTTGTTAATGGACTGGTGGCGCGTGAAGTAGCCAGCGCTTTGGACATACCGTGGGTCTACGAGGTCCGGGGGCAGTTGGCTGACACTTGGGCGTCGAGCCGCGATGAGGCAGCACGCAGCAGCGAACGATACGAGCTCTTCACCGAGCGTGAAGCCGACGTCATGCGCGCAGCCGACCTCGTAGTGACCCTCGGTGAGTCGATGAAACAGAACATCGCAGCCAGCGGCGTCCCGGACCATAAGATCCTCATAACTCCCAATGCGGTTGGGGGTGCGTATCTGGAAGCTCCGATGAAGCATGGGGAAGCTCGTCATGCCCTCGGTCTTGAACCAGACGACCTCTATATAGGGACTGTCAGTAGCCTTGTCGGCTACGAGGGCCTTGACGACCTCGTCACATCATTTGCGCTGCTTGCGCCAAGACTGCCAAAGTTGAAGCTGGTCTTGGTAGGCGATGGCACGGCCGCGCCTGCTCTCCGTGACCAAGTCGCGCGTCTGGGGCTTTCAGGGCGGACTATCTTCACCGGTCGGGTCCTGCCGGAGCAAGCGCGGCTTTACCACTTGGCCTTGGACGTTTTTGTTGTGCCTCGAAAGGATTCGACCGTAACGCAGGCAGTAACTCCGTTGAAGCCCGTAGAGGCTCTGGCCTCCAGTAGGCCGGTGGTGGCCAGCGATCTCAGCGCCCTGCGTGAGATAGTGCACGACGGCGTCAACGGCAGAGTGACCAAGGCTGAAGACCCTGGACGGTTGGCTGAGGTATTGCTCGATCTGTTGGAGGATGAGGGATTGCGCCGGCGGATGGGCTCTGCGGGCAGGGACTATGTACTAGCCACAAGGACGTGGCAGGCCAACGCTATTGCGTATGGCCGAGCTTATGAAGCTTTAGCGTCTAACTATAAGAGGAGGGTCAGCTGATGTCGGCGAAAAAGGCACTTTTGCCAGAGCCAGCAGTGGTACAACCGCTGGCTGTGGATATGCGGCGCTTGACGCGCGTCGGCGCACGGCCAGGATTCTTGGACTACTTGGTACAGCTCTGGGACTTTCGCGAGTTCATCTTCTACGATGCCCGCGCCAGGGTTCAGAGCGGGACACGCCGTGACCGCTTGGGCAGTGCATGGTTGTTGCTCAACCCCATCTTCAACGGTCTTACTTACTTTGTGATTTTTGGACTGCTGCTCCAAACCGGTCATGGCATCGAGAATTACGTTGGTTACTTGGTTATTGGCATCTTCATCTTCCAGGGGACGTCTGGCGCCATAACAAGCGGCGCGAGATCGATCCATAGCAACAAAGCCGTAGTCCAAGCCTTCAACTTCCCGCGGGCAACGCTTCCTATTGGGGTCAACATCCGTGAGATGATGTCGAACGTCCCTCTGATTCTCGCCATGCTCCTGATCATCACTCTGATTCCACCAGTGGAAAAGATCACCTGGTTGTGGTTCATGATTATTCCAGCCGTAATGCTGCAGGCCATCTTCAACTTGGGTGTGGGGCTAATCCTGGCGCGCGTCATCTCCCGCGTGCATGATGCGACGCACTTGCTGCCGTTTTTCATGCGGGCCTGGATGTATGGCTCCGCTATCTTCTACTCCTACGAGAAATTTGTCACGCACCCGGACATATTGGCGATCATGAAGCTAAATCCGCTCTTCAACGTGATTGACATCATCCGCAACTGTGTCCTCTACGCACAACCTCCGACGTGGCAGTCATGGGCGACACTCAGCGTTTGGGCCTTTGGTGCGCTTCTCGTTGGCATGGTTTTCTTCTGGCAGGGGGAAGAATCCTATGGTCGTGGCTGAACAGGTATTGGACGTTGAGGGTCACCCCTGCGTAGTAGTGGATCGTGCCGCCATGGAGTATCGCGTGGTCACAACGGATGCTGACGCGGTTGCGAAGGAACGCCAGGAAACGAGCTTCTTGGGACGCTTGGTACGGCGCCCCAACACGGTAACCGTGCGTGCCTTGCACGAATTGTCCCTCGTCGTGGAGCGGGGCGAGTCGGTTGGCATTATCGGCCGAAATGGTTCTGGTAAGAGCACGCTGATGAAACTCATTTGCGGACAGGTCAGGCCCTCCTCGGGTGCGGTCTTCGCTTCCAGTACTCCGATAATGTTGGGAGTCAATGCGGCGCTTGTCGGCGACCTTTCGGGTCACCAGAACGTAGTCCTGGGATGTCTCGCTATGGGCATGAGCCGCCGGGAAGTAGCCGCCAAATTTACTAGCATCGTAGAGCTTTCCGGGCTAAGGGAGTCTATCTACCTGCCTATGAAGTCTTACTCCTCAGGCATGGCATCAAGGCTTCGATTCGCCATTGCTGCAAGTATCGATCCAGAGATTCTCCTTGTAGACGAAGCATTGAACACGGGTGATGCCCAGTTCGGTGAGAGAAGTAAGCGCCGTATGGATCAACTACGTGAACAGGCGGGCTGCGTTTTCATCGTAAGCCACTCACTGGACACCATCACCAGCATGTGTAGCCGCGTCGTGTGGCTGGACATGGGCCACATGATCATGGACGGAGACCCCGCTGAAACCGTCAAGGCCTACCAGGACTTCACTGGAAATCTCGCGAAAGGAAACGGCATATCTGCCGCCAGAATTCGTGATGAAGCTCGGGCAAACCTGCAAATGACAGAAATTTTGGCCAGAAGTAAGATGCGTAGGAGTCGGGCATGATTTATACCGTGGAAAATTTGCGAAAGGCCGCTTGGCACTTTCGGGCCGGGGGAGTCCGGCAACTCCAGGCGTTCCATATACGCCAACGGGCGCTTGCGGTAAATAAGACATCCAACAAGAACGTGCAGGCGCGACCAGCAACTTCTAAGACTAGTAACGAGAAACGGCAGCTCACTTTCCCGGCCTTCGACTACCCGCGGGTGCCGTCCCGCCGGGACGATCTAACCGTGGCCGTAATCTTGGATGATTTCTCAGCCAAGGCCTATGCCTTCGAATGGAATCTTGTCTTTCTGACGAAGGACCGCTGGATGCAGCAGCTTCAGGAGCAGCGCATCGACTTCTTGTTTGTTGAGTCCGCGTGGGAAGGCAATAGTGGGTCCTGGAGATACCAGCTGACAGGGACCAGTGGCCCGAAGCAGGATTTCCTGAACCTTATGGAATGGTGCCGTGACAACGGCGTTCCGACGGTCTTTTGGAACAAAGAAGACCCCCCACACTTCCACGACTTCTTGCCGGCAGCCCGCGAGTTTGATGTCGTTTTCACATCCGACGAAAACAAGCTGCCGGAATACAGGCAGGCGCTGGGACACAACCGAGTCGATGTATTGCCGTTCGCGGCACAACCGGCCATCCACAATCCTGTCCGCCCCCGAGAAGGCCGTCACTCCCGTGACGTGGCTTTCGCAGGCATGTACTTTGCCCATAAATATCCTGAGCGCCGTGAACAGATGCGTCTTTTGCTCGATGGTGCCATAGCCGGATCGGACAGGGTCAAACACGGCTTGGAGATTTTCTCGCGGCAGCTCGGTGGGAATCCGGACTACCAGTTTCCGGAACCATATGCTTCCCATGTTGTTGGCTCGCTGACATATGATCAAATGCTGACCGCGTACAAGGCCTACAAGGTCTTTTTGAACGTCAACTCAGTAGTCGATTCTCCGAGTATGTGTGCTCGCCGAATCTTCGAAATCACCGCTTCCGGAACACCCGTGGTTACCACGCCCAGCCCTGCGTTGCCGAGGTTCTTCCCCGACGGCGAGATTCACAGCGTGGAAAATAAGGAAGACGCAGCGTTCATCATGAGAGCGTTGATGAGGAGTCCCGAACTAAACGATCGTTCTGTTCACCTCGCCCAACGTCGAATTTGGGCCGAGCACACTTACGCGCACAGAGCAGAAAAAGTCGTAGGGCTGGCGCTTCCTCATAGGGCTCGCCCAGTGCAACCCGAATCAGTGAGTGCACTGGTATCAACTATTCGCCCTCATCAACTCGAACATGTTTTCAAGACCGTTGGCTCCCAGCAAGGGATCGATGTCGAGTTGGTTCTGCTGACGCATGGTTTCAAGCCCAGCTGGTGGAAAATTTGGCGTCTGCGTAGGAAATATGGCGTACGCAAAGTGACGCTTCTTCATGAGCCCAGGACCGTCAGTCTTGGTACTTGCCTGAATCTGTGTGTTGCGGCATCGAGCGGTGCCATTCTCACGAAGATGGACGACGACGACTATTACGGTCCGAACTACCTTCGAGATCAGGTTAACGCCTTGATGTTCTCGGGAGCCGACGTCGTCGGCAAGCTAGCGCACTTCATGTATATCGAGAGCCGGAATGCCACACTGCTGAGGTTCAATCATATGGAGCATCGCTTCAGCCATATGGTTATTGGTGCAACGATCATGGCCAAGAAGTCAATCTTCGAACGCTACCCCTTCGAGGAGCTTGGGCGAGGAGAGGACACCGCCTTCATGCGCGCGGTCAGCGATGCCGGAGGCAAGATCTATGCCTCCGACCGATACAACTACTACGTTCAGCGGTCGGCTTCCGGGCATACGTGGACTGCTACCGATGATCAATTACTCGCGTCCGGGGACATTCAGTTCTGGGGCAATCCTTCCGAGCACATCACTGTCTAGATAAACCAAACTAAAACGGGGAATACATTGAATACTATTAATCGCGTAGCCGTAATCGGTCTTGGTTACATTGGCCTTCCAACTGCTGCCATCCTTGCGACGAATGGCATAGAGGTCATTGGCGTGGACGTCAGCCAACGTACTGTGGACGCGGTGAACGCTGGGCAGGTACCTTTTGTGGAGCCGGACCTTGGTGTTCACGTGTCTGGAGCGGTGAGCCAAGGCCACCTTAAGGCAACGACATCGACCCCGCAGGCTGAGGCGTATATCGTTGCGGTTCCGACGCCTTTCCAAGAGGACCGCTCTGCAGATCTTAGCTACATAGAGGCTGCCGCCCGGGGTATCGCGCCGCAGCTGCAGGGCGGCGAGCTGCTGATTCTTGAATCAACTTCTCCTCCAGGGGCCACTGAACACATGGCCAACTACATTCTGAACCTGCGCCCCGACCTGAGCCTGGACGGCTCAGATTCGCGGCCGGCCATTCTGGTTGCCCACTGCCCTGAGCGCGTTCTTCCGGGCCGTGTCATGATCGAACTGGTCACCAACGACAGGATCGTTGGCGGCATGACACCCGAAGCCGCCGAGTCTGCCAAGAACCTCTACTCAGTATTCTGCCAAGGCGAGATTCTCACTACGGATGCAGTTACTGCCGAAATGGCAAAGCTCGTGGAGAACTCGTACCGTGATGTCAACATCGCGTTCGCTAATGAACTGTCGGTGATTAGCGAGAAGCTCGGCATAGATGTATGGGAGCTTATTCGCTTGGCAAACCACCACCCGCGAGTCAACATTCTGCAGCCGGGGCCGGGCGTCGGCGGGCACTGCATCGCGGTCGATCCTTGGTTCATCGTTGCCGCCGCGCCCGAAGAGGCGCGTCTGATTCGGACCGCCCGCGAGGTCAATGATGCAAAGCCCGAATGGGTCTTTCAACAAGTTGTTTCATCCCTCCAGGATCTTCCCGCCACGGCCGAGGTTTCTGTCTTGGGTCTGGCATTCAAGGCCAATATCGATGACCTCCGAGAATCGCCGGCAATTGAGATTGCTGCACACTTGGCAGACGCACTGAATGATCGTCGCATTAACGTCGCCGAGCCCCACGTTGAGGAATTGCCGAAGCAGCTCAGCGGCCGCAGCAACGTCGAACTCATGAGTGTGGAGGAATCCATTGAACGCTCAGGTGTTGTGGTCGTGCTCGTTGACCACGACGCCGTCAAGGACGTAGCCCCGGAGCTTCTGGCTGGTAAGACAGTGATCGATACTCGAGGAGCGCTGCTGGTATGACGACGGCTGTCGGGAACTCAGCAGTAGGCACGGACACGTTAATCGGGCTCAGCGCCGGGGCGGATCTAACAGGTGAGAGTCTACCCGTCGGCCGTATCACAGTTATTACTGGCGCGGTGATAACGGAATCCGAATTCACTCTGCTTCCGCTGGATGCAGTCCTAATTCGAAGCCTCGATGACTTTGAAGCAGTGGGGTCCTCTGACGCAAAGTCGTTTCTGGTCACAGAATCCGGATTTCCTCTGGCAGCCGAGCTCCTCGGGCTTGGAGTGTTAAGCCCGAAGGCACCTATCACTTGGAGTCTGCAAGCTCCTCTGAATGAAACCCTTGAGCAACTTGGCTTGCTTGGCTTGCCTGAGCGGATCGCTGTGCACACGGTGCGGGGAACTTTCGACAAGGTGGTTGTCGGCACAGCTGAGGACGGTGCTGGGAGGCTTGATCTTGAGAGCTTTCAGGCGGGCTTAGCCGTTAACGCCAGCCTACTGGGCCGGGATTACGTATATCAGGCACCAGAACCTGACGAAATTCTTCAGGAACTGAATGTGCTGCGTAGCAAGCACTTGAGTCTGTTGGAAGTGCTAATACCTGCTCCAGTAGAGGTTGAGACACCCATGGTCCCAGCTGAGGACGTGCGCAAGCTCGAGGATGAGTTGAGTCTGCAGGAGCGTCGCCATGAGGCTCTGGACGGAAAGTACCGGGCCCTGGAAACCGAGCACCAAACCCTGGACGGAAGGTACCACGCCCTGGACGGAAAGTACCAGGCGCTGGAAACCGAGTACCACGCCTTGGAGAGCAAGTACCACGTCTTAAACAGCAGATACAACGCTTTGGCCAACTCCCGCCTCGGCAAGTTAACGCTGCGTTTGTGGGAGCGGAAGACATCAAGGGCAAACAAAGCGCAATCGAAAGAGGAGAAGTAAAGGTGGCAGAGCAAAGAGAGGGGTATGTGGACGTCGACTACGGCTCCAGGATGGTGGTCGATAGTACTGCGCGTGATAGCGAGATCTCAGCTCTTCGTCGTTTGCTCGGCGAGTCTGTGGGGGCTCAGGCCTATGCAAGACCTGAAGGATTCACCCCGGGTGTCAGCGTAATTATTCCGAGTTACTTGGGCAGTGACCGAATCGCGGTTTGTCTACAGTCTTTGGTTGATCAAACCCTTGCGCCCTCATCCTTCGAAATCATCTTGATCATCAATGGAGTAGATGACGGCACGTACGACATAGCTAATACGTTTCGTGAAATCAATCCAGATTATCAAATCCGTATCCTGTATCAGCGTCGACCTAGTGCAGGTTCAGCCCGCAACGTAGGGATCGAGGCAGCACGATTCGAGTACCTGACATTTGTTGATGATGACGACTATGTTGGCCCCAAGTTCCTTGAGAGATTACTGGCAGCGGCTTCGCCTAACTGTGTTTCGATTTCGTCAATAGTAAATGTAGATGCTGATGGAAACCAAAACGCTTCAAATGCTGTGAACGTTCAGATCTCTGCCCGCGGAACTAAGAAGTTCAAGTTCAGATCGGTTAGTACCTTCCTTGGTCTCAACGCTTGCAAGCTGATTCCCACGAAGGCTGTTAAAGACATTAGGTATGCGGAGACCCTCAGGAGTGGTGAGGACGTCTGTTTCATGGCGCGTTTGGCTGTGCAGAACAACTTCGATGCCCTGGTAGCGACAACTGAGGCTTCTGGTTCATATTTTCGCGTCCTTCGGGATGAGTCGATTTCTCGTCAGCCCCTGAATTTTGACTTTGCGGTCACTCAACGCCTTGAGGTCATTCAGGACCTTGAATCACAGAGGAGCTGGGATTCTTCGGCAAACGATCTGATGCTGACGGGCTTGATCCGTTCCCAAGCGAATTTTGTCAAGCGGTACCTTGACGAGAATCCTGAGGACCGCCAGTCTGTCATCGAGGCCGTCGACGCGCTGGGTCTCAAGGATTTTCCTTGGTCGCTTGTTAACGAGGGTCGCGCCCGGGACCTCGTTGTCAGCTATTGCTTCGCCCCATACTCCGATACAAGCGCTGTGGTTGCGTCCAAGGCGATCGTAGAACGTGGAAAAGTTGTGGATGTCATCTATAACAACATGGCCGCGGTTCGCCGGAAGGATTCGAATCTCGAAACAATTGCTGGCCGTTTAATTGCGAATGCGACTGAGATCAATGCTCCACCGTCGTTCGGTGGGTGGAAACAGATCTCCGAGTTTGTTACAAAGGGCATGGATGTTGCTGACCGACGGGATGCCTTGATCGGTGGCTACGAATCGCTCTATAGTCGTGTACTTTGGCCGGGTTCCCATTTCCTTGCGGCGCTGTTCAAGATACGGCATCCAGCCATCAAATGGACGGCGGAGTTCTCAGATCCAATGAGCACCGACGCCCAAGGAAAACCACGTTCGGGTGATCTCGTTCGCGATGACATGTTTGGGGTGTTCAAGCAAGCCGTTACAGCAAGGGGGTTTGATGACCTTGATACAGACAGCCTGTTTACGTGGTGCGAGTATGTCACATATATTTTGGCCGATGAGTTGATCTTTACGAACGATAATCAACTCAGCTATATGCTGAGTTATGTCTCGGATTCCCGGCTGAAGAGCCTCATTGAAGCCAAGTCGATAGTGCGGGTACACCCGACACCGCCGGCTAGAAGCTATGAAATTCTTCCGTCCAGCTATGCACTATCAGAGTCTGTAGTGAATGTGGGCTACTTCGGAGCTTTCTATGAGAACCGTGGCCTTCTCGAAGTTCTGACCGCTCTGTCCAATTCCTCTCCTGCGGTTCGGCAGAAGCTTCGACTGCACGTCTTCACAAACAAGCCAGACGATGTAACCCGTCAGGTTCAGGAGTTTGGTTTGATGGGCATTGTAAAAGCGCAAGGCTACCGCCCCTACCTTGAGTTCCTAAACCTTGCGACGAAGTTTGATGTGTTGCTGGTGAATGACGTTGAACGTTCCGGAGAAATGGACATTAACCCATTCCTGCCATCCAAATACTCGGACTATTTGGGTGCTGGCCAGCCGGTGTGGGGCTTAGTGGATGAGGGTAGTCCATTGAGCAGTAAGCCTTTGGCTTACAAATCGACGGTGGGCAGCGCACTTGAAGCAATTCGAGCTTTGGACAAGATTCTTGACGATTGGCTGGAGTCGAGGCCAAAGCTTGCCGGAGTTCGACATTAGTAGTATTTGAGCCGCTGATTCGGTTTCCCAGACCGGGAGGCCGAATCAGCGACTATTCAATCCAGCCAGATATACATTGTCGCTCGGACGTACTACGTGTTCCGACTCCGTGGACAAGGTCCGGTGTGCGTCCTGGATCTCCGAATGAGTGCAACTGCTTTCGACCGGGGGCCGGATGCATCCGAGTCTGGCGTGAGGTGGCAGAGAAAGATGAACTTCGAATGGATAACTGGGATTCGCGCCATAAGGCGCCCATTGTTGAATGGAATGAACTTCAAGACCTGCGGCTCGACGGCCGACAGCGGCATATTGTTAAATCGGGTCCAGGTGAAACATATGATCTCGATTGCCTGGTGGACCCGCGCGAATCCGACACCCTGATCGTGGCTCTGCATGGTGCGCTTAACCGGGACGTATATACACTTCCTCGTTTCGAATGGATGGCTACTCTCCAGAACCGTACGGAGAGTCAACTGTTTTTATCTGACACTGCACTGCAGTCAAGCGACGAGCTGAAGCTTGCGTGGTACACCGGCGACGCTGGTGATAACCTCACTGCCAGGTACGCCGCCTTGGTGCGGAGTGTCGCCGTGCAGTGTGGTGCTTCGCGGATTGTACTACTGGGTTTCTCGGGGGGAGGATTTACAGCTTTGGCTATGGCTCCACTCATTGCTGGCTCTCTGGCCCTGGCTTTCTCACCGCAGGTCTCCATCGGGAGTTATTACAGGTTCTTTGCGGATGCTTATTCGAACGCACTCTTTCCTGAGTACGAGTCTTTCGATGATGTGGAAGCGGCATTCCAGCAACGCTTGAACCTTCTGGAGCTATACCGGGATGCCGGTGTCCCAACTAACTTCGTGTATGTTCAGAACAGCGGCGACGCACACCACATGAACAATCACTATCTGCCGTTCCGCGAACTAACGGATGTGCGAGTCGGCGCACGATTCGTCCTTGAACACGAATCAGATTCCCACGCGGCTCCCTCTCGAGAACGTGTGAGTGAGATGCTGGACGAATGTCTTGCATCGCAATTTCCGGAGTCCGCGGTGGCGAGCTAATTTCATTACCTGTCCTCAGCTGCAGGATTTCCGCCGAAATCGAGCGCTTCTCTTAACAGAGGTTCGATTGTTGGCTGGCATCACAATAGGAAGCGGAACAACGATTGCAGAATTTACAGCTCGAAATCGCCCAGCTTAAGAAGCAAGTTGCAGAGCTCAGGCAGCTTGTAAAAATGAACACCGCTCGGCAGGAGGCGTGGTTGCCACCCGATACGACTATTGGAGAAAATTGCACAATAGCGCCAACTGTCCAATTCATGTCGGGGGAAGATCGTCCGATACGAATCGGCAACAGGACGAATATCTATCGCGGAACAGAAATCACAGGACCGGTGACCATAGGAAATGGCTGCCTGGTAAACCGTGATGGGTACCTTCGAAGTAACACGACACTCGGTAACAACGTCATGGTTGGCCCCTTCACTCGATTCGTGACTGATTCCCACGAGATAGGGCCGTCTACTAAGCGTGGTGGCGCAAACAAGTGGCCTCCAATCACGGTTGGGGACGGGACCTGGATTGGTGCCAGCGTGACCATTTTGGGGGGAACGAGCATCGGCAAGGGGTGCATCATCGCGGCAGGCGCAGTCGTCGTATCAGATATCCCCGACAATGCACTGGCCGGAGGCGTTCCAGCAAAGGTAATCAGGATCCTGACCGACTAGCCGGACTTGAGAATTTGGGGAGTTCAACGTTGGAGGTCATGTACACATCTGACAGGAACCCGGCGAAGGTGGCGGCTTTCCGATATAGCGAGGTCACAGGCGTGCGACCAGCATTTTGTAGCGCCTTGGGCCGCAGAGCTTCAATTCCTGACGCCTGGATGCCCCTGTCGACGTCATGGAGACGCCCCTGGAGGTAGTTCTTTGTATCTCCCAGTTCCGGGAACTTGGAGAAAGCCAATGGGATCTCCCAAACATTTGCCCAATCACGTGACCAAGAGGGCGCCTCGGTCTCGTCTGTGGGCCCGATCGGCAGTTGTTCAGCCACGGTATTAAGCGCAGTTGCGAGAACGGCTTCCCATTCGGTGGCCCGGTCGGCTGCCAGCACACGGCTTATTGGCATACCGAAAGCGATGATCGTCGCTTGGTAAGCAACACTGGCACCGACGGCCATAGTGCCGTCCCACTTTTCCGCGTAGGGCCACCATCCGGTACGCCAAGCGCCGAACCGAGCCTCCACATGGTCGACAATTAGGCCAGCTTGCTGGAGGAAACGCGCGTCTCCGGTTACTTCGAAGGCTCTCGACAACGTCAGGGCCGCATAGATATCCCCGTTGAGAATGTCCACGTGTCTTGCCTGCGCACTCTTATAGATGGCGCCGCTGTTTTCCACGGCAACTTGGGTGAGTAAGAACTCCGCGGCTGCCACCAGAGCATCTTTTGCTGATTCAATGCCCATCGAATGATAAAGGCTAAAAAGTGCGTTGGCTGATGCGCCAATTTCTGCAATGTCTTGAAGGTCCGGCTTATCCACGGGCTGATTGTACGTACTCGAAAAGGAGCCATTCGAGTTCTGACGTTTCCGCACATTTTCTGTCAGGGAAGCCGCAATGTAATCACTTCTACCGCCATTTAGGGCGTGGTCCAGAGCGAATAAGGACGCAACTTGAATTTGGGTGCAGCAGGTTGCCGGTAGCTCAGTGTCCGGGTCTATGATTGCGTACGTTCCCGACTCATCGAGGGGCTCCAGGAGTGACTCGAAATAGGAGACCAAGGATTTTGTTACGCGCCCGAGGCCTTCCCGTCCGATGAGAGAGATTGGAAAATCAACCAAACCTGCACACTCCTTACCGATTTCTGTTCACCTGAGATCGCATCATGCTATCAGCAGGCAACACCATAAGGTCCGGCCGGGATTACCAGTAGCGGACCTTATGGTATACCAAGGTTGTGTGTGCAGCTCCCACGGCATCGACGACGTCAAGCGGAGGCCTTCAGCCTATGCGACCGGGGCTACACCAAATTCGTCAATGCGTTGGCCGACGCCAAGCAGCTCAGCAACGGCCGCAACAGTGCGTTCCGAGGCGCGGCCATCTCCGTAGGGGTTCACTGCATTGGCCATTGTGTCGAAGTGGTTGGAGTCGTTGAGGAGGCGGCTCACTTCCGTAACGATGCGTTCTTCGGCAGTTCCGATGAGAGTTACCGTGCCGGCATCGACTGCTTCCGGACGTTCAGTATTGTCGCGCATCACCAGTACCGGCTTCCCAAGGCTGGGAGCTTCTTCCTGGACTCCGCCCGAGTCAGTGAGAACGATGTGTGCCATGGAAAGCATGCGCGTGAACTCGCCGTATGCCAGAGGTTCAGTAACCACAACATTCGCCTTGCCTTCGAGCGCGGGCAGCACTGCTTCGCGGACCACAGGGTTCTTGTGTGCCGGCAAAACGATGACGAGTTCAGGTTCAGCCTCAGCAATGCGGGCCAAAGCGCGGCCGACTCCACGCATTGCGTCGCCCTGGTTTTCGCGGCGGTGCGTCGTCACCAGAAGAATTCGGCGGCCACTGGCGGCAAGATCCTCGAGCTGCGGGTCCGAGAATGGGATGTGCTTGTCAACAGTAGTGAGAAGGGCATCGATCACGGTGTTGCCAGTGACGACGATATTGTCCTCCGAAATCCCCTCGGCCAGAAGGTTGGCTCGGCTCACACTGGTCGGGGCCAGATGAAGACTTGCGATCTGGCTGGTGATCTTGCGATTGGCTTCTTCCGGGAACGGCGAGAACAGGTCCCCGCTTCGCAGTCCGGCCTCGACGTGGACTACGGGTATGCCGTGGTAGAAAGCGGCAATTGCGCCAGCCGTTGACGTGGTGGTGTCGCCTTGGACGATCACTGCGTCAGGTTTCTTGTCCGTAAACAACTTGTCCAGACCGTCGATAGTCCGAGTCATGATGGCTGAAAGAGACTGGCGCTGCTGCAGGATATTCAGATCGTGGTCCGGGACAATCCCAAACAACTCGTTGACCTGGTCCAGCATCTCGCGGTGCTGACCGGTCACAGTCACGATGCAGTCGAAATCCTTGGACTCTTGAAAAGCACTGACAATCGGAGCCATCTTGATGGCTTCCGGACGGGTGCCGAAGATTGGCATGACGCTGGGCATGGATTTCCCCCGGGAGTGGCGTTGAGTGACCTCCCGATGCTATCGCACGACGCATCGGGGAGTTCAATTTGCGAACCGCTGGTCGCCGTCCTACGGGGCAAAGATCAAGGTCAAGGCTAGAACAGGAACAGTGACAGAGACGAGGATCACAAGCACCAGCGCAATCAGACGCTTTTGTCTGTGCGAGACTTCGCGCGTTTCGGGGCCCTGCCCGTCTGGCCCCCTAGTTGGGGTGGTTGGCTTGAGTACTCTTGAGTCTGGTGAAGAAGTTTGTGCAGATGCGCGCGGAGGATGTGTGGGGCCGCTCGTTTGGTACCCAGCCATGTGGCTCGTTGAAATCTCGGACCTGAAACGGCGTTTGCGTAGATGCCGAGGGGCAGGCGAAAGAGCCGCCGTCCGGCGGACTGGGTCCGTCACGTTTTACTCCTCAGTTGCGTCCAGATGAACCATGGCCACAACCAATTCTTGCATTGAAGCCGTCAGTCGCAATATTAAGAGAAGCGGCGACGCGTCAGAAGGGCGGCTCGAACCTCGAACCGCCCCTCCGAAGTTGCGCTAGCCGCGGTCGGAGTACATGGCGTCGTTCTTGACACCTGCGCCGTTGACCACATCGATGAAGTAATGCTTGCCGGAAGCCAGGGAAGTTGCCCCAAGCTTTGCCGTAACGGACTCCAGCAGCGGATTGATCCCCAGCTGTTTTCCGTAAGACGCGTTGTAGTCGGCCGCAGTCACGGTCTTGTCGAGAACCCGTCCATTGGCGTCTGACCATTGCACCCGGATGGTGCCCCCGCTCAGGTTGTGTCCTGTGACCAGGACATCGCCGTTTCCGTAGAAAATGGAGTCGGTGATGATGGGGGTCGTGTTGCCGGCTTTGAGGCGGTCGAGCATCGGGGCCCACGTCCCAGCGCAGGTGAAGTACGGATCCCACATGAACGAGATCACCTTCACTGGTGTGTTGCCCAGTTGCTGCAACTGCTTATCGATTCTGGTTTTAGTACTTTGCCCGCGCAAGCTGTTGTCGCAAGGGTTTTGTGAGGTCGCCGGCGCCATACCTTCGAGGTTGGCCCATAGCTGGGCACCGGTACCCCGTACGCCTTCAGACAGTGCCCAGAAGTAGTCCCTGGTTGGGGCGAGATACTTGCTTCCCCAAGATCCACTCCCCACGATGGATGCGGCAAATTGGTCAACGTTGTTGCCGCTCTCGCTCGAAAAGAATGAGGCCCCCTTGCCTGTACCCATACCGTCTTGGACGGCGATCGCCAGTTTTACACCGTTTGCGGTCTTTGCGATTTTGTTGGCAGCATTGCGTGCTTGATCGACCGTGACGCGCCCGCCGAATGCTGTGCGGGAGTCGATGTACGGGCTAACCACCGCTGAGCGGCTTGGCTGGTACTGTGCAATTCTCGCGTTTTGGATTCTGTACAGCGTGAGGACGGAATCCCACACCGCTCCGTCGCTGAGCGGCATCTCCGTGTGGTGGTAGAAGCCCGCCAAGCCTGGAACATTGTTCACATTCCCTTGATAGATCAGGAAGCGGGCTGTGAAGAGTGACAACGTTGCTTGGTACGAGAGGTCGGGAAGGTAGGTGACGTCGGTACGCATGATCGGAGCCGGGAGGCCTGCGTAGAACTTCATTCCCAAATTCGTGGCCGCCTTTCCCAGGGAAACCGACATCGAGGTGGACGTCACCCCGTTGATGACCACAACGTCGTATGTTCCGCTTGGTGAGTTGCAGCCACTTCCCTCAACAGGCAAGACCAAAATCGTATAGACAGTTGTTCCGCTGGTGACTGTCTTGTCGCGGGAACAGAGGATGGCTGGTGATGCCCATGAGCTGCCATCCGAGTAGGTGAAGTACCGCTTCACCTTGACTCCGGACGCTGCAGCTGTCGCGCAGTTTATGCCCGAAATGGTGCAGGCGGCAGGGATGGTAGAAAGCGTGGCTGGCTTCAGTCGGGAGCCAAAGGTGATCACCGTGTCACCGCCTACCGACTTGATGTCCGTCAATTTCTTTACATTGACTGCGTCGTTGGTGCTGCCATAGATGAAGTACCCGCTGATGGGATAAACAGGGGCCGGAGCCGCTTGAGCAATGGGTCCGTGAACGAAGCCGATTACCAGAATGAAGGCGGCGAAGAGGCTCGCTACAAAATGCCGAGCGCGAGCGAGGTGGGTGGTGGACGGCTTGGGCCGGAATTTTTCCACGATGGATCCTTGGGCTCGTAGGGTGAGACCTTGGACCTATGGCAAAAGGATGGCGCGCTTCATCCTCGAAACTCAAGAGTTTGACAAAAACCTTCAAACGGTAAGAAATCAATACAAGGGCTACACGATTAGTTGACAGCTGCCCCCGTGTGATTTGTCTTGGCATTACTTGAAATGTCATATCCGGACAACCCTTCCCGAACCACGGAGAGCTCTATAAAGAAGAGCACTCCGGCCGCATCCAGACGTCGATCAGGCCTCCTGTTTCCACCACGAACCGGTCCAACCAGGCGCCGACGGAAAGATCGGGCTGCGAACCCACCATCTGGACTTCCGCGTTCGTGCATTGCTCCATCAGTGTTCCGGCGCGGAAGAGGTGGTATTCGGAGGTGACTATCGTGACGGACTTCCAACCATGTTCCGCAATCAAAGCGCGCAATGCTTCGGCTTCCCCCCTCGTATTGAGGGGGGACGGGCGGAAGCACACCAGGTCAGGATCGCCAGCATCCTCGTGGCAAAGAGCATCGCCTTCCACATTGCCCGCAAGGCCGGTTGTTGAGACCACAAGAACCGGGATATCCAAGTCTTGCTGCAGCTCCTGGGCCACCGGTAGCCGCTCCTTGCTCATGCCGCCCAAGACAACGATTGCGTCAGTCCGGTGAGGGGCCGCTTGCGGGGGGTCATAGAAGAACTGGAAGGCTGCGATCAGCCAGAGCACTGCCGCCACAAAGCATGCCCCTATGACAATGCCAAAGGCGCGCGTGGCGGGGGCAGTTTTGAGGGGCACGGGGACAGTCTAAGGTCCGGAAATGAGTGGTCCCTCCGAGCCAGGAGCCGCGCAGGACGCCTACCGCGTATCAACATCCTCAAACACAAGGAAAGTCTGCGTATCCAGCACCCCATCCATGGACTGCAATTGGTCGAAGATCACACGGCGCAGGTGAATGTTGTCGGTTGCTCGGACCAGGAGGATGACGTCAAAGTCGCCACCTACCAACGCAATGTGGTGTACCTCCGGTATGGCCCGCAGTTGTTCCTTCAGCTCACGCCATGAATGTTGCTGCACCTTCAGCGTTACGTACGCGGACGAGCGCAGGCCCGCCTTGATGGGATCCACCAGCGCAGTGAACTTGGTCAGCACGCCTTCGCCTGTGAGCCGGGCTATCCGCGAGTAAGCGTGTGCGCGGCTGATGTGTACATTCTCGGCCACCTGCGTAATGGACATGCGCCCGTCCGTGGTGAGTTCGCGGATGATGTCCCGGTCCACGCTGTCCAGCGGTACGGCGGTCTGCTCCGACTCGGCCTCGCTCACGGTCTCTCCAATTCGTCTACGGCACAGGCGCGTTACCCAGCTCACAATTACAATTCGTCTTCCAGAATACCCAGTTTGGGCAATGGCTTCCATGATTTTCCTGATAGCTGGATACGAAACAGCGCCGGGGAACATACTGGAAGCACATAGTGGCTAGAGAAGGACGGACCAATGACGATCCACGCAGACCACTCTGCGCCGGAAACGGTTGTAGAGGACCAAGCTGCTGACGTTCGGACTAAATTCGGCATCAGCGTCGAGGACTACATGCTCCCCGCCCGGCACCAGATCCAAATGGTGAACCCGGATGGCACCCTGCGCTCGCATGACGAGCAGGGCACCGAACCCGGCCACGAGTACCCCACGCCCGGCGACGCTGAACTTATGGCCGCGTATGAGCAGCTCGTCGTCGGACGTCGCGTCAACGACCAGAACTCTGCACTCGTCCGACAGGGCCGCATGGCCGTCTACCCATCCAGCCATGGCCAGGAAGCCTGCCAGGTTGCAGCTGCCATGTGCCTCAGTGAAGGTGACTGGCTGTTCCCCACCTACCGCGACGCCGTCGCCGTCATGACGCGAGGGGTGGATCCCGTTGAGGTCATGACCATCTTCCGCGGCGACTGGCACGGTGGGTACGACCCCACAGAGCACAACGTTGGCATCCAGTGCACGCCCCTCACCACGCAGCTGCTGCACGCAGTCGGCGTTGCCCATGCTGCCAAGCTGCGCGGCGAAGACACGGTAGTGATGGCCATGTGCGGCGACGGCGCCACCAGCGAAGGTGACTTCCACGAGGCCCTGAACTTCGCCGCCGTCTTCCACCTGCCTGTCATCTTCTTTGTGCAGAACAACAAGTACGCCATCTCCGTGCCGCTCAGCCACCAGTCCGTGGCTCCGTCGCTGGCTCACAAGGCCGTCGGCTACGGGATGGCCGGTGAGCGCGTGGACGGCAACGACCTCGTCGCACTGCTCGCCGTGATGGACCGAGCCGTGAAGCTGGCCCGCGAAGGATCCGGGCCGCTGCTGATTGAGGCCCACACCTACCGCATGCAAGCCCACACCAACGCCGACGACGCCACCCGCTACCGTCCGGACAGCGAAGTCGCCGAATGGCAGGCCAAGGATCCGCTTGCGCGCATGAAGTCGTACCTCACGGACAAGGGTCTCCTCGATGACGAGGCCGGCGCCAGGATCGCCGAGCATGCCGAAGCCGTCGCCACCCAGCTCCGTGAGGGCCTGGGCGAGGATGTACCGGTTCAGCCTCTGGACCTCTTCAAGTACGTCTTCGCGAAGCCCACCTCTCAGCTGAAAGAGCAGTCCGAATTGCTCGCCAGCGAACTCGCCCGCGCTGAAAGCGCCGGTAACACCGGCAACGCCCACAACTCAGGATCGGAGAGCGCAAAATGACCGTCACCACCGCTGCCAACGGCACCACCACAGCCAACGTCAGCGCAGCCACCGCCAGCGCCGCCGCTTCCGCTGCAGCAACAGCTGAAGCTACTGGTCCGCAGAGCCTCACTATGGCCAAGGCGCTCAACACCGCCATGGCCGACGCCATGCGCACCGATCCGTCTGTCCTGGTCTTCGGCGAAGACGTCGGCATGCTCGGTGGGGTCTTCCGCATCACCGACGGCTTGATGGCCGAATTCGGTGAACAGCGCTGCTTCGACACCCCGCTCGCAGAATCCGGCATTGTCGGCATGGCGGTCGGCATGGCCATCAACGGCATGCGACCTGTCATTGAAATGCAGTTCGACGCCTTCGCGTACCCGGCCTTCGAGCAGATCGTCAGCCACGTAGCCAAGATGCACAACCGCACCAAGGGCAAGCTCAAAATGCCCATGGTTATCCGTGTTCCCTACGCCGGCGGCATTGGGGGAGTGGAGCATCACTGCGACTCTTCCGAGTCCTACTACGCCCACACCGCAGGCCTGAAGGTTTACACCCCGGCCACCGTCGCCGACGGCTACCGCATGCTGCGCGAAGCCATCGACTCCGACGACCCCGTCATGTTCATGGAACCCAAGAAGCTCTACTGGTCCAAGGACCAGGTGGACCTGGGCGCCTTGCGCGCAGAGCACGACGCCGGCACCTCCACCGAGGGCCGCGCAGCCGTTGCCCGTCCCGGCACGGACGCCACGCTCATCGCCTACGGACCTTCCGTTCCCACCGCGCTCGCCGCTGCGGCTGCCGCGGCCGAGGAGGGACGCTCGCTCGAGGTCATCGACGTCCGCACCCTCGTTCCCTTCGACGACCAGACCGTCTGCGCGTCCGTGCGCAAGACCGGACGCGCCGTCGTCATAGCCGAAGCGCACGGCTTCGCATCGGTTTCCTCTGAAATCGTGGCCCGCGTGCAGGAACGCGCGTTCCACTACCTGGCAGCGCCGATCCTCCGCGTGACCGGCTTCGATGTCCCGTTCCCGTCTCCCAAGCTGGAGCACTACTACCTGCCTAGCGTCGACCGCATCCTCGACGCCGTCGACGACCTTCAGTGGGAGGACTAACCATGAGTTCTGATATGCAGGTCTTCAAACTGCCCGATCTCGGAGAAGGACTCACCGAGGCCGAACTGGTGAACTGGCTCGTCGCCGTCGGCGACGAGATCGTGGTTGACCAGCCCATCGCCGAGGTCGAAACCGCCAAGTCCATGGTTGAGGTCCCCTCACCTTATGCCGGCACCGTCGCCGAGCTGCACGGTCAGGCTGGAGAAACGCTCGACGTCGGCAAGCCGCTGATCTCGATCTCTCGTGCTGGTTCTGGTTCGCCCGATGCCGCAGCGCCGGCCGCTCTGTCCTCCGGGATCGACGCTTCTCCTGCCGTAGAGGCGGCCGCCGAAACGTACCGTACTGAGGAGAAGGCCGGTTCCGGCAATGTGCTGATTGGATATGGCACGCCTGGGGGAGCGACTGGTGGCCGGACCCGGCCACGCAAGGCGAGTGTCGGCGTCGTCGATCGCCTTGCTGAACCTGTTGCTGATCCTGTCTTGGAACCGGCTGTTGCCGGGACACGCATCCCCGGCAAGCTCAGCGCGGTCATTTCACCGCTGGTGAGGAAGATGGCACGTGACCACGGTGTATCGCTGGACACGATCGAAGGCTCCGGTGCCAGCGGGCTGATCATGCGCCGGGACGTGGAAGCGGCTATCTCCACGCCGGACTCTCCTGCAGCCCTGGCTCCCGCTCCTGCGCGTGTGGAAGCGCCTGCTGCCGCCGAGGGTTCCCTCGATGGGCGGACAGGCCTGGCAGTCTCGGCCAGGACGCCCGTCCGTGGAGTCCGCAAGGCCGTGGCCGCGAATATGACAAAGAGCCGCGCCGAGATTCCCGAAGCCACCGTCTGGGTGGACGTGGACGCGACCGCCCTGCTCGACATGCGGGCTGAGCTGAAAAAGCGTGCTCCACATGAAACTCCGGGTCTGCTGGCCTTCATCGCGCGTTTTGTCACGGCTGGGTTAAAAAAGTACCCGGCGCTGAATACGCGGTTTGAAACTGCGGCTGATGGCTCGCAGGAGATCGTGGGCTTCGACGGAATCAACCTCGGTTTCGCGGCCCAGACCGACCGCGGCCTCGTGGTCCCGTCCGTGCGCAACGCTCACAAGCTGAGCGCCCGTGAACTGGACGCAGAGATCCGCCGACTCACCGCCGTCGCGCGTGAAGGTAAAGCGACTCCCACCGAGCTGGGCTCCGGCACCTTCACGCTCAATAACTATGGTGTGTTCGGTGTTGACGGCTCGGCCGCGATCATCAATTACCCCGAGGTCGCGATGCTCGGGGTGGGCCGCATCATCGACAAGCCCTGGGTGGTCAACGGCGAGCTGGCCGTCCGCAAAGTCACCGAGCTGACCCTCGCCTTCGACCACCGCGTGTGCGACGGCGAAACGGCCGCGGGCTTCCTCCGGTACGTCGCGGATGCCATCGAGAACCCGGGTGGAGCGCTCGCGGATATGTAAGGCTTCCAGCCAGGAGGACCCCGGTCGTCATGTCCGGGGTCTTTCTGCGTCCATTGCCTGAAGGATTTTCTGGTCGGTTCCGCGTCATGATTGTGCCGTCGGCGACACTTCTAAGACATGGCGATGCGTCCGAAAGAAGGAGCCCTCCACAATTGCCCAGTTACGAAGGGGGCTCAATATGGAATGTAAGTTGACGGCCGGTGAGCTGCGCCCAAGTGAGCGCTTCGAATGAGTGGAGCGGAGAGTTCCGAGGCTCCCGGCCAGGCTACCGCGCTGGTTGCGCTTGCAGCAGTTGCCATTGCTGTGGGCGTCTCCGCTGACGAGGCATGGTCAATCGCATTGAGGGCCAACAACAAGGTTTCTGATGAAGCTGCATTCAGGGAGGCCTTCCGCCTTGCAGGAGATATCGTCTACAGCGGAATAAAACGATGAGCGATCCGTCCCCGGCGGCCTTCGGACCAGCCCATCGATATCGCGAAGGAAGCCGCAGCACAATCACAGGCGACCCTGTAGATGATGGAGCTCGCCTGTCCTAAGCGTAAGGGCTGGATGGGGGACGTCGGCAGGGAGTCGTGGAGACTGTGGCAGCGCTAGTTCCTGGAAAAGTACTGGTCCCAGTTGGTATCAGGGTTTGACATCGATCCAATGATTTCGCGTAGCCGCTCTGATGAGGGTGCGACGTGGCCGGCGCCCCAATCGTCCATGATCGTCCTTACCCTCTCCAACGAATTAAGCGAGTCGAGGAACGGATTCATGTGCAGGTTAACGTGTGGGTCAGTGATGTTCTGGACGTAGAGAATGTAGTTGGGGGTCTCGCCGTTGTAATGGTCGCGGAGATCTGAGCAGAGCTGTGTTGCAAACACCTTCTCGTGTTGCTCTACGGTTACAGCTCCGAACGCTGCTTCCGTGTAACTTCGTTGATGCGCGATATTGAAGTTCGACAGAATCGTCTGCGGATTCACCGGGACTGCTAAGGAGCCCGGAAAGAATCGCGAGTAGAAGAGAGCCGCAAATCCACCGGCCGATGGACCCCAGAACATGGTCCGAGAACCACCCGCGGCGTCGATCAATTTGCTGAGTACCTTCGGAAGTTCAACTTGGAGGGGAAGCTCTTTGGTGGCAGAAAACCATCCGATGGTCAGATCGTCGCTTGCCAGCAGTCCCGGGTCAGAAACAAAGATCTGATTAGGCATCCAATCCTGAGTGACCTTGAAGCCCGAGAACATGGGGAGGTTCGCGCCTTGGCCGGTAATAGCGGCGTGAAACGAGACAACGGTGGTGGCGCTTCCAGTTGGGAGATAAAAGATGTCCAGTGGCTGGGCCCCCTCGATGGACAGGATTTCCGAGGGTAGGTGCTCGACACCTAGGAATTCGTTCAGGCTTGAGTAAACTGTGTGGTTTCGCGGATACCGCGACACATCGCGGCGGTTCGAGTTAGTCATGATCCGGACTCTAGTTGAAACAGACGGCGACTGCCGGTCAATGTCAGCCGCATCCTGCGCTGGTAGTTGGGTGTGGGGGCCTATGCACAGCTAGCATAAAGGCAACGAACAATCGGTTTTGCTCTACCGCATCGGGGTCCATATCGATGAATTTCCCATGTGGACGGCGACGCGGGTGATCGAGAGACCGGTCCAAGGGTCATAAATTCTGTTGGGATGGGAGTTGCATGACCGCTATTTGGACAGACCGGACCCGGGGCTGGTTGATCGGTTCTCTGGCGGCGGCCTGCTGCATCCTTTTGGGAGGGTGCCAAACGAACGCCGGTGCCGTCCCCGCCGCGACGTCCTCTGCTACGACACAAGCCATGCCCTACAGCATCAACAAGGAGCCAATTGAGGTTCCGAACGCCGCGAAGGGCGACGGCGTCGCCGACGATACGGCTGCTTTGCAGGCATGGCTTGACGCTGGTGGCGTTCGGCTCGCTGACGGTAACTACCGCATCACCAAAGGCCTGGTTCTGACTGGTAACAACAGGATCCTTCAAAGTCAGAATGCCTCTATTCTTGCCGATGGCATCGACATTACGGCGCTAACCGTCAAGGGAGATAATGCCAAAGTAAGCCTCCATGTCGATGGCCTCAACCGTGCAGCATATGGACTGAAAGTCACTGGCTCCGGGGCGCTGATTGAGAATGGCCGCTATGAGAACTTCCGTTCGGAGACTCAATCGGCCCGCGGGATCGATGCTTCGACCAGTGGTGGCATCGTTATCCGTAACAACTGGGTGCGCAATGTTGTCAGCGTGGGCGACGGCATCGGAGGGAACGGGTCGGGGGCCGCACGCGGGATTGCGCTCAATTCAATAGAGTCCGCTCAGGTGAGTTCTTTCATCACAGGAAACCGAATCGAGAACGTAACGGGCGAGGAAGGAGACGCAATCCACGCGCTGTTCTTTGACGGCACGTCTCGACCGTTCACGGCGGGAATGCTCACCATCAGCGACAACGACGTCAGCAATGTCTCTCGGCGCTTCATCAAGGTCCAAGCATCGTATGTGGTGGTGCAGGGCAACAAGCTTCAGGCTGACCCGGGAAAGGCCCCCACCAATCCCAGTGCCGCGATTGACGTAATCCAATCTGAGCATGTAAAAGTCTTGAACAACTCCATCAATCCACGCGTGATTGGGAACGGCATCGCTGTGAACGGGGCCGCGATGGCTCCACTTCGTGGAATCGAGGTGCGCGGCAACGTCCTACAGGAATCCGTGACTGAGGCTGGCGTTGGCATTTACTTGAAGTGGACTGTCGCTCCAGTCGTTCGAGATAACACTGTGACGGGTGCCAGCGTGGCTGTGCAGCTACGATCCTCTACGGACGCAGATGTGCAAGGTAACGAGCACAGGCAAAGCATAGTGGCAGCTCCTGTACTGAAGTGAGCCTTGGTCTTCTCTAACAGCTGCCGCTGTTTCCAGATCGTGGCTGGCCTGTTCACAGACGTCGGCACCACCATTAGCGGCGGAACGATGAAAGGCCTCGGATACTGTGAGTCATTCCGCTATGCGCTTCGTTCCGCTGTTTCCCAGCTTTCCGTGGGTAGAGTAGAGGCCTGAACATCGCCGGATTGCACTGTAAACGGAGAATCAATTGTCAGCTTGGCTAGAACTCGGTCCGAACAACTACGTCCTGGAAACCGAGGGGTCGTTACTGAACACCGGACTCGTAGTGGGCACTGAACTCGCCATGGTCATCGACACCGGTTGCGGCCCTCGCCAAGGCCGGGAGATCCTCGCGGCAGTCCGCGAAAAGACCCAGCTGCCGCTGGTTGTCGTGAACACGCACGCGCACTACGACCACTTCTTCGGCAACGCCGTTTTCGCTGACGACGGCGTCACGGAGTTCTGGGCGCACGCCAACTGTGCGGCGGCCATCGAAAAGGACGCCGACAACCAACGCCGCTTCGTGGCCACTAACGAACCCGAGATGGCAGCGGGCGAGGGCGACGCCGTCGACATCGTTGTCCCGAACGCGCTCGTCCACGACCAGCCCGTCCTGGTGGATCTCGGCGGAATCACCGCCACGCTCTTCTACCTTGGCCGTGCACACACCGATGGCGACCTTTTGGTAGGCACCAGCTCAACGCTCTATGTGGGCGACCTCGTTGAGCAAGGAGCGCACCCTTCGTTCGAGGATTCATATCCCGAGGAGTGGGCCGATGCCTTGCGGCACATTTCAGCCCTCCGCCACCGCTACGAATTCCTGGTGCCGGGCCACGGGAAGCCTGCGAGCGACCAGTTTGTCAAGACCATGGCTGACACCATGAGCACAGCGGTCCGGCAGGCAACGCAGTCCATCCGCGACATGCCATCGGACGCAACCAAGGCGATACCAGTGCTTCCGTATGGTCCCGAGCAATCCCGCTGGTTCATCAAGAGGCTCCAGGAAACCAATGCCCACGGACGAGCGACGATGGCGACGCCGGACTTCGGGCCGGGAAAAGCCGGTTCGTACCCTTCCTGATTTCAGCTGCTAAATCCACCGAGCAAACGAACGGTCCGTCACCAACGCATTGGTGACGGACCGTTCAGGTTTTTGACCAAGAGTGGGACCATCTGGCCTACAGGCCGGCAGCTATTGCGTGACGCCAGTGCTGGAGTACCCGATCTGGATTCTTGACCCTGTGGGCAGCGCACCCAGTGGCTGGTTCAGCACGACGTCAATCATGACGACGATGATTGACGTCGATGACTTGCTGACTTTGTGCAGGGTGACTTGTCCCAGCCCGGCAACTTGGACCACCGTGTTCGGGGCGACGGAGGCATTGATGGCTGGAAGCCCCGCGACCTTCAGGTTGGTGAAGGTGGAGGTGTCGGTCAGGGTCACGGTTGAAGCGGTCGCGGCCCGTGTAGCGCTAGTCTCTGCCTTGATCGCGTCAGCCGTTATTGCACCATTGAGTAGGTTAAGACCTGCCAGGGTGTCGGTCACTGTGACCTTTGGCTGAGGCGTAAGTGTGCCCGTGGTCGCCGTTGAGGAGGCCCCCGCCGACAAAATGCCCGGGATCGTGGCGCCAGCGGTATTTGCGTTGTTCGTCCCACCACCACATTTGGCGTAGGCAAGCGCTGTCGGGCCGGCGTTCAATATACCTGATGCCAGGACAGCCCTAGTACTGAAACCCATACCCGCGAGGTATCCGGACTGCGGGGCGGTCAGATTGGCGGTGCTGACACCCAAACGGATGTCGGTACCGATCTTGAGGCCAGGCAGCCCGGCTTTCAGAACTTCGACACGTAGCGCCGTGGTCGATACTTGGTAAGTCCCGTTAACTAGGCGCTTCTCCTGGCCGTTCAAGGTGATCTTGCCAACCGAACCTACCAACGGAACGGCGAGGTCGAGCACCGTGTTAGCGCCCGGGTTGGCTCCAACAGCGATACCCAGAACTTTCAAATCAGCAATGGTCGTCTTGTTTGTGCCAGAAAAGGCTCCCGCAGTGTTCTTATCCGCGGAGCTTTCGGAGGTGATGGCTCCGGCAGTGATCAGCCCACCCAGGAGGGTGGTTCCGTTGATGGTGGATTTACTTTCGATCCGTTTACCCGTAGTGGTCAGCAGAGTTTTGACACTGGTCGTTGCTGCGCCGACATTGCCGACGGCGGGAACGGTCAGCGCCGCCGCGGTGTTAGAAGAAGTCTTTCCAGTTGCACCGGTGCAACTGATACTTGAACTCGCCGTGGGACCAGAAGTTAGTGTCTTATCGGTATTGAAAATGTAGGAACCATACGCGGAACCAGAGAATCCGGTGGTTACCTGCGCTGGTGTGGTTGCGGCAAGGGCCGGTGTAGCCGACCCGGCAAGCGCTAGAGTTAGTGCCCCCACTAAAGCAACATGCGAACGTTTCATGTATTTCTCCCCAGAATGTCGTACACGATCTCGTAAGAGTGCTTACGGTGCTGCTCACGGTACAGTCCGGAAATAGGCGAAAACAATAGATCCAACGAATCAGGTAAAGAGTTCTTTTCTTGTTCCCTCGTGCGATGCCCTGCGTCGGACCAGCCAAGAATTGTCCACGAGGTGCAGGCTGCAGGGTTTCGGTGAGAAAAGTGCCGTCCGGGAATCGCGTTGTGAAAGCTGGTTTACTCTCAGGCATGGACTAATGGGTAACTCCAGTCCTAGGATGAAGGCGACCGTATGGTTCGCGACTACCTGGGGGTGTCGAGATGAAGGGTTCACGCGTATTTCCGCGTGCTACCAGCATTCTCCGCTCTGTCATGATCGCTGGAGCCGGGACGGCAATCTGGATGGCTCTCTCGGCTACGGCAGCGAGTGCAGACACCGGAGCCTCGGACAATCATTCACTGCGTGACGGAGTAATGTCCTCCGTTTCGTCCACGGTGTCAGCAGCAACGGGCGCAGTGAAGGGTGTTGCCATCGCGGCAACGGGTACCGTCGGATCGGTAGCGAAAGCGGCCGTGCCACCGGCGACGGCTCCTACCGTCAGCATTCCTGTACCCAACGTGCCACTGCCCGCGCCTGTCAAAGGGGTGGTACCGGCAAAGCCGATATCGGTCGCTGTTCCGGCAGTGACGCCCATCGTTGGACAAGTCGGCGGATCTGCGGACGAGATCGTGACGACAGTTCCCGTTGTCAGCCAAATTCTTCCTGCTGATACCGCAGGGACCGTTGTGGGCACCGTGGTGGCACCAGCTACACGACACGTTGACGCCGCAGTTGAGGCCGCAGTTCCTCCTGTCAACGATGTCCTTGCGCCCGTCTGGCTGACCCCAGTAACCGACGTGGCCACTCCGATTCTTCAGCCAATTGTCGACGTCGTGGACTCAGTTCCTCCGCCTGTTGAAGCCGTTGTCCCGCCGCTCGCTCCCGTCGTCCCGCTGATCCCTGGCCCTGGGTCGTCAGTACTGCCCGTGCTGGGTGGTGATCGTCAACAAGCAGCGTCAGCCTTCGAAACTCCAGACCAGAAGACAGTGACCGCGCACACGGAGCAGGTCCGCGCTGCTACTGGCCAAGGCGGTGTCAACGAGGTATCACTGTTCTACTCGATATCCAGTGTGCTGGGTCCAACCGGCACGGTTCCAACTGCTGGGGCGGGCCCGGGGGCTGACCCTGACGCTCCCACCGAATGGCCTGCCGATCTTGAATCAGTGCCCGCCGGCGTGGCCGGAGCGGGCTCCAGTAATTCCAACAACGGTCCTCCAAGCTCCGCAGCAGCTTTCCTGCACGGGGCAGTGATTATTCCCGCAGAGTCTCTTCCTGGCCTCGCAACGGCAGCTGAAGAGCAACATCCAAAGCCGGTCTGTTTTGATCCCGGCTCCTCTCCTGACTAGTTCCCCCACCATGCCGCGCCACCTCTTGCGGCAGACGGTAATTCGGGCGATCCGTCATCGGACGTCTCTGGGAACAAGACCTTCAGGAGAAGATCACAATGAACAAGACCATACGCAAGTGCCTCATAGGCACATGCTTTGCGGGGGGCATGATTGTCCTCAGCGCGACCGCGGCAAACGCCGCGGACACCACCAGTGGCAAGGACGGGGTGCTATCGGGAACGCAGGTGGTGGCGCCGGTAACAGCGCCCATCAACCTCGACGCAACATCTCTGGGACTTTTGGGGGATTCAGCAGCTACGAAGTCAGCGACTGCGCCTGCTGCAGGTTCCGGCGCTGCACCTGTCGCCAGCACCAACGGTTCCAACAGCATCGGGTCCGGGACGCAAGTAGTCGCCCCGGTCACGGTGCCCATAAACCTGGGCTCGTCGTCAGTGGGTCTGCTGGGGGGCTCCACTGCGGCGAGCTCAGCCACACCTGCCGCGCCAGCGGCGACAACCAGTCCGACGCCGGCAGCCGGTACCAGCGGTTCTGGCGGCATCGCCTCGGGAACCCAGGTGGTAGCACCGCTGACGGTTCCGATCACCGTGGGGTCGACGTCAGCGGGTGTCTTGGGGGACTCGTCAGCCACCTCGACAACAGCGGCAGCAACTTCTGCACCGGCGCAAGCGCCAGCGCAGACAACAACGTCGGGGGGAGAGAGTATCGCATCCGGCGCTCAGGTAGTGGCTCCGATAGCGGTCCCTGTTAATATCGGAGCCACTGCTGTGGGTGTCGGTGGCGACTCTGCAGCCACGTCCGGTTCTGCCGGTTCGGCAGCTCCTGCCGGGTATCCCTCGGGCGCTACAACCAGCGGTTCGGATGGCATTGGTTCGGGCACCCAGGTGGTCGCTCCGATCAGCGTTCCAATCAACACGGGTTCTACGTCGGCTGGTGTGCTGGGCGATTCCTCAGCGGCGAACGCTGGAACTTCCGGTGGGACTGCTCCTTCCGGTACCACTGGTGCTGGCAGCACCACGAGTGGTTCGGATGGCATTGGTTCGGGCACTCAGGTGGTCGCTCCGATCAGCGTTCCGATCAACACGGGTTCTACCTCGGCTGGTGTGCTGGGCGATTCGTCAGCTACGACCACTGGCACCACGGGTGGAACTGTCGGCACGGCCACAACGCCCGGCAGCACTACTTCGGGTAGCAGCGGAGTGCTTTCGGGCACCCAGCTGATCATCCCGATCACGGCTCCCGTATCTACTGGCTCCACTTCGGTAGGCATCGGTGGCGGCTCGGCTGGCACGGTTACGCCTCCGGTGGTGAACCCGCCGGTCGTTACGCCTCCGGTGGTGAACCCGCCTGTCGTGAATCCGCCTGTCGTGAATCCTCCGGTGGTGAACCCGCCGACCGTCAACCCGCCCGCTGCTGGCGGCCCCGTCACCGGTGTTAATACAGGCAGCAACACAGCTGGCATGAACTCAGCCACTGGCACCCAAACTGGGACCGTCGTTTCCGCTGGTGCCACCCGAGGTGCGACAACGGCGGCAGCTGCCACCGCCGTCGGGAGTTCCACTGCGCTGGCTAACACGGGACTGAGCGACAGCTTCGGTCTTTGGGCAGGCGCCTTGCTCCTGATGGGCCTGTTCCTTGCCGCGGCTGGTCGCCGGAAGGCAGCAGTCAACCGCCGCTAGAGGACGGAAGCAATCCCGCGTCGCATGTAGTTGTTGCGGCTCCATCCTCGGAGCCGCAACAACTGCGAGCCAGTATGGGCAGCATTGCAGTACGTAATGCCAGGCCGGTCCACACTTAGACAGTCCTAGGATGAAAGGGATGACCACCACCCAAGCAGATAGAAACTTCAGCCTTCGCAGCGTCGCCCTACCGGCCTTCGGGCCCGCGCTGCTGTTCTGTATCGGCGAAGGGGCGGTTCTGCCGGTCATCGCACTCTCGGCACGTGACCTGGGTGCTTCGGTGGCTGTATCGGCGTTGATCGTCACGCTGATCGGACTGGGATCATGGTTCTTCAATATCCCGGCCTCGATCATCACGGAGAGGTTCGGCGAACGGTGGTCGATTGTAGGAGCTGGCGCCTTGGGTGCGATTGCCCTCGGTGCAGCAGCGTTCGCACCGCAGGTTGAGCATGGCCTCTGGCTGCTGGCCGCCTCGATGACCCTCGTGGGAATGTCGGCCAGCGTCTTCAATCTCGCCAGACAGAAGTTCCTCACGGAGGCCGTCCCGGTCATGTTCAGGGCAAGAGCCCTGTCCACCTTGGGCGGCGTCACCAGGATCGGCATCTTCATCGGTCCGTTCGTCGGTGCCGGTGTGATGCAGTTCGCCGGCATCAGTGGGGCGTACTGGGTGGGGTTTGCGGGGATGATGGCAGCCGCGGCTTTGTCCCTCACCATCCCGGACCTGGTGGCCCCGGATACGTCCGACGGCGGTCCGCGCCCTCCGGCGTCGACGCTCAAAAGTGTTGCAGTCTCGCATGCAGGCGTGTTCCTGACGGTCGGTTTCGGGATCCTGCTCCTGAGTGCCCTGCGTGCTTCGCGACAGGTGGTCATCCCGCTCTGGGCGGATCATCTGGGGCTCGATGCCACGCATGCCTCGCTGCTCTTCGGGTTATCCGGGGCGATCGACATGCTGGTGTTCTACCCTGCCGGGAAGCTCATGGACAGGAAGGGCCGGCAATGGGTGGCCATCCCCTCCACGTTGATCATGGGCACGGCCTTGATACTGATTCCGTTCACCGGCGGATTCGTTCCGCTGCTGCTGGTTGCGTTGCTGATCGGATTCGGCAACGGCATCAGTTCCGGGCTGATCATGACGTTGGGCGCCGACTTCTCACCGGATAATGGGCGCAGTCACTTCTTGGGGATCTGGCGCTTCATAGCGGACTCTGGTGCAACCGGGGGACCTGTGTTGTTGTCCGGGCTGACGGCTGCGATCTCACTGTCTGCAGGTGTCTGGGCCACAGGCGTACTGGGCTTCGCAGCGGCCGTGGTGTTCGCCGTCGCAATTCCGCGGCTGAAGCATCGGCGGAACTACTGAGGCGTACGGCTGGCAGCGGGATTCAGGACTCGCGCGCTGGCGCGGCTAGACTACCGTGGTGCCAGAAAACCAAGCCGTCGAAGCCCCCACGCCATCCAGATTCTCGGACCTTGACGCATTTCTGTCCGCGGACGAGGTTCCTGCTGGGCTGATCGAGATTCAGCACCAAGGCTTGCCCATTGAAATCCTGAATGTCCCCGCCGACTCCGATACCACCTTGGTGTGTCTCCACGGAGCGGCCGAGAATGACGTTCGTCTGCCGTGGTTTCTGGGCCAAGGAGTGACCGCGGGCCTGCCCGTCAATCGCATCTTCATCTCTGACCCGAGCCTCAGGAAGTCCACCGACTTCAATATTGGGTGGTACGCGGGCTCCAAGGAGCAGCCGGACCTTCAAGAGACCCTGACCGATGTTATTCGGCGCATCGTGAGGGCGACCGGAGGGTACAACGTCATGTTCTTCGGCAGCTCGGCAGGCGGGTACGCCAGCCTGGCACTGTCCAGGTTCTTCCCGACATCACTTGCTCTCGCGGTCAATCCTCAGACCTCAATTTCCCGGTTCTACCCTGGTGCCGTGGGACGTTACATGACCCACGCCTGGGACATGGAGGGAAAGGATATGACCGAGTTGCCCGCGCGGGTTGCTCATGACCTGGTACCTGCCTATTCTGCGGGCTTTGACCACACGGTAGCTCTTGTTCAGAACGCAAAGGACTGGTTCCACATCCAGAACCACCAACTGCCCTTCGTGGACGCGGTTGGTGGCTCTGGCAACCTCTTCATGCTCATGGACAGATGGGGACCCGACACCGGCGATGGCCATACCCCGCCGCCGAAAGAGCTGGTTCGGGCGTGGTTCGAAAAGCTTGTGACGTGCCGGGGCCACTGGCAGGCAGGGCTTGCGGACTGCGGTTTCCAAGCTGAAACCACACGATCAGACGTGAAGCGCCGGGTGGGGGAAACCGCCCCATCGGTTCCGGCCAGCTGACAGGCCCATTGTTCGTTTTCGTCAGGAAGCCACAGACCCTGACGAAACAAGTCGCGGAGTCTTCCACGCCCGGTCCGGAACCTTGCCGGTCACCAAGGCTACAGCGATCACCAACAGGACTAAGCCCCATGTGGCATTGGCAACGTCAAGTGCGGACCTCATCACCACTAACGGCGGGATGATGGCCAAGACTGTCCCGACTGCGATGCGCCACATGGCAGGCCGTTCAGCACCCGGTGCCAAAGCAGTGCTTGCAAGCTCCAGGCGAACAAGCGGCATGGAGACCAACAGCACCAGCGCCCAGGCCGCAACATAGAAGGCGGGCCGGCTGAGCCACCACTCGGCGCTCGCAGGCTCGGGGAATGGCAACCGCGGGAGCAGGGCGATGCCGAACATCGCGATGATCAGAGGCAGATGCCACAAGTAGATGGTCATGGCCCGGCTGCCCACAACGAACATCACCTTCTGCACCCAGCCAACGTGCACACAGCGCCGCAGCACCGGGTACGCGGCCTTCACCAGCAGGACATGTGCCAGGCCCACCAGGACCAGCGGGAACATGGGTGGGTTTTGGCTGGTCAGCATGTCCACGGGGTACGGGCCGGCATGAGTGAGCGGAACCAGGATGGCGTAGCAAGCGGCCGCGGCAACAGTCAGCTTCCATCGGGTGAACCGGTCGAAGAAACCGTCGGCGTAGAGGAACCCCAGCTGCTGCAGCAAGCCCCACACGAACACCATGTTCAGCAAGCCAATCGGGTTTGAGTCGAAGCCCCAAGGGTTGCGTTCCAAGCCCAAGCGAAGAACATCGACGACGACGGCGCCCGCGGCCAGCGCCGCGATGGTCCGGTACGGTGCCAGTTGGTGGAGCTTGGACATCGTAGGCACCATGGCCTGGCAGATCAGATAGGCGGCCAGGAACCACAGTTGAACACCGGCACCCGCAGCGATAACGGTCAGCAAGTCACCGGGGACGCCCGCCGCCGTCGCGCTCCATAACGCAATGGCGAGAAACGCGTACAAGGCGACCGTGGGTCGCACCAGTCGCAGCACCCGGTTTCTGAGGTAATCGCCTGCGTCGCCGCCCCTGCGCTGCAGGCTGCGCCACGAGGTCAACGAGGCAAAGCCGCCCACCACGAAGAAGAGTGGCATGACCTGCCCAAACCACGTGCCTTGGGCGAACCAATTCAGGGATGTCAGCGGATTTCCTACGCCGATCCCGGACTCATCCACGCTGATGCCCATCATGAGAAGGTGCACAGCCACTACCGCAAACATGCAGGCCACACGGATGAAGTCCACCACCAGGTCGCGGGATGCAGGGGCGCTGTTGGCGGAGCTGAGGTTAGGGCGGAGGGTGGAAGACATGGGAGCTCCTGGGATTTGCCATTGTTTATCCATCGAGTGGATTAACTGTAACTCACCAAGTGGCGTGGCGTCGACGTCTTGTTCAGAAAGGTTGCGGCTTTCGGGTCAGGAATAGCTGGCGGGGCGTAGCCTGAAAGGGAGGGCCCTCCTCGGTGCCCAGAGCGTTTGCCCCAGTGCATTCAGGTCCCACGAACCCACCCCAACAATGAACGGCAGCGCTGATCACTATGCACATCAGGGAATTTTGGAGTCAGCTTTCTCCGGACACGCAGCAGTGGCTTATCGACAATCCGGGCAGCATGATCGTGCCCCGAACAATGACGGCCATCTTCAATGGTGAAACAGGCGAACACGGAGCCGTGGATATCCACGGCGGCACGTTGCTCACTGCCGACGATCAGCTCTTCATCCAGGGGCAGGCTCGGGAGAATGCAGAGAGGACCGCGGAGGGTCCCAAGTTCTTCGATGCTGTGGGCCCCGAGGACTAAGCCCTCGTAGCTGCCGGTGGGCCCGCTAGCGCCGGCGGGCCCGCTAGCGCCGACGGGCCGCCAGCCCGAAAAGCCAGGTGCCACCAAGGGCTGAAAGGTATCCGGCGATCACAATGAACGCCGTGCCCGCCCAGAAGTAATCGATGGTGCTGTCCGCGCTCAGTCCCGGCATGACCTGCAGGAGCGAGTACCCGGCAACGGCGATCGCCACCACCAGGGCGGTAACGGTGAGCCATACCCATAGCCGGGAAGCGGCCCAATGCTCGCCGTAGCCTTTCCAAACATTCCAGCTGCTGCCCGTACGGAGGATGAGCCACCCGGCGGGAAGCATCACGGCACCCACCACCAGGAAGGCGGCCACGACGTCGGCCGGGCGGTGCCACTGGTTGATGAGCGTGGAAACGCCGGTGGCCACTGCGAAGGTACTGCCGAGGAATCCGGCCAAGGGGCGCCACCGTGGGGAAACCATCAGGAACACTGCGGCGGCAGCTGAAGCGGCGAGCGTTGTGTGCCCCGAGGGCAGCGAGTTGAGCTCGAGGGTCTGGACGCCGCGGTCAGGCCTGTCCGGGATGAGGAATTTGAGTACCTGCGTTGCTACGTTGGCCGCGATGCAGGCCACCACGGCGATGCCAGCGGCAGTCCAGCGTCGGCGCGCGACGGTCACGAAGAGCACCATGATGGCGGCGATTGCGAGGGAAAGCATGGGAAGCATGTCGAGGAAGTCCGTGGAGGCCCTTCCGGCAGTTCCGCCCAGCACTGTGGCTTCAACCAGTGCCGATTCGTCGATGAACTGACCGGCAGTAGTTCGCACAAAGAAGTAGTACGTCGCAGCCAGCCCTACCACGCTGGCGACCGTGGCCAGGCAGAAAAGGAAGCCTGTGCCGGCGCCGGGCTCGCGCTCTCGAAGCGGCCGTTTGCTCGACCTCCCGCTGGTGCGGAATTGCTGGGAACTCATTCTGTCAAGACTGCCACAGTTCTCTGGACGGCTCATGTGAGCGCCACCTTCGCGATCCGGGCCGTCGTGAGGCATACGCAACATTCCTGTGACGCTTGACACGTGTTAGGCGACGGGCATACGCTTCCTAACACGTGTTAGGGAAGGAAATCTACATGCCGGGAACCAATGGGGCTTTGCGTCAATTCACACGCAGAACCGCCCTCACAGCCCTCGGTGCCGGAATTGTTGGAGCAACCGCGGCGTCGTGGCCGCGTTTGACCGGGGCCGACATTCCAGGCCGGGGAGACAACAGCCTCAGCATCGCCATTATGGGCACCGCCGCGGATGCCGCAGCCCGCCAGAAGGTCATCGACGCCTTCGCAAAGGTCCACCCAGAGATCAAGGTCAAGGTCCAGGCCATCCAGGCCGTGGACTGGAAGGACTTCTTCACCAAGATCCTCACCATGGTGGCAGCCGGCACTCCGCCGGACGTCGTGTACGTCGCAACCGAAGGCGCCCAGCTGTTCGCCGAGAAGTTGGCACACCCGCTGGACGAGTACCTGCGCCGCGATGCCGACCACATGAAGGAGTACTTCGCGGACGTCCACCCCAGCCTGGTGGAAGCGTTCATGTACAAAGGCAGCCTGTTCCAGCTCCCCATCGACTGGAACGCCGCCAACATGTATTACAACACCGAATCACTCAGGCAAGCTGGCTTGGAGCGACCGGCCGACAACTGGACGCACACCGACTTCCGCAGCACCCTCGCCGCCATGAAGAAGGCAAACCCCAAAGACTTCACGCCGTACTACTGGACCAACCGTCTCTTCGGCGGCGTGGTGCCTTGGCTCTACGCCAACGACACCAGCTTCCTCAAGGAAACCAAATCCCCGGGCGGCGAATGGTTATGGGACGGCTTCTACGCCAACGACCCCTCACGCAGCCTCCGCTCCGGTGGCTACCAGTGGCTGGAACCCAACGCCGATGACCCCAGAGTCTTCGAATCCTTCGACTACCTCCGCGGACTCGTCAAGGACGGCCTTGGCGTCCGGCCCGAGGAAGGTGGCGGCAGCGCACTGATCGGCCTCTTCGCCTCCAACAGGATAGGTACGACGCCGGCAGGCGGCTATTGGGTGCAAGGCCTCCATGAAGCGGGGATGACAGAGGACGGCTTCGACGTCCAGTTCTTCCCCAAATGGCGGACCCAGCGGCACCAGTTCGGCACGGCAGGCTACGCGATCATGAAGACCGCCAAGGACAAGGATGCCGCCTGGGAATGGGTGAAGTTCAGCTCAAGCCTGGAGGCCATGCAGATCGTATTCCCCACACCGAACACCACCCCTGCCCGCCGCTCCATGGTCAACGAGCAGCTCTACGCGGGAACAGGCCCACGGAACTGGAAAGTCTTCTACGACACCTTGGACCGGTTCCCCACCACAGGTCCCATTCCGGCGCCACCCCAGCAGGCCGCCGTCGAGACCGCCCTCATGAAGAACGTCAGCCTGGCTGTCAGCGGCGACGAGCGCCAACTCAAGGACGCTCTCAGCTCCATGCAGCGCGATCTTGAACTTGCCTTGAGGAGGCAGCCATGAGTACCGCAACCAGTACCCCCACCGGGACGGGGAGCGAGCCGGGGCGAAAGCCCGCGCATCAGGGCAGCTCCACCTCCAAGCGTGGCCGCGTCCAGCAACGGTGGCTGCCGTGGGCCTTCCTCGCTCCCACCATCGTGGGCATGGGCATCTTCACCCTGCTCCCGATCGTGGCCTCGATCGCGCTGGCGTTCTTCCGCTGGGACATCATCTCGGCGCCGACGTTCGTGGGCTTCGACAACTTCGCCGAGGTGGTCCAGGACCCGACCGTGAGGGTGTCGTTCCTGAACACCATCGTGTTTGTGGTGGTGGCAGTAGCGCTCCAGCTAGGACTGGCGCTCGGCTTGGCGATCATGGTGCAGGAAAAGCTCCCGGCCTGGCTCCGGGTGTTCTTCCGCTCGGCGTTCTTCTTCCCGCTGATCCTCTCCGCAGCCTCGGTATCGATCTTCATGCGCTACCTCTTCAACGAGCAGTTCGGCGTCGTGAACTGGTTGCTGTCCATCGTTGGCATCCCAGCGGTCCCGTGGCTGACGACGCCAGGCGGGTCTGCCGCCGTCGTGATTCTTGTCTATGTGTGGCAGAACTTCGGGTTCTCGTTCCTGCTGTTCATCGGCGGGCTGGCCTCCATTCCGGTGGAGACGTACGAGGCCGCGTCCATTGACGGCGCCACGGGTTGGCGTAAGCACTGGTTCGTCACCCTGCCCCTGCTGAGCCCCACCACCCTGGTGGCCTCGGTCATGGCCATCATCAACGCGCTCCAAGTGTTCGACCAGCCCTACGTCCTCACCCGCGGCGGGCCCGGCGACTCAACGCGCACAGCGGTGATGGTGATCTTCGAGTCCGCCTTCCAACGGCTCGAGTTCGGCCAGGCCTCGGCGATCGGCGTGATCCTGACGCTCATCATCATGGCCATCACCGCCGCGCAGTTCCGGCTCAGCAAACGATTCGTCTTCTACCAGTAAGGCCCGCCATGACCATCATTCAAGAACGTGTCACCACCACGGCGCCCGTAGTTACACGGAAGAAGCGCGACTGGTCAGTGGCCGTCCGCGTCGTCGTCTTGCTGATCGCATCCGTCTTTGTCCTGGGCCCGGTGTTGTGGACGCTGTCCACGTCGCTGCGTCCGCCGTCGGAATCCTTCCAGCTGCCGCCTGCATTCCTGCCGCTGAACCCGGACCTGACCTCCTACGAGCAAGTGTTCAAGCAGCTCAACATCGTGGCGCTCGTAGTGAACAGTGCACTGGTGACCGGGCTGATCGCAGTGGGGCAGATGCTGACGGCAGCGTTGGCCGGCTACGCCTTCGCCCACCTGAAGTTCCGCGGCCGGGGCGCGCTGTTCTCGATCGTGCTGGCCACCATGATGGTCCCCGCGCAGGTGACGATCGTTCCCGTCTTCATGCTGATCCGGGGCGTGGGCCTGTCCGACACGCTGCTGGCACTGATCATTCCGGCCATCCCGACGGCGTTCGGCACCTTCCTGATGCGCCAGTACTTCATGGGGTTGCCCGGCGAGCTCGCCGAAGCGGCAGCGATCGATGGAGCCTCGCCGTGGCGGACGTTCCGTTCCGTATACGCGCCGCTGGCCATGCCTGGCCTGGCCATCGTGGGCATCCTGGCGTTCAACTTCCACTGGAACGAGTTCTTCAGGCCACTCATCATGACCATCTCCGAACAGAACTTCACGCTGCCACTGGGGTTGGTCTCGCTCCAAGGCAACCTGGGCACCGGAAGCATCTCAGTGGTGCTGGCCGGAGTTGTCCTCTCCATGATTCCCGCGCTGGTGGTGTTCATGTTCGGCCAGCGTGCACTGCAGGACGGACTCACCGCAGGCACCGGCAAGTAGTTTTATCTCTTCTTTCTGAAAGGGGTTCCGTTGACGGACCTTGCACTTATTGATTCACTCGCTTCCGCCGCCACACACCCGGATCCCGCCTTCCCACGCTTCCACCCCCGTCCGGCACAGGGATGGATCAACGACCCCAACGGCGTCAGCTACATCAACGGCCGCTACCACGTGTTCTTCCAGTACAACCCGGACTCCGCCAGGCATACCCAGATCCAGTGGGGACACGTGAGCTCCCCGGACCTGGTCCAGTGGGAGGAGCACCCCGTGGCGCTTTCGCCGCAGCCAGGCGGGCCCGACTCCGCCGGGTGCTGGACCGGTGTTGTGACCTCTGATGGTGGCGTCCCGACGGCGGCGTACTCGGGCGTGAAGGATCACGGCGGGCACTCGCAGGTGGTCATTGCCCGCGGTTCCTCTGACTTGGTGACGTGGGAGCAGGACGGCCACGTGGCGGCGTCGATGCCTGAAGATCCGTTGGTGACTGCGGTCCGCGACCCTTTCATCTTCCGCTTTAACGGTGCTCGATATGCCATGCAGGGTGCCGGTCTGGCTGATGGGCGCGCTGCGCTGTTGCTCTACACCGTGGAGGACCTGAACGATTGGAAGTACCAGGGCATCTGGCTGACCACTGCTGATCCCGTGGCGGCGGTTCATACACCGGCTGAGATCTGGGAGTGCCCGCAACTGGTGCAGGTGCCTTCTGGTGAATGGGTCATGATGTTTTCGCTGTGGCTCTCCGGAGACGATCATGAACACGCCAACGGAGTGGGGCACCTGATCGGCTCCCTGTCCGCGGATCCCGTCTCAGGGCTGCCCGTGTTCGTGCCGACCTCCGGTGGGAAGTCCGATCTGGGACGCGACTTCTACGCCCCGCAGATCGTACAGCTTGAGTCCGGTTCTACGCCCGCTGCGTTGCTGTGGGGCTGGGCCAACGAAGGTCCCGGACGTGACGGCCGCCGCGGCCGCAGCCAGGAAGAAATCGACGACGCCGGATGGGCGGGCGTGTTGACGCATCCTCGCGTTTTGTCCGTGGTTGACGGTGCGCTGGCTGTTTCTCCTGCGCCGGCGGTGGAGGCGTACCGGGGTGCTTCCGTGGCTTCGGATGCTGCTGGTTCGATTGTTGTTCCGGGGTTCGCCGAGGTGCTGGTTCGGGGTGCCGGCTCCGGCCCTGTGGACCTGGTCCTCGGTGCGGGGGACGACGCGCAGGTGGTCTACTCCGGTTCCCTGGCTGCGGGGGAGGAGCTGCGGATTTTCATCGATGCATCCCTCGTGGAGGTCTACCGTGCCGGCGGCGTGGCGAAGACGCTCCGGGCCTACCCTGCTCCGGGCGAGGAATGGCAGCTCACGTTGCCCGCCGGCGCGACTGCCGACGTGTGGGAGTTGGCGCTCCCCGCTTAGGCGGCAGGCCGGCGTCGTGCGCTTTTGTGCGTGGGTGCTGGCTAGAGACGTTGGAAACCCGCTATTCCGTTGCCGGCCAGCAACGGAACAGCGGGTTTGCGACGTTCAAGACCTAGCGCGTGGGCACCGGGCCGGTCGATTCACGGGTGACAAGGCGGCAGGGGACCATCGTCTCAACAGTGGTCCCCGTTGCTGTCCCATCGTTTCCTTCGATGGCGTCCAGCAACGTGGTCATGGCGGCGCGGCCAATCTCGCGCAGGGGCAACGCCATGGTGGTGAGGGCCGGGACCATGGTGTCGGCGATTCGGGCTTCGTCGTCGTAGCCCATGATGGACAGGTCTTCGGGGACACGAAGGCCCAAACGAGCGGCGGCAAGGGCCACGCCGACGGCAAGGCGATCGTTCGCGCACATGATGGCCGTGGGGCGCTCAGCCGGGGATACGTCGTCGAGCAGTTTCATGGCGCCGTGGAAGCCGGCATCGATGTCCCAGCCAATCATGAAGATCCGACCCTCGCTGGCCTTGAGTCCGGCAGAGGTGTGGGCGTCCCGGTAACCCTGGACACGCAGCGGAGCCGCAGGGGAATCCTCCGAACCGGCAAGCAGGGCGATGTCCCGGTGACCCAACGTCAGCAGATGCTCGGTGGCTTCGCGGCCGCCGGTGACCTCATCCGGGATGACGTGGTGCAACTGCGGCTGGGGGCGGGCGTCATAGCAGTTGGCCAGGACCGAGGGTACCCGGAGCATGCCCTGCGGAACATCAATCGGCTTCAGGCCCACGGTCACGTACATGAGCCCATCTACCTGCCTGTCCAGGAGTGTCTCGATAGCGCTCGCATCCCTGGCGGTATCGCGTTCGGTGTCCATCACGACCGTGACGAAACCGCGGCTTCGGGCGATGTCGTCCGCTCCTCCGATGATGTTGCCGTCGAAGGGGCTGACCACCACCTCGTCGGACAGGATCCCGATGACCCGTGAACGCTGGTTCCGCAGGCTGAGCGCGATGGCGTTAGGGGAGTAGTTCAGTTCCACCGCCGCGGCCCGGATCCGGTCCTGGCTCTCCTTGGCCACATTGCCATCGCCACGGCCATTCAGCACCAGCGAGACCGCGCTCCTGGAGACTCCGGCTCTCTTGGCGACGTCCAGTGCAGTGGCCTTGCGGTTCATGGGCTTCCTCTCCTGCCGGTTACTCAGCAGTCTACCTAACGCGTGTGAGGGTTCTACGGGCTGTCACGTGGAGACGGAGTAGCCAAAGGAGGACATCATGGACTGCATCAGGTTGGACGTCCAGATGCCCGCAATCACCATGCTGACGACGAAGACGGCGATGGTGGCCCATACAGGCCACAGTCCACGCTTCTGGGCGACCTTCTGCACAATCACCGATCGGCCGATCACGTAGACAAACGCGCTCAGGAACGCCCAGGCCCAATGGAAGGGACGCACGACGCCGGACTTCAACAGCCGCTGATGGTCCAGATATGCGAAGAATACCGACAGGCCGTAGATCACAAAGCTCGAGACCATCAGAAGGAAGTAACCCGGCGTGTAGATGGACAAGGGGTCCACCGTGGTGACGCCTTGCCGTGTGGTGACCATCCGGAATTCCGGTTGCCAGGTGAGCATGAATACAAGCGAGACCAACGGCAACAACGTGATGGCCCAAATGAAGGGGTTGTACACCGGTGTTTGCGGGCTGATCTCAGTGCGTGGAGGCTGGAATGCCGGCTGGTACTGGGCCTGCCGTGGAGCTTGGTTGGCCGTCCATGCGTGCCCGTCCCACCAGCGGACAAATCGCGGGTCCGAAGGATCCGGGTACCAGCCGGGAGGTGTTGTTGAACCGGGCGTTGATTGAGTCATATCTCCCCCACATTGAGTCGTGATTCTGAGAATATCGCGATTGAGCTCTCTCGGTTGTCAGAAGCCCCTCCCCAGCCCTCATCCAGCGGTGTAAGGATGGAGCATGACCTTCTTCGACGACCTCCCTGAGCCGCCTGCGCGGCCACGTCAACCGCAGCCGATCCGGCCCGGATGGTTCGGGCCGCCGTCGGATGAACTCCCGGGCATCGCGCCGGGCGGTTTCGTGCACCGCGGCGCCAACTCGGTGGTGGCTCTGAAGCTCGTGGAGGTGTACTCCACGGGGTGCCTGTTGGACCTGGCGTGGTCCATCCGGCGAAGCGACGAATCGGACCAGGAGTGGCGGGACATCCAGGAGAACAGCTTCAGTCGCCCGGGCCTGCCGGGAATCATGATCGGGGTAGGCCTGGCTGATGGGCGGAAGGCCATCGCAGCCCATCCCACGCCCTCCATGTTTGAGGATACCGACGACGTATCAGGGCCAGTGCTGACCCATCGCGGAGGAGGCGGCGGCAGCGCGGGCGATGAACAAGTGGAGGGCTCCGCCCAATACTGGCTGTGGCCGTTGCCGGTGGAGGGAGACACCACACTCGTTGCCAAGTGGGACGACCTCGGAGTGCCGGAGAGCTCGATGACTGTGTCCGGTGAACAGCTGGGCAACGCGCTGGGACACGTGCGCCGGTACTGGTCCGAATAAGTTTCCACATAGCAGGATTAGCCAGGATTTGGCCTGCGGAGCCGCCGGTACAGTGGCACTATGCCTGCTCTTCCCTCCCTTGAAGAACTCCTCGATTCCGCCCACGTCGTCTCGCTGCCCATGCGCGTGAAGTTCCGCGGCATCATGGAGCGCGAGACGCTGCTTCTCCGCGGACCGCGCGGCTGGGGCGAATTCTGCCCCTTCCCGGAATACGACGACGACGAATCCTCCCGCTGGCTGGCCGCCGCTTTGGAAGCCGGCTGGCTTGGCTTTCCTCCAGCCCTGCGTGACAGCATCCCGGTCAACGCAACGGTCCCCGCCGTCCCCGCCCACCGCGTTCCTGATGTGCTTGCCCGCTTTGGGCGGGTAGATGCGGTCAAGATCAAGGTCGCCGAACACGGTCAGGAACTGTCGGACGACATCGCGCGGGTGACCGCCGTTCGCGAGGCCCTGCCCGAGGCCGCCATCCGGGTGGACGCCAATGGCGGTTGGGATGTGGACCAGGCAGTGGAGGCGCTGGGCAAGCTCTCAGCATTCGGGCTGGAGTACGCAGAGCAACCTGTTCCGACCATCGACGGCTTGGCTGAGGTCCGCCGTCGGCTTGCTGCTGCTGGAACACCGGTCCTGATCGCCGCCGACGAAAGTGTTCGCAAGGAGGACGATCCCCTTCGCGTGGCACGGGCAGGCGCCGCGGACCTCATCGTGGTCAAGGTGGCCCCGCTCGGGGGAGTGCGGCGTGCCCTGAACATCGTCCAGCAGGCCGGGCTGCCCGCCGTCGTCAGTTCAGCCCTGGATACGTCGGTAGGTATTCGTGCCGGACTGGCGCTCGCAGCTGCCCTGCCGTCGCTTCCATATGCCTGCGGCCTGGGCACCGTTTCGCTGTTCGCCTCAGACATCACCCTCGACCCTTTGGTGGCCGACGACGGCGCCATCCAGTTGCGCGACTCACACGCCGATGCCGGGCTGCTTGAACAGTACGCAGCCTCCGGGGAGCGTCGGGATTGGTGGCTGGAGCGGCTCCGGCGGGTACATGCCGTCCTGGCGCAGAACCAGCACGGTTTGTTCACCGGGTCTTAACCAGAGCGACCTCTCAGATTCGGATTCCGCTGAAAGGCTCAGCGGGAACCTCGTACACACTCTGGAAGGTCCCCCCATGTCAGAAACCACCGGACGCACGTTTGCCCTGCTCCCCATGCTCGGCCACACAAAGGGCAAGCGCAGCCCCGTGACGTGCGCCTTGAAGTGCGACAACGCCTGCTCGGGCGACGTCTGCAACACCAGCTCCAACGGCTACTTCCGCGACATCGCCTCCACCGCAATGTCCCGCCGCGCCGCCCTGGGACTTGGCGCCGCCGGTGCGCTCGCCGTCGTGCTCGGTGGTGCAGTAACGGGAGCCGACACCGCGGTTGCCGACTCAGGCAACGGACTGTCTGACGCTGCGAAGAAGGGCTTCGACAAATCCAAGCTCAAGTTCACGGCCATCAAGCCGGTGGACGCGGCCGTTGATGCTTTCACGGTTCCCGAAGGCTTCGACTGGAAGCCCATCATCCGTTGGGGCGACCCCCTGTTCGCCGATTCACCGGCCTTCGACCTCAACGCCCAAACCGCCGCAGCTCAGGCCCGCCAGTTCGGCTACAACAACGACTACACGGACATCCTGCCCATCCCGGGCTCCAAGGACCGCCGTGCGGTGCTCTTCACCAACCACGAGTACACCAACGAGAACATCATGCTCCCGGTAGGCTTCGACGCGGCCGAGGCACGTGCCATCGGACGTGCCGGGCATGGCCTGGCTGTGGTGGAACTCGAGCGTAAGAACAAGAACAAGCCGTGGAGCTACGTCCAGGGTGCACCCCTGAACCGCCGCTTCCTCACGGACACTGTCTACGAGCTGACCGGACCTGCCGCCGGCACCAACCTGGTCAAGACCATCGACGACCCCGCCGGCCGCTGGATCAAGGGCACGCTGGGCAACTGCTCCGGCGGAACCACGCCCTGGGGCACCATCCTCTCCGGCGAAGAGAACTTCAACGGCTACTTCGCAGCTCCGGGCACCAGCGACGGAGACAAGCGCTACGGCATCACGGCCAACCCCACCTCCCGCAAGTGGGAGCTCGACGAGCCGCGCTTCGATACTCGCAACGCCGGTTACGCCAACGAGACCAACCGCTTCGGCTGGATGGTGGAAGTCGACCCGTTCGACCCCACCTCTACGCCTAAGAAGCACTCGGCCATGGGTCGCTTCAAGCACGAGGGCGCCAACGTCATCGTGGCTCCGTCCGGCAGGGTTGTTGCTTACATGGGCGACGACGAGCGTTTCGACTACCTCTACAAGTTCGTCTCCAAGGGCAAGTACCAGCCCGGTGACTCCAAGGCCGCCCGCAAGAACAACATGGGCCTGCTCTCCGAAGGCGACCTCTACGTGGCCAAGTTCACCGGTGATTCACCGGCCGACATCGACGGGACCGGCAAGCTCCCCGTCGATGGCGCGTTTGACGGCACCGGCGAATGGCTGCCCCTGGTGGTCAACGGCACCTCGGCCGTTCCGGGGATGACGGTGCCCGAGGTCCTGGTCTACACCCGCCTGGCAGCCGACAAAGTTGGCCCCACCAAGATGGACCGCTGCGAAGACGTTGAGCCCAACCCGCGTACCGGCAAGGTCTATGTTGCGTGCACCAACAACTCGGACCGCGGCAAGCCCGGCAAGGAAGGCGCCACGGAGGTCAACCCCCGCACGCTCAACCGCGATGGACACATCGTGGAGATCACCGAGGGCAAGGAACAGACGGGCACCAAGTTCAACTGGAACCTCCTCTTGGTGGCCGGTGACCCGGCCAAGAACAACTCCACGTACTTTGCCGGGTTCCCCAAGGACAAGGTCTCGCCCATCTCCTGCCCGGACAACGTGGCCTTCGACTCGGCCGGCAACCTCTGGATCTCCACCGACGGAGCCCCCTCCACCATTGGTTACGCCGACGGCCTGTTCAAGGTCACGCTCGAGGGCAGGGACCGCGGCAAGGTGGAGCAGTTCCTGGCCGTACCCCGTGACGCTGAAACCTGTGGCCCCATCATCCACGACGAAGAGCGGACCGTATTCGTCGCCGTACAGCACCCGGGCGAAGACGGCTCGTTCGCTGCTCAGAACTCGTTCTTCCCGGACTACGTTCCGGCTGGAGCCACTCCCGCCGCGGGTGCGGCGAGGGCCCCGCGGCCGTCGATCGTGCAGGTCTTCCGGAAGTAGTCTGCTCTGACGAATGCTCCCCTACCCGGTTCCTTGGGCGGGGGAGTTTTTCGTCTCCCCGGCCCTCTCTCACGTCCCGCGGGTTTCTCCCCGACGCTCTCTCACGTCCCGCGGGTTTCTCCCCGGCCCTCTCTCACGTCCCGCGGGTTTCTCCCCGGCCCTCTCTCACGTCCCGCGGGTTTGGCCCTGACGCTCTCTCACGTCCCGCTTGCTGGGGGTGGGATGTGAGTGAGGGTCCGTGGTGTGGGGGTGGGATGTGAGTGAGGGTCCGTGGTGTGGGGTGGGATGTGAGAGAGCGTTGGGGGTCGGTGGGCGCCAATAGACTGGAGCGGTGACTTCACAGGACTCTCTGACATCCATCGCCGCCGCCCGGATTGCCGTGACGGCACTGCTCGACGGCGGTGTGCGGCACGTGGTGGTGGCGCCGGGTTCGCGGTCGGCGCCCGTGGCCTACGCCTTGGCCGAAGCTGAAGCTGCGGGGCGCGTCCACCTGCACGTCCGGATCGACGAACGGGATGCCGGGTTCACGGCTTTGGGCCTTGCACTCTCCACCGAGGCTCCCGTGGCCGTAGTGACCACGTCCGGTACGGCTGTTGGCAACCTGCTTCCCGCCGTCATGGAAGCCAATCACTCAGCCGTTCCCGTGGTGGTGATCTCCGCGGACCGGCCCGAAGAACTCCACGGAACCGGGGCGAACCAGACCACCATCCAACTGGACCTCTTCGGCGATCACGTACGCTTCGCCGTCGACGTCCCTGCCGGTGACCATCCGCAAAAGGCTGTTGCCACTGCGCTGTACGCCGCCACCGGCGCCCTTGAAGACACGCCGCCAGGTCCCGTCCAAGTGAACCTCGCCTTCCGCGATCCGCTGGTACCTGCTGACGGCGACGCCCTTCCGGCCGCTGCGGGACACGGCGTGTTCCATTACGACGCCGGTCCCCAGGCTTTGGATCTCCCGGCACCATCCAACGAACTCGCCGAGCGACGGACCGTTGTCCTCGCTGGCCATGACGCCGGACCGGTGGCCGAAGCCTTCGCCCGCGCCCACGGCCTTCCCCTGCTCGCAGAGCCGTCCTCCAACGCACGCTTCGGACCCAACGCGGTTGGCCCGTACCGGGTGTTGCTGGAGCACTTCGGTCCGGGTTCTCCGTCGCCCATCGAGCGCGTGGTCCTGTTCGGCCGGGCAACGCTGTCCCGCCCGGTGGCGTCGCTCCTGGCACGGGAGTCGGTGGAATCAGCCATCTATCAGCCCGTCCCGGTCGCTTGGTACGAGGCTGGCCGACGCCGCGAAATCCCCATCGAAACCCTCCCGCAACTCGCCGATTTCGCGGGACGCGGATCTGCGGAGTGGCTGGACTCCTGGCTCCTCGCTGGCGCCGCCGCCCAGCACGGCCTCGACGGAGTGCTGGCGGGGGAGGACGTTGCCAACGGTCCGTCCGTGGGTGCGACTGTCTGGGAACATGCCCGTGGGCAGCTGGTCCTCGGTTCTTCCAACGGCATTCGCGATGTGGATCTCGCCGGCCAACCGCACACCGAACCCATCGCCACGGTGTACGCCAACCGAGGCTTGGCCGGAATTGACGGCACCATCGCCACAGCCACCGGAATTGCTTTGGGCAGCGGACGTGAAACGACGGTCCTCTTGGGCGATGTCACCTTCCTGCACGACGCCGGTGGCCTGCTCCTGGGCCACGGCGAGCCAGTTCCGGACCTCCGCATCGTGGTCCTCAACGACTCCGGGGGTGCCATCTTCGGGCTCTTGGAACACGGTGCCGTGGAAGACTCGGGCACCTACGGGACCGCCGTCGAACGCCTCTTTGGTACCCCGCACTCAGTGGACATCGCGGCACTCGCTGCAGCGTACGGCGTCGGACACCAAGCGGTAAGTACGACGGCGGAACTCGCCAACGCACTCAAGTCGCCCCTGAAGGGACGCACCATTGTGGAGGTGCGCGTGGACCGGGCGGGCCTGCGGGCGCTCCATGCACGGATCAAGGCAGCCATCAACGCCGCAGTGGGCCAGGTCTTGACGGCCGGCTAGTCACCGCCGCGTTGCGCCGCGCACCTGTGCCACGGAAACCGGCGCGGGCCACGGAAACGGGCCAGTGCCGCGCAAATACGGGCGTCGTTAGCCCGTTTCCTGGGCACGGGGGAGTGTGCGTGGCCCGCGGTGGACTGTCCACATAAGCCAACTCTCCTCTCGAAACGCAGCAGCCTTCGGCAAAGACTGTTGCAATGCGAAGGCTACCCAAACTCATTCTCGCCAAGGACCTGTCCATCCTCGGAGGCGATTCCAGGCAGCTGTCCATGGATGCGAAGGCCGGAAAGCTCGTCCGCATCAGGCACGGTGTCTACGTCGATGCCCCTCAATGGCAGCAGTTGGAGAGCTGGGAAAGGTACGCCCTGAACGTAGAAGCGGCAGCCGAGTGCTTAGCGGCTCCGACCATCTTCTCGCATCACTCGGCGGCGTCGATTCACGGCATTCCCACTATCCTTCGCCGTCAGCCTGTTCATGCTCTGACCACTTACGCCGGAGGAGGCCGTTCGCGTGCGGGGGTGAGACGCCACTTAGTAGTCGCAGGAAGCGAACGGGCCCAGGAGGTCAAAGGATTCTTGGTCACGGACAGGGTCCGAACGGTGTTGGACATCGCAGCGTCGGTTCCGTTTGCCGAGGCCGTCGTCCCGGTGGATTTCCTGCTGAACAGAAAGCGAAACTCCCAGCCTGTGAGCAAGGAGCAACTCCTGGATGGCATCAGCGGGACGTACTCCAAAGCAGCGGTCAGGCGAATCACTGCGGCGGCGAATTTTGGTGCCGGAAACTCTGGTTCAGCAGGAGAGTCCTACGCCCGTGCCCTGATGCACGTCCTCGGATTCGAGATGCCTCAGCTGCAGTATGCGGTGAACACCACCAGGGGAACGGTATACACGGACTACTTCTGGAGGCGGGCCGGGCTGGTTGGAGAATTCGACGGCCGCGAAAAGTACATGAAGCCGGAGTACTTGCAGGGACGTACGCCTTCCCAGGTAGTGATCGAAGAAAAGGCCCGCGAAGACGCCATACGCGCCACCGGCCGAAGAGTGTTCCGGCTGGTGTGGAGCGACCTGACGGTGGGCAAGCTGGAACGGGCGCTGGAGGCAGCAGGGGTTCCCCGCCGTCGTCGTGCTTCTGCAGGCCACCCAAATTCGTAGGCGAACCGGAAACGGGAGGGCGACACCCAAATGTGGGTGTCTCCCTCCCGTTTCTGCGGCGCCAATCAATATGCGCGGCGCCAGCGAAAAGCTACGCTTCCTCGACGCCGATGTGCGTCGGGTCCAGGACTCGCCGCAGGAATTCCTTGGTGCGGGGCTGGGTGGGGGCGCTGATGACATTCTCAGCCGGCCCTTCCTCCACCACAACGCCGGCGTCCATGAAGACCACGCGGTCGGCAACTTCGCGGGCGAAGCCCATCTCGTGGGTCACCACCAGCATGGTCATGCCTTCCTGTGCCAGCTTGCGCATGACCGCCAGGACGTCGCCCACGGTTTCGGGGTCGAGGGCCGACGTGGGCTCATCGAAGAGCATCAGCTGCGGGTCCATGGACAGTGCACGGGCGATGGCCACGCGCTGCTGCTGGCCGCCGGAGAGCTGGTCCGGGAAGCGGTCCGCCAGGTGACCCAGGCCCACGCGTTCCAGGTTACGTCGTGCCACGTCGCCGGCCTCGGACTTGGACCGCTTGAGCACCTTCATCTGGGAGATGGTGCAGTTGTCCAGGACGCTGAGGTGCGGGAACAGGTTGAAGTGCTGGAACACCATTCCAACGCTCTGGCGCATCCGGTTGAGGTCTACGTCGGGGTCTGTGGCCTCGAACTTCCCTACGTTGATGGTGCCCGCGTTCGGCTGCTCCAGCAGGTTTACGCAGCGCAGGAGGGTGGACTTTCCGGAGCCCGAGGGCCCGATCAGGCAGACCACCTGTCCCGGTTCAACGGTCAGCGAGATGCCCTTGAGCACTTCGTTGTTGCCGTAGGACTTACGCAGGTCCTTGATGTTTACGCCCGCGGCGCGAACGGTGCTGTTTACGACGTCGTTCATGACTGCCTGCCTATCGCTTCGTCCGCGCGGAGCGGCTTTCGAACTTCCGTGCCAGAAGGCTCAACGGGATGGTGATGACCAGGTAGAAGGCGCCGGCCACGAGCAGCGGGGTGAGGCCTGCACCCAGGCTGGAGATGCCGTCGCGGCCAAACTTGGTGAGCTCGTACTGGGACGCGGTGAGGCCCAGGACGTAGATCAGTGAGGAGTCCTTGGTGAGCAGGATGATCTCGTTGGTCAGCGGCGGCAGGACGATCTTGAAAGCCTGGGGGATGACGATGGACACCATGGCCCGCCAGTGCGGCATGCCCAGCGAACGGGCGGCTTCCATCTGTCCCTTGGGCACAGCCTGGAGGCCTGCACGCAGGGTTTCAGCGATGTAGGCCGCAGCCACCATACCCAGCGACACCATCACGATGATGTTGACGTCCCACTGGATTCCGAAGGCCAGGGGAACGCCGTAGCCGAAAGCGATGAAGACCAGAAGGGCAGGAACGCCTCGGAAGAACTCGATGTATCCAGTGGCGAGCCAGCGGTACAGCGGGAACGAGGAGAGCTTCATCAGCGCGAGCAGGAGGCCGCCGGACAAGCCCACCACAAAGCCCAGGGCCGTATAAATGAGGGTGTTCTTGAGGCCCACCAGGAAGATGTCCGGGAACATCGGGCCGATCTTGGCGAAGTTGAAGACGCTGGTGCCAACCGTCTTCCAGTCCACGGCAATGATCACTGCGGCCACGGCCACAACGAAGATACCGGCCTGGACGTACAAACTGACTTTGGCTCGTTGACGTGCAGTCATTGCCATGGTGTTCTCACATTCATGTTGCGCAGGTGGGGCCCCGAAAGGACTGCCTCAACAGTTCGTTTCGGGGCCCGCCTGCGTGGATCTCGGGGGAGCCGGGGCTCGGACTACTTGGTGGCTTCGCCGAACCAGGTGGTCTCGAACTTCTTCAGTGAGCCGTCGTCGGTGATGCGCTTCAGGGTTGCGTTCACGGCATCGGCCATGGCGGTGTTGCCCTTCTTGATGGAGATGCCCAGCTTCTCGCCCGTTGCGTAGTCTTCAACGCGCTTGAGGTTGGAGTCGTCCTTGATGGCGTAGCCCAGGACGGACTGGTTGCCGATGGCGGCGTCAATGGTGCCGGCCTTGAGGGCCTGGACCAGGAGGCCGGAATCTTCGAACTGCTGTGCGTCGATTCCCTTGTCCTTGGCGTACTGGGCTCCGGTGGTGGCCTGCTGGACGCCCACCTTCTTGCCCTTGGCGCCGTCGATGTTGCTGATGCCGGAGGCAGATGTGGCCACGAGGGTCAGGTCGTCGTCCAAGTACGGGGTGGAGAAGTCCATGACGTTCTTGCGGACGTCGGTGATGGAGATGGAGGAGATGGAGACGTCGCAACCGGTCAGTGCGGTGCCGGTCTCGATGGCTTCGAAGGAGCTGTCCACCACATTGAGTTCAGCCTTGACGTCCTTGGCGAGCTCGGCAGCGATGTCCATGTCGAAGCCGACAATCTTGCCGTCCTTCTGGAATTCGAAGGGCTCGTAAGGAACATCGGAGCACACCGTGAGCTTGCCGGCGTTGATGAGCTTCAGGCCCGAGTCACCCGACGCGGCCGGGGTGGACGAGCCACCGCAGGCGGTGAGGGCCAGTGCGCCGGCGGCGAGCACGGCGGCAATCTTGGTGCCGGACATAACCGAACGGGAGATCTGCATGTTGTTTACCTTTTGTTGCAGTGGATGCTGAACTGAGTCGGTTTTAGTGTAGCGCCGAACGTGAGATGTGCATCACAGGAAACGAAGTTTCACTATTGGATAACTACTTTACCCATTAATCAAGCACTCAAAAGGAGTATCAGTCTGGAATCCCAGATTCAGCGCTTAATGCCGAGAGCCTCAAGCATCGGCCTGAACTTGGCCCATGTTTCGGCCAATTCGGCCTCCGGCTGGGAGCCCTCCACAATGCCGCAACCCGCGTACAGGCGCACCGTGTTGGCATCTTCGATCACTGCGCCGCGGAGCGCGATGCCCCACTCGCCGTTGCCTGCGGCATCGAGCCAACCCACCGGGCCGGCATACGGTCCGCGGTCCAGATGCTCGAGTTTCCGAATCAAGGCGCCGGCCACCAGTGTGGGTGTTCCGCAGACTGCAGCTGTGGGATGGAGCGCGTTGATCAAAGCCAGGCAGGTGGGGACATGGCCCTCGATATCCGCCAGCTCAGCCTTCACATCCGAGGCGAGATGCCACACATTGGGCAGTTCCAGAATGAACGGCTCGCTGTGCGAATTCATGGCCTCGGAGAACGGAGCCAACTGACGCGTCAGGGAATCGATCGCAATCTCGTGCTCGTGGCGTTGCTTCTCGGACCCGGCCAAAACCCGCTCGGCGTAGGCCATGGGGGAGTCGTCCACGCCCTCGGCATCCCTGCGGTCCAAAGTTCCGGCCAGCACACGCGCTTGCGCGGTCCTGCCCTCCACCTGGATCAGCATCTCCGGCGTGGCGCCAACCAGGCCATCAACGCCATACGTCCAGCACTCGCGATACCTGGCCGCGAGCTGGCGAAGTACCTCCGCAGCGTTGACTCCTTCCGGCAGGGTGGCCACGACGTCGCGCGCCAGCACCAGCTTCTCCAGCTTGCCGGCGCGGATTTCCTCCACTCCATCGGCAACAGCCTTCATCCAGTTGGCTTCGCTCAGGGAGCCATGGCTGAGGTGACCGGACCCGCCGTCCTGCGAAACGACCTCAGGTGACAGCCCGACGTCGGACCCTTCTGCGGCTGAACCGTCGCCGTTAGGCTCGGGCTCGGTAAGCCAGCGCTCCACGGACGCGAGGACGCCCGCCTCGGTGAGGGGGCCGTCGTCGAACGTCAACTGTGTTGCCCAGGCGCGTCCGTCGCGGATACCGACCACCAGCTCCGGAAGGATCAGGCGGGAAACGTGCGGGGACGTCTTGGAGAAGGCGAAGGAGCCGAAAGCAACGGGGCCGGTGCCCGGGAGCTCAACATGGTCCGTGATTTCCGCCTCAAGAATGAGGTGCCGCCACCAGATGTCGGCCTCGAGGAAACGCTCTGGGCCCGTGGCGTTAAAACGCGTCAGCTCGCCGTAGCCAACCAGGCCGGCTTCGCGTCGTGACCAGCAAAGGACGTCGTCCCGGACCAGAAACGACGGCAGCCCCCCTGGGGATGATTCAACATCGAGGGGGACTGTCAAGGTACGGAGCGTGCTCGTCATGATGGAACTACAGTACTCCCGGGTGCGGGCAGAACCGGCCCCTTCTTCTACAGCGCAGCAAAGTCGGCTGAATGTCTGAGACAATTACAGGGTGAACCGAGCATCCTTGGAAAAGCGTCCGGACGAAGTTGCGACGATGTTTGATGATGTCGCCCCAAAATACGACGTCGTCAACGATGTGCTGTCCATGGGGCAGACCCGGCGTTGGCGCCGGATCGTGGTGGACGCCATGGATGTGAAGGTGGGCCAGAAGGTCCTTGACCTCGCCGCCGGAACCGGCACGTCAAGCGAACCGTATGCCGATGCAGGCGTGGACGTTGTTGCGTGCGACTTCTCCCTGGGCATGCTCAAGGTGGGCAAGCGCCGCCGCCCGGACATTGACTTCATTGCCGGGGATGCCACCAACCTGCCGTTCGCTGACAACAGCTTCGACGCTTCCACCATTTCCTTTGGCCTGCGCAACGTCGTGGAGCCCCGCAAGGCCCTCGAGGAAATGCTGCGCGTCACCAAGCCCGGCGGTCGCCTGGTCATCGCCGAGTTCTCCCACCCCGTAGTTCCGCTGTGGCGCAATCTCTATACCGAGTACCTGATGCGTGCGCTCCCGGCCATCGCCACCAAGGTTTCCTCCAACCCGGACGCCTACGTGTACCTCGCGGAGTCCATCCGCGCCTGGCCGGACCAGGACCACCTGGCGCAGTGGCTCAGCGATGCCGGCTGGAACGACATCACCTACCGCAACCTCAGTGGCGGCATCGTTGCCGTGCACCGTGCGCAGAAGCCCGCCGAGCACCGCGAAAGCGTTCCCGTGGCCAAGTTGCGCCGCCAGATCAAGCCGCGCCACCAGGCCGGCTGACTCGTACTGCCTGCTGATTTAGGACGACGTGAAAGTACTGATTGTTGGCGCGGGCCCTGCCGGGTCCACCGCCGCGTATTACCTCGCCCAGGCGGGCATTGATGTCACGGTTCTGGAAAAGACCTCCTTTCCCCGCGAAAAGGTCTGCGGCGATGGACTGACTCCGCGCGCGGTCCGCGAGATCCAGAAGCTCGGCCTCCCGCACTCTGTTGAGGAGGGGTGGCGCCGGAACAAGGGACTGCGCCTCATCGCTGGCGGCCGGACCATTGAGTTGCCGTGGCCCGAGGTTGCGGACTTTCCGACGTACGGCCTGATCCGCACTCGTCTCGGTTTCGACGAGGACCTTGCCCGTCACGCCCAGTCCGCAGGCGCCGTCGTCCTTGAACGCCACAGTGTCACGTCCGCACTGCAGGCCGAGGACGGCCGTGTCATCGGCGCCCGGGCTTCCATCCTTGACGAGTCCGGACGCAAGACGGGCGAAACGCGCGACTTCCATGCCGACGTCGTGCTCGCTGCCGACGGCAACTCGACCCGAACCGCGGTGTCGCTGGGCATGCACAAGCGTGACGACCGTCCGCTGGGCGTCGCCGTCCGCACCTACTTCACATCGCCGAGGCACGACGACGACTGGATGGAAGGCTGGCTGGAACTTCCCGGCAAGTCCGGCAAGCCGCTGCCCGGCTATGGCTGGGTGTTCGGCGTCGGAGACGGCACGTCCAACGTGGGCCTCGGCATCCTGAACTCGTCCAAGGAATTCGGCAAGCTCGACTACAAGCAGGTCCTCCGCGAATGGACCGCCGGTATGCCCTCGGAGTGGGGTTTCACGCCTGAAAACCAGGTGGGGGAGATCCGTGGCGCGGCACTGCCCATGGGCTTCAACCGCACACCGCATTACTCGCCCGGACTGCTTCTGCTGGGCGACGCCGGCGGCATGGTGTCCCCGTTCAACGGTGAGGGCATCTCCTACGCGATGGAATCGGCCCGGTTCGCGGCCGAGTTTCTCATAGACGGCGCCGCACGTTCGCGTTCTGCCGGTTGGACCGCCGACGACGCCGACGCGCACCTTTCGCGGTACGCGGACTATGTGCGGGACCAGTGGGGTTCGCACTTTACCCTGGGACGGGCATTTGCCGCGTTGATTGGTAAGCCCGCCGTGATGAAGCTTGCACTCCGGACGGGCATGCCCATACCCGTGCTGATGCGCTTCGTTGTCCGCATGCTGGCGAACCTCACGGATCCGTCCGCGAAGGGCTTCGAAGACCGGGTGATCCGCGTCCTCGAGATGCTGGTTCCGGCAACGTCCAACACTTCTTCGCCTGGCGCTTTGACCGCAGCCGGCTCCGACACCGCGGTTTCCGCAACAACTAGTTAGGGTTAACCCGTGACCAACTCTGCCGAACACAGCTGGACGCATGCCGGGCACGGCCTGCCGCAGACTGTTGAGCCTGCTCCCAACACCACCGCGATTGCCACGGGACTCCAGCTGCCCGCCGGATTTGCCGCCATTGCAGGCGACGTGGAACTCGGCCCGGCCATCACCACCAACCTTGCCCGGGTGGAGAAGAAGCTTCGCGAAGCCATCTCCAACTCGGACCCGCTGGCTGACGCGACGTCGCGCCACCTGGTGGAAGCCGGTGGCAAGCGCATCCGTCCGCTGCTCACCCTGCTGTGTGCGCACCTTGGCGATGCTTCACGCCCTGAGGTTGTCCAGGCTGCCGTGGTTGTTGAGCTGACCCACCTTGCGACGCTCTATCACGATGACGTGATGGACTCGGCTCCCTTCCGACGCGGTGCTCCCACGGCACACGAAGTGTGGGGAAACTCGGTGGCCATCCTCACGGGTGACCTGATCTTCGCCCGCGCATCGATTCTGGTGTCCGAACTCGGCTCCCGCGCACTCGGCATCCAGGCCCGCACCTTCGAACGCCTGTGCCTTGGCCAGCTCCACGAAACCGTGGGACCGCGCGAAGACGAAGATCCCGTGGAGCATTACCTGTCCGTGATTGCTGACAAGACCGGCTCGTTGGTTGCAGCTTCGGGGCAGCTCGGTGCGATCTTCGCCGGGGCGGATCCGGAGTTTGAGGATGTGCTGGTGGAGTACGGCGAGAAGGTTGGCGTGGCGTTCCAGCTTGCCGACGACGTCATCGATGTCACCGGTGTGAAGGTCAAGTCCGGCAAATCCCCGGGCACCGACCTCCGCGAAGGTGTTCCCACGCTGCCCGTACTGCTGCTTCGCCGCGATGCTGCAGCCGGGGATGCCTCGGCGATTTCGCTCCTGGAACTCGTGGATGGGGATCTGTCCTCGGACGAGGCCCTCGCTGAGGCCGTTGCGGGTCTGCGCGAGCACGCCGTCACTGACGAGTCCTGGAAGATCGCCCGCCAGTGGTCCGCCGAAGCCGTTGCCGCTTTGGCCCCGTTGCCCGAGGGGGTTGTGAAGGCCTCGCTGACCAACTTTGCCCACGCCGTGGTGGACCGCAGCAGCTAAGTCTTCCTCGGCGTAGCTTCCTGACCCGGTTTAGGCGCTTGACGGCCGCTATGCACCCTTTTCGGGTTGCAAAGCGGCCGTTCTCGTTCCAAAGTAGCTCGGGTCGCCACGGCAGCCGCTCGAATCACGACGCCGGAACCCACTTTGGCGTCCACCGGGACGGTCCGAAGTGCCCGGCTTCCCTGTTGCCCAGAACGATGAGCACTTCGTCCACCATCCTCCCCGGATGGTGGACGACGTCGGAGTAGTAATACCGAAGAACCAGCAGCCCGCCACGCATGCTGGCGTTGTTCCGGTACTGGTCCTTCTTGACTTGCCTGCCTTCCACGTGGGTACCACCGTCCAACTCGATCACCAGGCAATCGTTGATCAGGCAGTCGACTTCACCAACTCCGGGTAGCTGCACGTGCATCTTCACCCTGAGTCCTGCCCTGGTGAAGTGGACATGAGCCAAAACTTCCAGCAATGAATCTGCCCTGGGAAGGACCAACCCCACAACAGTCCGCGCCCGGCCGTTGCGGGGACCCGGCAGTTTGGACGTTAGGTAATCCGGGCTGAGCAGCGCCTGGCTCACAGCACTCTGGACCATGACCAGGGACTCCAGCTCCGGCCGGCACCGAAGGGCGTGCATGAGAACGTCAGCCACGCCCGCAACGGGTAGATAGGGATGCGGGGGATGCGTCATACCGGCGTGGTCAACAACCCGCGGTTTGGGCAGACCGTTGCCGCAGCTCAGGTGCAGAGTTTCTGGTTCGCGAAGTACCCAAAGGCCGTAGAACCTCGCTGCCGAGATGCAAGTCAGGCGGCCATTCGCGCGAAAGGCGGTTACGACGTCGGGGTCTGCTCCTTTGGTGACGTAGACGCCTCGCTGCAATCTGGTGATCACCCCGTTGCTCAACGCCGATGCCAGTGTTCGTTCAGAGAACCCGGCACGCTTCAAGTCTGCGGTTCTGGCCGCGCCAAGTCTGGATCGAAGGAATTGGGTGAGGTCCATCAGGTCATGGTTGCGGCGTTGGAGACTCCTCAGAGCCTGCTTTTCGGCCTATGTGGATAACTACACCGGGCCGTAAAGGCGCCACGGGATCTTTGAATTTTCATTGACGCTAGGAGTTGCGCTTGTGACAGGATTGTCATAAGCTATTCACGGATCCACTAAATGCCTCCGGTGGGTCTGATGCGAACGGAGATTGTGGTCCCGGTTCGGTGCAGCGTATGACTCGTAACGTTGCAGCGAGCCGGGGCCATTCCGTTTAAGCCCGGAAACCTGTGGCTTTGTGACCTTCTTTCAAAGCGAAACAGCCCTTATGCAATCAATAAAGGTTGCATAAGGGCTGCGTGTCGTTCAAAGAAGGTCAGGAAGCCGCGAGGGCCGCCCGGGGGACTTAGTCTTCGTCGTTGAACGCCCACTCGAACATGTCGAAGACGAACTCGGAGAACGTGCCTTCCTCGCTCTTCCACTGGCCGCGCGCATTGTTGCGGCGCCAGACGATGGGGTCCGGGATGCCGAGGTCGGCGGTGCGGAAGCCCCAGGTGAACTGTTCGTCCTCGTCCTCCAGGAACATGAGGAAGCCTTCGTCATCTACTTCGAGTTCCTCGGGGTCCCAGAAGTAGTGGTAGGCCTCCATGAGGTCTTCGCAACCGCCGAGGGCAAGGTAGAACTCGCGCAGAACCAGGGGGATGGTGAAGGAGTGATCAGCGAGGGCGTCGTCCAGTTCGTCGGGCGTAAGGCCGTCTTCTTCCTGCCATTCATCCTCGAGATACTTTGGGACCAGCGCGCGGAACTTCTCGAGGAACATGTCAGTCATGCTCTTATCCTAGCTAATCCCGGGCACCCGAAATTGCGCCTGTTCCACTGCCGGGCCGGTGCCAACCACGGACCGCGAGCGGCACGTGCCAGCTTCGTCGCCATGCGGTGACACGGAAGGCGAACACCACCCCGGCAATAATGCACGCTGTCAGCCCGGTGAAAGTACCTAAGTGCCATAAAAGGGTGGTGAGTCCCGCGCCAACAAAGGCAGGCAAGGCATAGAGGTCGCGGGCATTGAAGAGGGTGGGAATCTCGTTCGCCGTAATGTCGCGCAGCAACCCGCCACCCACAGCAGTGGTGACACCCAGCAGAATGGCGGCCACCGGGTTGACCCCAGCGGTGAGCGCCTTCAAAGTCCCCGTGATGCAGAACAAAGCCAACCCGCCGGCGTCGAACAGGGTCAGCAAGGAGGTGAAACGCTGGACTGACGAGAACAGGAAGTAGACCAGCATCGCGGCCAACAGCGGCGGGGCAAGATACGCAGGGTTCGTGAACGCGATGGGAGGCCCTGCGTTGATGATGATGTCGCGGATCACACCGCCGCCCAAGGCGACGATGGATGCGAGAAGCACCGAACCCACAATGTCGAACTGTTTGCGGGCCGCCAGCAGCGACCCTGAGACCGCGAAGAAGAACACGCCGACCAGGTCAAGCCACAGAAGGACGATGTCGATGGAAATCAAGTGGACGGGTTCTTTCTGGGTGCGGCTCTCAACAGATGCTGGCTCAACGTTACGCTAGCTCCCATGAACAGCCCCGTTTTGATCGCGTGCGCCCACGGAACCCGCAATGCTGAAGGCCAAGCTGCCATCCGCCAGGTGATGGCTGACATCGAAGCCCTCCGTCCAGGCCTTCAGGTGCTTGAGGCCTACGTCGATGTGCAGGAGCCCGAGTTGTCAGGCGTGGTGGAGGGCCTGCCCGAGGGGACGGACGCCGTCGTCGTGCCGCTTTTGCTGTCCACCGGCTTCCACATCAAAGTGGACGTACCCAAGGCGATCAAAAGCCGGAACGAGGTGGTGGCCGCCAGGCCGCTGGGTCCGGATCCGCGACTGGCTGAGCTGCTGGCCACTCACTTGCGAGCCGCTGGGCTGACCGAGAACGACGGCGTGCTGTTGGCTGCCGCGGGGTCCTCCCTTCCGGACGGTTCGGTGGATTCGGAAGAGCAGGCGAGATTGCTCGCAGAGCTGCTGCCGAACAAGGTGCGGGTGGCCTATGGCGCCAGCGCCCAACCAACAGTGCCCGACGGCGTTGCCTCCTTGCGTGCGGAGCTCGCCGCGGAAGGGAGAACAGGAAGGGTCTTCATCTCCTCGTACCTGCTCGCGACTGGCTATTTCCATGACCAATTGGCCAAGGCAGGGGCGGACATTGTGTCGGCTCCTTTGCTGCCGTCGACGGTGCTCGCCGAGATCGCGCTGGAACGGTACGACTCAGTGTTGGAAAGGCTCTCCTAACCTTTATCTGTGCGGAAAAGTGCTCAAAAGGACCTGCACAAAACGGGCCCTCCGGACAAGGCCGCTGGCGTGTTCGTGACGAAATGTTTCCCTAGGTGACTTAGCATTTCCGGACCTTTGCTGGCGAAATCTGGCCAGACCTACAGTCGAGTTATGACAGATACAGCTGTAGCCGGTGCGTCCGCGGACACCGCAGTCCCTTCGCGCCCAGCACGCACCCGCCCTGCCGCCAAGCCCCATGGCCAGTGGAAGGTTGACGGCACCACCCCACTCAATGCCAACGAGACCTGGAAGCAGGACGATAACGGGCTGAACGTCCGGGAGCGCATTGAGTCTGTCTACTCCAAAGAAGGCTTCGACTCGATCGACGGCACCGACCTCCACGGCCGTTTCCGCTGGTGGGGCCTCTACACCCAGCGCAAGCCCGGGATCGACGGCGGCAAGACCGCAACGCTTGAACCGCACGAGCTTGAAGACAAGTACTTCATGCTGCGCGTCCGGATCGACGGGGGTGCATTGACCACCGAGCAGCTGCGGGTCATCGGCCAGATCTCCGTGGACTTCGCTCGCGGCTCAGCCGACCTCACCGACCGCCAGAACATCCAGTTGCACTGGATCCGCGTTGAAGACGTGCCGGAAATCTGGCGCCGCCTCGAATCCATTGGCCTCTCCACCACTGAAGCGTGCGGCGATGTTCCGCGCGTCATCCTCGGCTCCCCGGTTGCGGGCATCGCCAAGGACGAGATCATCGATCCCACGCCGCTCATCCACGAGCTCGCCGAGCGGTTCATCGGCGACCCTGAGTTGGCCAACCTGCCGCGTAAGTACAAGACGGCCATCACGGGCCACCCGTCGCAGGACGTGGTCCACGAGATCAACGACTTCGCCCTGGTTGGCGTTGTCCACCCCGAACTCGGTGCCGGCTATGACCTCTGGGTGGGCGGCGGCCTGTCCACCAACCCGCGCCTGGCCGAACGCCTGGGTGTGTTCGTCTCCGCCGATGTGGCCGCTGAAGTATGGCTGGGCGTCACCAGCATCTTCCGCGACTACGGCTACCGGCGCATGCGCACCAAGGCCCGCCTGAAGTTCCTCATGAACGACTGGGGCCCGGCCAAATTCCGCCAGATCCTCGAAGACGAATACCTCGGTTTCAAGCTTCCGGACGGCCCTGCGGCTCCGAAGCCCACTTCGCCAGGCGATCACATCGGTGTGCACGAGCAGAAGGACGGCAAGTTCTTCATCGGCGTCACTCCCACAGTGGGGCGTACATCCGGCGAGGCACTGGTCACGCTTGCTGACACGCTGGAGAAGCACGGCAGCTACCGCCTGCGCACCACTCCTCACCAGAAGCTCGTCATCCTGGACGTTGCCAAGGATGAGGTAGAGCCGCTGATTGCTGAGCTGGACACGCTGGGCCTCTCCGCCCGACCGTCCGTGTTCCGCCGCGGCACCATCGCCTGCACAGGCATTGAGTTCTGCAAGCTGGCCATCGTGGAAACCAAGGTCACGGCAGCTACCGCTATCGCCGAGCTGGAACGCCGTTTGGCCGACCTTGTGGAGACCAAGCAGCTGCCGTCGGCACTGTCCCTCCACATCAACGGCTGCCCGAACTCCTGCGCACGTATCCAGACGGCCGACATCGGCCTGAAGGGCATGATGCTGCCAACGCCCGACGGCGACCCCACCCCGGGTTTCCAGGTCCACCTCGGTGGCGGGCTGGCTAACAACGAGCGTGAGGAAGCCGGTTTGGGACGGACGGTCCGCGGCCTCAAAGTCACGGTGGAAGACCTGCCCGATTATGTGGAGCGCGTGGTCCGCAAGTTCGTCGCCGTGGGCGCCGAGGGCCAGACCTTCGCTGAGTGGGCACACTCCGCAGATGAAGGAGATCTCCAATGACAGATCCCGTCACCATTACCGACCTCGCCAGCGCAGCAGCCCGTCCGGCCCTGCGTTCACACGAAGAACTCAAGGCACTGGCTGATGCCGGAGCCGCTGAGCTCGGCTGGAACGCCCCGGCACGGGACGTCATCGCCTGGGTGGCGCGCAACTTCGAATTGCCCACTGTGACAGTAGCCTGCTCCATGGCCGACGCCGTCCTTCCGGCCTTGGTGGCGGACCAGCTTCCCGGCGTCGACGTTTTGTTTCTCGAGACCGGCTACCACTTCAAGGAAACGTACGAGACCCGCGATGAAGTTGCTGCGAACCTGCGCGTCAACGTGGTGGATGTCCTTCCGGAGAACACTGTGGAACAGCAGGACCGCCTGCTGGGTAAGGACCTGTTCGCCCGCGACCCCGCCCAGTGCTGCGCACTGCGCAAGGTCCAGCCGCTGCGCCGTTCGCTGGCCGGCTACGAGGTGTGGTTCACCGGTGTCCGACGCGACGAGGGACCCACCCGCACCAACACGCCGGTTGTCAGCTGGGATGAGGGCTTCGGCCTGGTCAAGGTGAACCCGATGGTCGACTGGACGTTCGATCAGCTGATCGAGTACTCCGAAGACAACATCCTTCCCGTCAACCCCCTCCTGAGCCAGGGCTACCCGTCCATCGGCTGCCAGCCCTGCACCCGCAAAGTGGCCCCGGGCGAAGATCCCCGCGCCGGCCGCTGGGCTGGATCCGACAAGACAGAATGCGGACTACACACATGAGCACTCAAACAACGTCAGCGGACGCCTACGCAGCAGATGCCGCCCCCGCCCCTTCGCTGGACGGCAATGCTGCAAGCAGCATTGCGTCCAGCTACGACAGGCCCGATGCCACTCCCGGGGCGGCATCTGCTGCTTCGGCTCTGCAGTCGACTCGCCTTTCGTCTCTGGACACCCTCGAGTCCGAGGCTATCCACATCATCCGCGAGGTCGTCGCCGAGTTCGAGAAGCCTGCGCTGCTGTTCTCAGGCGGCAAGGACTCCGTGGTCATGCTCCACCTCGCCACCAAGGCCTTCTGGCCGGGCAAGGTTCCGTTCCCGGTCCTGCACGTCGATACCGGACACAACTTCCCGGAGGTCATCGACTTCCGCGACCGAACTGTTGAGCGCCTGGGCCTGAAGCTGGTTGTCGGCTCGGTGCAGGAATTCATCGACCGCGGCGAACTGGCCGAGCGCGCCGACGGCACCCGCAACCCGTTGCAGACCGTTCCGCTGCTGGACGCGATCCAGCGCAACAAGTTCGACGCCGTGTTCGGCGGCGGTCGTCGTGACGAGGACAAGGCCCGCGCCAAGGAGCGCATCCTGAGCCTCCGTGACGAATTCGGCCAGTGGGATCCGCGCAACCAACGCCCCGAGTTGTGGAACCTGTACAACGGCCGCCACACGGTGGGCCAGCACGTCCGTGCGTTCCCCATCAGCAACTGGACCGAGCTGGACATCTGGCGCTACATCGAGCGCGAGAACATCGAGCTCCCCAGCCTGTACTACGCCCACGACCGTGAGGTCTTTGCCCGCGACGGCATGTGGCGTGCAGTGGGCGAGGTTTCCCAGCCGCTGCCGCACGAGGAAGTCATCACCAAGCTGGTGCGCTACCGCACGGTGGGCGACATGTCCTGCACCGGTGCAGTCGAGTCCGATGCCCGTACCGTGGCCGACGTCGTAGTTGAAGTCGCTGCCTCCACCCTGACCGAACGTGGCGCCACCCGAGCAGATGACCGCATCTCAGAGGCCGCCATGGAAGACCGCAAGAAGGACGGCTACTTCTAAATGAGCACCGAAACACTGGCTGCCGGGCTGGAAACAGCCCTGCCCACAACCCTGTTCCGTTTTGCTACTGCCGGATCGGTCGACGACGGCAAGTCCACTTTGGTGGGCCGCCTCCTTCACGATTCCAAGGCGATTCTTGCTGACACGCTCGACGCCGTTGCCCGCACCTCCGCGGATCGCGGCTTCGGCGGCGAGAAGGGTGGGATCGACCTCGCCCTCCTGACCGACGGCCTCCGTGCCGAGCGTGAACAGGGCATCACCATCGACGTCGCCTACCGCTACTTTGCAACGGACCGCCGCAGCTTCATCCTGGCGGACTGCCCCGGCCACGTTCAGTACACCAAGAACACGGTGACCGGTGCGTCCACTGCGGATGCCGTCGTCGTACTCATTGACGCCCGTAAGGGTGTGCTGGAGCAGACCCGCCGGCACCTGTCCGTGCTGCAGTTGCTGCGCGTGGCCCACGTGATCGTTGCCGTCAACAAGATCGACCTGGTGGACTTCAGCGAGCAGGTGTTCCGCGACATCGAAGCGGACGTGCAGAAGGTCGGCCGTGAGCTTGGCCTTGGTCGTGACGATTCACATGCTGGCGGAGTTGCAGATCTTTTCGTGGTTCCGGTGTCCGCCCTGGATGGCGACAACGTAGTGGACCGCTCCGAGCGCACCCCTTGGTACACCGGGCCTGCGCTGCTGGAGGTCCTCGAAACCCTCCCGGCGGCTGACGAGCTGGAGGCCGAGCTGGAAAGCTTCCGCTTCCCGGTCCAGCTGGTGATCCGCCCGCAGGGTGCCCTGGCTCCGGATGCTGTTGCTGCCGGGCTCGATGTCGAGGCATACCGCGATTACCGCGCCTACGCTGGCCAGATCACTGAGGGTTCCGTGAAGGTTGGCGACGAAGTGTCCGTCATCAGCCCCGGGCACGAACCGCGGACCACCACTGTGGTTGGCATCGACTTTGCCGGCCAGTCGATGGAGGAAGCTGCCGCGCCGCAGTCGGTGGCGGTCCGCCTGGCTGACGAGATCGACATCGCCCGTGGCGACACCATTGCTGCTGCCGGAACGGTCCGCGAAAGCACGGCCGACCTGTACGCGTCACTGGCTTGGCTCTCGCCCAAGCCTTTGCGTGAAGGGCAGAAAGTCATGGTGAAGCACGGTACACGCACCGTCCAGGCCCTGGTCCGCAATGTCACCGGAAAGCTGGATCTGGCGACGTTCAACGTGGAGCCGGCATCCAACCTGGAGCTCAACGACATCGGACACGCACAGCTCCGGTTGTCTGCTCCGCTGCCTCTGGAGAACTACCTCCACCACCGCCGCACCGGCGCATTCCTGGTGATCGACCCCATCGACGGCAACACCCTTGCTGCCGGCTTGGTCAAGGACCACCCGGGCGACCACGAAGACGAACGTTACGTCATCTAGGGGCACACCTAGTCACAAAACCGCAGCTTGTTCGCGACTCCTCACGTTGTACGGCGGGAATATCGAGCAGGCTGCGGTTTTCTTTTTTGGAAGGTCGCATGCCACAGAACACCACCCTCAGCACGCTCCTGGCCTCCGGTAAGGACCTGGTTCTGGACGGAGCGTTAGCTACGGAACTCGAAGCCCACGGCTGCGATCTTGAGGATCCGTTGTGGTCGGCCAAGGTCCTGCTGGAGCAGCCCCACCTGATCAAGCAGGTTCACCGCGACTACTTCGAGGCCGGTGCGTCCGTTGCGATCACGGCCAGCTACCAGGCGACTCCGCAGGGGTTTGCCCGGCGTGGGCTTGGTGCTGAGGAGTCGCTGGAACTCGTGGCGTTGAGCGTGCGGCTGGCAGACGAGGCGCGCCGGGAATCTCTTGCGGCTGGCTCTGCTAATGGCCCGCTGTTGGTGGCTGGGTCGGTGGGGCCCTATGGCGCCTACCTTGCCGATGGCTCCGAGTACCGCGGTGATTACACGCTTTCTGCCGCAGAATTCCGGGACTTCCACCTTCCTCGCATTGCCGCGCTGGTGGAGGCCGGCGCGGATTTCCTGGCGTGCGAGACGCTGCCGTCGTTCGCCGAAGCAGAGGCGCTGTTGGCGCTGGTGGCGGAGGAGTTCGACGTCGAATCATGGTTTACGTTTACACTGCGGGACAGCGGCCACATCAGTGATGGAACGCCCCTTGCGGATGTCGCTGCGCTGCTGCGCGCGGAACCGCGCGTGGCCGCCGTCGGGGTTAATTGTGTGCCGCTGGACCTGGTGACGGACGCGCTGGGCACCCTGCAAGAGTCCTCCGACAAGCCGCTGGTGGCCTACCCGAATTCGGGTGAATCATACGATGCCGTGACCAAAACCTGGAGCCCGTCGGAGGGTGTTCAGGGCATTGGAACGTTGGCTGGAAACGCGGCTGAATGGCGGGGCCTGGGAGGCCGTCTCATAGGTGGCTGCTGCCGTACAACCCCACGCGACATTGAAGCCCTCGCGGCGAATATGGCGCCAGGTGACCCTGCGTGAACCTGCGTGAACCTGCAGACAAGGACTACAGGGGCTCCACGGTGGACGGATCAAACGGTGCGCTGTGATGCGCTGGAAATTCGTCGCACACCCACATAGGAACCTTTTCGATTGACCGGAGCGACATGCGTGAGTGTCGACCATTCGAGGAACACCAAGGGCACTCGCCCTTGACCTGTGTTGCGTAGACCGTCCCGTCGTAGCTCTTTTCGTAGGTTCCAAAAGGGCTAACTATGACCTGACCCGGCATAAACACAAGGCGGAAATACGCCCAGCCGAGCAGCATGAAACCGCCGAGCAGGCCGAACACTGTCAGAGGAAGGAACCATCCGCTTCGAATTGATGGCGGAAGAATCGCAGAAATCACAAAGGACAAGATGGTACAGACAGCAGCGACGGCCGCCAGCCAATTGTCCGGAAGTACGCTCTTTTTCTTCGATGTGCGTTCAATGGGCATTCGAAGATCGAACGGGTCCGAGGGGTCTTTTCCGACGATGACCCGGTCTGCGATGAAGTCCCTGCCAGCCTGGATGCCACCAGTGTTGTCGCCCATGGTTATCGCATAGTCCGAGCCGATCGACTCGTCATTGACGTGCGGGACTGGCTGGCCGCAGCCGCAGTACTCGTATCCTTCCGGCGGAGTGCGGCCGCAATCGCATACAAACATCGAGTTCTCCCTCTGCTGTCGTTTCCCAGAGTGTCCATCCACCCACTGACATTTCAGTGTTGGAGGACTGGGATTCATGACGAGGCAAGCGGGGTTGTTCCATTTTGCTGGCTCATTCCTTCTGGATCGCCGGAGGACGGCGGGCTGGCGGGATCTTTGGAGGGGCGGGTCGGAATGATCCAGCAGAACCGGGGCGATGGTTCCCGCGGCGAATATGACGCCACGTGAACCTGCGTGAACCCTGATTTCTACGGGATTGAAGCCGAAATATGACAGTCCCTACTGTGAATGTATGACCTCTCCGGAATGGTCCTTGTCTGCCCTCGACGGGCGATGTCACGGGGCCTGATCCTCGCCCCCCACTTCGCATCCCACATTCATAAGGACCCACCCTCATGTCGAACACTCCCGAGTCACAGAAACCCGGTTCCGGTACCACCCGCATCGTCGCCGGTGAGACCGCCCCCAAGCCCAAGCGCCGCCGCACAGTTGAGATCGCCCTGGCCGTCGGCCTGGTGCTGCTGATCGGTGCAGGCGCCGCAGTTGCTTCCGCTGTTTCGCAGAACAACCAGGCCGCCCCCGCTCCCACTACGTCGCCTGCAGCTGAGCTCAAGCTCGGCTACTTCAGCAACGTCACCCACGGCCCGGCGCTGGTAGGTACCAGCAAGGGCTTGATCGCCAAGGAACTGGGCGACACCAAACTCAGCACCCAGGTCTTCAACGCCGGCCCCGCCGCGATCGAAGCCCTGAACGCCGGCGCCATCGATGCCACGTACATCGGCCCGAACCCGGCCATCAACTCCTTCGTCAAGAGCAAGGGCGAGTCCATCAGCATCATCGCCGGCGCAGCATCGGGCGGTGCGCAGTTGGTGGTCAAGCCGGAGATCAACTCCGCGGCCGACCTCAAGGGCAAGATCCTCAGCTCCCCGCAGCTTGGCGGTACCCAGGATGTGGCCCTCCGGGCCTGGTTGGGCGATCAGGGTTTCAAGACCAACACCGATGGCAGCGGCGACGTCAACATCAACCCGACAGAAAACGCCCAGTCGCTGAAGCTCTTCCAGGATGGAAAGCTCGACGGCGCGTGGTTGCCTGAGCCGTGGGCCTCCCGCCTGGTTCTCGAAGCCGGGGCGAAGGTCCTGGTTGATGAGAAGGACCTGTGGGAGAACGGTGACTTCACCACCACCATCCTGATCGTGAACAAGAAGTTCGCCGCCGAACACCCGGAAACCGTGAAGGCACTCCTGAAGGGCCACGTTGAATCCGTGAACTGGCTCAACTCCGCCTCGGCTGAGGAGAAGGCGACCACCATCAACGCGGTTCTCAAGGACACGGCAGGCAAGCCGCTTCCGGCCAACGTGATTGAACGCGCTCTGCAGAACATCAAGTTCACCACCGATCCACTGGCAGGAACGTACAACAAGCTGCTGGAAGACGGCGTCAAAGCCGGGACCACCCAGAAGGCCGACATCAACGGCATCTTCGACCTCCGAACCTTGAACGAGGTTGAAGGCAAGAAGACCTCAGCTGCAGGACTCGGCCAAGACTAAGCAAGACAGGCTGGTCCGCTTCCCTTGCGATTCGCGCGGGGAGCGGACCGGCCTTTAGCCACATCAGCTCTACCAATCAACACGAAGGACGGGACCATGCCAGTCGTACTCGAGAACCTGGGCAAGCGCTTCGGCGACGGCGCCCCGGTGCTGGACGACGTCAACGCCACCATCGCGCAAGGCGAGTTCGTCGCCCTCCTCGGTGCGTCGGGCTGCGGTAAGTCCACCCTGCTGAACATCATGGCGGGACTGGAAAAGCCGACGTCGGGCGCTCTTGAAGTACCAAGCGACGGTGCCGCCTTCATGTTCCAGGACGCATCCCTGTTCCCTTGGCTGACCGCGCGCGGCAACATCGAACTCGCCCTGCAGTTGGCTGACAAGACCAGCACCAAGGCCGGCCGGCGTGAACGTGCCAGCGAACTGTTGGAACTGGTCCACCTAGGTGGCGCGGGGGATAAGCGTCCCCACGAACTGTCCGGCGGCATGCGGCAGCGCGTGGCCTTGGCCCGCTCCTTGGCACAGGATCGTCAGCTCCTGCTGATGGATGAGCCGTTCGCGGCACTCGACGCCATTACCCGCGACCTACTTCATGACGAGCTTGAGCGGATCTGGAAGGAAACGGGCCGGACCATCGTGTTCGTGACCCACAACGTACGCGAGGCCGTGCGACTGGGCCAGCGAGTGCTGCTTTTGTCCTCGCGTCCCGGCCGGGTTGTTGCCGAATGGGAAGTCACCGAGGAACACCGTACCGATGCTGGTCGTGCTGGGGAGCTGACCGGTGTCATCACCCGCCGTCTTCGCGAGGAGATCCGCCGCCATGCCAAGTAACCCCATCACCACCGAAGAGCGGACCCTTCCCGTGACTGAATCCAAAGAGCACATCACCTCGCCGTCGCTGAAGGGCAACGCCTCGGAGCTCCGGGACCTTGAAGCGGGCCTGGACAACCTCCAGTCAGATACGGGCCGCAAGGCCGGCATCGAATGGAAGCGGGTGTTGCTACCCGTTGCCGCACTGGTGGTCCTGATCCTCGCGTGGCAGTTCTACGTTTCGCTCGAATTCAAACGGCGCGACCTCGTACCCGGACCACTCGACGTGCTCACCCAGTTCGTGACCATGTGGGGCGAAGGCAAGGTCCAGGAAGCGGTGTGGACTTCGCTGCAGCGTGGTGTGATCGGCTTCCTGATCTCCGTGGTCATCGCTACTCCCGTGGGGTTGATCCTGGCTCAGGTAGCTCCCTTGCGCCGCGCGTTTGGACCGCTCATTTCCGGCTTGCAGGTTTTGCCGTCCGTGGCATGGGTTCCTGCCGCCATCATCTGGTTCGGTCTGACCGACGCCACCGTCTACTTCGTGGTGTTCATGGGCGCTATTCCGTCCATCATCAACGGGCTCATTTCCGGTGTGGACCAGATTCCGCCGCAGTACCGCAGCGTGGGCACGGTCCTCGGTGCGAACCGGCTCCAGATGGCGCTGCAGATCGTCCTCCCCGCAGCCCTCCCCGGATACATCGGCGGGCTAAAGCAGGGCTGGGCTTTCTCGTGGCGCTCCCTCATGGCCGCCGAAATCATCGCAGTGGGCGGCACGATCGGGTTCGGGCTGGGCTCGTTGCTGGATCAGGGCCGTTTGCTCTCCGATATGACCATTGTGATGTCCGCGATCCTGCTGATCCTGTTCGTGGGCATCCTGATCGAGCTCCTGGTATTCGGGCCGATCGAGAAGCGACTGCTGCAGCGCCGGGGCTTGTTGGCAGGCAGCAGCCGCTAACCCTTCGGAGTTTTTGTACAAGTAATGCCCTTAAGAGTGCTTCTTAGGGGCATTACGTGTACAAAAACTCGCCACCAAAACCGGCGGCAACGTAGAGATCTCTGAGCAGACACAGCTGGCACACGGTCCTGTGGGTGGCGTGCAGGGCCCCGGCGAGGGGTACGTCTACGACCAAACCGTTGAACTGGCAAAATCCGGGGAAGGCTGGAAGATCGTCAGTGTCCTCGGCCCTTCGCATCGACCGCTGCATAACGTCGACTTCCGGACCGCGAGCAAGGGCTCGACGGCGACCTCCCGCCGTCGAGCCCTTGCGTCACCAGACGGTGAGGTTAGAGTCCGGTCAGCAGATCCCGCATTTCCCGAATCTCTGCTTCCTGCGCCGTGACGATGTCCTTGCCTAGCTGGACAGCCTCAGGGTTCTTGCCTTGGGCTATTTCGGTTTTGGCCATGGTCACAGCACCTTCGTGATGCGCGATCATCTGCGTCAGGAAGAGCTTGGCCGCTTCCACACCCCGGGCATCCCTGAGCTTCTGCAGGTCCGCCTCGCTCAGCATGCCGTCCATGCCGTGGCCGCCATGCCCGGAGGATCCCATAACAGGCACGTCCCAGTTCGTCAGCCAACCCGTCATCTTCTCTATTTCGGGTGCCTGCGCGTCTTTGATCTTCACTGCCAAGGCAGTCACTGCGGGCGGGATGTCAGCCTTCGCCAGCATGGCGTCGGACATCTCCACTGCTTGAGAGTGATGGGGGATCATCATTTGGGCGAACATGGTGTCCGCTGCGTTGTGCCCGGCGTCGCTGCTGCTCGCAGAGGGGCTGATGGAGGTGCCGGAACTTCCATGGTCCATGCCCGGCATGGAACCGGAGCCGGGGTTGGAAGCGCAACCAGCCAGGGCAAGCAGACCTGCGAGAGCCGCTCCGGTCACAGTGAAGTGAGTTCTGTTCATGAGTAAAAGTCCTTTGCATTTCGGGCGGCGGTGATAGTCAGCCGCCCGGTGGTGAGCAGGTGGTGATGGATGTACAGTCCCGGCTGTTACCGGATCATCCAGTGCTCACGTGCGGCTGATGCAGAGTTGCCCGGGTGTAGGACCGTGGGGTTGGTAGGACCAGGACGGAAAGATGGTGGGCAGTCCCCACGATGCAGGGGTGAGTTCCCCTGTCGTGTCGGGTGGGGGAGCGCTCAGGGAAGCTGATGTGAGGGATGGGATGCAACTGGCAGCCTGAGTGCAGGAGCAGCTTCCAAATTCCGTGCCGTGATCGTCGCCAGCCGAGGTACCGCTCACTTCATGAGAAGAGCCGTGCGCAGGGTGGGATGAGGAGGTGCTCACTACAGGTGATGCCGCATGAGTCCCATGCGATCCACCTGCCCCATGGGAACCGCTGATGATGTGCATTCCTAAAATGCCCGCCATGACGGCCGCCACCAGAAGCAGAAGCGACGCCCGCCCGAGGCGGGCGGCAGGAGCTTGAGGGGACAGCTGCTTGCTCACGATGCTTCACCACCTTCGTCCACTTCCAGTGCTGACAGTATACCCCCATAGGGTATCTGAGAGTGATTCATTCCTGTTGGTACTCCTGACCCTGGGCATTCCTCCAATTTCCGCTGCGCCATTGCGATTCGCGGCCTAGAATCGTCGAATGGGCCTTCTAACGTTCAGCATCAACGTCACGCTCGATGGTTGCGTGGACCATCAGGAGGGCATCGCCGACGACGAGACGCACGCCCACTTCACGCGTCTCTTGGATCAGAGCGGCGCAATGCTCTGGGGCCGGACTACCTACGAAATGATGGAGGTTTACTGGCCCTTGGTTGCCCGCGGCGAAGTAGAAGCGCCGCCAGCCTTACGCGAGTGGGCGATCACCTTGGAGGGAAAACCCAAGTACGTCGTTTCCACAACGCGGAGCGACTTCCCCTGGACCAACAGTCATCGGCTGGTTGGCCAACTGGGTACGGCCGTTCAGGAACTTAAGGACAGGACTCCCAAAGGGGTGCTTGTTGGCAGCGGGAAACTAGCAACAGAGTTGGACCGATTGGGCCTGATCGACGAGTACAAATTCCTCATCCACCCCATGATCACAGGCCACGGACCCACCCTTTACCAGGGCGGACTGCCCAGCACCCGGCGCCTTGAACTGATCTCGGCCGAGCCGCTCAGTAACGGGGCGGTGGCGATGCATTATCGCCGGGCTGTCTGACGAATGTGCAGGCAACATGACAACGCCAACCATCCCCATGAACTCCGGTTTTAGAAACCCCCACCGGGATATATGCCCTCGGGCAATGTGAAGCACGGCGAACCGGAATCAATGCGAATTTGATGTGGGGCTAACCCTTCGGCGACAATATAGTTTTCATCGCTTGTGTTGTGAGGGCTTACTTGGACTTCGCAGGATCCTCTGATATCAAGCCTGTTCCCGACTTCGTATTGTCCAATTTGATAGTGGGTTTCGACTTCTTTCAGGATCGGCTCGATTTTGGTTTTTCCGGTGACCGTGATTGTCGTTGAACCATTCCAGCTGTGCTGGGTCTTGTTGCAGGACAAGAGCACGCCCTTCTTCTTCTGATCGATCGAGATAACAGCTTCTTTTGGGATCAGGGCGGCGATCTCCAGTTCCATTGCTTGTGTATGAGCTTTCGCTTGCTGCCATGTCAGCTCAGCATTCATCGTTGCCTCCTGTGTTTTGGCCGCAGTTGGCACAGTCGACTCCGTCGAACTCCCGGTGGGTGGCCCGGCGCAACCGGCAAGCCCGATTGAAACGACCAGCATCAACGCCATGGCGCCGCTCCGAACCCTCATCGAATCGCACTTCCCAGCATGTCCATGAGCGCCTGTTCGTTGTCCTCGCTATTAGAGGAGATGAGGTTACGGTTGTTCATGAGGACCTAAAAATCCCCACCCGGGTAGATGCCCTCGGGCAAGGTGAAGCACTCAGATCCTGATGCAATACGGATTTCGTTTGGAGACAATCCTTCGGAGACGATGTAACTCTCCCCTGGAGCAGGCGGGTCGATTTGGATTCGATAGTTTTCGTTTACATTTCTATCTACGGACACATTTAAGCCATTCGCGCGGTAGTGGGCTTCGATGTCCTTCACGACCGACTGGATTTTGGTTCCTTCAGCTACCGTGACCGTGATTGAAGCATTCCAGTTGTGCTGCGTCTTGTCGCAGGACAGAAGCACGCCCTTCTTCTTCTGATCAAACGAGATGACAGCATCTTTTGGGATCAGCGCGACGATCTCCAGTTGTATGGCTTGTGCGTGGGCTTTAGCTTCCTGCCAGGTTAGTTCAGCTTTCATCGGTTCCTCTTGTGTTTTAGCAGGCGTTGGCACAGCCGACTGGATTGAACCCGTGTTGGGGGTTTTTCCAGCACAAGCGGCGAGCCCGATCGAACCTGCCACCAGCCACAACGCCATGGCACCGCGACGCGCCCTCATCGAGCCACAATTCCAAGCATGTCTTTGAGTACTTGCTCGTTGTTTGCACTGTTTGAGGCGATGAGGTTGTGGTTGTTCATCGGATCTAGAAATCCCCGCCTGGGTAGATGCCCTCGGGCAGTGTGAAGCACGGCGAACCCGAATCGATCCAAATCTCAAAAGGTTTAACGCCTCCACCGACGAGGTAACTCTCCCCGGGAGCAGGCGGATCAATTTGGATAAGAAGCTTTTCATCTATATCCATATCGACGGACACCTTGAGTCCGTTCGCCCGGTAGTGGGCTTCGATGTCTTTCACAATGGGATCGATTTTGGTGCCTTCGGCAACCATGACCGTCGTCGAGCCATTCCAATTGTGCTGTGTCTTGTTGCAGGACAGCAGCACGCCCTTCATCTTTTGATCGATCGAGACAGCAGCATCTTTTGGAATGAGGGCGGTGATCTCCAGTTCCATTGCCTGGGTGTGGGCTTTCGCTTCCTGCCAGGTCAGTCCAGCTTTCATCGGCTCCTCCTGTGTTTGAGTCGCAGTTGGCACAGTTGACTCTGTCGAACCCCCGTTGGGTGGCTCGGCGCAAGCGGCGAGCCCGATCGAACCTGCCACCAGCAACAACGCCATGGCACCGCGACGCGCCCTCATCGAGTCACGATTCCAAGCTTGTTTTCAAGCGCTTTCATGTTATTTTCGTTGTTTGAGTCGATGAGGTTGTGGTTGTTCATGAGGACCTAAAAATCCCCACCCGGGTAGATGCCCTCGGGCAAAGTGAAGCACACAGATCCTGAGGCGATACGGATTTCATTTGGGGCCAAGCCTTCTGCGACGATGTAGTTCTCCCCGGCTCCCAGATCGATTTGGATTCGATAGTCTTCGTCGACATTCCTGTCGGCGGATACTTTCGTTCCTTTCGCCCGGTAGTGGGCTTCGATGTCCTTCACGATCGGCTCGATGTTGGTTCCTTCAACGACCGTGATGGTCGTGGAACCTTTCCATTTGTGGTGTGTGCTGTTGCAGGACAGAAGCATGCCCGTCTCCTTCTGATCGATCGAGACAATGGTGTTGTTTGGGATCAGGGCGGCGATCTCCAGTTCCATAGCTTGAGTGTGGGCTTTGGCTTCCTGCCAGGTCAGTTCAGTTATCAACGGTTCCTCCTGTGTATCAGTGGCAGTTGGCACGGTTGACTCGGTCGAACTCACGCTTGGGTTTCCGGCGCAACCGGCGAGCCCCATCAGCAATGCCAGCAGCACCACCACCACCGTGGCACCGTTCCGAGCCCTCATCGAGTCACAATTTCTAGCATGTCTTCTAGTGCTTTTTCGTTGTCATTATTGGTGGAGGCGATGAGGTTGTGGTTTTCCATGAGGATGTTCCCTTCTTCGACGGTGTTAATCGCCCCAAGTTGGTCGTCGTGGGGGCCGCGGTAATAGTGCTGTTCGAATTCATCCCGATGAATGGGGTTATTTCCATCCCACACCACCCCTTTATTCGTGATGAGGTTGGGAATTCCCTGACCATGGACGAGCAGATCATAGTAGTACAGGTTGGAGTATTCCGTGGTTGGCTGTGGTTTCCAGTCCGGGAGCATGCCGGCCCCGGCGAGGGAGACCACCTTGTCGTATCGGGCTCCGGCGACTTCGGAGCTGGTGACGTTTGCCAGGCCCCAGCTGTGCCCGATGCCGGTTTGTTCGGCACCGTTCAGGTAGGGGTCAGTGCGCATCCCAGTCTCGAATCTTGCCAGTTGCTGCCCCGAGGTGCGTGCGAGGTTCTCATCGTTGGCCTCACCGATTCTCCCCAGGTTGGGACCTCCTGCGGTGTCCTCCTCTCCCGGGAGCCGCCCATCCTTGTAGACGAAAGCCACCGTCCCTGACACCTGGCTGCTGAGGTAATTGGCTACCTGCTGTACGCCGCCTTCGTAGAAGATGTTCATCCCGGTGAAGGTTCCTGGGACGTAGGTGATCACGTGCCGTGTGTCGGGGCCCGGGGTGCCGATCATTTCCACGATCCGGGACCGGCCCCGGTCATAGAGGTAAAGCTGTACGTCCCCGGCTTCCACCTGCTTCAGGTATGCCACCTCATTTTGCAGCATTTTTGTTCGGTTCGGGTCGTGGTGGGCTTGCCCGATCCCCGACAACTTCCGGGCTGTTTCCAGGTTTTTCTCCGCCGCGCGGAGCAGGCTTGGCGCGTTCAACTGGTTCGCCCGGACCCTGGCCAGTGCGGGCATCCCGTCCAAAGCGCCGAACATGGCCGGAGCAGTAGCCAACAGGAGTTCCTGCACCTGCGTGAACCCGGACTCGTCCGCAACAGGGTGGGCTCCCGTGTTCATGCCCGCCCACCAAGTCCCGATCTTCGATGCGTCCAAGCCTTGCAGGGTCTGCTGCCATCCGGGCATTGTGGCCAACGCCTTCACGTCAGCCTCGGTGGCAGTGGACAAGTAGCTCAGCAGAGCCACACCCGATAAGGACGTCGGCACCGTGGCAAGCACCAGAAGGCCGTTCGATACCGTTACCTGCCCGACGTCACCGCTGCCACCGGCAGCGCGGAACGTCGACGCGACGTCGGAAAGCCGGGTCGCGTCCTGATGATTGTCTTCCAAGAACCGTCGCAGCCCGCCACGGACAGCGTCGAGATTAGAGTGCGCCCAGGAGCACTTGTCCTCGAACTCGGACACAGCTGCACTGACTCTGTTGGCCGCGCTTCGGTCTGAGCCGTCTTGGATCCAAAAGGTTGACACTGCGGAGTCCAAGGTGTCTGGATCAGCGGAACTCGCCCCAGCAGTGCTTCCACTCGCCCAGACCCCTGCCGCACAGTGTCCGCGCTCACCACCGGACGGTCAGTCTCCTCCATCGACGGGTGCGGCCCCACGTCCACTGCAAAACCTCCGCCAGCAGGCGCCCAACCGGAGGCAAGCGCCCACTCCCTCACGTCATTCAATCGACGCTGCTCAACCTCCGCCGCGCTCTTCGCTTCGTGGACCTGACGGGCAACATCTTCCAACATGTGGACCAGCTCCGAGCGGGCCGCCCGTTCAGCGGCAACGTTTTCCCGGAAACAGTCTGCGAACACGCCCCGGAATTCCATGAGGGCAGCCGTTGAGATCGTTTCCCGTCCGCGTTGATCCTGCAGCGTACGCGCTGCGTCTCGACATGCACCGATCAGACGTTCGGCAACCCCCGTGTCGAAATCCATTTTACTCCATCAAATAGATAAACCGCCGGCGGCTCCACTATACCTACTGCGCTCGACAGGTTCTGAATCACTTTCGGAAAGCGCTGAGCGGTGGACGAGGGGGTCCGTGGAATTCTCCGGGCCCCAGCGGAGTTGTCCCGAACATGCACAACAAACGGATCGGTTTCCTCTCCTTCGGTCACTGGGCCCGTGTCCCGGGTTCCCTCGTGCCAACGGCTGGGGAAGCCCTGAAACAGGGGATCGAACTCGCTGTGGCTGCTGAGGAACTGGGCATCGACGGAGCCTTCTTCCGCGTGCACCACTTCGCCCGGCAGCAAGCATCGCCCTTTCCACTGCTGAGTGCTATTGCGGCACGGACCAGCCGGATAGAAATGGGCACCGGCGTGATCGATATGAGATACGAAAACAGCCTCTACATGGCCGAGGAAGCAGCAGCCACGGACCTCATCAGTGATGGACGGTTGCAGCTCGGAGTGAGCCGTGGTTCACCCGAACCCGCACGGAACGGAGCCGCGAACTTCGGCTACGTCCCCGAGGACGGTGAGGACGGCGGTGAAATGGCCCGCCGCCACACTGCCCTGTTCCGCAAGGCCATCGCCGGGCACGGGGTGGCCGAAGCGGACCCGCACTACGCCGGCGGGGCCACAGGTCTGCTGCCCATCCAACCCCAGTCACCCGGCCTCCCGCAGCGGATCTGGTGGGGCGCCGGAACCCGCAAAACGGCCGTGTGGGCTGCTGAGCAGGGAATGAACCTGATGAGCTCAACCCTTCTTACCGAGGACACCGGTGTTCCCTTTGACGAACTGCAGGCAGAGCAGATCCAGATGTTCCGCGAAGCCTGGGCGGCCGCAGGGCACGACTTTGAACCGAGGATCTCTGTGAGCCGCAGCGTGATCCCCATCGTGGACGACGTCGACAACCACTACTTCGGCCTCCGAGCCCAAGCGGACAGCCAGGACCAAGTGGGAATTCTCGACGGCGCGTTGTCGCGTTTCGGGAAGAGCTACATCGGCGAGCCGGATCAATTAGCGGACGAACTGGCGAAGGACGCAGCCGTGCAAGCAGCCGACACGGTCCTGCTCACAGTGCCCAACCAGCTTGGCGTCGACTACAACGCCAAGCTGCTGGGCAAAGTCGCCAAGCACATTGCACCGGCTTTCGGATGGAAGGCCCACCAAGGAGTGCAAGGCAGGTAGTGTTGCTGGCTGTGTGTTCTTGCGCCAAGACCGCGCGAGCACTTGACGGTCCCTTCAACGGCGAGGGGACTACGCAGAAAGCAAAGGTTACCCCGTGGACATTCAGAACCTCCTGGAAGACATCGTCGGAGCAGTTCAACCGCACGTCGGCCAAGGCAACGTGGCCGATTACATCCCGCAGCTCGGGGCAGTAGACCCGCATCAATTCGGGATCTCGGTGGTCACCCGGGACGGTGAGGTATTTTCGGCGGGGGACGCCCACGTGGAGTTCTCCATTCAAAGCATCTCCAAAGTCTTCGCCCTCGCCCTGGTGCTGGCTTCCGACGGCGACCACATCTGGAAGAGGGTGTTCCGCGAGCCCTCGGGTAACCCCTTCAACTCCTTGGTCCAGTTGGAAAGCGAAGATGGCATTCCCCGGAATCCGTTCATCAACGCAGGTGCCATCGTGGTGACGGACAGGCTCCTCAGCCTGACTGGCAACGCTGCCCACGCAGTCCGCGACCTGATGCGCCAAGAAACAGGCAACGCAGGGGTCGAAACAGATCAACGGGTTGCGTCATCCGAGTTGGGCAAGGGGCACCGGAATGCCTCATTGGCCCACTTCCTGGCAAGCTGCGGCAACCTGGAGAATCCAGTGGATGACGTCCTGGACTCCTATGCCAAGCAATGCGCCCTGGCCATGACCTGTGAAGACCTGGCGCTCGCAACCCGGTTCCTTGCGTCCAACGGCTTGGGGGCAGACGGGACACTCTTGCTCTCTCCGGCGCAGACCAAGAGAATCAACGCCGTCATGCTCACCTGTGGTACCTATGATGCCGCGGGCGAATTCGCGTACAGAGTTGGGCTCCCGGGCAAGAGTGGGGTCGGCGGTGGCATCGTGGCCGTGGTTCCCAACAAGTGCTCCATCAGCGTGTGGAGCCCTGGTCTGGGAAGGTCGGGTAACTCGGTGGCCGGTGTGGCCGCGCTGGACGAATTCACCACGCGTACTGGCTGGTCCGTGTTTTAGGCGCATTATGGAGAGATGACCCCCAAGGCCGGAAAGATCCCCAAAGCGGGCAAGGCCCGAAAGCCTGCAGCGCTGGCGCCGGGAACCCAGCCCACCGCCGTCGGGTTCCTTGAGCGCCTGAAAATCCGTCAGTCGGACGTCGAACAAGCCAAGTACCAGCGGTACTTCAAGACCGGCCAGGGTGACTATGCCGAGGGCGACTTCTTCATGGGCGTCCGCATGGGCGAGGTCTTCACGCTCGCCAAGGAGTTCGCGGCCATGCCTTTGGACGAGATCGAGAAGCTGCTGGATGAAGACATCCACGAGGCGCGGGCCGGTGCCGTGAAGATCATGTCGCTCCAAGCCCAGAAGAAGAAGACCACCGAAGAGCGCCGCCACACGCTGTTCGAGCTGTACCTGCGACGCCATGACCGCATCAACAACTGGGACCTCGTGGACCTGGGAGCGGGGCGCGTGGTGGGTGGCTGGCTCATGGATAAGTCACGGGACCCGCTGTATGAACTGGCCCGGTCGGAGAACATGTGGGAGCGTCGGACGGCCATCGTGGCGACGTCGGCGTTCATCCGTGAAGGCCAACTGGATGACACCTTCGCCATCGCCGAAATATTGCTGCATGACAAAGAGGACCTCATCAACAAAGCAGTGGGGGGCTGGGTCCGCGATGCCGGTCGCAGCAGTCGGGAACGATTGCTGGCTTTCCTCGATGAACACGCGGCCACCATGCCCAGAACCACCCTTCGTTACGCCATTGAGCATTTGGGCAAAGAGCAGCGGGCCTACTATCTGACGCTTAAAGACAGGGTTTCTCCGGGCTGACCGCGGAGATATGTGACGCTGGATTACCCAGCGTTACCGGGTGTTTCTGAGCCTTTGAAGCATGTTACGGAGCCGCCCTACAGTTTTTTCATGGCAATACAGGACATTTACCCCACCGCGCTGCGGCTGCTTGGCCGCCCGGTGCTGGTGGTGGGCGGCGGCCCCGTTGCGGAACGCCGTGCCAAGGGACTGCTCGACGCCGGTGCGAAAGTCACCGTGGTCGCTCCCGTTGCCACCGAAACCCTTCGCGGACTCGCAGCTTCCGGCCTCGTCACCTGGGCGCAGCGCGAGTACCGCACGTCAGACCTCGACGGCGTCTGGTTCGTTCAGACCGCCACTGGCACTGCCGCTGTGGACACCCAGGTATCGGCCGACGCCGAGGCGCAACGCCTCTGGTGCGTCAATGCCTCGGACCACGAAGCATCAGCCGCGTGGACACCCGCCGTCGCCGTAGTGGACGACGTCAAGATCGCCATCAACGCCGGGGGAGACCCGCGCCGTGCCATGGCCCTTCGCAACGCCGTTGCCACCGCACTTGAAACGGGTGACCTTCCGCTGCGACGCCACCGCAAGCCGGACGCAGCTGGAAAGACTCCGGCTGGTTCCGTGGCTCTGGTCGGTGGCGGTCCGGGCGACTCGGGACTCATCACCGTCCGCGGCAGGCGCCTGCTGGGCCAGGCCGACGTCGTTGTTGCAGACCGTCTTGGCCCGCGTGAGCTGCTCAAGGAACTGGCCCCGGACGTCCGCGTCATCGAGGTGGGCAAGACACCCGGACACCACCCGGTCCCGCAGCTCGAGATCAACCGCATCCTCGTGGACGAAGCACTCAAGGGCAACCGCGTGGTCCGCCTCAAAGGCGGCGACCCCTACGTCCTGGGACGCGGCGGCGAGGAAGCAGAATTCTGCCGGCAGAACGGCGTCGAAGTTGAAGTGGTGTCCGGCGTGACGTCAGCTATTTCGGTTCCGGCCGCTGCTGGCATCCCCGTGACGCACCGCGGCCTGGCCAAGGGCTTCAGCGTGGTGACCGGCCATGAAGAGCTGTCCGAGGTCCCCGCACGCCCCGACCACACTGTGGTGTTGCTCATGGGAGTGGCGCAATTGCGCGATTCCGCTGCTGCGCTGGCCGGCTCGGGTCTGCCTTTGAACACACCAGTAGGTATCGTAGAGAACGGGTATTTGCCGGAACAGCGCGTCACCATCGGTACGTTGGGGACCATTGCGGACCAGGCGGAAGCCGTCGGCGTGGCCAATCCAGCGGTCATCGTGATCGGCGACGTCGTCCGTGTCAGCCCCTTCGCGCCGCAGCATTTCAAGACCGCTGACTACAGCACCATCACCCCCAATCGTCCCCGCGTCCGCAGTAACTGAGAAAAGAAGGAACACAGCCGTGTCAATTAGCACCCCCGTAGGTTCTGCGGACCGTCCGCTTCGCGTCGCCGTCATCGGCTCTGGCCCGGCCGGCGTGTACGCAGCGGACATCCTGACCAAGAGCGAGGCCGTCAAGAGCGGCGAACTTACCGTCAGCATCGACCTCTTTGACCGCTACCCGGCACCGTATGGCCTCATTCGCTACGGCGTTGCTCCGGACCACCCCCGCATCAAGGGCATCGTCAACGCCCTGCACAAGGTCCTGGACCGCGGCGACATCCGCTTCTTCGGCAACGTCGACTACGGCACGGACATCTCCATCGAGGACCTCCGCAAGCACTACGACGCCATCATCTTCGCCACGGGTGCCATCAAGGACGCGGACCTGAACATCCCCGGCATCGAACTTGAAGGTTCCTTCGGCGGCGCCGACTTCGTCTCCTGGTTCGACGGACACCCGGACGTTCCCCGTGAATGGCCGCTGGAAGCCACCGAAATCGCTGTCCTCGGCAACGGCAACGTGGCCCTGGACGTGGCCCGCGTCCTGTCCAAGCACGCCGATGACCTGCTGGTCACGGAGATCCCGGACAACGTGTACGCCGGCCTGAAGAGCTCGCCGGTCACAGACGTGCACGTCTTTGGGCGTCGTGGCCCGGCCCAGGTGAAGTTCACCCCGCTGGAACTCCGCGAACTCTCGCACTCCAAGGACGTGGACATCATCCTCTACGCCGAGGACTTCGAATTCGACGAAGAGTCCGACCGCCAGGTCCAGACGAACAACCAGATCAAGACCATGGTTGGCACGCTCACCAACTGGATTGCCGAGCAGCCCGAGGACCTTTCCGAGCTCAAGGCTTCCCGTCGCCTGCACCTGCACTTCCTGCACAGCCCGGTGGAGATCGTGGACTCCGCAGAAACCCCGGGCAAGGTTGCGGGCATCAAGTTCGAACGCACTGAACTGGATGGCACGGGCAACGCCCGAGGCACCGGCGAGTTCATCGACTACCCGGTCCAGGCCGTGTACCGCGCCATCGGCTACTTCGGTTCGGCCCTGCCGGACGTCGAGTTCGACCACAAGAAGGGTGTCGTCACCAACGACGGCGGTCGCGTCCTGGACGCCGACGGCCAGCACGTTCCGGGCCTCTACGCAACGGGCTGGATCAAGCGTGGTCCGGTTGGCCTTATTGGCCACACCAAGGGCGATGCCCTGGAAACCGTCACGTACCTCCTGGAAGACCGCCAGAACCTGCCGGTAGCCGAGGTTCCCGCAGCTGACGCAGTGGTGGATCTTCTTGATTCCCGCGGCGTGAAGTTCACCAGCTGGGAAGGCTGGTTGGCACTGGACGCCCACGAACTCGCCCTCGGCGCAGCAGCCACCGAGGCCGGCACCTCCCACGGTGTTGAGGTCAAGCGTGAGCGCATCAAGGTTGTACCGCGCGAGGACATGGTCACCATCTCCCGTGATGGTGTAGCCGCGCAGGTCTAGCTTCTGTAATGGCAGGCGGGGTCACGCACTTCACGTGGGTGTGGCCCCGCCGCTGCTTTTAAGGGGTTAACCTTCGGCGGTACCCTGAATCATGGACGTCGTGGTCATCGAAACTCCCCAGCTGGGGGACCGAAGCTACCTGGTGCACGACGGCAGTGTTGCGTTGGTGATCGACCCTCAACGGGACATTGACCGGATGGAAGCGGCGGCGCGGGATGCAGGAGTCCGCATCACGCACGTGGCCGAAACCCACCTGCACAACGACTACGTCACCGGCGGTCTGGTCCTTGCCGAGAAACACAGTGCCGACTACTTGGTGAACGGCGCCGATGAGGTGTCATTTGCCCGCGTCCCCGTCACCGATGGCCAGGTTGTCCACGTTGGCCGGCTCACCGTGACGGTGGTGGCGACTCCCGGGCACACGCACACGCACCTCTCGTACGTGGTGCGGGATGACAGGCACGACGGCGGCCCTGAGGCTGTGTTTTCCGGCGGCAGCTTGCTCTACGGTTCGGTTGGACGGACGGACCTGGTCTCGCCGCAGGACACCGCCCGGTTGGCCCACGAGCAATACTCGTCGGTTCGGCGCCTGGTGGAGTCGGCACCTCCCGACGCGGCACTCTACCCGACCCACGGCTTCGGATCGTTCTGTTCAATCGGGCCTGCGAGCCACCAAGAATCATCAACGATCGGTGAGCAAGCCGAATCCAACCACGCCCTGACGGATGCAAACGAGGACCACTTCGTTTCGCAGCTGCTGGAAAACATCACGGCCTATCCCGCGTATTACGCCCACATGAGTCCGCTCAATGCGGCCGGTCCGGATGCGGCGAAGCTCGAGGTTCCGGACTCTGTGGACCCTGAAGAACTGGGCCGGCGGTTGAAGGCAGGGGAGTGGGTGGTGGATCTGCGGCATCGCGTGGCCTTCGCGGATGGCCATCTGCAAGGCAGCGTGAGCTTCGAGTACGGGAAGGGCGACAACTTCACCAGTTACCTCGGCTGGGTGATCCCGTGGAACCAGCCGCTCACGTTGCTGGGACCTGTGGTTGAGGTTGAAAAGGCGATCCGTGACTTGGCGAGGATCGGCATCGACAGTCCGGATGCCGCCGTCGGGCCTCAACCGGGAGCCCTGGCGCCACAATTGCCGCAAGCAAGCTATCCACACGGTGACTGGGCTGCACTCCTCAAGGACCGGGTGCCTGAGGATGTGGTGCTGGATGTTCGCCGGCCGGAAGAATACAAGGCCTCGCATGTGGTGGGTGCGCTGAATGTGCCGGTGTACGAACTCCTCGGCAGAATCACTGAGCTGCCGGACGCGAGAATCTGGGTGCACTGTGCAACGGGTTACAGGGCGAGTGTTGCCGCCAGCCTGCTGGACAGGGCCGGGCGTGATGTTGTGCTGATCAATGCCAGGTTCCGGGACGCGATCGGGGCAGGGACTGAGACGATGCCGTAACGCGTTGCCGCCCCGCTAAACCGTGGTTGGGCAACAACGGAAAAGCGGACTTGCAACGTCTTAGCAAAGCCGAGAGTTACCGCGGGGCTGAGTCCGAGCAGTAATCAAGATTCCGGTACACGCTCTGGACGGCTGCATCGGGATCGTGGGCCTCCAGGGCATCAACCAGTTCGTCGTGGCCTTCGCGCGGGATGCCGTTGAAGCCGCCCTTGCGTTGCTGCCGAAGGAGGTCGTTGTGGAAGACGCCGCCAAAGGAGACGTACAGCTGGTGCAGCAGCGGATTCCCGGAGGCCAGGGCAACGCGCTCGTGGAACTCCCAATCGGCGCTGGCCCAGGTGGGGTAGTCCTCGGCCTGCCAGGCATCATGGCGGAGCGCGAGGAGTCGGCGCATCTCGGCCAGGTCCTCGGCGGTGGCATGCTTGGTGGCCAGGCGCGCTGCCTGCGTATCCAAGCCGAGCCGGACTTCCACAATGTGTTCCTGCGTGTGCTCCAAGTACATGCGCTGGGCTGCGCCGGACATCTCGCTGTTGGCCCGGACATACGTGCCGTCACCGCGGCGGACCTCCAGCATGCCCGAGTGCGCCAGTGCTTTGATCGCCTCGCGCAGGGTTCCCCGCGAAACGCCCAGTGTCGCCATGAGTTCCGGTTCGGCAGGGATGCGTTCCTGGAGCGGCCACTCGCCGGACTTGATCATGTCCCGCAACTTGGCGGTGATCTCCTCGGCCAGTGCCGGGCGATGCGAAGGCGTCAGGGTCATGCTGTCCTCGGTCCGGTCTTGGTGGCAGTGCGCTTGCTGGTGAGCATGTGGCAGGTAACCATGAGTGCCACCGCCACGATGGACAGCAGGCTCAGGGGCAGCACCCAGCCGCCCGTGGCGCTGTGGAGCAGGCCCATGCCAAAGGGACCAATTGCCGCAATCAAGTATCCCAGCGATTGGGCGATGGTGGAGAGTGCGGTGGTTTCCGCCGTCGAGCGTCCACTGCGGCTGATGATCACCAGAACCAACGGGAAGATGCCCAGGCCGAATCCAAAGAGCACGGCGGGGATCACCGCAAGTGAGGTCGGCAGCCAGATCATGGCCGCGATGGCCAGCAAGGTGGAGCTGCTGGCGAGGTAGAGGGCCGGGCGGAGCATGCCGGGCCGCGAGCCGAAGGCGAGCAGGATCATGCCGGCGGCTACGGAGACCAACTGCATGACGCCGAACTGCAGTCCGCTCTCGGAAGCGCTGAGGCCTTGGGAGGTCAAGATGTAGGCGAACCAGCTCATCACGGCATAGGCCAGGAACGCCTGGAACGTGAAGATGGCGGTGATCAGGATGCCGAGTCGGGTGCGGAGCAGCGGCCACATGGAGACGCGCGGGCGGTCGGTCTTGGTGGAGTTCCGGTGGGTGTGGAGGACCACCGGCAGGAAGCCGAGGAGCGCCGCGACGCCCAGCAAGCCCCATGCGGCCAAGCCCATGGACGGCGAGCCGAGCTGCTGGGCCAAGGGTACGCTGACTGCCGCGGCGAAGGTGGCGCCGCCGGACATGGTGAAGGTGTAGAGGCCGGTCATCATGGACGTGCGCTCGGAGTAGTGCTCGCGGATGAACGACGGCATGGCCACGTTGCACACAGCCAGGCCGGACATCGCCAGGACCGTGCCGCCGAGCAGCGCGCCGGTTACCGGCACGCCACGGACCAGCAGGCCTGCGGCGAGCAATGCCAAAGCGATGGCGATGGCCTTCTCGACGCCGACGCGCCGGGTCAACCAGGAAGTCCCCATGCCTGCAACCGCGAAGCACAGCAGCGGGATGGAAGGCAGAATCGAGGCCACCAACGCGCCATAGCCCAGCACCTGCTGCAATTCGTGGAACAGTGCCGCAGCGCTGGTAATACCGGCGCGGAGGTTCAGGCCAATGAGCACCACGGCAATAATGCCGACGACGGCGACGACGCGCGTCTTAGGGGCCGCCTGCGCGGGGGAGACCAGAGGGATGTTTCCTGTCGTTGTCGTAAGAGAAGTCGTCGCCATATCTAAAGGTTAGACGTTTGACGTCTAATGTCTAGACTTTTGTGGCGAACCTCTCCGCCGGGTGCCTAGCGGGGGTTTCTGGACCCCAAGCGCTGCACGGCCAAGGCGAGCCACAACTGCACCCGGTCCTGCGTCTGCGAAGGGTCGTAGCCCGTCAGTTCGGTGATCTGGGCCAAGCGATACCGCACAGTGTTGCGGTGCAGGGTGAGGGCTTCGGCGACGGCGGCTACTGAGCCGTTGTGGTTCAGGTAGCTTTCCAGCGTGGCCACCAGTTCGGCTCCATGGGCGGCGTCGAACTTCCGCAGCGGCGTCAGCGATTCACTGGCCATGTCGGCCAGGGGAACATCCTCGCTGGCGAGCAGCAGGGACGTCAGGCTCAGGCGTTCCGGCTCGTTCACCGGCAAGCCGTGCGCCACGGCGTCGCGCGCTTCAAAGTAGCTCCACCGCAGGCCGTTCGGCTTCGTGTAGGCGCCCCCGATCCCTATCAGCGCATGGATGCCGGCCTCCTGCAGGTGGTCGCTCAGGCTCTTGGCCAAGGCGGTGGCCGAACTGCCGTCGTCATTGATGACCGTCACCAGGTCCTTCCCAACGACGGCGCTGACGCCGCCTTCCAGTGCCTGGGGCAGGGAGATGCTGATGAGCTGTTTGTGGTGTGCCGTGGATTCGGCAACCAGCACAACGTTTTTCCTTGTGCTGTTGATCCCGACACCTGCCAAGCGACGGGCCGCCTCGATGGTTTCCAAGGTGCCGTGGATGACGTCATCCAGGACCTGCCCGGCCATGGCGCGCTGGGCCTGGCGCTGCTTGACCATGTTGTTGAGCTCCACGCTGATGAGGTTCTGCGCGTAGCTCACGATCCCGGAGTCGACGAAGGGCTGCCGCAGCCACAGCGTGCAGGCGTCCCTGCGGCCGGTGGGAATCGGATACGAAGCCCAGCCGTCCGCCGTCGGGGCCGGCTTCCCCACCACGCTGTTGTAGAGCTGCGCGCTGAACTGGGTGAGTACAACGTCCGTGCGGAGCATGCTGCCGAGTTGCTTGAGGAGTTCGTTGAGTCCGCCGCCGGTGAGCAGCGAGCGGGCCAGGATCTGGTGCCCGGCAAGGAGGCGTTCCAGATTGGAGTAGTGGTCCGCGGAGTGCGATTCGGCAACGAGCTTGCCGATGGCGATGAACGGGATCTCGTACGGCACCTCCACCAGCGGCAAACCCCAGCGGTTGGCCTCTGCGATGAGCGCATCCGGAACGGACTCGTGGGTCAGCCCAATGCCGAAGCCGATTCCCACGGCACCTGCGCGCTGGGCCTGGCGGACGAAGCGCCGCTGATCGGCAGCGCTCTTGAGGCGCAGGCCGGTGGTGAGGACCAATTCTCCGCCGCTCAGGAAACGCTGCGGGTCTTCCAGCTCCGTTACCGCAACCCAGCTGATGTCCTGGTTCAGCGTGGTCTCTGCAAGGCCGGCTTGGCGGAGTTTCAGGGAGGGGACAGCGACGAGCGAAGCGAGGGACATTGCCATGCTTAAAAGCCTAACCCGTCGCTGGGCAAGCGCACTAAGGGAGGGGTGCGTCTGTGTGCAGCTGACTATTCCTCAGACCCCCTCCCTGGCATAGGCTCTGATCAGCTAAATCCATGCCCAGACACCGAAAGAGGGTTGCACGCCGTGGTTCAAACCTTGCAGAACTTCATCAATGGCGAATTCGTTACGCCGGCAGGTACGGGTCTCCTGGACATCGTTAACCCTGCCACCGGGGAAATCGTTGCCAAGTCGCCCATTTCGGTGCAGGCCGATGTGGACGCAGCCATGACCGCGGCCAACGAGGCCTTCAAGTCGTGGAAGAAGGCCACCCCCGGCCAGCGCCAGCTCATGCTCCTCAAGCTCGCCGACGCCGTGGAGGCCAACAGCGACGAACTCGTGGAAGCCCAGCACCGCAACACCGGACAGGTCCGCTCCCTGATCGCTTCCGAGGAAGTTGCCGCCGGTGCAGACCAGCTCCGCTTCTTCGCAGGCGCTGCACGCATCATGGAAGGCAAGTCCGCAGGCGAGTACTTCGAGGGCCACACCTCCTACGTGCGCCGCGAACCGATCGGCGTCGTAGCCCAGGTTGCGCCGTGGAACTACCCGTTCCTCATGGCCATCTGGAAGATCGGCCCCGCCCTGGCTGCCGGCAACACCGTTGTCCTCAAGCCGTCCGACACCACCCCGGAGTCCACCCTCGTGCTGGCACGACTCGCCGGTGAGATCTTCCCGGCCGGCGTCCTCAACGTTGTCCTGGGCACCGGCGAAACCGGAGCCATGATGGTTGACCACAAGGTCCCCGGACTAGTGTCCATCACCGGCTCCGTCCGCGCAGGCATTGCAGTTGCCAGTGGCGCGGCCAAGGGCCTCAAGCGTGCCCACCTGGAACTTGGCGGCAAGGCTCCGGCCATCGTCTTCAAGGATGCCGACATCAAGAAGAGTGCAGCGGCCATCGCCGAGTTCGCCTTCTTCAACGCAGGCCAGGACTGCACGGCCATCACCCGCGTGCTAATCGAAGACTCGGTCCACGACGACGTTGTGGCAGCAATGGTGGAGCACACCAGGACCCTGCACACCGGTTCGCAGAACGACGAAGACAACTACTTCGGACCGCTCAACAACGTGAACCACTTCAACGCCGTGACCTCCGTGGTGGAGCACCTCCCGGCCAACTGCAAGATCGAAACCGGCGGCCACCGCGCAGGCGAGAAGGGATTCTTCTTCGAGCCCACCATCATCACCGGCGCCAAGCAGAGCGACGACATCGTGCAGAAGGAAACCTTCGGCCCGGTCATCACCGTGCAGAAGTTCAGCACCGAAGAAGAAGCGCTGGAACTGGCCAACGACGTCGAATATGCCCTGGCGTCCAGCGTCTGGACCACCGACCACGGAACGGCCATGCGCATGAGCCGAGACCTTGATTTCGGTGCGGTCTGGATCAACACCCACATCCTCCTGACGGCAGAGATGCCGCACGGCGGCTTCAAGCAGTCCGGCTACGGCAAGGACCTCTCCATGTACGGCGTCGAGGACTACACGCGCATCAAGCACGTGATGAGTGCATTGGATGCATAACGCAGTTGCATAACGCGTCCGCGTAACCCGTACGAATTTCCCAGAAAGGCAACCACCCCATGACCACCACCGCGAACGAACTGTCGTACCGCATCGAGCAGAAGCGCAACATCAACGGCGCCTTCCCCGGACCCAAGTCGCAGGCACTGGCCGAGCGTCGCTCCGCCGTCGTTGCTGCCGGCGTCGCCTCCGGCGTCCCCGTCTACGTTGAAGACGCCGATGGCGGCATCATCCGCGACGTCGATGGCAACTCCTTCATCGACCTCGGCTCCGGCATCGCCGTGACCAGCGTCGGCGCGTCCGACCCCGCCGTCGTCGCTGCCGTCCAGGAAGCTGCCGCGCACTTCACGCACACCTGCTTCATGGTTACCCCGTACGAGGGCTACGTTGCAGTTGCCGAGCAGCTCAACCGCCTCACCCCGGGCGACCACGCCAAGCGCACCGTGCTTTTCAACTCCGGCGCTGAAGCCGTAGAGAACGCCGTCAAGGTTGCTCGCCTGGCCACCGGCCGCGACGCCGTGGTTGCCTTCGACCACGCCTACCACGGCCGCACCAACCTGACCATGGCACTCACCGCTAAGGCCATGCCGTACAAGACCAATTTCGGCCCGTTCGCGCCCGAGGTCTACCGCATGCCCATGAGCTACCCGTTCCGTGAAGAGAACCCGGACATCACCGGTGCCGAGGCAGCCAAGCGCGCCATCACCATGATCGAGAAGCAGATCGGTGGCGACCAGGTTGCTGCGATCATCATCGAGCCCATCCAGGGCGAGGGCGGCTTCATCGTTCCGGCCGAGGGCTTCCTGCCGGCACTGTCCGCATGGGCCAAGGAAAAGGGCATCGTCTTCATCGCCGATGAAGTCCAGTCCGGCTTCTGCCGCACGGGCGAATGGTTCGCCGTTGACCACGAAGGTGTTGTCCCTGACATCATCACCATGGCCAAGGGCATCGCCGGCGGCCTGCCGCTGTCCGCGATCACCGGCCGCGCCGACCTGCTCGACGCCGTCCACCCGGGCGGCCTCGGCGGCACCTACGGTGGCAACCCGGTTGCCTGCGCAGCAGCACTCGCAGCGATCGACACCATGGAACAGCACGACCTCAACGGCCGCGCCCGCCACATCGAAGAGCTGGCCCTGGGCAAGCTCCGCGAACTGGCCGAAGAAGTTTCCGTGGTTGGCGACATCCGTGGCCGTGGCGCCATGCTGGCCATCGAGCTCGTCCAGCCCGGCTCCAAGGAACCGAACGCCGACCTTACCAAGGCCGTTGCCGCTGCTTGCCTCAAGGAAGGTGTCATCATCCTGACCTGTGGCACCTACGGCAACGTGATCCGGTTGCTCCCGCCGCTGGTGATCAGCGACGAACTGCTCCTCGACGGCCTTGAGGTCCTCGCCGCAGCCATCAAGGCCAACGCGTAAGCCTCACCGCTCTACACAGAAGGAGGGCCGGGATTTCCCGGCCCTCCTTCTGCGTTTGCGCCGAGTTCGCCGGAGCGCGCCGGGTTCGCCGGAGTGCGCCGGGTTCGCCGGAGTGGGCCGGGTTTGCCGTAGCTACCCAGCGATCCCGCATGACTCCCGCGATCTCGACGTCGGAGTGGGCCGGGTTCGTCGGAGCGCCGGGTTCGTCGGAGTGGGCCGGGTTCGTCGGAGTGGGCCGAGTTCGCCGTTGCTATCCAGCGATCCTGCATGGCTCCCGCGATCTCGACGTCGGAGTGCCCTAGGTGCCCAGCGTCAGGTTCTTCTGGTGGCCATGTCCGTCCAGCTGGACCTCGACGACCAGGGGCTCGGCACTGACCAAGGCCACGCCGTCGTCGGCCTGTACGACGGTGCGCCACTGCGAGCCGGCCAGCGTAATCCTGACGCTGGCCTGGGTACGAGAGGGGTCGGCCACGGACAGAGTGAGCTTGTCCCCGGCCTGCCGGGCCGCCACAGTGCAGGGGCCGGAGACTGTGTAGCCGCTTGCGGTGCCTGCTGCGAAGAAGTTGGCCAGGAGCAGCTTCTGGTTGCCTGCCTCTACCATTTGGACCTCCGGCGAATTGGCCAGGACCTTCACATCCGGGTTGGCCGACTGGGAGAACGTGGTGGAGTGACCGGCCGCGGGCAACACCATGTACGCATAGCCCGACCCGGATGGATCCACACCGTGGCGGTGCGTGACGGTCACATAGTCCCGGGTAACAGGATCGGTTGACCCGCCGGTGTCTGCTCCGGAGTTTACGTCGAACCAGCTCCCGGTTCGGCGGACCACTGCCACTTCAGGCGCCCCCGATACTCCCGGTGCGTCCAGGAACACATAACCGCCGTGCCCTTCGATGTGCACGGACCTCTTGAGCTGCACGGCTGCGTCCCCGGGTGCCATGCGGCGATTCCGGGAATCGGTCCGCAACGCAGGCACCGCACCTGACGCGAAGGACCTGTTCTCGATTGTCGTCTGGACGGAAGCCCCACCTGTGCCGGTGATACCCGCACCCAGGCAGACCACCGCGTCATCAAGGAAGAACCAGGACTTCCTGCCGGACAAGGTTTTGTTGTGGTTGAGGTGGTCCATGCCGACGACGCCCCAACGCCCTTCCACGGTGAGCCCACCGGCGAAGGCCTGGAAAGCTCGCGGGATGCCGGTTCCGGCGGCACCGGCCCCGCTGGCCCGGACCTGGTCATTGACGGTGGTGCCGGGAAGGCCGTAGGGATCCACGGTGGGCCAGAAATCGGCGCTGAACTGAGAGGGGTCCTGCCGGGTGTAAACGAAGGTCATGCCGTCGCCTTGGTACCAGCCCAGGTTGTTCTCGCTGTTGCCCCATTCGTACCTGCCGATGCGCTTGGAGGAAAGGTTCACCGTGCAGCCCCACTGCGGGCGGTGGTGGACCAGCCGGTCCTGGTCGGCAAACATGCGGCTGTACACCGGCGCCGGCGTCGCGACCACGCCGGTATCGGAGAGGACTCCCAGGGACAACAGCGACTTTGCCAGGCTCTGTGTTGGGTGCCCCACGAGTTTCTGGTCCGCGCAGCGTTCCAGCCAGCCCTTGGCCAACGCCAGGAAACGCGAACGGTACGGCTCCTCGCAGCCCGGCGCCAACAGCAGCACAGCGGAGATCAGGCCGAAGCCGCTGACGTAGTCGGGTTCCCGCTGGCGGGAGACGGCGCGGCCACGGACGGTGTCCATGATCCGGCCGTCCCACACAAACGGGGCATAGGTGTCTTCCACTGCGTCAAGGAGCACGGACCGTTTCGGGTCGTTGACTGCCCAGGTGCTTCCACCGAGCATGGCAACGATCTCCGCGATGCCGGCCAGTGCCACCACGCCGTAGGTCCCTGCATAAGGCAGGTACGTGTGCTGCACGAAGGATCCGTCCGTATAGAAGCCGTCGCCGCTGGTCACATAGGTGAACACGCTATTAACGCCTCCGCGGACGGTATCGCTCAGGGCATCCCGGCCCAAAGCGATCTCGTCCGCTTTGTTATCCAGGATGCCGCGCATGCAGCAGGCCAGGGACTTGTCCACACGGTTGGCGCCCGTCTCGGCAAAGAATGTAGCACGGCCGCGCCAATTCGGGTTGGGCGCAAACCATCGGACAGCTGCCAGCAGGGATGTCCGCAGGGTTTCGGGGACCTCGGCATGAAGCAGTGTCAGGATATCCACGGACTTACGGGGGATACCGATTTCCCAGAACCACCAGTTGCCCGCAGCGCGCATCCCGGGCTTGTACGCGGTGTCGTTGAGGAGCTTCAGCCCGGCAACAATGTCAGCGGCCAGCTCCGGGTTCCCGGCGTAGGGATTGCCGGGAACCGCGTAGCCCAACGCCATGTCGTAGAGGCGGTTGAAGTGCAGGCCCATGTTGCTGGTGGCCGTAGTGGACTGTCCGATGCCCGTCAGCGGAATATCGCTCCACAGGGACGTCCGGACCGGAGCCTTGTCCATGGAGGTCCACCACGTTCCGGCAGTCTTACCCATTCCTTCGAGCTGCGCCGCGAGTTCGGGGACATCCGCGGCGCTCCGGCTGCCAGTGAGGACCAAGCGCCGGCGATCGATGAGCTCCTGCAGGCTGGCATCGCTTGTGGCAAAGGATGGTCCTGCCTGCGACAACAGGACACCGGCAAGGGCGGCAGCTCCTGTCGTGCGGAAAAGGGTACGGCGGCTCATGGTGGGTCCGGTGAAGTTCAAAACTGCTCCGTTCAGGCAACCCAACTGGCTGGCAGTAGTGGTTGTTCCCAGCGCTGGGAACAACCACTACTGCGAGTTACTTGGGCAGGGGGTGGGGTGGACGTGGTTGCGAAAGTTTCCGCAACTTTATGTCCGGTTCCCGGGCCCCTCAACAGAAGTGAACAAAACTGCTCAGGACTGCTTGGGAGGCGAAACCGAGTCCCGGATGACGATGTGGGTACCGACGGTGAGGGTGTTGTCAGAGGAGGCCCCGGCGTCGTGCGGTGACTGGGCCAGCGCCAAACGCACGGCTTCGCGCCCCAGTTCTTCGAGCGGAACCCGAACGGTGGTGAGCCGTGGGCGCAGCTCGCTGGCCACGGGAACGTCGTCGTAGCCAACCACCGACATGTCCTGGGGGACCCTGATGCCGCGTTCCTCGAGCGCCTCCAGGATGCCGGCGGCCACGAGGTCGTTGGCTCCAAAGACGGCCGTGAAACCCAGATCCTGGTCCAGCAGTTCGCGCATGCGGCTGTACCCGAAACCGCGGCCAAAGGCGCCTTCGTGGACCAAGGCGGGATCGCGCTCAATCCCGCGCGCGTCCAAGGCCCGATAGAAACCGGCCAGGCGTGACGCCGTCGTCGAAAAATCACGGGGGCCACCGACGTATAGGATCCTGCGGTGTCCCTGCGAGATGAGGTAGTCGGTGATGGCGAAGGCGCCTCCTTCGTTGTCATAAGTGACCATTTTGGTGGGAACATCCGGGCCCAGGGACGGCCTGCCGCACAGGACCAGCGAGGATCCTGCCGCAGCAAGCGCCCGGGCACGGTCGGCCATCTGCTTCCGGTAACGGGGGTCGTCCGACGCTCCGCCCACCACAATCACGGCATCGGTCCGTTGCTCGCGCATGAGGTCCACCAGCGCGAGTTCACGTTCCTTGTCACCATGGGTGGCGGTGATGAGGCACAGGCGCCCTTCGGCGCTCGCCTGCCGCTCCACGCCACGGGCGATGTAGGCGAAGAAGGGATCGGCGACATCGTTGATGATGATTCCGACCGTGCGGGTGGTGGCGCCGGCCAGGGCCCGCGCGTGCGCGTTGGCCACGTAACCGAGGTCCGTCACGGATCGGAAGATGCGCTCGCGCGTGGCTTTGGCCACCGGGTAGTTGCCGCTCAGGGCCCTGGAAACGGTGGCCACGGACACGCCTGCCGCCTGTGCGACGTCGGCAATGGTGGCGCCGCTGCCGCCGCGGGCATGGATCGGATCTGTGGGGGAGCTTTTCTCAGTCACTAGGCGATTCTCGCAAGATCCGCGGCCAATACCGGATAAGCCAAGGGCAAGCCCTCGCTCAATCGTCGAACTTCCATCACGGCGTGGCTGCCCAAACGGTGGATCTCGTTGCCCATAGCCCCCGCGATATGGGGAGTCAGCACTACATTGGGCAGAGTGTGCAGGACCGAACCGGCAGGGAGCGGTTCTGGATCCGTGACGTCAAGATACGCGTCCAGCCGCCCCGACACGAGTTCCGCCGTCAGGGCTGCGGCGTCGATCAACGCACCCCGGGCGGTGTTGATGACCAGCGTTCCGTCCTTCATGAGGCCAAGCTGCCGTGCCCCGATGAGGCCCCTCGTTTCTGCGATGTCCGGTGCGTGGACGCTCACGACGTCGGACAGTGCGCACAGTTGGTCCAGGCCAACAGCTTCAACGCCCAGTTCCAAAGCCTCGACGGCGGTGAGGTAGGGATCGTAGACCAGTACCCGCGCGTCGAGGTTCTTCAGCAGGCCGATCACCAGGCGTCCGACGCGGGAGGCACCCACCAAGCCGATAGTGACGCCGTTGGTTCCGATGGTGGGGAAGCCGGCAGCATTGCGTGACGCCCCGGTGAGGCGGAGCTGTTCGCTGAACCTGCGGGCCCTCTTGAGGCCCATGACGATCGCGGCGAAGGTGAACTCGGCGACCGGCACGGCATTGGCCGCAGCCGACGATGAAACCTGGATTCCCCGTGAGTAGACCTCCGGGGACAGGAAAGTTTTCACGGTGCCTGCCGCGTGGACGATGCAGCGCAACCGGGGCAAGCGGTCCAGGACAAGGGCGTCGATGGTGGGAGCGCCCCAGCCGGTTATGAGGAGCTCTGCGTCCCTGAGGAGTTCGAACGCGCCATGGGCGGAGAAGTCAGCAACGGGTTCGGGATCCAGCAGGGTGACGATTCCACGGAGCCGGGCGAGGTCCTCGGTGCTGAACAGGGTGGGCAAATTGCTGCGGCCCATCACGAACGCAGCCTTGATGGAGCCGGCGTGCTGGAAATTGGTGGTCACTGCAGGTTTCCGTCCGGTCGTGGTGGTAGAAAACTATAGAAAGCGCTTGCTATCGAGAGTCAGCCTAAGTGTGCGATTGAAAGGCTGTCAATCCCGAATATCCAGTGGATGTAAGGATTTGTGCATGTTATTGACATCACACATTTCTACTGGGTAGCTTGTTCTCCATAGTAAACGCTTACTATTTCTAGCCACTGAGCGTTCCCCAAACGCCGGGCCACTCCACATCCGCCGGCTTCGGCGCAGACAGAGGAAATACATGAGCAGCAACAGCCAGACACTCACGCCCCAGGCGACGCCCGACGTCGGCGGGCTGGCGCCGGTGGCGGAAGGCCGCCGTCGGGGCCGCCCACCGGCGGAACCCGCCGCAGGGCAGGGCCGCAAGAAGAGCCTCATGGCCCGGATCCGCCGCGACAAAGTGATGTTGCTGCTGATCGCGCCGGGCTTCTTATACTTCGTGGTGTTCCACTACGTCCCGCTTGCCGGCAACATCATCGCTTTCCTCGACTACAAGCCGTACCTCGGTTTCGTGGACAGCGTCTGGGTGGGCCTGGACAACTTTGCGGCAATGTTCCAGGACGGCGCCTTCTGGGAAGCACTCCGCAACACCTTGGTGATCACGGGGCTCCAATTGGCCCTGTTCTTCCCGGTTCCCATCTGCCTGGCCTTGCTGTTGAACAGCATCGTGTCCAACAGGATCAGGAAGTTCGTCCAGAGCGTGGTCTACCTGCCGCACTTCATCGGCTGGGTGATCATCGTGGCAGTCTTCTCCGAAGTCCTCGGTGCCACCGGCGCTGTCCCGCACCTGCTGGAGAGCCTGGGCCTTCCGCGCTTCGACGCCATGACCACTCCCGAGTTCTTCCCGTTCCTGGTCACCATCCAGTCCATCTGGAAGGACGCAGGATGGGGGACCATCATCTTCCTGGCAGCCCTGATGAACGTGGACCAGGAACTCTACGAAGCCGCGGCCGTGGATGGAGCGAATGCACGCCACAGGCTGTGGCACATCACCCTCCCCGGAATCATGCCGGTGATCATCCTGCTCCTCATCCTCAACCTGGGCAGCATCCTGTCCGTCGGCTTCGAACAGATTGTCCTCCAGCGAGACAACGTGGGCCCCGGCGCCGGAGAAGTGCTGGATACCTACGTCTATTTCCACGGTATCCAGGACGGCCAATGGGGTCCTGCGGCGGCCGTGGGCCTGGTAAAGGGCATCGTGGGCCTGATCCTGGTGCTCGGTGCCAACAAACTCGCCCATCTCTTTGGACAGGAAGGTGTCTATTCCAATGGCAAATCCAAGTAGCACGCTGGTGGCCGGCCTGGGCCGCCTGAAGTCCAAGGACACCCGCCCCATCTGGATGGAGAAGCCGAAGCCCGCCATCCAGGTTTCCAAAGCCATCGCCCTGGTGATCATCTGCTTCCTTGCCCTGTACCCGCTGCTGGCCGTCTTGGCTACGAGCCTCTCCAGCCAAAGCGAGATCGCCAACAACAACGGCTTGGTCCTCTTCCCCAAAGAGCCCACGTTCGCTGCCTACCAGACCATCTTCGCCGGCGGCGTCGTGACCGATGCTTTGATCCGCTCGCTCCTTATCACCACCGTGGGCACGGCCCTCTCCCTGGTGGTCACGGTGGCCATGGCCTACGGCCTCACGCGGCGTGACCTGGTCGGCGGGCGCTTCTTCCTCATGACAGCCCTCTTCACCATGCTTTTCAGCCCCGGCATCATCCCCAGCTTCCTCATGGTCAAGGAACTCGGACTGCTGGACAGCTACGCGGCGCTGGTCCTGCCCACCTTGATGAGTGCCTTCAACCTGGTGGTGGTCCGGTCCTTCTTCATGAACCTCCCGCAGGAACTGTTCGAGGCCGCGAAGATCGACGGCGCGGGAGACTTCCGCATCCTGGTCCAGATGGTGCTGCCGCTCTCGCGAGGCGTGCTGGCCGTCGTCGGACTGTTCTACGCAGTGGGCTACTGGAACGCGTTCTTCAACGCCATGCTCTACCTGAACGATGACAAGTGGCCGCTGTCCATGATCCTGCGGCAATACGTGTTGCTCGGCCAGCCCATGGGCGACTCCGCAGTAGCCGAGATCGCGGTGCCGTCGCAGGCGATCCAGATGGCCGTCGTCGTGATTTCCCTGATCCCCATTGTGATTGTGTTCCCGTTCCTCCAGCGGTACTTCACCAAGGGCGTCCTCACCGGCGCCATCAAAGGCTAGTCAAACTCTCCACTCTTGAAAGGGAAGACCCATGAACGCAGTACCCTCTGCCGGCCCCAGCCGCCGGAACTTCCTCTCCGTAGCAGGCATCGGTGCGCTGGCTCTCTTCAGCGGCGGAGCCCTGGCAGGCTGCGGACAGCGCACCACCAGTGTTGCCTCGAACGCCAGCGAAGCCTTGTTGCCCACGCACATGCCCCTCCAGGCAGCCGCCGCCGACATCCCCGGTACCGCCCAAGGCGTGCCGTCGGCGTTCTACAAGTACCCCGCGCCGTTCCGCAGCGTGCAGACAGCACCGCTGAAGGGAGGCAAGATCACGGCTATCACCAACTTGTTCGGCACCGCCCCCAATGCGCGGGCGGACAACCCTGCATGGCAGGCCATCGAAGCCCGTCTGGGCGGGCAGGTGGACATCACCTCGGTCTCCTCGGACGACTACGCCACCAAGTTCAACACCATCATCGCCGGCGGCGAGCTTCCGGACCTCATGCTCAACGACGGCGCCGCAGTGCCCAACATCGTGGAGTTCCTGCAGGCCAAATGTGCGGACCTGACTCCGTTGCTGGGTGGCGACAAAATCAAGGACTATCCCAACCTGGCGGCCATTCCGGAGGTGTTCTGGAAGCAGACCGTCCAGGCCGGCAAGCTGTACTCGCTGCCCATTCCGCGCAACCTCACCGGTGGGTCCGGCTTCGTGAACCAGACGCTGCTGGAGAACGTTGGCCTCAAGTCCACGGAAGACATCAAGGACAAGGACGACTTCTACCGGGTGGCCAAGGAACTCACCAACCCCTCCAAGAACCAGTGGGCGTTGGGCAGCACCAAGTTTGGGCTCACCATGCTGCACCACATGTTCCGCACACCGAACGTCTGGAAGAACGACGGCGGCAAACTGACCAGGGCGTTCGAGACGGACGAATACATGGCTGCGATCGAGTTCGCAGCCAAGCTGTACAAGGACGGTTTGTACGTTCCCGGCTCCGAGGGCTGGACGAAGTCGCAGATGGTGAACTCCTTCATCTCCGGCAAAGTGGCCATGATCTATGACGGACTCCCGGCCTACATCGGACCCACCGGGTACGGCCGCAGCATTCCCGCGGCGAACAAGGCCAACAAAGCCGTGCCGTTCATTCCGGTGGGCCACGACGGCGGCAAGGCGCAGACCTGGTTGGACAACATCACGTTCGGCACCGTGATGCTGAAGAAGGCGGACGAAGCCAAGCTCAAGGAAGTCCTGGCGGTGGCCAACTTCCTGGCGGCACCATTTGGCAGCGAGGAGTACCTGCTGCTGAACTACGGGGCTGAGGGCGCGGACTACACCTTGGATGCCAACGGAAACCCCGTGGTCACTGACCGGGCCCTGTTGGATAACGCTGTCCCGTGGAAATACCTCGCGGCGCCGCAGCAAGTGGTCTACGACCCCAGCAACAAGGACATTGTGGACATCATGCACAATGCCTACTCAAAACTCATCCCTTTGGGTGTGGAAGATCCCTGCGGCACGCTGTTCAGCCCCACCAATGCCAGTAAGGGCGCCAAGCTGGGCCAACCCGTCTCCGACGCCGCGACCGCAGTCATCGCCGGCCGTGGCACCATGGACGCACTCAAGAGCGCCGTCGCGGACTGGAAGAAGAATGGTGGCGACACCATCCGCGGCGAATACGAGTCAGCGCTGGCAAAGTAGCCGGTCCCCCTAACCCAGTCTGCACAAGCCCAAGGATTCAACACCGTGACACAGCCACTGCCAGCAACCCAGCCCTGGCTCCCAAAACCCGACCCCATCCTGTCCCCGCTCACGGGTTGGACGCGAGACCACTGGGAGAACACCGCCGATCACTGGCTCGGACACATCCGTGCCTACTCCAGCCCGCTCAAGGCCAGCCCACGCCTGCCGGGCCCGGTGACGCGTGACGGCGAGCGCCGGGAGGGCATGGAGACCATAGGCCGAAGCCTGCTGATGGCGGCGCCGCGTATTGCCGGTGCCCGTGGCCAGGAACGCTTGGGCTTGGCGGCCTGGTACCGGGAGGCGTTGCTGGCCGGAACCGATCCTGAGGGGGCGGAGCGTTGGCCGTTGGGTGTCACGTGCAAGTCTCCGTTGCTGGGGGTGACCAACTCGATTGTGGAGGCCGCGAACATTGCTTTCGCGCTCCACATTGCCAAGGAGTGGCTGTGGGAGCCCTTGGATGCGGGGGAGAAGAAGCAGGTTGCCGGCTGGTTGCGGCACCATGCCCGGCTCGAGGTGTGGGGCAATAACTGGCAGCTTTTCCCGGCGATGGCGGAGGGTTTCCTGCGTTCGGTGGGCGAGGACGTGTCAGGCTGCACGGGTGCGCGGAATGTGGCCCGGGTGGAGTCCTGGTACCTGGGCGACGGCTGGTACACGGACGGGCCGGAGCACGCCATCGACTATTACAACGCGTGGGCCATCCACCCCTATTTGTGGGCTTGGTACGCGATGACGGGCCGCGAGGACACCCCTGAGGGTCGCCGTCATCTGCAGCGCTTGCGCGAATTCGTGGGTACGCAGAGCCTGATGTTCGCCAGTGATGGGGCAGTGCTGCATGTCGGGCGATCCCTGGCGTACCGCACCGCGGTCCTGGCCGCTTTGTGGTGTGCCGAGATCTCTGGCGTGAACCCGTTGACGCCGGGTGCCACACGTCGACTGGCGTCCGGGGTCCTGGCCAACTTCACCGCGAAGGGCATTGGCGTTGATGGGCCGCCGAACTTGGGTTGGTATGACGAACACCTGGGCTCCTGCCAAGCGTACAGCGGGTTCGGTTCACCGTATCTGGCAGGCATCGGCTTCCTGGGTTTGGCGCTGCCGCCGGAGCACAGTGTATGGCAGGACGTTGAAGAGCCGCAGCCTACCGATGGCCCGGCCGCAGTTCGGGCCTTGCCTGATGCTGGTTGGACTGTGATCAGCGATGGCGGCTTGGTTCGTCTCACCAACCACGGCAGCGACCATTGCGGCCTGCCCGTGGGCGGCGGCACGGATCCTGATGATCCGCACTACGCCAAGTTCTCCTATTCCACCCATACAGCGCCGGGTACAGGAGTTGCGTGGGAGGACAACGTGGATGGTCACCTCGCGTTGCTGGGGTCCGACGGCGTGGCGAGCCGGCGCTGTGCCCTCCGCGCCACCCGCACGGACGGCCTCGTCAGTGGTTCCGTCCATATCCCGCAGTTGTACGGGAAGACCTTGCCCGGCACGGCCGTCACTACAGTTTCGGTGGTGGACGGCATCCACGAACTTCGCTGCCATTTGGTCCGTGGCCCGGTGGAGTATTCCGTCCGGGAGGGTGGCCATGCTGTAGCCGGCGCCACACCGGTGGACGTTGGAACGACGGACAACACCGCGTGGGCCGGCAACGGTGATGTCTACGCCGCTGTGACGGCGGTGCACGGCTGGGAAGAGCCGCGGACCACGCGGTATACGGATGCCAACGCCATGGGCAAGCACTCAGCAGTCCCGAGCCTTGGTGCGGAGCGCAACAGTGAGGAAACCGTCCACGTTGCCCTCCACACGCTGACCCGGGGACAGGCTCTGGTGCCCGACGCGCTCCAGGCGGCTGCCGCCGTCGTGGTTTCCGGTACCGAAGTTTCCGTGTCGTGGGCCAGCGGCACTTCGCAGACTTTTGACCTGCGGACGTTTGTTCCGTGGGACGGGCAGGTGGGAAAGTAATGGAACTCAACTACGGGGCGTCGCGGGAAAAACCTCGTGAGGATGCTGCGATGCAGCGATTCCGCGGCCATCGCGTGGGGCAGTTCATTCACTGGGGTCTTTACGCCCTGCCGGCTGGTCGCTGGGAAGGCAAAGACGTGGAGTTCGCGGCGGAGTTCCTGCCGCGGGTGGCAAAGGTTCCGCAGCAACGCTGGGAGGCGCTCGCCAACGATTTCACGCTGGCGGATTTCGACGCCGAGCGGTGGGCGGACACAGCCGTGGCGCTGGGTGCCCGCTACATGACCATCACTACCAAACACCACGATGGTTTCTGCCTGTGGCCGAGCGCCCACACGGACTTCCACATGGGCAACACCCCTTCCGGTCGCGATGTCCTGGGCGAACTGGTGGCGGCGTATGAAGCCCGGGGGATTGACTTCAACTTCTACTACTCGGTGCTGGACTGGAGGCACCCGGACTGGCGCTTCACGCTGGAGAACGACGCCGACAACCTGGCTTTCGCCCGCTACCTCGACTTCGCGATGAAACAGTTGGAAGAACTGGCCGAACGCTATCCGAGCGTGAAGGGGTTCTGGTTCGACGGCACGTGGGACGAATCCGTGAAGGCCAACGGGTGGTGGACCTGGGAGGTCGAACGGATGTTGAAAGAACGTCTTCCCGGCGTGGTGGTCAACAGCCGCTTGCGGGCGGACGACCTTGGAGCCAGGCACGTGGACTCCAACGGCTTGCTGATGGGCGACTACGAAAGCGGTTACGAGCGGAGGCTGCCGGAGCCGTGGGACCGCAGCGTGACTGCCCGCGACTGGGAAGCGTGCATGACCATTCCGCAGGCCAGCTGGGGATACCACCAAGGCTCGTGGGCGCAGTCGACGCTCAAGCATCCGTGGGATGTGGTGGACATGATTGCCCACTGCACGTCCTTGGGCGGCAACTTCCTGCTGAACTTCGGCCCCCGAGGCGACGGCTCCATGGCCCCTGCAGAGGTGGAGATAGCGCGCACCGTGGGGGAATGGCTCGCGGTCAACGGCGAAGCAATCTACGGGTGCGGCTACGCCGAGGGCTGGGACTATCCGGGGTGGGGGTATTTCACCCGGGAAAGCAGCACGGGAAAGGTGTTCGCGGTAGTGACACGTGCGCCCGCATCCGGGCGGATCCGTTTGGAACTGCCCACAGGCCTGGAACTCGTGGGCCTGCGGTTGTTGGGCTCAGGTGAGTATCCGTTCAAGGGGCTGGCCGACTCTGTATTCGAGGTGGAATTGGGGGGTGCCTCGAATGCCGGACCACGCGTCTTCACCGTCGAAACCAGTGCCCTTGCCCATCCTGCTTCCGAAAAGGAACCCAACCCGGACGTGCTGGACTAGCTGTACTGCCCAGGCAGGTTAGTTAAGCGGCTGATGGGCGGGCGGCCTCCGATTGCGGTGTGGGGCCTGTGGTGATTGTAGTGGTGCAGCCATGCGGGGAGCGCGTTTCTGCGGGCTGATTCCGTGGCGTAGAAGCGCTTGAAGGCCCACCCGTCGGCGAGTGTGCGGTGGAAGCGTTCGATCTTTCCGTTGGTCTGCGGGCGGTACGGCCGGGTTTTCTTTGCCTTGATGTTCAGCTCCCGGCAAGTGTCTCGCCAGAGGTGGGACTTGTAGGCTGATCCGTTGTCGGAGAGGACTCTCTCGACGGTGACGCCGCGGGCGGCAAACCAGGACACAGCCCGATTGAGCACTCCGACTGCGGTAGCTGCGGTTTCATCGCTGTGGATTTCGGCATATGCGACCCGGGAGTGGTCGTCGATGACCGTGTGGACATAAGCGGTACCGATCAGCGGATTACGGTGGCTGCTCTGCGGCCTTTGACGGTGTCGCAGCCCGGTTCCGTTTCCCTTGCTGGCGGCCGACGTAGCGCCAACCGCCACCGTCGGGGATGTTGCCGAGTTTCTTCACGTCGACATGGATCATCGCTCCGGGCTTGTCGTGCTCGTAGCGGCGGATGACTTCCCCGGTGCGCTTGTCCACATGATGCAGACGGTTCAGCCGGCACCGGACCAGAACGGCGTGAACCGTCGATGCCGGCATAGCCAGCTTCGCTCCGATCGCGACAGGCCCCAGCCGCTGCTTCCAACGCAGGTGCACGACCTTGCGTACAAGCTGTTGCGGGGTCCTGTTCGCTACCCGGTGAGGGCGCGAAGACCTATCGGCCATGCCCACCTCTCCCATCGCAGCGTAGCGCTCGGCCCACCGTTTGGCCGTCGGCCAGGAGCAATTGAACTGCTCGGCGGCCCGAGTAACCGGCCAGCCATGGTCAACGATCAAACGCGCAACGCGTAAACGTTGGCGTGGAGTCAATGCAGCATTAGCGTGGGACATTGAGGACCTCCTGGTCGCCTCAGCGGTTGTCTAAGCAACTCCACTGTGCAACCGGAGGTCCTCACCCATGAGTCAACGACTCCAGCGAGTCATCACATTCACCCAACCAACGTCCCTGGGCAGTACAACTAGCTAAGCTCCGGCAGCTGCCAGCCGCGCTTTCTTTTTCAGCACCGAGTTCTTCCTGGTGGTGCGAAGCATGTCGATGGTCAGCAGGATCAGCGCCAGCCACACCACGCAGAAGCCGATCCAGCGGGCCGTCGTCATGGTCTCGTTGAACACCGTCAGCGCCACAATGAACTGAAGGACCGGGGCGAAGTACTGCAGCAGACCGATGGTGGTCATGGGCAGGCGACGGGCCGAAGCGCCGAAGAAGAGCAGCGGCACGGCAGTGATGACACCGGAAGCCACCAGCAGCCAGAAGTGGCCGGCGCCCAGGGTGGTGAGAGTCTGGGCGCCTGTGACGCCCAGGACCACCATGGTGATGCCGGCAAGGGGAGCCAAGACCACGGTCTCGACGCTCAGGCTGGTGAGCGCGTCCACTTTTGGTCCTACGCGCTTCTTCACGAAGCCATACAGGCCGAAGCTGAAGGCCAGGATCAAAGCGATCCAGGGTAGCTGACCGTAGGAAAACGTCAGCACGCCCACCGCGACGAAGCCAATGCCCACAGCTGCCCACTGCAGGGGACGCAGCTTCTCCTTCAGGACGAAAACGCCCAGGAGCACGGAGACCAAGGGGTTGATGAAGTAGCCCAAGGACGTCTCAACGGCATGGCCCGTGGTGACACCAAAGGTGTAGGTCAGCCAGTTGATGGCGATCAGTCCCGCAGCCAAGGCAAGGGGACCGAACACAGAACGATCCTTCACCGCGGTCCAGAACGTCTTCCATGCACGGGTGATGGTGATCAGCAGGGCACAGAAGAGCAAGGACCACACGATCCGGTTGGCCACGATCTCGATGGCACTGGCCGGCATCAGGACGAAGAAGTACAGCGGAAGCAGCCCCCACAGGCCGTAAGCGCCGATGCCGAACAGGATCCCCGCCGTCGACTCGCTCCTCACCGGTTTGGCGGAACCGCCGGTGCCTTGACCGCCGCCCCGGGCTGGCGCCGTCGTGGGCTGGTTTGAAGAAGAGCTTGAGATGATCTGATCCGGAGTCGACACATTGTCGCCAACACCATGCCGGCGCGCAATATTCCGCAATCTTTGCGAATTTCTGTGACTCCTGCCATATAAGCGGCCGCGCGTAAGGTCGACATCTAGAATTGAAATCTGCGCGCCCCTACAACGGCGTGGCTTACTGCTTTCGGAAGGGCTCACGGTGTCCAACTCAGCCGCAACCACCCCCAAACGTCCGCTTCGTGTCGCCATTGTGGGCGCAGGCCCGGCCGGCGTTTACGCCGCGGACATCCTGACTAAATCCAATGAGGTCAAGGATGGGGACGTCGAGGTCAGCATCGACCTCTTTGAGGCCTACCCGGCGCCCTACGGTTTGATCCGCTACGGCGTGGCGCCCGATCACCCCCGCATCAAGGGGATCGTCAATGCACTGCACAAGGTGCTGGACCGCGGCGACATCCGCTTCCTGGGCAACGTCACCTACGGCAAGGACCTGACCTTGCATGATTTCCGCGCGTTCTACGACGCCGTGATCTTCTCCACCGGTGCCATCAAGGACGCGGACCTCAAGATCCCGGGTATCGAGCTGGACGGTTCCTTCGGTGGCGCCGACTTTGTTTCCTGGTACGACGGACACCCCGACGTTCCCCGGGACTGGCCCCTGGAGGCCAAGGAAATCGCAGTGATCGGCAATGGCAACGTGGCCCTGGACGTGGCCCGCATGCTGGTCAAGCACCCCGAGGAACTGCTGGTCACGGAGATCCCGGACAACGTTTACGCCGGACTCAAGAAATCCCCTGTCACCGATGTCCATGTGTTCGGGCGGCGCGGTCCTGCCCAAGTGAAATTCACTCCCTTGGAGCTGCGCGAACTGTCCCACTGCAAGGACGTGGACATCGTGCTGTACCCGGAAGACTTCGAGTTCGACGATGCATCGGATGAAGCCATCAAGACCAACAACCAGATCAAAACCATGGTCAACACCATGACCAACTGGCTGGTGGAAGAGCACGCGGAGTCCGAGCAACCGTCCTCGCGCCGCCTGCACCTGCACTTCCTGCACAGCCCGGTGGAGATCCTGGATTCGCCGGAAACGCCCGGCAAGGTGTCAGGGATCAAGTTCGAGCGCATGCAGTTGGACGGCACAGGCAACGTCAAGGGCACCGGCGAGTTCATCGAATACCCGGTCCAGTCCGTGTACCGCGCCATCGGCTACCACGGTTCGCCGTTGGAAGAACTGGAGTACGATTCCCGCCGCGGCGTCATCCCGAACGACGGCGGCCGCGTCCTGGATGCCGACGGCAACCACGTGCCGGGTATCTACGCCACCGGCTGGATCAAGCGTGGACCGGTAGGACTGATCGGCCACACCAAGGGCGATGCCCTGGAGACCATCGGCTTCCTCCTTGAAGACCGGCTCACCCTGCCGCCAGCCGAGAACCCGGACCCGCAGGCCATCATCAACCTCCTCGAAGAACGAGGGGTGGAGTACACCACCTGGGAGGGCTGGAACCGGCTCGATGCCCACGAAGCTTCCCTGGGTGCCTCGTGGTCCGCCGGCGAAGGAAACGGCAACGGTGTGGTCCGCGAGCGCATCAAGGTTGTTCCGCGCGAAGAAATGATCCAGATCTCCCGCGGCTGACCCTTGGAGTTTTTGTACACCTCATGCCCCTATTCGGACGCTTTAGGGTCATCAGCTGTACAAAAACTCCATCTGGCGAATTAGACTCTCTCGTACTGTGCTGCCCACCGCGCGCGGCCCAACGCACAGAATGTCAGGGAGTTCGATGAGGAATCCAATCCATCCGCCCGTTCCAGGCAGCGATGCCGCGGAACTCCTCCAGAAGCGTGCCCTGGCCAGCCATGAACGCCTGGACTCCTTGCGCTTCGGGGTACCGGAGGGCGAGGAGATTTCCGGCCTCCGCCGCCTGGTCCGCGAGTCCTGGCAGCGCTCGGCAAGTTTGCAGGCCAACCCGGACGTCGCCGAGGCGCCGCTCGCGATGGACCACGACGAGCTCGAGGAGTACCGCCGGAGGCACCCCTTGGCTGCGATCATGCCGGTCATCAAGAAACTGCTGGTCCAGCCCAGCCATGACAGCGGACTCCTCGTGGCGGTGGGCGACGACGTTGGCCGGCTTCTGTGGGTGGACGGCGATCCTGTGATGCAGCGGCGGGCAGAAGGCATGATGTTCGTGGCCGGCGCCGACTGGTCCGAAGCCTCCGTGGGCACCAGCGCACCCGGTACCGCCTTGGCCCTTGACCGCAGCATCCAAATCTCAGGCGCTGAACACTTCAAGCGGTCGGTCCATCCGTGGAGCTGTACCGCTGTGCCCTTCCACGATCCCGATTCAGGCGCCGTGCTGGGGGTCGTGGACATCACCGGCACGGAAACTGCCGTAGCGCCGCACACCCTTTCCTTGGTGGAGGCGACAGTGGCGGCAGCACAGGCCCAATTGCGGATCGAACGCCTGCAGCTCGCGGCAGCGGTGCGGGAAAAGCCCCGCCGTCGGAGTCCCGCAGCAACGACCAACCAGGCGCTGTATAGGAACAGCCTTCAGCTTTTGGGACGCGACCAAGCCCTGCTCAGCATCGACGGCCGGACGGTTTCCCTGTCCGCGCGGCACAGCGAAATCCTGGCCATCCTCGGCAGCCACCCGGACGGGCTGAGCGCCGAAGACCTGTGCATCCAGCTCTATCCGGGAGACGGGTCCTCAGTGACCCTCCGGGCCGAGATGGTACGGCTTCGCAAGGTCCTCCACGAGCTCAGCCCCGGCGCGGTTCCGGAGTCGCGTCCGTACCGCCTCCCTGTGGAGTTGCTTCCCGATTCCGGCCAGGTGCTTAGCTGCCTGCAGCGCGGTGCCCACCGCATTGCCCTGGAAATCTACAAGGGTGCCGTCCTCCCTCGCTCGGAGGCACCCGGCGTCGTGCAGTTGCGCGAGCGGGTCTCGCACCTGCTGCGCGAAGCGCTGCTCAGCGACGGCAGCGTCGATTCGCTGCTCAAGTACGCGGAGCTGCCTGAGGCGAAGTACGACGTCGACCTCCGCCTTGCCGTGTTGAAGCTGCTGCCGCCGCGCTCACCCAAGCGGGCCGCCGTCGTGGCCGATCTTGAGCGGATCGATACCGAGCTCACCGCGTGAGCTGAATCACATGGTTGCAACGTAGCTGCAACCTCCCCGCTCCTACGCTCGAAGCAATGGCGACAGCCACCGTGATTCGCAGCAAAGGAGCTAGCAATGACTGTTTACGCACAGCCGGGTGCCGAGGGTTCGAAGGTCACTTTCAAGGACCGCTACGAGAACTGGATCGGCGGCGAGTGGGTTGCCCCAGTCAAGGGTGCCTACTTCGAGAACATCACACCGGTGACGGGCAAGGCCTTCTGCGAAGTCGCCCGTGGCACCTCCGAGGACATCGAACTGGCCCTCGACGCCGCCCACAAGGTTGCCCCGTCCTGGGGCAAGACCTCCGCCACCGAGCGCGCAGCCATCCTCAACAAGATCGCCGACAGGATTGACGCCAACCTGGAGCTCCTCGCAGTGGCGGAGACCTGGGACAATGGCAAGCCCGTCCGCGAGACCCTGAACGCAGATATCCCGTTGGCCGCTGACCACTTCCGCTACTTCGCCTCCGCCGTCCGCGCCCAGGAAGGACACCTCTCCCAGCTGGACGAAGACACCACGGCCTACCACTTCAAGGAGCCACTGGGCGTGGTGGGCCAGATCATCCCGTGGAACTTTCCCATCCTCATGGCCGTATGGAAGCTGGCCCCGGCGCTCGCCGCCGGCAACGCCGTGGTCCTGAAGCCGGCTGAGCAGACGCCCACCTCCATCCTTGTCCTGATGGAACTCATCGGCGACCTCCTTCCGGCAGGCGTGGTGAACGTGGTCAACGGCTTCGGCGTTGAAGCCGGCAAACCCCTTGCTTCCAGTTCCCGCATCCGCAAGATCGCCTTCACGGGTGAGACCACCACCGGCCGGCTGATCAGCCAGTACGCCTCCAACAACCTCATTCCCGTCACGTTGGAACTTGGCGGCAAGAGCCCCAACATCTTCTTCGACGACGTCGCCGCCCAGAACGATGCCTTCTACGACAAAGCCCAGGAAGGGTTCACGCTCTTTGCCTTCAACCAAGGCGAAGTCTGCACCTGCCCGTCCCGTGCGCTGGTGCAGGAAGGGATTTACGACTCCTTCATGACCGACGTCGTGGCCCGCACCAACAAGATCATCCAGGGCAACCCGTTGGACACGGATACCCAGGTGGGTGCCCAGGCCTCCAACGACCAATTGGAGAAGATCCTGTCGTACATCGACATCGGAAAGCAGGAGGGTGCCAAGGTGCTCACCGGCGGTGCCCGGGCCGAGCTCTCCGGAGACCTGGCCGGCGGCTACTACGTGCAGCCCACCATCTTCGAAGGCCACAACCGGATGCGGATCTTCCAGGAGGAAATCTTCGGACCGGTGGTGTCCGTGACCAAGTTCAGCGACTACAACGACGCCATTGGCCTTGCCAACGACACGCTGTACGGACTTGGCGCCGGAGTCTGGTCGCGCAACGGAAATGTCGCCTACCGCGCCGGCCGGGAAATCCAGGCCGGTCGCGTGTGGGTCAACAACTACCACGCCTACCCGGCAGGTGCCGCCTTCGGTGGCTACAAGTCCTCAGGTATTGGCCGTGAGAACCACGCCATGATGCTGGACCACTACCAGCAGACCAAGAACCTCCTGGTCAGCTACAACGAGAACAAGCTCGGCTTCTTCTAAGAGTTTTTGTACAGCAGATGCCCTTATAGAGCGGACTTAGGGGCATCAGCTGTACAAAAACTCCCATCATTCGTACAGATCAAAGGAGATCGTCAATGTCCACCACCATGCAAGCAGCAGTAGTCACGGAATTCGGAGCCGACCTCACGGTCAAGGAAGTGGAAAGGCCGACGCCGGGTCCCGGCCAGGCGCTGGTCCGCCTCATCACGTCGGGGGTATGCCATACCGACCTGCACGCTGCTGAAGGCGACTGGCCGGTCAAGCCGACGCCACCGTTCATTCCCGGCCATGAGGGAGTGGGTGAAGTAGTGGCCCTCGGTGAGGGCGTCACTGATGTTGCAGTTGGCGACCTCGTAGGAAATGCCTGGCTGTGGTCGGCCTGCGGTGATTGCCAGTACTGCCGCACCGGCTGGGAAACCCTGTGTGAGTCCCAGCAGAACGGCGGTTACAGCGTTGATGGGTCCTTCGGCGAATACATGCTGGTAGACACGCGCTTCGCCGCACGCATCCCGGAAGGTTCGGATCCTGTGGAGGTTGCTCCGGTGCTCTGTGCCGGCGTCACGGTCTACAAGGGACTGAAGATGACCGAGGCCCGGCCGGGGCAGTGGGTCACCATCTCTGGCATTGGCGGCCTGGGGCACATCGCCGTCCAGTACGCCGTGGCCATGGGTCTGCGGGTGGCAGCAGTGGACATCGCCGACGACAAACTCGCATTGGCCAAGGAACACGGGGCCGAACTGACGGTCAACGCCTTGCACGAGGATCCAGCCGAGGTCATCCAGCGGGAAACAGGTGGTTGCCACGGCGTGCTGGTCACTGCCGTGCACCCCTCGGCTTTCGGCCAGGCAATCGGCATGGCTCGACGCGGTGGAACGATCGTCTTCAATGGGTTGCCTCCGGGAGATTTCCCGGCGCCGATCTTCGAGATCGTACTCAAGGGACTCACGGTCAGAGGGTCGATCGTGGGCACCAGGCAGGATCTGGAAGAAGCACTGGAGTTCTACGCCCAGGGAAAGATCAAGCCAACGGTCTCCACCCGGGAACTCTCGGAGGTCAACGCGGTGTTGGACGAGATGAAGCACGCCAAGATCGACGGCCGAGTGGTTCTGAAGTTCTGATGATTCCCAACATGTCCCAGGACATCCTGGAAGCTTCGGTGACGTTGCCCGGGGAGGACTTCTCCCGAGTGGCGCTCACCGGAGCGTCCGTGGAACTGCTCCTCAAACTCTGGGAGCAGCATGGCCCCCTGATGTTCCACCAATCGGGCGGCTGCTGCGACGGCTCGGCGCCCATGTGCTACCCGGCGGGGGAGTTCCTGACAGGAGACTCCGACGTTCTCCTTGGACGGTTCGACCTCGGGCACGATGGAAATGCCAAGCCACTGGAGTTCTGGATGTCCAAGGAGCAATTCAACTACTGGTCCCACACCCACCTCACCGTGGATGTGGTTCCGGGCCGAGGCAGTGGGTTCTCCGTTGAGTCTCCCGAAGGGAAGCGATTCCTGATCCGATCAACGCTCATGGACTGGGACGTGCCAAGCATTTAGGGTGGGTGGCTGGTGTGATGGGGGTTACGGGCCTTCATCACACCAGTCACACCTGTCACGCGAATTCGGTAGGCGTCTCACTATCTGGGATAAATATGGCCGTCCATTGGCCGGACACTATTCTTGATGAGTCCTATACCACTCCCATCCAGAATGTGGCATTTTTATGAACATTTTCAGGACCAAGTCGATCGAGCAGTCGATCGCTGATGCCGACGAACCCGGTCGCAAGCTCAAGCGCAGCCTGAGCACCTGGGATCTCATGATCATGGGCGTCGCCGTTGCCGTCGGCGCCGGGATCTTCTCGGTAGGCGCCAAGGCTGCCGCAAACTTTGCCGGCCCCGCCGTCACCATTTCCTTCGCCATCGCCGCTGTCACGTGTGCGCTGGCCATCATGTGCTACGCAGAATTCGCCACGGCAATCCCCGTGGCTGGCTCAGCCTACGTGTTCACCTACGCCACCATGGGCGAGGTCCTCGCGTGGATCATCGGCTGGAACCTTATCCTTGAACTTTTCACCGCCGCGGCCGTGATTGCCAAGTACTGGGGCATCTACCTCAGCACGGTCTTTGGCTTGATGGGCGTGGAGATGCCGCCATCGGTCAGTGTCTTCGGCATCGACCTCTACTGGGGCGCCTTCCTGATCGTCGCGATCTTCACCGTGCTGCTGGTGCTGGGGACAAAGTTGTCCGCCCGCGTTGGCAATGTCTTCACTCTGATCAAGATCGGCGTGGTGCTGTTCGTGATTGTTGTTGGCTTCAGCTACGTGAAGTTCTCCAATTACACCCCCTTCATTCCTGCCTCCGAGCCCACCGACTCCGGTGCTGCTGATGTCATGAAGCAGTCGTTCTTCGGCTTCCTGACCGGTGCTGCCCCGGCGCAGTACGGAACCCTCGGCGTCTTCGCTGGTGCTGCACTGGTGTTCTTCGCCTTCATCGGCTTCGACGTGGTGGCAACCTCCGCCGAAGAGGTCAAGAACCCGCAGAAGACCCTTCCGCGCGGTATCTTCGGTGGCCTGGCCCTGGTTACCCTGCTCTATATCCTGGTCTCCCTGGCACTGACCGGAATGGTGTCTTACACGCAACTGGCCGAGGTGAAGAACCCCACCCTGACCACGGCCTTCGAAGCCGTGGGCAATACGGATGCAGCGAAGGTTATTGCCTTCGGCTCCCTGGTTGGCCTGACCACGGTCATCATGGTGCTCCTCATGGGGCTGTCCCGTGTGGTCCTGGCGATGAGCCGAGACGGACTGCTGCCGCGTTCGCTCTCCAAGACCAGCGAGAAGCGCTCCACTCCGGCCCGACTGCAAATCATCTGCGGTGCCGCAGTGGCCGTGGTTGCCGGGGTGACCAAGGTGGATCTGCTCGAGGAAATGATCAACATCGGAACGCTCTCCGCGTTCGTAATGGTGAGCCTGGGCATCCTGGTGCTGCGCAAGAAGCGCCCGGACCTCAAGCCTGCCTTCCGGGTGCCCTTCGGCAAGGTGGTTCCCTGGATCTCCGCGGTCCTGTGCTTCTACCTCATGACCAACCTCGCCGTGGAAACCTGGATCTTCTTCGCGATCTGGCTGGTCATCGGCATGGTCATCTACTTCTCCTACGGGCAGCGCCACTCACGGCTCAACGAGAAGTTCGCCGCAGCCAAGGCCTCGGTCAACGGTGCTCCTGAAAGCCGTAAAGCCGAGGGCGACGAGGACGAAGACAGCTACACGAAGGTCTAACGCCTGCAGCAACTGCTTGTCAGACAGCTGCGTCAAAACAGCCATGAGGCGCCCGGGAACCCATCGGTTTCCGGGCGCTTTTGTCTGATCGGGCCAGCGCCTGCTCCAGCACCCCCGTTCACCCCCCCCACGCCGTCAGGGCGACGCATGCTCACTTACCCACTCCACCAGCGGCCTCAGTTCCTCCCAGCGGGCAGCGATCTCGTCCTTGGCCGCCGCGCTGGACAGCCAATCCGGCTGGCCCACCTCAACGCCCGCTGACAAAGATTTGTGCTTGAGGAGCTCAGCCCGGGGATGGTCTTTGTCGAACCCCCGGGGGACCGTCTTCAGTTTCTCGCCCTCGATGGCGAAGCCCGCTGCAGCCACGGCATCAACAATCCTCTGCAGTTGCTCCCCACTCGAGGGGGCATCAACGGCGGCCCGGAATCGTGCCAGTTGGGCCGGAGTGTGGGAATGGTACCCGCCACCGATCAGCAATGTGTCCGCGCTGATCTGGATGTAGAAGCCCACGCCCTCCTGTGTGGCAGCGAAGGCGCCTTGGGCGGTCTTGTACGGTGATTTGTCCTGGGAGAATCGGATGTCCCTGTTGGGACGGAAGATTTTTGCCGGCCCGAATTGTGGTTCCAGCTCTGAGAGGAGGGCGGTGAGCGGCTCCCTGACTTCGGCGTCGTATGTTGCTTTATGCTCCAGCCACCACTCGCGGTTGTTGTTCTCCTCAAGATCTTCGTAAAAGCGGAACGCGGCTGCCTGAATGCCTTTGAATGTGTCCATGGAAGGATCCTATGGACCTGAATATCTGCCCAGCCATAGGTGTACGACCCTATGTGGAAAACAAAAAGAACACCCCGCCGCGGAGAATCCGCAGCGGGGTGTTCTGCCAGTGCAGTAACGCGACGACGCTTAGAGCTTGTTGGCTGCTTCGGCGTCGGAGGTGGTCTGGCCGGCGCCGAGGTTGGCGCGCAGCTTGGCACCGAGTTCGGCGTCAACGTTGGTCCAGTACTGGATGGCGCGTTCCTTGATGTCGGCGTTCTTCACGCCGCCAACAGCACCGGTGATGGTTTCGAGCAGGCGGGCCTTGGCGCCGTCGTCGTAAACCTCGCGGTACAGGGCACCGGCCTGGACGAAGTCGCTGTCCTCGGAGTGCAGGGTGTGGGCAGCGAGGGTGAGCTCACCGTCGTTCTCCCAGCCACCGGCAGGGGAAGTGGGCTCAACAGCAGCCGGGCCACCAACGGAGTTCGGTGCGTACACCGGGGTGCTGGGGGCGTTGAACAGGTAACGTCCCTGGCCATCCTGGCTGTAGTTGTTCACCTGGTTCTTCGGCTGGTTCACCGGGATCTGGGCGTGGTTTGTGCCCACGCGGTAACGGTGTGCGTCGGCGTAGGAGAAGATGCGGGCCTGCAGCATCTTGTCCGGGGAAGCGGCGATGCCCGGTACGAAGTTCGACGGCGCGAAGGTGGCCTGCTCGATCTGCGCGAAGTAGTTCTCCGGGTTCTTGTTCAGCTCCATGGTGCCCACGTGGATCAGCGGGTAGTCAGCGTGCGGCCACACCTTGGTGAGGTCGAACGGGTTGAAGCGGTACGTCTTGGCGTCCTCGTAAGGCATGACCTGGACGTGCAGTTCCCAGGAGGGGAAGTTACCGGCTTCGATGTTCTCGGAGAGGTCGCGGATGTAGAAGTCTGCATCCGAACCGGCCAGCTGTTCTGCCTGGTCGGAGGTCATGGAGTTCACGCCCTGGTTGGACTTGAAGTGGTACTTGACCCAGAAACGCTCGCCGGCGGCGTTGATCCACTGGTAGGTGTGCGAGCCGTAGCCCTGCATTTCACGCCAGGAAGCCGGGAGGCCGCGGTCACCCATGAGCCAGGTGACCTGGTGGGCGGACTCGGGGGAGAGGGTCCAGAAGTCCCACTGCATGTCAGCGTCACGCAGGTGGGTGCCCGGGAGGCGCTTCTGGGAGTGGATGAAGTCCGGGAACTTGATGCCGTCGCGGATGAAGAAGACGGGGGTGTTGTTGCCCACGAGGTCGTAGTTGCCCTCGGAAGTGTAGAACTTCACAGCGAAACCACGGGGGTCGCGCCAGGTGTCGGGGGAGCCGTTCTCGCCGGCGACGGAGGAGAAACGGATCAGCATGTCGGTCTCGGTACCCGGCTGCAGGAAAGCTGCCTTGGTGTACGCGGAGACGTCCGACGTGGTCTTGAAGGTACCGAATGCGCCGCCACCCTTGGCGTGTACTACACGCTCCGGGACACGCTCACGGTTGAACTGTGCGAGCTTTTCCACCAGGTAGTGGTCGGTCAGGATGATGGCACCGTCAGCGCCGACGGACTTCGAGTGTGCGTCGGAAGTGACAGGGGCGCCCGACTGTGTGGTCGAGATGTTCGCGGTCATCATTCTCCTATTTCTTGGTTACGGAAGGTTGGACGGGAAGCTGTTGTTTGGACTGGCAGTCCTGGCAGATGCCTTGGTACAGGACGTCTGCGATCTGGATGGTCATGGGCTTGGAATCATCGTTCCAATGCGGCGTTAGGCACGGTGCGTGCCCTACGGCGCAGTCCACATCTTCCACGCGCCCGCAGCTGATGCAGACGGCGTGGTGGTGGTTGTCGCCCACCCGTGTTTCGTAGAGCGCGGGGGAGTGCGGCGGTTCGAACCGTCGCAGCATCTGAAGGTCCGTGAGATCACTCAGAACCACATAGACGGACTGCGCCGTCAGTTCAGGAAGTTCCTTGCGGGCAGCGGCAAGGATGCCTTCTGCGGGGGAATGCGGATGGTGCTGGACCGCGGCGAGTACTGCCAGCCGCTGCTTGGTCACACGCCGGCCATGGGCATGCAGGGCGGCGGCCCATGCTTCCTGCTCGGCTGTGTGATCGGTCATGCATTCATTGAAACACTTATTTTGAGGAGTTCACAATAAGGCAAGGCTAACTTCGGGTGAACGGAGCAAGCCCTCCATCGGATTCACCGTCTCAGCGGCCGATCGCCCCAGCGCGTGCACCCTAAGCGGGGTGCCCGGCGCCTCGGATTCGACGGCAACGCAACTGAAGCCACTGTGCCCCGGAGCCAACGGAAGACCACTCAAAGCCGTTCCCATCGCCAGGAGTTCGGAGGGCCGAACGTCCCGGATTGATGCGGCACCGCTGGCGGGCTGGATCACGGTATGGTGCTTTCCCACGGCCAGGGTCCGGACCAGCGGCGCAGGCTCGACGGCGGCACCGGCCTGGTCATCGGACGTCACCATCGCGTCCGGCACGCCACGCCGAAGCGATTGACGGATCGCATCATCATCAGCCGCAAGGTCGCGCGCAGGCTCCCCAACGCGGCGGTGGGCCGGCAGCGACAACTGGAGTCCCGGCGTCGTGGCTTCACCGTCCCAACGAGCGAAAAGGTGGAACGTGGGCGTCGACGATTCGGCGACGGGCTCGCCGATAGCCCCGCCCAACGGGTGCCAGCGGTGGGCGAACAGCACGGCAGAGCGGGTTGCCCCTAAAACGTCGTGGAGGGCGCCGCGCACCAGGTTGTGACAGAAGAGCCAGTCGGCCGCCGAAGGGTGGGCGAATTCCGTGGAGGGGTCCGACAGTCTGATGAGGACATGCCCCGCGTTCAGGGGAGCGCGTGGCCTGGCGATCTCCCAAAAGGCCGAACGGTACAGCAATCGCCGAGACATCACCATGTCAACTCCTTCCCCCGGGTGAGCCTACCAAGCAGGGTGGTGTGACGGGAGGCTGCGGTGATGCCAATAGGGTTGGACGGTGGCGAAACTACTGGCAGACATCACTCCACTGAGGGAGAGTCCCGCATTCCGTCGGCTCTGGTTGGGGGCATCAGTAGCTGCCATCGGAACCCAACTGACACTGGTGGCTGTCAGCCTGGAGGTCTACCGGCTCACGCAGGAGAGTTTCTACGTGGGGTTGCTGGGGATCTTCGCACTTGTTCCGTTGGTAGTGGCGGGACTCTACGGCGGATCGATTTCCGATGCCTACGATCGCCGGAAAGTGGCCATCATAGCCTCGCTGGTCCTCTGGGCCACCACGGCGGCCTTGGCGTTGCAGGCATGGCTGGAGATCGGGAACATCTGGGTCCTGTACGCGTTGGTTGCGATTCAAAGCGGCGCGCAGGGCATTAATGGACCCGCCCGCAGTGCCATCATTCCGCTGCTGGTCCGCAAGGACCTGCTGCCGGCCGCCAATGCCCTGAGCATGCTGACGTTCGGCCTGTCGATGACCGTGGGACCCCTGTTGGCGGGCGTGCTCGTGGCCACCATTGGCTTCGGCTGGACCTACACCATCGACGTCATCAGTTTCACGTTCGCGCTATGGGGCCTCTTCAGGCTTCCGCCGCTGCCACCGTCCAAGGACGCCGTGAGGCCGGGACTCCGCTCCGTGGTGGAAGGGTTCCGGTTCCTTGGCACCCGTCCCAACGTGCGCATGACCTTCATCATTGACCTCATCGCCATGATCTGCGCCCAACCCCGCGCCCTGATGCCGGCTATCGGTGCGGTCATGATCGGCGGAGGTGAAACGACAGTGGGTGTGCTGCTCGCATCCACGGCAGTTGGCGCCTTCCTGGCCGGCCTCTTCTCCGGACCCCTGGGACGCGTGCGCAAGCAAGGCAGCGCCGTGGTCTGGTCCGTTGTCGGGTGGGGCGCCTCGATCGCCGGTTTCGGACTGGTGGTGCTGCTTGCCGGCGATACCGGCCGGGACGGAGTCACGCTCTGGTTGGTCCCTGCCGCCCTATGCTGCGCCCTGGCTGGGATTTCCGACTCCATCAGCGCCGTCTTCCGCACCACCATCCTCCAAGCGGCCACACCGGACCACCTGCGTGGGCGGCTCCAAGGCGTCTTCATCGTGGTGGTCGCGGGAGGTCCGCGCGTGGGGGACATGCTGGCCGGCGGTGTCACACAGTTCCTCAGCGAAGGCGGCGTGCTGCTCCTCGGCGGGCTCCTGTGCATCGTCCTGGCAGGGCTCGCCTCCCGCCTCCAACCGGGCTTCATCGCGTACGATGCGAAGCATCCGGTGCCCTAGCTTTGCCGGCCACGCCGCCACCGTCCGCCAACGACGGAACATGGCGGCCGGCGTCGGCGTTAATCCGAACAGAAGCCCTGCAAGAGCCGACGAAAGCGACAAGAACAACCGTGCATAAACACAACAATGGACTCAAGACCGCGGCACTTTTCGGTGTGCTGTGGGCGGTGTTGTTGGGTTTGGGCGCCATCATCGCCGCTGGGACCCGCAGCACCACGCCCATCTGGATCATGGCGTTGATCGGCGTCGGAACCACTGCCTACGGCTACTGGAACAGCGACAAGATCGCCATCAGGTCCATGGCTGCCTATCCGGTGACCGAGGCGCAGGCGCCGCAGCTCTACCAGATTGTCCGGGAGCTGTCCGTCCGCGCCAACAAGCCCATGCCTCGCATCTACCTCTCGCCCACTATGACGCCCAACGCCTTTGCCACCGGCCGCAACCCCAAGAACGCTGCCGTCTGCTGCACGGAAGGAATTCTGCACCTACTCGACGCACGCGAACTCCGGGGTGTCCTGGGGCATGAACTGATGCACGTGTACAACCGCGACATCCTCACCTCCTCCGTGGCTGCTGCCGTGGCCGGTGTCATTACCTCCGTGGGGCAGATGTTGCTCATTTTCGGCAGCGGGGACAGGCGAAATGCCAACCCCCTGGCCACCATTGCCATGGCCCTGTTGGCTCCGTTTGCGGCCTCTCTGATTCAGATGGCCATCTCGCGAACCCGTGAATACGACGCCGACGAGGACGGCGCCGAGCTGACCGGTGATCCCTTGGCGCTCGCCTCTGCCCTGCGCAAGATCGAGTCGGGCGTCAGCCAGCTGCCGCTCCCGCAGGATCAAAAGCTGGTCAACGCCTCACACCTGATGATCGCCAACCCTTTCCGCGGCGGAGGCATGCGGCGCATGTTCTCCACGCACCCGCCCATGAAGGAACGGATCAGCCGACTGGAGCGAATGGCCGGGCGCCCACTGTCGTAGCGGCTCAACACGTCGTGAACCCGCTGTTCCGTTGTTGGCCGACAACGGAACAGCGGGTTCACAACGGCGGGCGCGCCCGAGCCCACCCACACGTGTTCGTCCAGCAGCGTGTTGTCCTCGACCTTGAGGTTGTTGGTGCCGTCCTTGAAACCGAAGAGGTTCCTGGGCGTCACCTGCGCCCTGGAGGTGGATGACGTTCGGCCAAAGCCCAGCTGCGACCAGCGGACCCGGACCTTTCCGAATCCGATCCTGGCGAGGTTGCGGATGGCATGGACGGCCACTTGGGGATCGTCCGCGCATGCCTGGATCACCAGGTCCCCGCCTGTCCGACCCGGTTGAAGATCGTCGCCAGGGAAATGCGGGAGGTCGATCAAAGCCTCGGGCCTGCGGCCGTCCAGCCCAAAGCGGGCCGTGCCGTCCTTCTCGAACAGCCCTGGACCGAAACCGAACGTCAGGGTCAGTTTGGCAGCGGGAAGATCCAAGGCCTCGCCAGTATCTTCCGGCGGTGCATCGTAGGGACCATCGACGGCGCCGGTCTTTCCCATGGGGATGCCGGTTGTCATGGCCTCGGCCGCGGCAGTCCAGTCCTTGAGGAGCTTGATGAGCTCCTTGCGGTCCTCGGTGGTCACGTCGAACGCAGCCATGTGCAGGCGGTCCTGGGCGGGAGTGGTGATACCTGCCTGGTGGTTGCCAAAGAAGGGGACTGCTGCATCCGCCGCGGTGGTGTCCGCAGCAGAAGCAGTCGCAGCAGTCAGGGCATCCCGGCCCAGGAATCCGGCGGCCAGCCCGGCGACGGCCCCGGCGCCACCAAAAAGCCGGGATGCGCGCCCTGTCACGGGCGCACACCCCGGCTTTCCGAATGGTGCCGGGCTACCTAGCTGCGGAAGTTCACGAACTGCAGGTCGGCCTCTTCGAACTTCTTGAGGATGTTCATGGTTTCCTGGAGGTCGTCGCGGGACTTGGAGGTCACGCGGAGTTCGTCGCCCTGGATCTGGGACTTGACGGACTTGGGAGCCTCGTCGCGGATGATCTTGTTGATCTTCTTGGCGATGTCCTGGGCAATGCCCTCCTTGATGGTGCACTCCAGGCGGAATTCCTTGCCCGAGGGGAAGGGCTCGCCCTGGTCCAGGGACTTCAGCGAGATGCCGCGCTTGATGAGCTTGGACTGGAAGACATCCAGGACAGCGAGGACGCGGTCCTCGGAGTTGGCCTTCATGAGGATCTTTTCACCGCTGAAGTCGATCTCCGCGCCGACGCCCTTGAAGTCGTATCGCTGTGCGATTTCCTTCTGGGACTGGTTGAGCGCGTTGGCGACCTCTTGCTTGTCTACCTTGCTGACGACGTCGAATGTGGATTCGCCTGCCATGACTCTCCTTAGGTTTGGGGCCCTGTGAGGGCGGGTTGGTCTGGCATCCAGCCTAGTACGGAAGCCGCTGCTTGGGACGGTGGAGGGCTTTCACAGTTCGCTCACAGCACACGCAGGGTTGGAACTGAGGCTACCGGTTGAGAGTTGTACCAGTTGGAAGAACGCATCGTCGGAGGATCAGCATGAGCAACAAGGCCGTCCAGTCCATCAGCAAATCCGCATCAGCAGCAGCGGGCTCCATTGGCACGGCGGCAGTTGCCGCAGCCAGTGCCGTAGCCGCCGCGGCGGTGGCAGCATCGATTGTCCTGAGCCCGGTTCCCGATGCCACGTCCCGAATGGACGGCGTGCATGCTGACCTTCTTCGCGCCGTGCAACTCAACCAGATCACCGCCGAGCAGGCAGAGAAGTTCGAAGCGAAACTGGCCGGCCGGATCCTCGGGGAAGCCTGAAACACGCGCAAATCCGGGGTGTCTGCTCCCGATTAGATTCTTCGCTGAAACTTCTGTAAGGTTGTCTCTGCCTTCGGTTACCGGATCGAAAAGAAACGGTCTCCGGAAGTGATCTTCTTTTGAAGTTCGGCAGATTACCCGAGCGGCCAAAGGGGGCTGACTGTAAATCAGCTGGCAACGCCTACGGGGGTTCGAATCCCTCATCTGCCACCCAAGGAGAATCCCCGGAACCACTGGTTCCGGGGATTTTTTGTGCCCAAAGGGTTCCGCTGGGGCCGAGGGGTGTGCGGCTACCACCCACTGTGATTCCGCAATCCGGGAGTCGCGCCGCAAACCACGGCCCGGGCCACCCCGCTCAGCGGCTCTCCGAGATTTTCCGGAGTTCCGCGATTTCGAGCCGCAGGGCAGCGATTTCCGTCACCAGGTCAGCCACCTCCGCACGCACAGGTTCCTCGGCGGCGGCTGCTTTCTCTCCGGCGGCCGCTGCGACGCCTTCGGCGTTCTCCTCGATTCGCTGAACGAGCCACGAAGCGATGGACGCCGTCACGATACCGAGAACGGCGATGCCACTCATCATGAGGGCTGCGGCGACGATCCTGCCGATGGGAGTCACCGGGTAGAGGTCTCCGTAGCCAACGGTGGTGATGGTGGTGACAGCCCACCAGGCAGCGTCACCGAAGGTCAGGATCTTGGCGTCAGGTGCGTTCTGCTCTACGTCCAGCACGGCGAGCGCGCCGATGAGGATGAGCATGGCCGCCGCGCCAGCAACGTAGGTGGCCACCCGTCCGCGGAGGGTTTCACCAACGGTGCGCTGCAGGACGGACAGGAGGGTCACCAGCCGCAGCAGCCGGAGTGGCCTGAAAAAGGGGAGCACCACGATCAGGAGTTCGTGGAGGTTCCACAGGAACCATCGCATCCGGTCTTCGGCCAGCCAGAGGTTCACGAAGTAGTCAAGCGCGAAGATGCCCCAGGTGATCCACAGGATTACCTCGAAGGGGATGGCCGCGGCCCCATCGACGCGACCGATAACCTGCCAGGCGTAGGCGGTGAGGAAAATCAGTGCCGTGGCCATGAGGGGCCACTCGACCAGGTCCCGGTATCGCGCTTGTGTCATACGGGAATACTAGCCACCGTGGGCAGTTGCTCCCGGGATCAACCCCATCAGGCTGCGGGGTCTCCAGCCAGTAACCATCCAAGTGGTGAATCAGCTGTCGCCCCAGCCCGCCCTTGAGCTGGATCCATAAGGTGCTGCGATCATCGGTCATGCCGTCGATGGTTCCCTCAATGCGGTTGCCGCGGGCATCCTGGAGGACGACGTCCTGCTGACGGGAGAGTTCAGGCCAGACTTCGCCGTGCGGCCTGGTGGTTTGCAGCGTGCTCAAAGGGGTCCCCCTTGTGTTCTTAGATCATGACGAGTTCCAGATATTGTGCACGTCTTTCATGAACCGGCGGTAAACGTTAGTGCAATCGTTGGACATACAGCGGGCCATGGTCTAGGACTTGGTCCACCATCCGGTCCGCATATTCCCAGCAAAGTTACCGGCGGGTAACATTGCTGGCATGCATCTGCTTCTCCGCACCCTCATGCTGCTGTTCACCTCCTCCAAGCGTTCGCTGCTGGGCGTTTGGGAAGAGTCGTCCCTGCCCCTGCGCGTACTGCCCACCGATATCGACATTGCCATGCACGTGAACAACGGCATGTACTTCTCCCTGATGGACCTGGGACGTTTCGACCTCATGGTCCGCAGCGGGATCTGGGCCAGAATGCGCAAACGGGGTTGGAGCCCGGTAGCGGCAGGGGAGACCATAGCTTTCCGCAAGTCCCTGCAGTTGTGGCAGCGCTACACCATCGAGACGCGGATCATTGGGCTGGACACCAAGGCCATCTACTTTGAACAGCGCATGGTGGTGGACGGCGAGATCTACGCCCGAGCCCACATCGCCACGCGACTGGTCAGCAAGGGCAAACCCGTGACGCAAGAAGAAATCATCGCAGAATTCGGGGCACCCCCAGCAGACCTTGTACTGCCGGAGTGGATCCACGAGTGGCGCGAAAACAATGCCCTTCCCGGAGCGCGTCGCCCCGCCCCGCACGTCTGGAGCTAGACCCCCACGTCGCGTCGTTGCAGTGCCACCGCACCAAGGGCGATGAGTGCTGCCGAAATTCCGTAGAGTCCGGCAGCAGCACCCCAGTCGGCGCCGTTGGCCACCGGTGAGTTGCCATAAGCCCAGTGGTAAGGCGAAAGGTTCAGCAGCCACTCGACGTCGGGACTCTGCCGCCCCACAGCATTGAACACGTAGCCCAGGACAGCGACGGCGGCACCGGCCGCGACCGCGTAGACCTTTCGTCCGGTCAGCGCGCCGGCGCACAGGGCAGCAGTGCCGCTCAGCAGCGCCAAGGCAGCGAACAGCAGGACCGCTCCGACAAGATGCCCGACGTCGATGCCCAGTTCCGCTGGACCGTTCAGCAGGAGCACCAAGACGAAGACGAGCACTGAGAGAAAAGCGACCCGGACAATGATCGCCAAGGCACGCTCCACCACCACTTGCACCCGCGTCACGCTGTGGGCGAGCGTTAGTTCCAGCAGCCCTGATTCCTCGTCTCCGCCCACGGCAGCGGCACCCCATCCCACTGAGGCCATGGACATCAGGAGGAAGCCGACCAAACCGAACAGCGTGGCCTGCGTGTAGCCGGGCCCTGTGGCGATCTGGTCGTAGTTCAGGGCCTTGGTCATTTCCGGGGGCAAAGCGTTGATCAGGTCCTGCATTTGCGAGTTTCCGCCGATGGACGGATACAACGGCAAATAGAGCATGATGGCTGCTGTCAGTCCCAAGGCCCACGCAAGCGTGGAACGCCACGAATCCGTCAGGGCCTTGATGAAAAGTGGCAGGATCCTAGGCACGGTGGGCTCCTTCCGAGTGGGCGGCCCGTCGCTGGCTGCCATTGGCCGGTTGGTCTGGAGTGCTGCCTGTGTAGAGCGTCAGCACAGCCTCCTCCAGGTCCGGTTCCTCGAGGACCAGGTCCGTGAGGTCCAGTCGCGCCAGTGCCTGGACCAGCGGTTGCACCTTGCCCGAAAGAGTTGCCGTGGCTTCCACGGTGCCCGTAGCGTGACCGTCAGCCGGCAGTTCCCGTACCGCCACGTTGGCGACTCCCGGCACCCTGGCCAGCAGTGCGCCGACGTCGTTCGCTGCTGTTCCGGTGCTGTTGAAGCGAAGCTGCCGGACGGCCGCCGTCCTGAGCTTCTCCACGGTGGAAACGGTGATGATCTCGCCGTCGCGGAGAATCGCGACGGCGTCGGCGGCCTGCTGGACTTCGCTGAGTACATGCGAGCTGAGGAACACCGTAGCGCCATGGTCCACCGCCTCGCGGACCATGGAATGGAACACCTGCTGCACCAAGGGATCCAGTCCGCTGGTGGGCTCGTCCAGCACCAGGAGTTCGGGGCGGTGCATGAACGCCTGCAGGAGTCCCAGCTTTTGTTTGTTGCCCTTGGAGAGCTTGCGGGTTTGCCGGTCCAGGTCCAGGTTGAGCCGCTCGGCCAGCTCATTGACGTGGCGCGGCTCAACGGGGCCGCTGATGGCGGCGAAGTGTTCCAGCATGCGACGGCCGGTGGTCCTGTTCTCCAGTTGGAGCTCACCGGGAAGGTAGCCGATCCTGCGGCGCAGTGCGGTTCCTGCCCGCTGCGGGTTCTGGCCAAGGACTGAGATTGTTCCTGCACTGGGCCGGATGATGTCCAGGAGGCAGCGCATGGTGGTGGTCTTGCCCGCGCCGTTCGGCCCGATGACTCCGAACACCGTTCCGCGTTCAACCGCGAAGTCGACTCCGTGAAGGACTTCCCGGGTTCCGAACTTCTTGCGCAAACCCTCGACGACGATTGCCTGGGTCACGGGGCATGCTCCCTTCCTGCGTTGGTAGTGGTCTCAAGGAGGACGCCGCGGGCCGCATCAAGGAACCGCGAGTCTGTGTAAAAGCCGTTGGTATAGATGTCGAGGGCCGGCAGCGTCAGCTGCCGCAACAGGTCCGGCCCGATGCCATGGGGCTCCGGCGATTCGGTGCCCAGGGCCCGGGAGAGGTGTCTGCCCAGCATGAGCATGGACAGGCTGTTGGACGCGATGACCACCGCCGTGGCGCGGAGGTCCTGGACCTGGCGGATTGCGCCGGCCTCGATTCCCGTCCGGATGATGTCCTGGGTCTGCCTGACCACGGCGTCGAAGAAGGCGTCGCCGGCTTGGGACTCATCACCCAAGGACCGGCGAATGTAGGCGATCTCGTCGGAGTATTGGTCGGGATGGTTCAGATAGTCCTGGATCAACTCCCGTGTGGAGCCGGGATCGGTTTTCTCACGGCCCTGGGTGGCTGTCTGGGACAGGACGTGCTCATCGCAGGCTTCGCGTAGCGCCGCCTTGCTGCCGAAATGGTGGATGACCAATCCGGGACTGACTCCGGCAGCGGAAGCGACGGCGCGGACTGTGGCGCGGGAGAAGCCATCGCGGCCGAAAAGTCCGATGGCGGCGTCGCGGATGCGGGCCCGAGTGGTTAAATCGTCTGCGCCTGAACGCATGTTTAATAGGCTAAACACCTGTTCAGTCCACATCAAGAGTGCCGGATATAACGATGTGGCACGCATTGGTTGCGTCGCGCTGCGCGGAGCCCCGAAGTCGAAGATACTGGCTTCACTGTTTTCATGTGGGGGAGCAGTTTGGGGTATGCCCGTAGTTTGAGGGGTTTGAGAAGTGAGAAGTGCAACGTCGGCGTTTAAACGCTGGTTCTTCGGGTCAGTGGCAGCGGTGATGCTTGTTCCGGGTTCCTTGGGAACGTCGCCCCTGGGAATGGCGTCCCCTGCACAGGCCACCCCTCATTCCGCAGCACCCCTGGCTGTTCAGGCCCAGACGTCAACGCCGCCCCTCACGGGTGCCATCGGCAACTTATATAACACCAGTGCATGGGCACGCAGTGTGCTGCTGCAGCCAACTGCCGCGGAAGAATGCACAGGCAGCGGAAGCACAAGCGGCTGCGTGCAGCGGTTCGCAGGCGGCGACATCGCGTGGTCGGCCCGCACCGGAGCCCGTGTGGTGGTCAACGGGCCGGTCCGGACGTCGTGGGGCAACGCCGGCGGTCCCGCCGGCTTCCACGGGTACCCCACTACCCATACCGTTACGGGACTCCGCAATGGCGGTTCCAAGCAATCCTTCGAACGCGGAGCCATCACGTATTCCCCGGCTACCGGCGCCCGGGGTACCAGTGGATCCATCCACCTGGCGTGGGGCCGCGCCGGCTTTGAAGGCGGCTTCCTTGGCTACCCTGTCACCGGCGAAAGCACGGGACTGCGCGACGGCGGCGCCTGGCAAGCCTTCGAACGCGGCTTCGTGGTGTGGTCGCCCGCCACCGGTGCGCATCCCTCCATGGGCGCCATCCGGGAACGGTGGCGGCAATCCGGGATGGAAGAGGGTGAGCTCGGCTATCCGTCCACGGACGAAGCTACAGGACTGCGCAGCGGTGGCTCGTCCCAGCAGTACCAACGGGGCACCATCATCTGGTCACCCTCCACCGGGGCACGTGCCCTGACGGGGGCCATCCGCAGTTACTGGTCTTCAACGGGGGCCCAAAACGGCGCCCTTGGGTATCCGGTCAGCGAGGAACACCGGCAAAACAATTTCGTCTACCAGCTCTTCCAGGGCGGGACCGTCTACTGGTCCGCAGCCACCGGTGCGCACTCCACCACGCACGGGGATGTCCACAACCGCTATGTGTCGCTGGGCGGGGCCGCCGGGCAGTTGGGGTTGCCGCTTACGGACAAGCTTCCGCGGGCCGGCGGCTTGGTCCAGCAGTTCACCAACGGCTGGCTCGTGTGGGGGCCGTCCACTGGAGCCCGGATTGTGGGACACCCCACCTACAAGGTGTGGTCCGTCAATCCGGGCGAATTTGGCTGGCCGGTCAAGGACACCTGGTCGGATTCCAGGGGAACCCACGTGGCCTTCCAGAAACTGGAAACCATCTGGAGCGATGCCACGCAGGAGCTCTACTCTGCCGAAGCGGTTGATGCCTCTACCGTGGTTTTCCTTGGTGACTCGCAACTGGACATGGATTCATGGGGCGAGCAGGGTGCCCGCGCAGCCGGCTACCCCCGTCAAGTGGTCCGCAGCATAGGCGGCATCGGCTACGTCTCGGGAAGTCCGGCCGTTGGTGGAAGCTCGGCGACGGATGCTGTAGTGCTGGACCGTATCCTCCTTCCGCAGGGCAATCCCGGACTGGTAGTGGTCACACTGGGCGGAAACGACGCCCGCATCATGGCCACCGACGCCGCCATCCTGTCCCAGGCCAACCGGCTCTGGGACGAATTGCGCCGGAAGTATCCGCGCAGCACCATCCTCATCAACGGAGTCCTTTCACGGTACGACGCCAGCCACGCCCAGCGCCGTTGGGTGGATGGCCTGGTAACCCGGGAAGCCGCCGTCCGTGGCTTGCCGCGCATCTCGATGTCCGGCACAGCCACCATCGCCGGCGCGGCGGGTAACTACCTCGATGACGCCCACATGAACCAGACCGGGCACAACAAGGTGGCGCCGCTCTACGCGTCCGCGATCAAGTACGTCCTGGGCAAGTAGCCGTTTATTCCCGGTGACGCGGGAAGCGAACAGGCCACCCTTCCACGGGACATCGCAAGCAGCGTCGCGTACCGTGGAACCATGGCTACAGTTGACATCACTGGAGAACAGTTCGCATCGACCATTGAGGACAATGACATTGTCCTGGTGGATTTCTGGGCTGCCTGGTGCAGCCCGTGCCGCCAGTTCGCCCCCACCTACGGGGCAGCTTCGGAGAAGCACTCCGACGTTGTCTTCGCGAAGGTGGACACCGAGGCAGAGCAGCAGCTCGCCGCCGAAGCCGGCATCACGTCCATCCCCACGCTCATGGCTTTCCGCGAAAAGGTCCTCGTCTTCTCCCAGCCGGGCGCCCTCAACGGCCCGCAGCTTGAGCAGGTCATCGAGGCCGTGAAGGGCTTGGACATGGAAGAGGTCCACGCCCACGTTGCCAAGGCCCGTGCCGAGGCACAGGAAAACTAGATCCCACTCGGCGAAATCGCCGGAACGCACCGAGGTCGCCGGAAAATTCCGGCGACCTCGGTGCTTTAACGCGTTCTCGCAGTGTTGAGGCGTTTTCCTAGAGACGTTCCAGCTTGACTGGCTCGGCCAGCAGCGCGCTGAGGGACTCGTTCAGATCCTGGACGGCAATGCCCTTGGAGTGCTTCTCGAGCAGTTCCTCGGATTCCCAGCGCTCCGTGAGGACGAGCTTTTCCTCGTTGGCTTCGGTCAGTTCGTAGCGGATGCAGCCGGGCTCGTTGACGACCTCATCGATCGCGATTTCCAAAGCGAGCTTCACGCGGAAAAACTCTCCTTCGTTGGGGATGAACGTGGCCTGCAGGTCAATGGGTGCACTCATGGCTCCAACCCTACCGGCAGGACACGGCGCCGCTGGAGGTGGTTACGGTTCTGTTGCGCGCAGTCCCTTGGTAGCGTTCCGTCATGTTGTCCTACACTGCCGGAGACACTGACGTCCCGCTGCTCGAAGAGACCATCGGCGCCAATTTTGAGCGGATCGCCGCCCAGTTCCCGTTACGCGACGCACTGATTGAAGCGGCGCCCACCCCCGGCGGAGACGCCCGCCGCTGGAGCTACGAAAAACTGAACGACGACGTCAATCGCCTCGCCCGCGCATTGCTCGCCTTGGGCCTGGACAAGGGCGAACGGATCGGCATCTGGAGCCCTAACTGTGCCGAGTGGACCATCCTCCAATACGCCACCGCAAAGATCGGTGCGGTGCTGGTGAACGTGAATCCGGCCTACCGCAGCCACGAGCTGGAATTCGTGGTGAAACAGAACGGCATGCGGATGCTGGTGACCGCGCCGTCGGACAAGAACAGCGACTACGTCGGCATGGCCAGGGAAGCTGCTGGTATTTGTCCCGGACTCAAGGAAGTGGTTTTCCTTCCCGGCGAGCCGGCAACTGGACTCACCGCTGGCGTCCCCGAAGCCGGCCACGAACTAACGTACGCCGAGCTCCTGACCCGGGCGGACGGCGTCGGGCCTTCGGCGGTGCGCGACCGTATGGCCCAACTGGACCCGCACGACCCCATCAACCTGCAGTACACCTCAGGCACCACGGGCTTCCCGAAGGGAGCCACCCTGACGCACCACAACATCCTTAACAACGGGCACTCGATCGGCCGGCTGCTGGGCTATACCGAGCATGATCGCGTGGTTATTCCGGTGCCGTTCTACCACTGCTTTGGCATGGTGATCGGAAATCTGAACGCGCTGAGTTTCGGTGCCGCCACCATCATTCCGGGCCGGGGATTCAACCCTTCGGCTGCGTTGGAAGCCGTGCAGGACTTCGGCGGGACATCGCTGTACGGCGTGCCCACCATGTTCATCGCTGAGCTGGCCTTGGAGGACTTTGCATCCTACGACCTGTCGACGTTGAGGACCGGGGTCATGGCCGGCTCCCTGTGTCCCATCGAGGTCATGCGCCGCGTCATCGATGAGATGCACATGGTGGATGTGGCCATTTGCTACGGCATGACCGAGACCTCGCCGGTGTCCACCATGACGCGCGCCGGGGACACTTTGGGGCAGAGGACCAGCACAGTGGGCCGGACCATGCCGCACTTGCAGAGCCGGATCGTGGACCCAGGGACCGGGGAAGTGGTGGAGCGCGGCGTCATCGGAGAGCTCTGCACCCGCGGTTACGCAGTGATGCAGGGTTATTGGGGTCAGCCGGACAAGACCGCGGAGGCGATCGATGCCGAAGGCTGGATGCACACCGGAGACCTCGCCCGCATGGACCAGGACGGCTACCTGGTGATCGAGGGCCGCATCAAGGACATGGTGATCCGCGGCGGCGAGAACATCTACCCCCGCGAGATCGAAGAGTTCCTGTACCTCCATCCGGCGATCCAGGATGTCCAGGTGATCGGAGTGCCGGACGAGAAATACGGCGAGGAGCTCATGGCCTGCATCATCCTCAAACCCGGTGCGGACACCATCACCGTGGAGGACATTGCCGAATACTGCCGGGGCAAGCTGGCCCATTACAAGATTCCGCGCTACATCGATGTCCGTGAGAGTTTTCCCATGACGGTGTCCGGCAAGGTCCGGAAGGTGGACATGAGGCAGGAGGCGGTGTCCCGCCTTCATCTGTAGTTAGTTGGTGTTCCGGCTGATGGTCCGGATTCCCACCACAAGCCCGACGGCGGCAGTCACCACTGCGGCCACGAGTCCCCATACTGTGTCCATGCCAATGCGTCCGGCGAACAACTCCCGCTCGGCGTTGACAAGGTACGTCAGGGGGTTGAACAGGCTGGCCACCTTCATCCACCCTGGACCGGCTTCGATGGGCAACATGATGCCGGAGAGGATCATCAGCGGGAACAGCAGGGTTTGCTGCACGCCCCAGAAGATCCATTCCTTGTTTTGCGAGACCAGGGCCAAAGCGTAGGACAGCGCGCCCAGCCCGATGCCGAAGATGCCCAGGATGACCAACCCCAGGAGCACATGCAGCGGATGGAACACGAAGCCGAACGGGATGCACACCACGGAGATCAACAGGCCCTGCACCACCAGGGGAGCCCACTCCTTCAGTGCACGGCCAATCATGAGCGATGAACGGGACAGCGGGGTGGCCAGGATCCGCTCGTAGGAACCCGTCATCAGTTCGTATTGCAGGTTGGAACCGGTCATCGACGTGCCGAACAGCGCGATCATCACCACCACGCCAGGCAGGAACCACTGCAGCGTTGACTGGCCGCCGAACGCCGGAGCACCCACCGCCGAGCCCAGCAAAGGACCGAATAACCCGAGGAATACCAACGGTTGGATGAGGGAGAAAATCAGCGAGAACGGGTCCCGTAATGGCAGCAGCATCTCGCGCCAGAACACGAACCACGTGTCCGTCACAAGGCTCCGGGGCCCGCGTTGTTGGATGGCCACACCCGGGGTTACGGCTTGCTCGATCATCAGACTTCAGCTCCTTCCCGCAGGCTGCGGCCGGTCAGTTCCAGGAAAACGTCGTCCAGCGTTGGCGGTTTGAGTTCCAGAGACTGGGCGGGAGCACCGGCGTCGTGCATTTCCTTCAGCAGTCCCGGTGCGAGTTGGGCGCCCTGCGCCAACCGAAGGCGGAATCGGACCACGCCGTCGTAGGCGTTCTCCTGGATGTCGCCCTCGGCGGCAGCCCTTCCCAGCAGGCCACGTACCTCGGACGCTGAGCCCGCGGCAACCTCCACGGCGAGGAGATCCCCGGCGAGGTTCGCTTTGAGCCGGGAGGCGGTGTCGTCCGCGATGATGGTGCCGTGGTCGATCACGATCACGCGTTCGGACATGGAGTCGGCCTCGTCCATGTAATGCGTGGTCAGCACGATGGTGGTCCCGTGTTCTTCACGCATCCGCATGATGTGCTCCCAGAGGTTGGCGCGGTTTTGGGGGTCCATGCCAGTGGACGGTTCATCCAGGAACAGCAAACCGGGGGAGTGCATCAACCCCAGGGCCACATCCATGCGCCGCCGCTGCCCACCGGAGAGCTTGATGACCGTCCGCTTGGCGAGGTCGCCCAGGTCCAGGGAGGCCATGAGAGTCTCTGCCCGCGCCTTGGCCTCGCTGGTGTTCATTCCGTAGAACCGGCCCTGCATGATGAGTTCGTCGATCACCCGGTAGCTGTGCCCGCCGCCGTTGCCCTGGCCGATGTACCCGATGCGGGCACGGACGCCGGCGGGGTCCTTCTCGACATCGACTCCTGCCACCGTGGCCGAGCCCGACGTCGGTCTCAGCAAGGTGGTGAGCATGCGCAGCGTGGTGGACTTGCCGGCACCGTTAGGCCCCAGGAACGCGACGAGTTCGCCAGGGGCGACGTCGATGTCCACGCCCTTGACGGCTTCCACCGTTTCCTTCTTCACGGTGAACGTCTTGGTGAGTTTTTTGGTGTGGATCACGGTCACTCCAAGGACTCCATGGGCGGCTGGGGATGGCTGCTACGCGCCACGCTATACCCGGCAGTGGAGGGCAGTCCATGCCCTTGCGGACAGCTCCCGTCCGCGATGAAAACTCAGTGTCCGCGGTGATCCTGGACGGTCATCCTGGGCCCAAACGTGGGTTTGCGGAAGCCGCTCAAATACAGCATCCGTACCAGCCGCTGCCGTTGCCCACGCCATGGTTCCAGGAGGTGGAGCATGCCGGCGTCGTCGGTCTTTTCACCTGTCAGGGCATACCCCACATATGCCGCCAGATGATAGTCGCCCACGGAGATCGAGTCCGGGCAGCCATGCGTCCGTTGGACCACCTCCGCCGCGGACCAGATCCCAATGCCGGGAATGGTCTGCAGCTTGGCGGCGGCCTGAGCAGAGTCAAGGCCTGCCAGGCGTTCAAGCGCGACGGCGGACTGCAGCGCCCGCATAACGGTGGCCGAACGCTGTGGTCCCACTCCCGCCTTGTGCCACTCCCATGACGGAATGGCCAGCCACTGCCGGGCCGTGGGAGGAACAAGGAGGCCCGGGGGAGCCGACGCGCCGGGGGCCTTACTGCCGAAGCGATACATCAAGTATCGGTAGCCACGCCTGGCTTCCAGGGTGGTGACCTTTTGCTCCAAGATGGTGGGCACCAGGGAGTCAACCACCCGCCCCGTGGAAGGCAGCCGCACCGCCAGGTTCCGGCGTCGTGCTTCCGTGACCAGGCGCGGGAGCGTGGCATGGAAGGCGGGTTCATCAAAGCTGGACCAATCGTCGTCGGCTCCCAGCAGCCTGGGAACACCGGCCACGGCATCCTGCGCTCCGGGACCCCAAGCTTGGGCATCCACAAAGGAATCGGCCCCCACGCCACCTGCGGAAAGCCTCATGGTCACCGGTCCGGAGGCGGTGGTGAAGGCCATCCAGAAACCGCTGGAGTGCGACGCGAAGGACGGATCCGCGTTGCCGCGCATGAGCGGAAACATGGTCTGGTCCAGGCGGAAGGAGCTGCCAGGATGCCACCGAACGGCCGCATCTGCCGCAGCCGCCACAAGGGGCGGGGCGTCTGCGATGGTCATGCATTTATGGTCCCATGCCCGGCTGACAATCGTGCCCTGGAAGCCCTTACGGCCCGGTACCTCCACCGCTAGACTCCCTGATGTGGCGTGGGTGGCCGCGCCATATCTCAGGAACAAATCCAGGAAGCAAGGAGCGCCATCATGGCCGCAATAGTGCATTTCGAGATTCCTACGGACGACAAAGACCGGGCCAACACCTTCTATGAAAGTGCCTTCGGGTGGAACCTGAGCCCCATGCAGGGGATGGACTACACCATCGCCCTCACCGCCCCTTCCGACGAACAAACCGGCACCCCCAAGGAACCAGGGGCCATCAACGGAGCGCTGTTCCCACGTACCGACGCCCTGAAGACCCCCATCCTCACCATCGATGTGGAAGATATTGACGCCGCGCTGGGACAGATCGAGTCTGCCGGTGGCAGCGTGGTCCAGGCCAAGGACGCCGTACCCACCATGGGCTGGTACGCCTACTTCAAGGACACCGAGGGCAACGTTCTGGGTGTGTGGCAGAACGACACCTCCGCGGGCACCTAGGCCGCAGGCCCCTTCCTGGCTTGGCCCGGGCACCGGCGCCGGGTCAAGCCCTACTGCGGGCAGGCGGTAACTTTGTACCTATGAAGTACGCCCAGTCAGTGTTGGACCTCATCGGCAATACGCCGCTCATCAAGCTCAACCACGTAACGGACGGGATCAAAGCCACCGTCCTCGTGAAGCTCGAATACGTCAATCCCGGCGGTTCCATCAAGGACCGGATCGCCGTGAAGATGATTGAAGACGCGGAAAAGGACGGCCGGCTCAAGCCAGGCGGAACCATCGTTGAGCCGACATCAGGCAACACCGGCGTGGGACTGGCACTCGTGGCCCAGCAAAAGGGCTACAAGTGCGTTTTCGTCGTGCCGGACAAGGTGGGCGAGGACAAGCGCGCGGTGCTGAAGGCCTACGGCGCCGACGTTGTGGTGACCCCCACCGCTGTCGCGCCTGACAGCCCCCAGAGTTACTACGGCGTCTCCGACCGCCTCGTCAACGAGATCCCGGGCGCCTTCAAACCGGACCAGTTCTCCAACCCCGCCGCCCCCGGCAGCCACTTCGAATCCACGGGCCCGGAAATCTGGCGCGATACCGACGGCCGCGTCACGCACGTGGTCATCGGCGCCGGAACCGGCGGCACCATTACCGGCACAGGACGCTTCCTCAAGCAGGTCTCGGCGGACCGTGCGGAGTCCGACGGCGGCCCGGTCAAGATCATCGGCGCGGACCCGGCAGGCTCGGTCTACTCGGGCGGGACCGGCCGGCCCTACTTCGTGGAGGGCGTGGGCGAGGACATGTGGCCCGCCAACTACGATCCATCTGTGCCGGACGATGTCATCGCTGTTTCCGACGCCGACTCCTTCTCCATGACCCGCCGCCTGGCACGCGAAGAGGGCCTCTTGGTGGGCGGTTCCTCCGGCATGGCCGTGGTGGCCGCACTGCAGGTAGCAAAGGACCTGGACGAGTCCGCCGTGGTGGTGGTGATCCTTCCGGATTCCGGCCGCGGCTACCTGGCCAAGATCTTCAACGACCAGTGGATGCGTTCCTACGGCTTCCTTTCCGGCGGCGAAGAGTCCTCCGTTGGCGAGGTCCTCAAGTCCAAGACCGGCGAAATGCCGGACCTGGTCCACATCCACCCCAACGAGTCCGTCCGCGACGTCATCAACATCATGAACGAGTTCGGTGTGTCCCACATCCCCGTCCTCTCACAGGAGCCTCCCGTGGTGATGGGCGAGGTCCTTGGAGCCGTGGACGAGCGCAGCCTCACCACCAAACTGTTCCGCGGCGAAGCGAAGCTCACGGACAAGATCGCCGAACACATGGGTGAGCGCTTGCCCGTGATCGGCTCACTGGAAACCATTTCCGCCGCGCGTGAGCTGCTGTCCGACGTCGATACCGTCATGGTGACCTTCGTGGGAGCACCCGTGGGAATCCTGACCCGCCACGACCTCCTTGCCTACCTGAGCAACTAGGCGCCTTGCGCCTGATCCACCCGTTGAACGAACACAGAGGAGCATCCATGTCTGCCACCAACAACGCCGGGTTCAACACGCGCGCCGTCCACGCCGGGCAAGCCTTCGAGCCGCGGACCGGTGCCGTGGTGCCGCCGCTGCACTTCAGCTCCACCTATGCGCAGGACGGGATCGGCAACCTGCGTTCCGGCTACGAGTACGGCCGTGGCGGCAACCCCACCCGTGACGCCCTGCAGGAACAACTGGCGGCCCTTGAGGGTGGAACGGCTGCGTTCTCCTTCGGCTCGGGCCTGGCTGCCGAGGATTCCCTGATTCGTGCGATCGCCCGCCCCGGAGACCACATCGTCCTGGGTAACGACGCCTACGGTGGCACCTACCGACTGATCAACCGCGTGCTCGGCGACTGGGGCATCGGCAACACGCCTGTGGACATGGCCGACCTCGACGCCGTAGCGGCCGCCGTAGCCGCGAACAAGACCCGGCTGGTGTGGGTGGAGACGCCGTCCAACCCGATGATGAAGATCACCGACATCGAGGCGCTCGCCGCTGTAGCGCACGACGCCGGTGCCCTCCTGGTGGTGGACAACACCTTCGCGTCTCCCTACTTGCAGACGCCGCTCGCCTTGGGTGCCGACGTCGTGGTCCACTCGACAACCAAGTACATTGGCGGGCATTCCGACGTTGTGGGCGGCGCAATTGTGGTCAAGGACGCCGGGCTCGCAGAGAAAATCGGGTTCATCCAGTTCGCCGTGGGCGCCGTCTCCGGCCCGATGGATGCCTTCCTGACCACCCGTGGCTTGAAGACCTTGGGAGTCCGCATGGACCGCCACAGCGAGAATGGCCAAGCCGTGGCTGAATGGCTGCTGCAGCGCCCCGAAGTTGAGGCTGTGCTGTACCCGGGCCTCCCGGACCACCCCGGCCACGACCTCGCTGCCAAGCAGATGAAGAAGTTCGGCGGCATGGTGTCCGTGCAGTTCAAGGGTGGCGAGGCTGCAGCTCGGACGGTCGCCGAATCCACCTCGGTGTTCACGCTCGCGGAATCCCTGGGCGGCATCGAATCCCTGATGAACTATCCCTCCGAGATGACGCACGCTTCGGTGAAAGGCACCGAGCTGGCTGTCCCGGTCAACCTCCTGCGCCTTTCCTGCGGCATTGAAGAAGCCGAGGACCTGATCGCCGACCTGGAGCAGGCCTTCGCCAAGATCAGCTAGGACCCACTCATCCGGCTCTTGCTCGCACACCACACCGTTCCGCGGCGATGGAGGCGAACAAGAGCCGGATTTCCTGTGGTGTCCGGCTAGCCGGAGATACCCTCGTTGCCGTCTTCTTCACGGCCGGTCAGGCGGCGGCGGAACGTCGCGTCTTCGGCTGCAGTGATTTCCAGGTCGTACCAGCCGTTCAGGGTCTCCCAGCCGATTTTCTTCTTGTGTCCCGGCTTCAGCTTCACGGTTTCCTTGCCGTCTGCATACTGCAGCGACTCCAGCGTCAGTGTCACTGTCCCGGTGCCGTTGTTGCGCACCTCCAGCTCCACTGCCTTCTTGCCGCGGCGACCGTTCACGGTGACGTCGACGCCGGACGCCGCGCCCGCCGTCGTGCCTTTCAGTTCGTACTGGTACCGGTTGGGGCCGGTGACCACTACGTCGAACGTACCGGAGGCGAGGGGGAGGTCCACGCTCAGGCTGCCGAGGACATCCAGGTGCCGCGGTTCGGTCACTTCGCCTGCGTAGCCATACACGGTGAAGTGCGTGGAACGTGTGCCGATGTTGCCCAACGTGAGGGCGATCTTGCCGGGCTGGGCCATGGCAGAGACCTGCGGCCGGTAAGGGAGCGCGCGGGCCGGGCGGCTGCCGTCCTCCTGGATCGGAGCCACCTGGACCGCCGGGGGATTCGGGCGCCAGCGGCTGATCTTTGCCGGAACAGCGGCAGGGTGGTCGAGCGTTGGCGGAGTACCGGGCGTTTGGAAGTTGAAGACGCCGGTCAGGTCACCGCAAACTTCGCGGCGCCACGGCGAGATGTTGGGTTCCTCCACGCCCGTCCAACGCTCCAGGAAGCGGAGCACCGAGGTGTGGTCGAAGACTTCGGAGCTGACGTAGCCGCCCACCGTCCACGGCGAAACCACGGTCATGGGCACGCGCGGGCCAAGGCCGATGGGGCGTGCCGTGGTCCAGTCGGTTGACTCGCCGGATGCCGGGCGCGGCTGGACGGGCGGCGGCACGTGGTCGAAGTAGCCGTCGTTTTCGTCGAAGTTCAGGAAGATCGCGGTGCTGTCCCAGGTCTCCGGGTTGCTGGCCACGGTGTCCAGGAGGCGGTAGACGAAGTTCGCGCTGCCCACAGGGGTGGAGGCTCCGGGGTGTTCCGAATCGGCCGCGGACGGAACCAGCCAGCTGACGCGGGGGAGGGTTCCGTCGACGATGTCCGCGCTGAGGCGTTCCAAGAGCGTGTTGGGCCGCCCGCGCCACATGGCTTTGTCGAAGAGTGTCCGCTCGGCGTCCGTGAGGGTGGCGCGGCCTTTCTCCAGTTGGGCAAGGAGGCGGTCCTGTTCAGCGGCGGACTTGCCCTTGATCGTGTCGTAGAACTCCTCGGTGGTTCGGAAGTTTCCCTCGACGGAGGCGAGCATTTTGCGGCCAATCGCCTTGAAGGTTTGGAAATATTCCACGGCGTTGTCGGTGAAGTTGTCCCAATCCTGGTAGATCTTCCACGAGACCCCTGACTGTTCCAGGCGCTCGGGATAGGTGGTCCAGTCGTAGCCGCCGTGATCATAACCGTAGGCCGCATTGGTCACCGCACGTTTGGGGCTGCCGGGCTCGTTCCCCGTGGTGCCACTCCAGAGGTAGTTGCGGTTGGGGTTGGTGGAACCGTTGACGGAGCAGTGGTAGGCATCGCAGATGGTGAAGGTGTCCGCGAGTTCGTACTGCAGCGGGATGTCCTGACGCTCGTAGAACGTCATGGTGGACGCGCTCTTGGCGGGAATCCACTTGTCGCACCAGCCGTTGTTCCATGCCGTCGTAGTGCCTGTGAAGGAATGGTCCAGATCGCCGAGGTACTGGATGTCGGAGCCCGGCCTGCCGGCGAGTTCGGCTGCCTTGCGCAGGGAGAACGGAAGCACGCTCTCCCCGGTGGCGCGGGGCTGCTCAAACATGGACTTTCCGTTGGGCAGTCGTGTCACGGATTTATCGCCATATCCGCGGACACCGCGCAGCGATCCAAAGTAATGGTCGAAGGAACGGTTCTCCTGCATCAGCACAATCACGTGCTTGATGGACTGCAGGCTTCCGGGCGGCACCGGCTTGGCCATCGCTGCCTGGACAGAGGGAGGCAGGAGGGAACCGGTTGCCGCCAGCGCCGTCGCTGCGGCTGCGGTGCCGAGGAAGCCGCGGCGGGAGAGCTCGCTGGAATTGGTTGAACGATTAACCGTCTCAGGGGTATTCGAGGACATTCAGGGTGCCTTTCGTGGTCAGAGTTGACCGGGCAAGCGTAGGCACCCCGAGTGAACTACCGATGAAACCGGGGCAAACCGAGGGGGTGTGTCGCGCAGATCACACGTGGACTTTGTTAGTTAAGGGCTATCACCAGCATCTGGCTGGTGCCGGGAATGCAGGTCTGCAACACCGCTTTGGGGAAGCCGCCAAAGACTTCCGAGACGTGGCTGGTGGTGCCACCCAGGGGAACCTGCCCACGAGCCGAAACAGTGTAGGTTCCGTAACCGGCCAGGGTCACCGTTTGGCCCACGCCAATGCTCGAGAACCTTGCCCAACCGCCGCAGAAGTCGTGCTCGGTGATGAACAAGGAGAAGGCATCCGTGGGCGTGTAGTGGATCGGGCCAATGCAGGCATCCACCAGATCCTGCCCCCCGGATCCGGCAACGGGGATGGTCCATGCTGCCGGCTCGTGTTTCAGTTCGGCGGGTGGCACTTGCACTGCGGGCGCCGCCACTGGACGTACGACGGCGGGCGTTGCCAGCCGCTCGAACGCGACGGCGTGGAGGGCGGGGGAAGAATCTGAGGGCATTGACGTTGCCGCGCCCGGGAAGGGCGGGGTCAGCGCGATTGCCGCGACCATGGCACCTGCCGCCACCAGCGCCCTGAAAGAGATGCCCGGGGCTGGCCTTCGGAATCGAAGGGGAGGTTCTGTTGGCGCGGTTTGTGGTTGTGGGTCACCCTGCAGAGTCATGGGAACTCCAAGCGGGAGTGGATCCGCTATGGAAGCCGGAACGGATATTCGAAAATCCCCAGACACTTCGATTGTAGGAACTACCTGGCCGTTGGGAAGCCAGAGGGGATACTCGACTTTGGCGCGGCGCTACTTGGATTTGCTGCCGTGCCGAAAGGGGCATCGGCAGCATCGTAGCTTTCTTTAGAAAAGTCAGGTATTTTTGGCGCATGCCTCTTCGTTCCGACTGGTCCGCACGCACGTGCAGCCTCGCCCGCGGCCTGGATGTCCTTGGCGATCCCTGGGGAAGCCTTGTCCTGCGGGAGATCTTCTTCGGGAACGGCCGTTATGAAGCCATGAAGCACCGCCTGGAAGTGGCGGACAACGTCCTCAGCAAGCGGCTTGGCTGGCTCCTCGAAGCGGGTCTCCTGGCCCAGCGCCCCTATCAGGATGGGGCACGTACCCGGCAGGAGTACGTCCTGACTCCCAAGGGGGAGGACGCGTTGCCGGTGCTCAACGCCATCATCATTTGGGCGGAGAAGCACTTGGACGCTCCCAACGAGGTCTCCCATATGAAGGTCATCCATACAGACTGCGGCGAGGCCACGATGTCCGCCGACACCTGCACCCACTGCGGCTCCCGGCTCACCGCCGCCAACACGAGCTGGCACAGCTTCAAACGCAGCGACCATCCACTGCCACTCGCCGTCGCACCCCTTGAAAACCGCACCCCGGCTTCCCCCGAAACGGAGATCCCCGTATGACCGCTCCCGACGTCACAGGAACGCCGCCCGGCACCACGGGCGGTCCCACCGGGAAACGACGGCGACTGCACCCCGCGTGGATTGTTGCGGCAGTGGCCTTCCTTGCCTTGGTGGGGGCAGCCGGTTTCCGTGCAGCCCCCGGCGTGCTGATGGTCCCGCTGCAACAGGAATTCGGCTGGTCCACCACGGTGTTGTCCCTGGCGGTCAGCATCAACCTGGTCCTGTTCGGCTTGACGGCGCCGTTCGCGGCAGCTTTGATGGAACGCTTCGGAATCCGCAAGGTCACGGCTCTTGCTTTGTGCCTTATCGGCCTGGGTTCGGCCCTCACCGTGTTGGTGAACCAGTCATGGCAGATCCTCCTCACCTGGGGGCTGCTGATCGGGCTCGGTACGGGATCCATGGCCCTCGTCTTCGCTGCGACCATCGCCAACACGTGGTTCGCGAAGAGCCGCGGACTGGTGATCGGCATCCTGACCGCGGGCAGCGCCGCCGGGCAGTTGGTGTTCCTGCCCTTTATCGCCGCCCTCGCCCAAAACCCCGGCTGGCGGGGCGCGTCGCTGCTCATCGCCGCGGGTGCGCTCGCGGTGGTCCCGCTGGTGCTGCGCTGGCTGCGGAACTCACCGGCCGACGTCGGAGTGTTGCCTTACGGTGCTGAAACACCGAAAACGCAAGCACCCGACGCCGGAACCCCCACGACGACAGCCAGCGAGCCCGCCGCGGTGGTTGCCGCGCCAGGCTCAGGGGATTCCCCCAACGCGGCCGTCCGTGCCGTGCAAGTCCTCAGGCGTGCCATGAGAGTCCGTACATTCTGGGCTTTGGCGGCCGGCTTCGCGATTTGTGGTGCCACCACCAACGGGCTCATCGGCACGCACTTCATTCCGTCTGCACACGATCACGGCATGCCGGAAACCACGGCGGCAGGTTTGTTGGCCGTCGTCGGGATTTTCGACATCGTGGGGACCATCGCCTCCGGCTGGCTGACCGACCGGTTCAACCCTAAAGTCCTGTTGGCCGTGTACTACCAGTTCCGTGGGATAGGCCTGCTGGTGCTGCCGCTGCTGCTGGGTTCCTCCGTGGAACCGAGCATGATCATCTTCGTGGTGGTCTACGGGCTGGACTGGGTGGCCACTGTGCCGCCCACCGCGGCGATCTGCCGCTCAGTGTTCGGCGCGGACGGCTCAGTGGTGTTCGGCTGGGTTTTCGCCGCCCACCAGCTCGGAGCAGCTGCTGCCGCCCTCGCTGCAGGCTTCATTCGTGACGCCACCGGGCACTACAACTACGCCTGGCTGGGCGCGGCTGCCATGTGCACCGTGGCTGCGGTCATCAGCGCCACCATCCGCAAGGACGCGGTGAAAAAGGAACCCATCGCTGTTGCCTGACGGTGTTGCGGGGCCCGCTCTGCGCTCCATTCTCCGCTGGACGTGCGCAGAGCAGGCCCCGCAATGGGGGTACTAGCCCGTTTCGGTGATCCGGAACGTCACAGTCCGGGCTTCCGGTCGCAAGGCATAATCCGGCCAGACGTCCGGCCCGCAAGCCCTGGAGCCGAGGCCGTGCTGTGCAGCGTCGAGGTACAGGTAGCTGGCCTGGCTTGCCGGCAGTTCATGCGGGTGCGCGGCCCCGGAGATCTCCTGGGCCGTATGCCGCGAAAGCGTGAAGCCCGGCAAGCGGCCACGGGAGTCGGGGATGGCATTGAGCTGCAACCACGGAGTGCCGGAGTTCTGCAGGGCCAAGGACCGGACAGCACTGCGGTGACCTGATTCCTGCGGCTTGGCGTAAGGCACCGCGAGTTCGTCAATGCCCGCCGAGTATCGGCCCACCAGCGTCGCGTGCATGCTGTCCGGGTAGGACTCCCGCGGCCCGGCGCCGAACCATGAGGCACCATCCACGGATCCGGGCAGGTCGAATCGGACGCCGACGCGTGGCCAGATGATGTCCCAGCCGGCGCTCGGAAGAATGTCCAGGCGAAGCCACAGCTCGCCGTCGGACAGCTGCCAGTTTTCCTCCACGGAGACCCAGCGGGCAGCGTCGGCTGCGGAGTAGCGGGTCTGGATGACGACACCGGATTCGCTGGCCGTGACTTTCTCCACCCGGCCCGTGAGCCTGTCCAGGCCAGCGGCGCGCCAGACGGTTTCCATGGAAGGAGCGGGAACGCCGTCGCCGTTGTTGAGCCACGCATCGGCGAGGTCGTAGCTGCCACGGCCCGCGCCGGCGTCGTTATCCGTGGGGGCGCGCCACAACTCCAGGCGCGGACCGGAAACCGGCAATCCCGCCAAAGCGACGAGCCGGCCTTCCTCGAAGCGGGCAGGGCCCAGCGAAACGCTCCCCTCCCCACCGTCGGCCCCGCCAACCGACGCCAGCGGGCGCGGTGCGGCCAGGTGAGGACGGGCCCCGGTCAGTTCCAGCTGAGCGGCCGAGATCACGTGCCCGGCCTCAGCCCAGGCTGTGTCCTTACGAAGGGCGGCCTCCACCGTCAGCCAATACTCGCCGGATGCCAAGGGCGCGAAGTCCGGCAACTCGATCCGCGTCGTAGTGCCTGCGGCCAGTGGGGTGCCCACTGAGGTGACTACATCGAGCTCGCCGGAAGCGTTCGCCACGCCGTCCACCTCGGTGCGCCAGCGCAGCACGATATCCGAGGAATCGGCCGTGTGCCGCAGGTTGGCGACAGAAACGAAGCGGCGCGTGCCGTCGTCGTGCGTTTCGGTGGAGAAGCCCAAACGGATAGGCGCGACGATCTGCTTGTACTCAAAGAGGCCCGGGCTGGGCGTGGAGTCGGACAGGACCATGCCGTCCATCACGAAGTTCCCGTCGTGCACTACCTCGCCGAAGTCACCGCCGTAGGCAAAGAACTCCGTACCATCGGCCGTGGTGGTGCGGATGCCGTGGTCCCGCCATTCCCACACGAACCCGCCGTGCAGCCTCGGGTAGCGGTCCACGAGGTCCTCGTATTGGTCGATCGCGCCCGGGCCGTTGCCCATCGCGTGGACGTACTCGCACAAGATGAACGGTTTGGTACGCTGCCGCGCCGACTCCGCAGCGGAGCAGCCGAGCAGGAGGGAACCGGAATCATCGCGCCCGATCGCCTCCGTTTCCGGCACCGACGAGTACATCCGCGAGTACACATCCGTATAGGCGCCGGTGTAGTCACCCTCGTAATGGACCGGCCGGCCGGTATCCCGGGCGTGGGTCCACGCGGACATCGCGGCGAGGTTGGAACCGGTGCCGGACTCGTTGCCCAGCGACCACATGACAATGGACGGGTGGTTCTTGTCCCGCTCCACCGTGCGCTCCATGCGGTCCACATACGCCTCGCGCCAGGCTGGGTCGTCGCTGGGGTTGCCCACCCAGCCGTGCCGTTCGAAACCGTGGGTCTCAAGGTCGCATTCCAGGATCACCCAGAAGCCCAGTTCGTCAGCGATGTCCAGCAAACGGGGGTGCGGCGGGTAGTGGCTGGTGCGGATCGCGTTGACGTTGAACTGCTTCATCAGGGCCAGGTCCGCGCGGGCGAACTCCTCATTGAAGACGCGGCCCCGGTCCGGGTGCGTCTCATGCCGATTCACGCCATGGAACACCACCCGCCGGCCGTTCACCAGGAACTGGTCGCCCCGGATCTCCACGGTGCGGAAGCCCAACCGCAGCGAAACGGTCTCGCCTTCGCTGGCCACCGTCGCGTTGTAGAGACGCGGAACCTCCGCGGACCAAGGCTCGACGGCGGGAATCGCCACCGGGGCGACGTCGGCAGGGGAGTCCCATACGACGTCGACCTCCAGTTCCGGGACGGACAGGCGAACGGGGAAGGCAGACTGGTCTGCGGTAATCTCCGGGTCAATGACGCCGGAGCCGGCCGTGAAGGACGTCCGCAACCAGACGTCGTCGATGCCCTTCCTGGGGCGTGCCTGAAGTGTCACGTCGCGGAAGATTCCGGGCATCCACCACTGGTCCTGGTCCTCGATGTAGCTGGACGCGGACCACTGGTGGACACGTACGGCAATGACATTCAGGCCCTCGCGGACGGTGTGGGTGATGTCGAATTCCTGAGCCAGGCGGCTACCTGCACCCACGCCGACCTCGGTTCCGTTGAGCCACACCTTGTACCGGGACTCGACGCCGTCGAAACGCAGTACTGTCCTGGCTGCCGTGTCCCAATCCGCCGGGAGTTCGAACGTCCGGCGATAGTCGCCGGTAGGGTTTTCGTCCGGGACATGCGGTGCGTCGGTGGGGAACGGAAACTGGACATTGGTGTAGATGGGCCGCCCGTAGGCTCCGTCGCCCTCCAACACCCAGTGCGCAGGAACCGGGATCCTGTCCCAGCCGGAATCGTCCAAGGCCTCCTCGGCAACACCCTCAACTGCTTCGCCCGCCGGGAGAACACCGCGTCCACCCGGAGTGCCGGGAGCGCCTGCCAGGAAACGGAAACGCCACTGCCCGTTCAGCGAAAGCGTGGGAGCGTCCGTGTGCAGCCACGAGCGGGCCGGAAGCCTCTTGCCTGTTCCCGGACCGCGGTCGGTGATGTAGCTGGCGATCAATGACGTGGTCATTACTTAACGGCTCCTTCTGTGAGTCCACCGCGCCAGAAGCGCTGCAGGACAATCATGGCGATGCTGAGCGGAATGATGGAGAGCAATACTCCGCCCGTGGTCAGTTCGTAGAATTCGGGCAAGCGGTCCACCTGGCTGAGCCAATTGTTCAGTCCCAGAGTGATGGGATAGAGCTCGGAGTCGGAGAGCATGACCAGCGGCAGGAAGTAGTTGTTCCAGATGCCCACCAGTTGGAACAGGAACACGGTGACCAGGGCCGGGGTCAGAACCTTGAGCCCGATGGTGTGGAAAATGCGGAGTTCGCCCGCGCCGTCGATCCTGGCGGCCTCGATCAGCGAGGTGTCCACGGTGGCCTGCGCGTAGATCCTGCACAGGAACAGCCCGAACGGCGACACCAACGAGGGCAGCAGCACACTCCAGTACGTGTTGGCCAGGCCCATCTGGCTGAACAGGAGGAACAACGGAAGCGCCGTCGCTGTACCGGGAACCAGCACGCCGCCGAGGATGGTGCCGAACACCAGGTTGCGTCCCTTGAACTCGTACTTGGCCAAGGCGTAGCCGCCTGCTGCCGCAAAGTACGTGGCCAGGAGCGCACCGACGCCGGCGTAGATGGCCGAGTTCAGGAACCAGCGGCCAAAGATCCCGTTGTCGTAGCTGACAACACGGCCGATGTTCTCCCACAAGGAGAAGGTAGGAGCGAACCAGAAGCCGTTGGTGGAGAAGAGGTCCGCCGTGGACTTCGTGGAGGCAACGAAGACCCAGTACACGGGAATCAGGAAGTAGAGGGCCACCACCACCAAAAGGGCGGTGACGATGATCGTGGACGACCGCCGTCGTCCGGCTGATCGGTCTGGACCCGCGGACCGGGCCCTGGCAGCGGGCGTGACGGGTGGCTTGGTAGCGGTTGCGGTCATGATGACTTCCTGTTGGTGAGTGCGAGGAAGGCGAACGAAAGGGCGAACGCGGCCACGGCAATGATGACCGACTGGGCGGCAGCGACGTTGTAGTCGTTGTAGGCAAAGGCCGTGGTGTAAGCGCTGAGGTTGGGCGTGTACTGGCTGTCAATGGCAGGGGCTACGGTCTTGAGGACCTGGGCCTCCGCGAACAACTGCAGCGTTCCGATAATCGAAAACACCGTGGTGAGCATGAGTGCCGGGCGGATCAGGGGGAGCTGGATGCTCCGGGCCACGCGCCACGTCGACGCACCGTCCACCTTGGCGGCCTCGTAAAGTTCCACCGGAATGGCCTTGAGTTGCGCCACGATAATCAGCATGTTGTAGCCCGTGTAGCTCCACGTGACGATGTTGGCGATGGACCACAGCACGCTGTTGGCACCCAGGAAGTCCGGGGTGAGGCCCACGATCTTGGCCACGTCGAACAGTGGGCTGAGGCCGGGCACATACAGGAAGGACCACAGGATGGTGGCGATGACGCCGGGGACACCGTAGGGCATGAAGTAGGCGGCGCGGAAGAATCCGGGCCACTTGGCAGAAGCCGATTCCAACATCAGTGCCAAGACCGTGCACAGGACGATCATGACGGGCACCTGGACGATGCCGAACAACAGCATCCGGCCGATCGAGGCTACGAAGCTGCCATCTGCCAAGGCCTGCGCGTAGTTGCTGAACCCAGCGAATTCGCTGGTCACGCCGGCCTCGCCGAAGAGTCCGCTCCTGGTCACTTTGGTGAAGCTGGACAGGATGGCTACAACAATTGGCAGCAGGAACGTGAGGACGAACAACCCCAGGAACGGCGCCAGCAAGAGCCAAGGCGCGCGTGCTGCTGCGCCAGTGCGCTTGCTGCGCCGGGGTACGTCGGCGGGACGCCTTGCGGCAGGTGCTGTACGAGTGGTCGTCATGCCGTTTCCTTCCGGATGGTGAGGCCCTTGTTCTTGAAAACGGTGATGATCTGCTGCTCGGAAGCCGCGATGGAGTCCACCAAGGAGGTCCCGAAGGCCTTCTTGCGGAAACCGTCGCTCAGGATGTTGAAGGACTGCTGGGTCACCGGCCACCAGGACCAGTCACGGTTCTGCTGTTGCGCTGCCGGGACGAAGACGTCCTGGTTGTAGTCCTGGCCGCCGAAGAAGGCCGAAGGTTGTTGCCGGTCCGTTCCAATGAAATCGGGATTCGGGGACCACCCGATGCCGCTGTTCTTGATCTCGGCGTCGATGCCTTCTTGTGAGGTTGTCAGCCAGACGGCGAACTCCACCGCTTCCTTGGGGTGCTTGCTGTTGGCAAGCACGGCCGCGGTGGAACCACCCAGGTAGCTGGACCCGAACCCGGTGCCGTCCCATGTGGGCATGGGGGCAACGCGCCACTTACCTTCGGAACCACTGACGCCCTCCACCAGCGCATCGCCCCAACTGCCGGTGACGGTGGAGGCGATGCCGCCCTTGCCTGCCGCAGCGAACCAGCCCGGCGAGAAGGCGCCGTACGCAGTGGTGACGAGGTCGTCGTCGATCGCTTTGTCGAAGAAGCGCGCGGTGTTCAGCGTCGCGTCGTCGGTCATGTTGATGACCCAGCCATTCTCCTCTGGACGAAGCCAGGCAGCTCCTGCTTGACCAGCGAAGGAGGCGAAGGGCGAGGCGTCGCTGATGGGGAAGCAATCAAGGTACGTGTCCACGGAACGGAGCTCGCGGGCCAGTTCCGCCCATTCGTCCCAGGTTGTGGGGCTGGTTCCGCCCACCTTGTCCAGGATGGCTGGCTGGTAGAACATGGCCATGGGTCCGGAGTCCTGGGGTAATCCGTAGACGCCGCCCGTGTAGCTGACCTGCTTCCACAGAGTGGGGTCGTAGAGGTGCGCATGGTCGTTGGCTCCGTAGCGGGAGACGTCCACCAGCCCGTTGACCAGCATGAACTCCGGAATGGAACGGAGCTCCACCTGCGCCAGGTCCGGTCCACCGCCGGCTGCCAGGGCCGAGTACAGCTTCTGGTATCCACCTGCGTTGCCGCCCGGGATCCACACGACGTCCACCTGAACGTTCGGATTCTGTGCATTCCAGATGTCGGCGACATTCTGGAAGTCCTTCAGCCATGCCCAATACGTGAGCCGCACTGGACCGGTGGCGGCGGGGATGGTGGGTGCAGCGTTGACGGATTGGGTTCCCGGCGTCGCGCAGCCGGACAGCAGTCCCATGGCTGCCGTGCCCAGGCCTGCGCCCAGAAGTTGTCTTCGAGTGAAACGGGTCATGAGCCTTCACCTCTTCGTGTCAGGTTGACGCTGCCGGCACTCGGAGAGCGGCCCCGGCACGTCGATTGTGATCACGGTAACAGATAATTCGAGTGCTTACTCGAATTTCGAGTGAGGTCAGTACCCGCGTACACTGTCTAGCCATGACCACAAAGGACGTGGCCCGCGCAGGGAAGCGCGGCCCCTACGCGAAATCCGAGGAACGGCGCCAGACAATTCTGGACGCTGCGCATGCGGTGTTCGCTGCCCGTGGCTACCGCGGGGGATCGCTGCAGGACGTTGCGGACCGTGCAGGGATGAGCCAAACAAGCTTGCTGCACTACTTCCCGTCAAAGCGCGACCTCCTGATGTCGGTCCTGGAACGCCGCGACGAGATCACCAGTGGCGCCTTCCCTGACGACATGGAAGAGGGCTTGGCGGATTCCGTCATCCGGACGGCCCTCTACAACGAGGGCATTCCAGGAGTGATCGAGCTTTACGCGGTCCTCTGCGCCGAATCGGTCACGGATGAGCACCCTGGCCGGGACTACTTCACCGAGCGCTATGAGCGGTTGCGCGCAAGCTACGGTCGACGGTTCGCGGAATTGGCAGCTGTTGGCCGGCTGCGCCCGGGCGTTGATCCGGACGAGGCCGCGATGTCCCTGGTTGCCTTGTGGGACGGGCTTCAGACGCAATGGTTGTTGGCCCCCGACGACGTGGACGTTGCCGAGCGCCTTCGCGGCTACTTGAAACTCGTGATCCTCCCGGAGTCCAACTAGGGACAGCCAGTTGGGTGGGTTAGCCCCGGAATGCGCCGATGCCAGTGATGTGCTGGCCCAGGATCAGCGTGTGGACTTCGTCGGTGCCTTCATACGTCCGGACGGATTCCAGGTTGTTGGCATGCCGGAGGGGTGAGTAATCCAGTGTGACGCCGTTACCGCCCAGAATGGTGCGGGCTTCCCTGGCAATCTTGATGGCTTCCCGGACATTGTTCAGCTTGCCCATCGAGATCTGCTGCGGGTGCAGCTGACCGACGTCCTTCAACCGGCCCAGGTGGAGGGCCAGCATGGTGCCTTTCTGGATCTCCAGGAGCATGTTCACCAACTTCTCCTGCGTGAGCTGATAGCCGGCCAGGGGTCGCCCGAACTGCAAACGGTCACCGGCGTAGGAAAGTGCGGCCTCGTAGGAGTCGCGGGCGGCCCCCATGGCGCCCCAAGCGATGCCATAGCGGGCCTCGTTCAAGCAGGAGAACGGCCCTTTGAGTCCCAGGGCACCCGGGAGGAGTGCCTCCGGACCCAGCCTCACGTCGTCGAACGTTACATCGCACTGGATGGAGGCACGCATGGAGAGCTTCGGTTCGATCGGCGTGGCGGTCACGCCGGTTGTTCCTGCGGGAACCAGGAAGCCGCGGATCCCGTCGTCCGTCTTTGCCCACACCACCATCACGTCGGCAATGGAAGCGAGGCCGATCCAGCGTTTGACGCCGTCAAGGACCCAGCCGTCGGCTGTCTCGCGGGCGACCGTGGTCATGGACGACGGGTCCGATCCCGCCGTTGGCTCCGTCAGGGCGAAACAGCCGATCAGCTCGCCGGCCGCCATTCGGGGCAGCCATTGTTCCTTTTGGGCCTCCGAACCCCACTTGTGAATGGCGGTCATGGCCAGGGAACCCTGCACCGAAACGAAGGTGCGGATCCCAGAGTCGCCGGCCTCCAGTTCCATGGCGGCCAGACCATATTCGACGGCGGTGCGCCCCGGGCAGCCGTAACCCTCCAGATGCATGCCAAGGACGCCGAGTTCACCCAGTTCAGGAGCGATCTCCCGGGGGAATTCGGCGTCCTCGTACCAGCGGGCGATGTTCGGACGGATCCGTTGTGCGGTGTAGTCACGGACCGTGTGGCGGAGGGCAAGCTCGTCCGCGGACAGCAGGGAATCCAGGGCCAGGACGTCGGAGGTGTTCGTCGTTGAATCGCTCATTCCAGCATCCTAGGCGGACAAGCCTGAGTTACTCGCCGCGGACTATCCCGGCCTCTTTCCGTTCGCCGGTGAAGTACCCGCGTGTGGACGGTGCGAACCGGCAGACGATCGCCAGCACCACACCCAAGGCCAACAGCAGGACACCGCTGATGAACGCACCGCCGATTCCGAAGATCTGCGTATCCCCATAGGCCGGGTCCCACATTTGGACCGCCGAGATGAAGAATGCAGCGGTCAAGGACACCGCGCCCAGGAACGGCAGGATGCCCCGGAACCACAGGTTGCGGGCGGAGTCCCGGAGCGTGGAGCGGAAGAACCAGACGCAGGAGAACCCGGTGAGGGCGTAGTAGAACGCGATGAACAGGCTGATGGCGCTGATGGAGTCGGACAACAGGTTTTCGCTGAGGAAACTCATCGCTACGTAGTACACCACGGCCACGACTCCCATGACCTGCGTGGAGAAGCCCGGCGTCTGGAAGCGTTCGTGCACCTTGCCGAAGCGGGCCGGCAGGGCGCCGTTGACACCCATGGACAGCGTTCCGCGCGCGGTCGGCAGGATGGTGGTCTGCGTGGAGGACAGCACGGATGCCAGCACCGCCACAATGATCAACCAGCCCCACGGACCCAAAACAACGTCCTTCATGGCCAGGAAAACGTCGTCCTGGTTGGCTTCATTGCCCAGGCCGATGCCATCGGTCCCGATCGTGGCGTACATCATGACCAGCAGTGCCACTGACACGTAGATCGCCACAAGCACTGATGCGGAGATGACTGCGCCACGGCCCGGCGTCTTGGTGGGATTCTCGGTTTCCTCGTTGAGCGCCAGGCACGTGTCCCAGCCCCAGTAGATAAAGAGCGCCAGCAAGACACCGTGAACCACGGCACCGGGGTCGGCAAAGGCACCTGCGGGATTGAACCACTCGAAATCGAAGGCCTGGCCCTCGGGTGCTCCTCCGGCGATCCGGACAATGATGGCCACCGCGAAAATACCCAGCGAAATGTATTGGATGTACGTCAGGGTGCGCTGGACGTGCTCCCCGAGCCTGATGCCGCGGTTGTTCACGTACGTCATGAACGCGATGAACAGCACGCCCGTGGCGGTCACCAGCCACTTGTTCTCCGCCAGGGAACCATCGCCCACCAGCAGCCAGAGGTACTTGCCGGCAATTTGCGCCAGGTTGGCCAGCACCACGATGCCGGCAAGGGCAACCCCCCAGCCGCCAAGCCAGCCCGCCCACGGACCGAATGCCCTGCGCGCCCAGAAGAACGTGGTGCCGCAGTCCGGCATGGCGCTGTTCAGCTCCCGGAAAGCGTAGGCGATGAAGAGCACGGGGATGAAGCCAAGGATCAGGATCAGGGGAGTGTAGTTGCCGTTCACGGCAACAATGAGTCCCAGCGTGGCCGCCAGCGAATAGACAGGGGCGGTGGACGCAAGGCCCAGCATGACGGAGTCTCCCAGGTCCAGGATTCCGGCGTGGAGGCCCTTGGAAGGTACGACGGCGGTACGGTCGCCGCCCGCTGAGCCGCCACCCGGCGTCGAGGTTTCAGTACTCATAGTGCGGCTCCATAGGAAGTAGCAGGGGGCGCCACGGGCGCCGGGGAGTCGATGGTGTTGGGGACGAAACGGCAGAAGTAGTCCGTGATGGGGCCGTCCGATTCGCGGATGCCGCAGCCAACGGACTCGCCATCTACCACCCACAGACCCAGGACGGGATGGTTGCCGTCAAAATCGGGGAGGGAGTGGTACTGCTGGAAGCACCAGCCTTCACGGCCATAACCACCGGGCTGCTGGATTTCGATGCCGGGGGCATGGATGCGGATGTTGTCGCCCTCGCGTCCGTGCAGCGGTTTGGCCACCCATTCCTTGAGCGGCCCTGGGTCGCCGAGGTAGGCAGGCAGTAGGTTCGGGTGGTCCGGGTAGAGGTGCCACAGCGCAGCCAGGAGGGCTTTGTTGGACAGCAGCATCTTCCAGGCCGGCTCCACCCAGCGGGGGTTGTGTGCCCGCTGCAGGAGTCGTTGCCCGAATGGCTCCTTCATCATGAGCTCCCATGGGTACAGCTTGAACATGGTGCTGATCATGAAGTTGTCCAGGTCCACGAAGCGGTTCAGGTTCGGGTCCCAGCCAATGTCAGACATATTGATGCCTATGGTGGTCCATCCGCCTTGGCTGGCGACATCCCGCATGTATGCGGCCGTCATCCAGTCCTCGCCGGATTCCTCTGCCTCGGAGTGCGCCACATGCAAGGTGCTCATGCCGGTCCGGAACTGCAGTTTCTTCCACTGCCGGATCAAGGCTTCGTGGATGCCGTTCCACTGGTCCTTCTCCGGAAAGACGTCCTGCAGCCAGAACCACTGCGCCACGGAAGCTTCGATCAGCCCGGTGGGAGTATCGGCGTTGTACTCCAGCATCTTGGCCGGACCACCCTTGCCGTCATAGATGAAGTCGAAGCGGCCGTAGATATCCATGTCCGCGGCCAGGAGCGACTCGCCGGCGAGTTCCAGCGCCTGCTGGCCGATCCCGATATCGCCCATGGCTCCCGTGGCCAGGTACTTCGCTGCCTCCAAGCACATGAGGTGCATGTCCTCGGCGGTCTTTTCGAGGGTTTCCACCTCGTCCATGGTGAATTCGTAATACGCCGATTCGTTCCAGTATTCGATCTTGCGGCCGTCGGGCATGGTGGTGGTGGAGAAAACCAGGCCCTGTTCTTCGATCTTTTGCTTCCAGTCCGGCCTGGGCGCGGAGTGCAGTCGACGCACGCCTAGCCTCCCGAGCTTCCGCCGCTTTTGGAACTGCTGCCAAAGCCGCCCCGGCTGACCGTACCGCCCTTGGTGCTGTATCCCGTGGACGACTTGGCCCCCGCAGGCACATTCTTGGTGTAGCTGGGGTAGGAGCTGCGGTTCTGCCCCACGGCAGGCACGCTGGCCCCCCTGGAGTAGAAGTACCAGGCGTAGACGGCTGAACTGCGGCCGGCCGAGCTGCTGTTGTCGCACTGGTTGTCGTCGACGCGTTCGCCGGTCTCCTCGTTGAAACAAACCTGGGCGTAGTCAGCCTCCTGCTCGTTGCTGGCCACGATGGCGGTAATGGTTCCAGCCAGCAGGGCAGTGACGCCCAAACCCACCACCACGGTGCGGCGCTGCGAACGCTTCTTCTTCTTTGCGGCCGCAGCAGCGTCGCGTTCGCGCTCCTTGGCAAAGGGGTCCACCACGGGCAGGGGCTGGCCGGGAGATGGCGTGGCGGGGGTGTCCTGGCGGGAGGCTGCCGGGCGCTTCTTGCCCTGCTTCTTGTCTTGTTGATTTCCCTCCGGGCTGCCTTCTACAGGCGTGAACAGCTCAGGGTGGAGTTCCGGCTTGGGCACCTGCCAAGGTGGGGGCTTGGGCGGATTGTTGGCCGCACCAAAGTCGCCGTTGTTGTCCCTGCCGCTGCCGTTGGTGCCGGACGCGTCAGGGCTGTCTTTCGGGCCCATGTGTATCCCCCTGGATAGACCGTAGATGTGTCCGGCGCCACGCCGGACCAGAATGCTCAGAGCAAGCCTAGTCGCTGTGCGGGGTACAGGCACGGGTGGCAGGCCAAATGGGGAGAACTGCCCACCCTGGGAACATGCAAGGATGTAGCCATGGCGGCCCCTGAGACACACAGCAACGGCGACGACGGCGTGTTGCTGCGGCTTCCGCCGGTTCGGGGCATCGGCCAAGGCCGTGTGATCACCGGCCTGGTTTTGGCACTCGTGCTGCCACCCGTCGTCGAAGTTTTGGTCACCGTCCTCAATTTCCGCAACTTCGCCATGATTATGCTCCTGCAGTTGGCCGTTGCGGTAGCCGTTGCCGCCATCGGTGGCCTGTGGCCGGCTGTGGTCGCCGCCGTCTTGGGCAGCTTCCTCCTGAACTACTTTTCTGCGGACCCGATTGGTTCCCTGTCCATCGCAGACCCCACCACGTTGTTCACCCTGGTGGTGTTCCTTGCCGTGGCTTGCGGAGTTGCGCTCGCAGTGGGCCTTGCCAGCCGCCGGGCCCAGGAAGCGGCACGATCCGGGGCCGAGGCAACGGCCCTCAGCGAGCTGGCGCTGCGAATCCTGAGCTCCGACGGAAGCCTGGAATCGTTCCTTGAAAAGGTCCGAAGCAATCTGGGCATGGAAGCGGTGACGTTGCTGGGCACCACGAACCTCGCTGCGGCAGCCCCCGGAACACAACCGGAATGGCGCGCCCTTGCCAGCGCTGGCCCCAATCCGCCGGTGACCCATGCAGCCGCAGACCATGCCGCCGTCGTCGACCCCCACTACACGCTGTTGCTTCGCGGCGGTCCGCTGACCGCGCAACACCAGCGCCTGCTGGCTGCGTTTGGTGCCTTTGTGGTGGCCGTGCGGGAGCGGCAGCAACTGGTGAAGAGCAGGCGCGACAATGTACGGCTGGCCGAGGGCAACAAGATGCGGACATCCATCCTGCGCGCTGTCTCGCATGACCTGCGCACGCCGTTGGCCGGCATCAAGCTCGCCGTCAGCAGCCTGCGCCAGGAGGACGTGAACTTTCCACCCGACGTCGAGCGGGAATTGCTGGAGACCATCGAGGACTATGCGGACCGTTTGGATCATCTGGTGGACAACCTCCTGGACATGTCCCGCATCACGGCCGACGCCGTCAATCCGTTGCTGGCAGGAATTGTGTGGGCCGATGTGCTGCCCCAAGCTTTGCGTGGTGTTCCCGTGGACCGGCTGCGGAACGAACTGCCGCCCAACCTTCCGCCGGTTCAAGCCGACGCCGGCATGCTGGAACGCGTGGTGGCCAACATCGTGGAGAACGCCGTGAAGTACGCGCCCGACTCGGATGTTGTCCTGACCGCCCGGGCCGGAGCCGGCATCACCTTGGGCGACCGGCCCGCCAGCGAACTGCGGATCGTGGACCACGGCCGGGGAATGGGACACGAAGAAGTCCTCACCATGTTCCAGCCCTTCCAGCGCTTCGGGGATTCTCCGTCGCCCGCAGGTGGAGGCAGCACTGGCGGCGGGATTGGCTTGGGCCTGGCCGTTGCAAAGGGATTCAGCGAAGCCATGGGAGGCAGGCTCGCAGCGGAGCCGACGCCGGGCGGCGGCTTGACCATGGTGGTCACCTTGCCGCTGTGGACAGGTGACCCGGAATGACGCTGGTACTCATTGTCGAGGACGAAGCCCGTATTGCCCGGGCCATGCAGGTCACCCTTCAGGCCCATGGATACCAGGCCCTGACGGTGGGAAACGGTGCAGACGCCCTGAACGCGGCCGCGAAGCAACCCGTCAACATCGTGGTCCTGGACCTGGGGCTGCCGGACATGGACGGAGTGGAGATCATCCGCCGCATCCGCGGCTGGAGCAGCATGCCCATCATCGTTTTGTCGGCCCGGCACGCGTCGGAGGACAAGGTGGAAGCGCTCGACGCCGGTGCGGACGACTACGTGACCAAGCCTTTCGGTTTGGATGAGCTGCTTGCGCGGCTGCGGGTTGCCTCGCGTCGCGTTGTCACCGAGACCGAGGAACCCACGCTGGCGACTGCGGACTTCATTGTGGACCTGGCCGGGAAGAAGATCGTGAAGGACGGCTCGGAAGTCCGGCTGACGCCTACGGAATGGAACATCCTGGAGTTGTTGGTCCGCAACAAGGGCAAGCTGGTCAGCCAGCAGCAGATCCTGACCCAGGTTTGGGGGCAGGCCTATGCCAAGGAAACCCAGTACCTGCGCGTCTACATAGCCCAGCTGCGGCGAAAGCTGGAGCGGGATCCGGCCGAGCCCCGGCATCTGCACACGGAAGCGGGGATGGGCTACCGGTTCGATCCTTAGCCCGGGCTGTGGTGATCCGTAGACTGTAGCCATGAACACCGCATCCCTCCTTGCCGTCTGCCGTGTCCACCAGTTGTTGCCTGATCCTGGCAGCGTCGGCGTCACTGCCATTGACAAGCGTCCTGTCGAGGGCCCGGTCAAGGTTCACAAGCTCGGAATCCATGGCGATGTGCAGGCCAGCCGGATTGATCACGGTGGGGAAGACCAGGCCGTGTACGCGTACTCGCAGGCGGACGCTGACTACTGGTCCGGCGAGCTGCAGCGCGAGGTTCCGGCGGGTCTCTTCGGAGAGAACCTGCGCGTGGCCGGCATTGAAACCACGCATGCGGTCATCGGGGAGCGGTGGAAGATCGGCCTGGACGTGGAGCTGGAGGTCACGTCCCCGCGTGTTCCTTGTGCAACGTTCCAGCGGGTGCTGGGGGAGCCGCAGTGGGTAAAGCGTTTCACGCAGGCCGGCCGTGTTGGCACCTACCTCAGGGTGATCAAGACGGGCACCATCTCCGCGGGTGACCATATCCACCGCACGTTCGTGCCCAAGCACGGAATCACCGTGGGCCAGTGGTTCAGCGAGCCCACCCCGGAACTGGTCCAGGTTCTGCTGGACGCCGAGGCTGACGGAGAGATCCGCCTGCAGGATGAGTACCACTCGAAGTTTGAAAAGCTCCTCCGGCGAAACGGGCTCTAGGAGTCCCGGAAACCCCTCAGTACCCCCTCAGAGACAAGTGTGAACAAGCTCACCCGGCCATCTTGGTCCCTGAAGTCGCGGTGACTGCGGTCCGTACCTTACACTTGAAATATCCCCCACTCCGGAAATCCCTTTATCCTGCCCAATTCTTGAGGCAGGACTGGTAAGTGTTGGGGCCCGCAAATGTGTGCGGGCATTTTCATAGGGAGAGCCGGCTAAAGAAAACGCTGTACAGACTGCTGGGATAGCAGCCAAGAGATGCAGCGGGAAGTCCTGCCATGGGATTGCGATAGCGCCGGACTTCTTGCGAAAGCAGGGCACCTATTTCCCTGTCTCTTCGCGACGAGTACTGCGGCCAAGCCCAACCGGGCCGCGCCGACTGCCCTATGGATGAGGAATTTCCCCCTATGACCGAAAATCTCAACGAAACCTTCGACGCCCAGACCGCTGACTCCGCTGTTGCAGCCGAGGCCACCGCACCCGCCGAAGCTGAAGCACCGGCCGCTGCCGCTGCCCCCGTCGAGACTGTTGCAGCTGAGACTGCAGCCCCCACCTTCACCGAAGCTCCTGCCCCCAAGGCGGAAGAAGAGGAAGAAGAAGGCGTCCGCTTCGTCGATCTTGGCATCGACGGTCGCGTTCTGGCCGCCCTGCAGGACGTCGGCTACGAAAAGCCGTCTCCCATCCAGGCTGCCACCATCCCCCTGCTGCTCGAAGGCCGCGACGTCGTTGGCCTGGCCCAGACCGGTACCGGCAAGACCGCAGCATTCGCTGTTCCGGCCCTGTCCCGCCTGGCTGAGCTCCACGACCTCAACGGCCCGTCCCGCAAGACCCAGGCCTTGGTCCTGGCTCCGACGCGTGAACTGGCCCTCCAGGTTGCCGAGGCCTTCACCTCATACGCCAAGCACATCGACGACTTCACCGTCCTCCCGGTCTATGGTGGCTCGGCCTACGGCCCGCAGCTCGCCGGCCTGCGCCGCGGTGCACAGGTTGTTGTCGGTACCCCCGGCCGCGTGATCGACCACATCGCCAAGGGTTCCCTGGACCTGTCCGAACTCCAGTACCTGGTACTGGACGAAGCTGACGAGATGCTGCGCATGGGCTTCGCCGATGACGTGGAGCAGATCTTCCAGCAGACCCCGGAGACCCGCCAGGTTGCACTGTTCTCTGCCACCATGCCGGGCCAGATCCGCCGCATGTCCAAGCAGTACCTGAACAACCCTGCTGAAATCTCGGTGAAGTCCAAGACCACCACCGGTGCCAACACCAAGCAGCGTTACCTTCAGGTCATGGGCCCGCACAAGCTGGACGCCCTGACCCGCATCCTCGAGGTTGAAGAGTTCGACGGCGTTATCGCCTTCGTGCGCACCAAGATGGCCACCGAGGACCTTGCCGACAAGCTGAAGTCACGCGGCTTCCAGGCTGCCGCCATCAACGGCGACATCCCGCAGCAGCAGCGCGAACGCACCGTCGACGCCCTGAAGGAAGGCCGCATCGACATCCTGGTTGCTACCGACGTCGCAGCCCGTGGCCTTGACGTTGAGCGCATCAGCCACGTCATCAACTACGACATTCCCCACGACACCGAGTCCTACGTGCACCGCATTGGCCGTACCGGCCGTGCAGGCCGTTCGGGTGACGCCATCCTCTTCATGACGCCGCGTGAGAAGTACTTGCTGCGTTCCATCGAAAAGGCAACGCGCCAGCCGGTGGAGCAGATGCACCTCCCGACTGCCGAGACGGTCAACACGTTGCGCCTGGGCAAGTTCGCCGAGCGCATCACCGAGACCCTCGCGTCCGAGGATGTCGCAGCATTCCGCGACCTCATCTCCTCCTACGAGGAAGAGCACAACGTTCCGGCTTCCGAGATCGCTGCAGCCTTGGCCGTCATGGCCCAGGGTGGTCAGCCCTTGTTGGTCAAGGAACTGCCTGCCGCTCCTGAGTACCAGAAGCGTGAGCGCTCCAAAGACGGCTTCGGTTCCCGTGGCCCGACCCGTGCGCTCACCGAGGGCAACGCTACCTACCGGATCGCCGTCGGACGCCGTCAGCGCGTCATGCCGGGTTCCATCGTTGGCGCCATTGCCAACGAAGGTGGCATTTCCTCCGCACAAATCGGTGGCATCGACATTCGCTCGGACCACTCCTTGGTGGAGCTTCCGGCAGACCTGAGCCCCGAGCAGCTGCGCGCACTGTCCCGCACCCGCATCGGTGGCGAGCTGATCCACCTTGAGCTGGACAACGGCCGCAAGCCGAACAGCGAGCGTGGCGGCTACCAGGGCGGTGGACGCGGTGGCTATGGCGACCGCGAGAACCGCGGTGGCGGCAACTTCAAGGGCAGCGGCGGTTTCAAGAAGGACTTCCGCAAGTCCGACGGCGAGCGTTCTTCCGCTGACCGTGGCGGCCGCTCGTACAGCGACCGCTCCGAGCGCACGGCAGGCAGCTACGGCGACCGCGATCGCGGCCAGGCCAGCGGCTCACGCTTCGGTGGCCACGGCGACGGTGCCCGCAAGCCCCGCACCGGCGGCGAAGGCAGCAACCGCGACTTCAACCGCAAGGGCAAGTGGTAAACACACGCCAAGTGGTCAACACTAGGTAGTTCCCATCAGGGGGTCGGCTTTCGGGCCGGCCCCCTGAGGCGTTTAACGGGGTTACGTGCGGCTGCGCCCCGCCGTACCATCAAGGTGCCGGCCAAGTGGCTGGGAAGCGGAACGCAGGAGGATGCTCCATGGGATTGCTGGACAACTTGAAGAAGAACCTCGGTTTCGGCGATAAGGATCACAGCGTCCCTGCTGCTCCCGAAACCGGCCCAGTGGACACTGCCGCAAGCCAAGCGGCTGAGGACGCAGCCGCCGTCGAGGTTGCAACGTTGGACCGCAGCGCCGCTGAGGCGGCGGCCGCACAGGCGGCGGCCCAGCAGGAAGCTGCGGACGTTGCCGGGGTGCAGGCAGCCCGGCAGGTGGAGGCTGACGTTGACGGCGCGCAGGAGGCGCAGGCGGCTCAGGAAGCCCACGAGGCCACCCCTGGGGCCCCTGCAGAGGGCGGCGGGACCGCAGCGGCGGCTCCACGGGTCACGGAGGTTGTGGTGGAGCCAGGGGACACTATGGGTGGGATCGCCGCACAGTTCGGCGTGGACCTCGGTGCACTGATCGCGAGCAACGCAGATACGGTCCCTAACCCGGACCTGATCTATCCCGGACAGGTGCTTCGGCTGCCCTGATTTTCTCCGTTTGTAGATCAGGAAATGGGCGTCTTTGCAAATTGTGTCGACGCCGTTTTTCCGCGTTCTTTCGCCGATTTGTAGCTTCTGAAAACGTCCGGTAGAGTATTTACTCGTTGCCCCCCTAGCTCAGTGGTAGAGCGCGTTCTTGGTAAGAACGAGGTCACCGGATCGATTCCGGTGGGGGGCTCTGGATGAGGGCCTGTGTCAAGGCGGTTTTGACCGGCTTGACACAGGTTTTTCTCATTCGTGGCGGTGTAGCTCAGTTGGTTAGAGCGCACGACTCATAATCGTGAGGTCGGGAGATCGAGCCTCCCCACCGCTACAGAGCAAAACCCCGCAGATTCTGTCTGCGGGGTTTTTCCGTTTCTTGGGACAGAATGGGTCAATGAGCCGAATCGCAATCATTGGCGGCCACGGCAAAGTGGCCCTGCATCTGTCCCGCATCCTGAGTGGCGAAGGTCACGACGTCACCTCCTTCATCCGAAATCCCGATCATGTGGCAGATGTCACGGACACGGGCGCCTCTGCTGAGGTGCTGGATGTAGAAAACTCGACGACGGCGGAACTCGCCCAAGCGCTCAAGGGCCACGACGCCGTGGTCTGGTCAGCCGGTGCCGGCGGAGGGAACCCCGCCAGGACGTACGCCGTGGACCGGGACGCAGCCATCCGCTCCATGGATGCGGCAGCCGAAGCCCAGGTAACGCGGTATGTCATGGTGTCCTACCTTGGTGCTTCCACGGACCATGGGGTCCCGGAGGACAACCCGTTCTTCGCCTACGCAGAGGCCAAGGCTGCTGCTGACGAATACCTGCGGGGTACCGACCTCGACTGGACCATTCTGGGCCCCGGAACCCTGACCGATGAACCGGCTACCGGCTTGATTGAGACCGATCCTGCCAACCCGGGCAACGGTACGCAGACTTCGCGGGCCAACGTGGCGCTCGTGACGGCGGCAGTCCTGGAGCTGCCGGAGACCGTCCACCGCACCATCGCCTTCAAAGATGGAGCCGAGGACGTGGTGGACGCCCTCACGGCCGAGTAGCCAGGGCCGGCAGTGCCGGGATCCCGGGATATGTTGGTAGGGAACTTTTTCGGCTTTGCCCGGGGGAGAGCTCTACAACATCTGGGGAAGCAGGAACATGGATCAGTTGGCGCTCATTGTCGGGTTGCTGCTTGCAACAGTGGTGGCAGTGGGTTTGGGGGACCGGCTCCGGCTTCCATATCCGGTGCTGATGCTGCTCTTGGCTGTTGCGCTGACCTTCATTCCGGGTTTCCCCGAATTTGAGATCTCCCCTGAACTGATCCTGCCGATCTTCCTTCCGCCCCTGCTGTTCGCAACCGCGCAGAAGAGCTCGTGGGCGGTCTTCAGGGTGCGATGGCGGACATTGCTGCTCCTGGCCGTGGCGTTGGTGGTGGTCTCCACGGCCGTTGTGGCCGGAGCTGCCTGGCTCATGATCCCGGGCATCGGAATTCCCGCCGCTATCGCCTTGGGCGCCATGGTGGCCCCGCCGGACCCTGTGGCCGTCGAATCCGTAGCTGGCCGTGTCCACATGCCCCGACGCCTCATCACAGTCCTCCAGAGCGAAGGTCTCTTCAACGATGCCGCGGCCATCGTGATCTTCCAGGCCGCTGTGGCCGCCACGATGTCCGGCAAGGAAGTGGGCCCGGAAGTCATTCCCCAGTTCGTGATCGGTGCAGCCCTGGCCGTGGTGATCGGCATTGCGATGGGTTGGCTGACCAAATTCATCACCACACTGGTTGCCTCCATGGTGGCCCGAAGCGCGGTCACCTTGGTGGTGCCGTTCGCGGCCTACATCCTCGCGGAAGAGCTGCACGCCTCAGGTGTGGTGGCCGTCGTCGTTACCGCCTTGGAGCTGCAGCGCCATACGCGGCCGCAGGACGCCGCTGAACGCATCACGCGGACGGCCTTCTGGGACGTGGTGGAGTTGCTCGCCACGGGCTTGGCCTTTGGACTGGTGGGCCTGGAGATCCGCCACGTCATCCGCGACGAGGGAACGGCCATTTTTGGGATGATCGGCATGGCCGTGGTGATCTGCATCCTGGTATTCGTGGTCCGATTCCTGTGGTTGGCGCTGCTGTCCTTGTCTGCGCGCAGGCGGGGGAACCTCCTGCCCACGTCCCCAAAGGAAGTGTTGATCCTGACGTGGTGCGGCATGCGCGGGCTGGCGACGTTGGCCCTTGCCTTGGCCCTTCCCATGACCTTGCCGGATGGCAGCGACTTCCCGGCGCGGCACGAGATCCTGGTGATCGCCTGCGCCGTTCTTCTGGCGACGCTGGTCCTCCCCGGCCTCACGTTGCCGTGGCTCATGCGCGTCCTGAAGGCCACGGAGGATGGTTCGCACGAGCAGGATGCCGCCAAGCTCCTGGCCAAGCGTGCCCAGTCCGCGGCGGTGGCTGCGCTCAAGGATCATGACCTCATGAAGGAACTTCCGCCTGAGAAAGTAGCGCTGGTCAAGGAGAAAATGCGCCGCCTGCATGCGGAGCTGTTGGATGGCACGCTGCAGAACGAGTCGGCCTCTGAGAAGCGAAAGCGGGGACGGGAGCTGTCCATCGCCGTCCAGACCATCGCCCTCGACGCTGCCCGCCAAGAGGTGGTGGCGGCCCGCAACGAACCCGGCACTGATCCGGAAGTGGCGGATCGCGTCCTCCGTCAGCTGGACCTCCGCACCATGTCCATGCCGGACTAGCCGGCGGCCTCGTGCTTTCGTAGTGAGGCCGGGTAGAGGTCCAAGGCATGCTCTTCGACGTAGTCCAGTGCATGGCGGATGGCTCCGAGGGACACAATGCCATCGCCCAGGACGGATGTTGCCAGCCGCGGGGGAGTGAAGGTGAAGTCTGCCAACTGCTTCTCGATGTCCGGGAGCAAGGCGTGGACGGACGCTGCGACACCACCGGCAATGACCACCAGCTCAGGGTTGACCAGCGTGCTGATCGAGCCGATGACTCGGGCCATGCGGTGTGCCACGCGATCAAGGGCGATGCGGGCGGCACGGTCATCGTCTGCTGCCGCCTTGAAAACCATCTCCGCCGTCAGGGCTGCGGGGTCTCCGCCGCAGAGTGTCCCCAAGGAACTGGTGGCGTCGTTGGCCAGAGCTTCCCGCCCCCACAGCGAGGCGTAATGGGCGATGCCGTAGGTGTCGCCAACTCCGTCCACGTTGTCCAGGTAACCCAGTTCGCCAAAGCCGCCCACTTGTCCATGGAGCAAACGGCCGGACTCGAGGATGCCCGATCCCAGGCGATCCCCGGCGAGCATCACCACCAGGTTGTCGACGCCCTGAGCTGTACCCTGCCACCTCTCCGCAAGGGCTGCTAAGTTGGCGTCGTTCTCGAGGAGTACCTGCCAACCGTGCCGCTCGGACACAATCCTGCGGACATCGAAGGATTTCCAGAACTCCTGGGCCGTGAGCACCTCGCCGTCGCGGCTGACGGGTGCGGCAACACCAACCGAAACTGCCAGGACGGAGTCGGCCGTGACGCCGGCTTTTTCCAGGGCATCCGCCGCGATCCGGTCCAGCACGTCGGCACGCTCATCTGCAGGGACGTTGAAGGTCCGGAAAGGCATGGTGGTCTGCGTCAAGGTGGTTCCGGCCATGTCGGCCACAATCGCGGTGATCTTGTTCGCGCCGATGTCGATTCCGATTACGCTGGCGGCACTGTCATCGAAGATGAAGCGACGCGCAGGCCTGCCCTTGACGTAGTCTCCTGTGCCTCGCTGGTTTTCCAGTTCCTGGAGCCATCCGAGCTGCACGAGCTCATCGCAGATCGAAATGACGGTGGCCCTCGAGAGTCCAGTGGACGCCATCAGTTCCGTGCCGGTGACCACGCCTGCTCCGCGCATGGCCTTCAGCATTGCACCCGCATTAACCCTGCGTACAAGCTGTGTTGACGGCGCAGTCCCGATCAGCATTCGTGCTCCCAATTGTTCAGTGGTCCATCGGAACGATAGGACGGTCTCTCTAAATTTAGTCCATAAATTTAGATGACGACGCATTTGCTCCAAAGCTTGACCCTGTGGCGCGAATCACTCACCATAGTTAGCGATAGGTCGTAAATTTATCTCCTATCTAAACTTCGGATGGCGTGTTCTGACCGCCGCACGATGGAAATGCGGCCACTGAGGTCCGCGCGACGAAAGGGCTACGGTGTCCGTGAAAATGACACGCGGGAAACGCTTCGCAGCTATGGGTTTGGGATTGGCACTGCTGGCCGGCCTCCTCTCAGGCTGCACCGGGGAGTCGGGCAAAGAGACAATCCGTTTTACGTTCAGCAAGAGGGAAGCAATCGGCTTCATGACCAAACTCGTCGCTGACTACAACGCTTCGCAGGACGAAACCGAAGTGGTCCTGGACACTTCAGGCGTGGACGTCGTGTCCGCGAGCTTCGTCCGCGGCAATCCGCCGGACATCGCACTGGCCAACTACAACATGGAGACATCCCGCTTTGTGCAGCGCGGAGCGTTGAGTGACTTGTCCGGCACGAACGCCGCATCCACTATCCGCGAGGACCTTCAGCCGCTTATGGACCAGTACGGTTCGTATCCCGGGCGCACCAGTGCCCTGCCTTACTCGGTGATGGCGTCCTCGGTGATCTACAACAAGGAGATTTTCGCCAAGCACGGCGTGGTGGTGCCCACTACTTGGAGCGAACTGATCGCAGCGTGCGAAAAGCTGAAGGCTGCTGGAGTGACGCCGTTCTACGCGACGTGGAAGGATGACTGGACCATCGCCCAGGGGTGGTTCGACTACTCCGTCGGTGGTCAGGTGGACACCATCGATTTCTTCAAGAAGCTTGACGCTGAAGGCGTGAATGTAGGGCAGGACTCGGCGGTGTCGTTCGAGAAGGACTTCGACCAGCCCGTGGAGAAGATGCTGACCCTTGCCAAGGGCTACGTCAATAAGGATGCTGCAAGCCGGGCCTACGGCGACGGCAACCTTGCATTCTCGAAAGGGGAGGCTGCCATGTACCTGCAGGGTCCGTGGGCCTTCAGTGAGATCGCCAAGACAGCTCCGGACCTCAACCTTGGAACCTTTCCGTTGCCCATGACCGAGGACCCGGAAGACTTGCGCGTCCGAGTCAACGTGGACCTCGCGGCCTGGATCCCGGAGGCCTCCAAGCACAAGGACGCGGCCCGGGACTTCCTCGAGTACCTGTACCAGCCCGAGGTAATTGAGGCCTACAACCAGTCGCAACTGGGCTTCACGCCCACCAAGGATGCCGCTGGCGTGCCCGATCCCCGGATCCAAGGGATGGTGAAGTACTACGACGCCGGAGACGTTTACCAGGGCCCCTCGGTGCTGGTGCCGCGCACGATTCCGATCATGAACTACACGCAGGCGATCGTCTTCGGCGCGGCCCCTGCAACCACCCTTCGCACACTCGACGCAGATTGGGCGCGCCTGGCGTTCCGCCAGTAGTGCAGAACCAGGGAGTAAAAACCATGTCAACCATCACCACGCCCTCCTCCACGTCCGCTGTGGCCCCCCAAAAGCAACGAGCCAGGCGCCGGGTGGAACCGATCTTCTACTTTTTCCTGGTTCCCAGCCTTGTCCTGTTCACCCTGGCCATCACGATTCCGGGCATCATAGGGATCTTCTTCAGCTTCACCAATTCCATTGGAATCGGTGACTGGGACTTTGTGGGCCTGACCAACTACATCGCCATCTTCAGTGATCCCGCCATCCTGCAGAGTTACCTGTTCACCTTCGGTTTCTCCATCGTGACGGTGATTGCGGTCAACGTGGTGGCATTCCTCCTCGCCGTCGGGCTGACTTCACGCATTCGGATGAAGTCGGCGCTGCGAACCGTCTTTGTCATTCCCATGGTGGTTTCCGGCATCATCATCGCGTACGTCTTCAACTTCCTGTTTTCGAACTCGTTGCCCTCCCTCGGAGCCGCGGCCGGGATCCCCTGGCTGGAAAGCAGCCTCCTTGCCAATCCAGACCTCGCGTGGGTTGCCGTCGTGCTCGTCACGGCCTGGCAGGCTGTGCCCGGAGCGCTGCTCATCTACATTGCGGGCCTCGTCGCAGTGCCGGGGGACGTCTATGAGGCTGCGGAAATCGACGGCGCCAGCAAGTTTCAGCAACTGCTGAAGATCACGCTGCCGCTGGTCTCCGGCTACGTGGTGATCAACATCATTCTCGGTTTCAAGGGCTTCCTCAACGCCTACGACATCATCGTCGGCCTGACAAACGGTGGTCCCGGGACTTCAACAAGGAGCATCGCGATGACCGTCATCGCCGGCTTCAACGGCGGCGACTACGCCTACCAGATGGCCAATGCGACGATCTTCTTCGTGGTGGCCATCGTTATCTCTCTCGTACAGCTTTCGCTGACTCGCGGACGGAATGCACTCTGATGACCAACCAAGCAACCCTCGCCATCGACGGCTCTACCCGCGGGCAGGCCGTCACCACCGGAGCCGGCCGACGGCGATCCACACCCAAGGTGGAACGCGTCAACTGGTCGGCCACCACCATCCTCGTGCTGTGCGCGGTGACGGTGCTCCTGCCCCTGTACGTCACCGTCTCCATGGCATTCAAGACCCAAGGCCAGGCTGTGGACGGAAATGCCTTCTCCTTCCCGGCTCCCTTCAGCCTCGACGGTTTCGTCCAGGCCTGGACGCTGACCAACTTTCCTGTGGGCGCAGCGATGTCCTTGCTGGTGACCGCGGGGACCGTCCTGGCCACCATCGTCCTGGCCGCCTTCGCTTCCTACGCGATCGTGCGCAATTGGGAACGGCGACTGTTCCGGTATTCGTTCTTCTACCTCCTGGGGGCTATGTTCATTCCCTTCCCGGTGGTGGCCCTGCCACAGATCCAGCTCACAGGCCGCCTCGGCCTGGATAACCCGTTTGGTGTCATTCTCCTGGCCACCATGTTCCAACTGAGCTTCAGCGTGCTGCTCTTCACGGCATTCCTTCGCTCCATCCCCATGGAACTGGAAGAGAGTGCCAGGATCGACGGCGCTACCACGTGGCAGACCTTCTGGAAGCTGATCTTCCCGCTCCTGGCGCCAATGAGTGCAACCGTGGGGATCTTCGCCTTCCTCTACGCGTGGAATGACTTCATGATGCCTTCGCTGATCATTTCCGATCCTGCATTGCAGACGCTTCCCGTCAGGCAGAACCTGTTCCAAACCCAGTTCAGCAACAACTACCACGTGTCCTTCGCGTCTTACCTGATGGCGATGGCCCCCGCCATCATCGCGTACCTGTTCACGCAGAGGTGGGTCATGGCGGGCGTGACGCAGGGCGCCGTCAAGGGCTGACGTTGTTGACCTTCCGCGTCCAGCGTTTCATACTGGTCCGGAACATAAATTTAGATTCTAAATCAAAGGAGTTTCGTGAGCACTTCCGCCACCAAGGCACACCGTACCGACGCCCACCGCATGTCCGATCCGAACTGGTGGCGCCAGGCTGCTGTCTACCAGATCTACCCGCGCAGCTTCCATGACGCGAACGGCGACGGACTTGGCGACATCAAGGGCATCACTGAGAAAGTCCCGTATTTGAAGGAACTGGGAATCGACGCCGTCTGGCTGAGCCCGTTCTACCCCTCGGCGCTGGCTGACGGCGGCTACGACGTTGACGACTACCGCAACGTGGACCCGAAACTGGGGACATTGGAGGACTTCGACGAGATGGCCGCCGCCCTTCACGCCGCGGGAATCAAGATCGTGGTGGACATCGTCCCCAACCATTCCTCCGACCGCCACGAATGGTTTAAGGAAGCGCTGGCGTCGCCCAAGGGTTCGGCGGCACGCAACCGCTACATCTTCCGCGATGGCCGGGGAGAGAACGGCGAACTGCCGCCCTCCGACTGGGACTCCGTCTTCGGCGGACCCATCTGGGACCGCATCACCGAGCCTGACGGCACACCCGGCCAGTGGTACCTGCACATCTTCGCCAAGGAGCAGCCGGACTTCAACTGGGAGAACCCGGAGATTCGCGAGGACTTCCTGAAGACCCTTCGCTTCTGGTCCGACCGCGGCGTGGATGGCTTCCGTATCGACGTCGCCCACGGCATGGCAAAGGATCTTACCGAGCCGCTGCCCATGAAGGCGGACCTGGAAGCCAAGGCACACGGCACGGATGGCTTCACCGACGGTTCCCACCCGTTCTGGGACCGGGACGAAGTCCACGAGGTCTACGCCGATTGGCGCAAGCTCTTCAACGAGTACAACCCCCCGCGGACCGCTGTGGCCGAAGCCTGGGTCCACGAGTCCCGCCGTGCCCGCTACGCCAGCCCCGAAGGACTCGGCCAGGCGTTCAACTTCGACCTCCTGCAGTCCGATTTCGACGCCGCATCGTTCAAGCAGATCATCACGGACAACCTTGTGGCGGCCAAGGAATCGGGAGCGTCTTCCACCTGGGTCTTCTCCAACCACGACGTCGTCCGTCATGCAACCCGCTACGGCCTGCCCAAGGGCGGCTCCGTAGCGCAGGGAACCAACGCGGCGCAGGATGTCACCGGCGGAAAGCCCAAGGGCCAAGACGGCAAGGGCTGGCTGCTGGCCGGCGCGCCTGCTGATGAGCTCGACGTCGAACTCGGCTTGCGTCGTGCCCGCGCCGCAACGCTCTTGCTGCTGGCGCTTCCCGGTTCCGCTTACCTCTACCAAGGTGAGGAGTTGGGCCTGCGCGAAGTGTCGGAAATTCCCGATGCGGATCGGCAGGACCCGTCCTTCTTCCGCAATCCGGGCGTGGAGATCGGCCGTGACGGTTGCCGCGTGCCTTTGCCGTGGACAGCGGACGGCCCTTCCTTCGGGTTCGGTACCGGCGGGGCACACCTTCCGCAGCCTGAGTGGTTTGCGGAATATGCCGTAGCCAAGCAGGAAGGTATCAAGGGATCCACCCTGGAGCTCTACCGCGACGCGCTGCGCCTGCGCAACGAACTCCAGACAGATGAGGAGCTCGAGTGGGTGGAGACGGGTAACAAGGACGTGCTGCATTTCAGCCGCCCCGGTGGCTGGCACACCGTGACCAACTTCGGCAGCAACCCGGTGGAACTCCCGGAGGGGAACGTCGTGGTGGCCAGCGGCCCCCTGGAAGACGGCAAGTTGCCCTCCGACACCACCGCTTGGGTTGTCCGCAACTCCTAGCCACGTCGGGGAATACTGAAGTATGACTATCGCGAACGGGCGGGGACGCCTCATTTACGGCTGCATGGGACTTGGCGGTCCTTGGGACGGCACGTCCTACGGCGCAACCGAGATCGATCAGGCCGCTGCGGTGATTGCTGCCGCGCGGGGCATCGGGATCGAGTTGTTTGACCACGCGGACATTTACCGCAGTGGTAAGTCCGAGGCCGTCTTTGGTGAGGTCCTTGCCCGTTCGCACGGTTTGCGCGAGAAGATCCAGCTGCAGACCAAGTGCGGCATCAGGCTGGGAGAGCGCGGGCTGGCCACGCACTACGACCTCAGCCGCGAAGCCATTCTTGAACGGGTCAACGGGAGCCTGAAGCGGCTACAGACGGACTACGTGGACGTGCTGCTCCTGCACCGGCCCGATCCGTTGATGGACCCGCACGAGGTGGCGGACGCCGTCGGGCAGTTAATGACGGAAGGCAAAGTGCGGCAGTTGGGCGTGTCCAACATGTCCGGCGCGCAGATCGCCTTCCTGCAGGACGCCCTGGAGGTGCCCATCGTGGCGAACCAGCTGGAAATGAGTTTGCTTCGGAGGGACTGGCTGGAAGGCACTGTGCTGGTCAATCATGCGGAGGGCCTGGAGTACAGCTTCCCGCACGGGACCGTGGAGCATTGCATGGCCAAGGGAATTGAACTTCAGGCCTACGGTTCCTTGGCACAGGGCCGCTACACCGGGGCGAAGTCCGACGAGCTGTCACCGGCTGAGTCTGCGGCCGCGGCGATGCTGGAGCAGCTGGCGGGGGAGAAGGACACCACGCCGGAGGCTGTGCTGTTGGGCTGGCTGATGAAGCACCCCGCCCGGATTTCGCCGGTCGTTGGAACCACCAACTCTTCACGGATACAGGCATGCGCCGATGCCGCCGCCGTGGCTGCCACCATGTCCCGTGCCGAGTGGTACGGATTGTGGGTGGCGGCGCGGGGGAACAACATCCCCTGACGCTTGTTTTAACCCAACTGACTGACAGTAGTGGTTGGAATGAGGACTCATAACAACCACTACTGCCAGTCAGTTGGGTGACAACAGCAACACATACGCGCTCCTACGAAACTGCCACGGGCGCAACCACGGAGTACGTGCTCGAGTCGCCCTGGATTGCCTGGCTCGGCTTGCCGTCGATGCTGACCGGGATGTCGCCGGCAATGGTCACCCGGTTGAGCTTGCGCGGCTGGCCGTCGTAGTTGTCCGGTGCGTAGTGCTGGGTGATGCGGTTATCGAACAAGACCACCTGGTTGGGCTCCCAGTTCACCCGGACCACGTTCTCCGGACGTGTCACGTACGCCTGCAGCAGCCGAATGATGTCCTTGGACTCCGTGTTGGACAAGCCCACGATTCTGAGCCGCTGCGCGAAGCCCCCAATGAACAATCCGCGCTCGCCGGTCAAGGGGTGGACCCGCACCACAGGGTGGGCAGTTTCAAACTTCAGCCGCGTGAACTCCTTGCGGCGCTCCTCAGCGTTGGAATGCTCCAGGTTCTTGGGCACCGAGTAGTCGTAGTCGTTTGTGTGGATGGCCCACAAGCTGTCCGCGAAGGTGCGGAGCTCCTCCGGGAGGTCCTTGTACGCGCCCGCCGAGGACGCAATCAGGGTCTCGCCACCATACGCGGGCAGATCGATGCTGCGCAGCGTGGAAGCCTGTGGCGGGTTCACCACGAACGTGACATCCGTGTGCCAGTTGTTCGCCGAGCCGTTCTCGCTGTCCACGGGCAGGACGTTCTCTTCGCCTTCCACCGACGCCACCGTGGGGTGTGCCTTGGTGAGCGGGCCGAAGTGCGAGGCGAACTTCACCTGCGCTTCGTCGCTGAGAATGTTGGCCTCGCGGAACACGAGTGCCTTGTGTTCGTTGAGTGCCGCCCTGATCTGTGCGACCGTGTCTTGGCTGAGGTCGCCGCTGATGTCCAGCCCGCGGATTTCGGCACCGATGCGGGAGCCCAGTTTGGCGAACTCGAGTTTGGTTTCGGTAATGACGGTCATGATTCCTGTTCCTTACTTGTTGTGATGGTTGCGGCGGATGCCGCGGGGATGGTTCTAGGAGGCTGCGGCGCCAACGGCGGTCCGCCATCGGGAGAAGTGCCGCTCAAGGGCAACCAGGAGGAAGTTCACGCCGAGCCCCAGCAGGGAGACCGTGAGGATGCCTGCGTACATATCCGGGATGAGGAAGCTGCTCTGCGCGTTCACGATCAGGTAGCCCAGGCCGGCCTTGGCGCCCACCATTTCGGCGGCGATCAGTACCAGGATGGAGGCGGTGCCGGCCATGCGGATGCCCGTGAAGATCGTGGGTACTGCGGACGGAAGGATGACCTTCTGGAACAGCCGGACGCTGTTGAGTCCCAGCGACCGCGCAGCCCTGATGAGCAGCGGATCCACGGTCTTCACGCCGGCAATGGTGTTCAGGAGGACCGGGAAGAACGCAGCGTAGGCAACAATGCTGATCTTGGATTCCTCGCCGATGCCCAGCAACAAGGTGAACACCGGCAGCAAGGCAAGGGCCGCCGTATTGCGGAACAGCTCCAGCAGCGGGTTCAGGACCGAGTTCAGCCGTCCGTACCAGGCGATGAGAAGCCCCAGCGAGACACCGGCCACCAGCGCAGCACCGAACCCGGCAACCGAGCGCGTGAGGCTGGCAGCGATGTGCCCTTGGATGGTCCCTGCTTCGAAGAGCTTGCCCCAGGCCAGGAGTACTTCGTGCAGCGGCGGCAGGAACACCCGGGTGGACGGGCTGGCCAAGTACGTCGGCCCGAGCTCCCACAGCGCCAGGAACGCCAGGATGGCTGCGGACTTCCACAGTGCCGACCCCGCCACCGAGGTGACCCGCCGCACTGTGGCGAGGGCGGGCGTCGTGCGTTGCGTTTTTGACTCTTCGGTGACGGAAGGTTCGACGGCGGCACTCGGGTCTACCGGTCCGGCCGCCTTGGGTGCCGCTTGTGTTGGCGTGAGCGTGGTGGTCATCAGGCCGCGCTCCTTTCGGTGATGGTGGTGGCGGGCTCGTCCGGTGCGCTGCCGTCCGGGAGGATCTTGCGATGCCCTGCGTCTTGTGCGCGGCGGACCTCATCGTGCAGGAGCGTCCACACCTGGTGGCGGTGCTCAACGAAGGCAGGGTTTGAGCGGATGTCCTCGTCGCCGTCACGGTCGGGGATGGCGATGTCCACGATCTCCTTGAGCCGGCCAGGGCGGGCGCTCAACACGGCAACGCGCTCGCCGAGATACACGGCCTCGTCGATGCCGTGCGTGATGAAGACGATCGTTTTCCCCGTGGCCTTCCAGATCCGCAGGAGTTCGTCCTGCAACTGTTCGCGGGTCTGGGCGTCCAAGGCGGCAAAGGGTTCGTCCATGAGCAGGACATCCGGCTCGTAGGCCAGGCTGCGGGCAATGGCCACACGCTGCTTCATGCCACCGGACAATTCATGCGGGTAGCGGTCCTCAAAACCGGCCAATCCCACCAACGCCAAATATTCACTGGCTTTGGCGGCACGTTCGCGGCGGTTGAGCTTCTTGCCGTCGGGCCCCACTCCTTCGAGGCCGATCGAGACGTTAGCGGAGGCTGTGCGCCACGGGAACAGTGCGTACTGCTGGAAGACCACGGCGCGGTCCTTGCCCGGCCCGGTGACGGGCTTGCCGTCCACCAGGACTTCGCCGGAGGTCGGAGTGGACAACCCGGCGAGCAGGTCCAGAAGCGTGGTCTTGCCCGATCCACTGGGTCCCACCAGGGTGAGGAACTCACCGGAGCGGACGTCCAGGCTCAGCGAATCGATGGCGGTGAGCCGGGTGGCCGCAGTGTCCTTGGTGGCCCTGACCGTGAACTCCTTGGTGACGTTCCGGAGGCTGATTTTGGCTGTCATGACTATCCCTTCTTCGCCGCGGCGAGCTCGTTGAAGTCGTTGGTGTAGTACTTGGACGGAGTGAGCTTGTCCTTGACGATGCCGGCTGAGCTCAGCCAAGCCTCCCAGCGGGTGAAGTCCTGGTCCTGGATCACGCCGGAGTCCGGGACGCCGGGGCTCTTCCAGAACTTCAGGTTGGCTGTGCTCTCATTGCGTCCGCGGCTTTCGATGATCTTGGTGAAACGGGCAATGACTTCGTCGCGAGGAGTTTCCGCTGCCCACTTGATCGCCTTGGCCACGCCCGTGGTGAAGGTGCGGGTGGTGTTGGGGTTCTTCTCGATGAAGTCGTTGCGGAGCATAATCTGGCCTCCCGCGAACGTGCCGAACAGTTCCACATCGCTGAACAACGACCGCAGTCCGCCGGCCTCGATGGCCCTGTCCTGCAGCACTCCGCCGAGCGTTCCCGCATCCACCTGACCTCGACGGATGGCTTCCTCCGTGTCGTTGGGTGCCAGCGGTACCAGTTGGACCTGCTTGATCTCGTCCTGGCTGAGTCCGTTCTTGGTCAGCCAGGTGTTGATGACGGCTTCGTGGTGTGCGCCGAGGGTGTTGACCGCGATCTTCTTGCCGATCAGGTCACGCGGTTCCTTGATGGTGCTGTCCGCCTTGACGTAGTACCCGCTGAACGTCTTGTCGTCCGAACCGTAATAGTTGGTGACGGCCTTAACGGGAGCTCCCGCTTCGATGAGCTTGACCACCGCCCCGGAGAACGCGCCACCGAAGTCGGTTTGGTTGGTTGCCGCGGACTGGATGTCCTGGGGGCCGCTGGTGGTGTTGCCCACCCAGTTCAGCTTCAGGTCGCCCAGGTAACCCAGATCGGCTGCAAGTTCGGGGAACGTCACGTTGTTGGCTGAGCCTTGGTAACGGAGTTCCTTGACCTCGTTGCCGGCCTGGTTGGCTTGTCCGGCTTCGGCTGCACCGCCGCAGCCGGACACCGTCAGCGCTAGTACGACGGCGGCCGCGACGCTCAGGAGGGGCAGATGCAGTTTCATGGGAGCTACTTTCGATTGAAGAGTGGTGTGTTGGGTGGCCGGCCTATGCCAGGGCTGGGGGAACCTGTGCAACGGCTTGGGAACGATGAAAGCCCATTTCGACGGCGGGTGGGAAGCGATGGGGTAACGCCTGGAAACGCTGCGAAACAGCCCGACACGGGACGAAATCCAGGGAAATTCCCGGCAATCGGGGGACACAAGACGCCGCGTTGAGCTGTGTGAACAACAGCGACAGGTGGGTCGAAGATGACTGGCGAGTATCGTCGTCGGACGTTCATACTGCCGGACCCCACAGTCATATGGGGTTTAGTTCGTATTGATCCTCACAACCGGGCGGATTTCTTCGCCTTGCGACCCGCAGGACGGATACGGTAGATACATGACGTCTAGCATCGCCGCCGAATCCATTCGGCCTACCCGCAACATTCCCGCCGATATCGCCCGTTCCTGGCTCCTTGTGAATGCCATGAAAACGGAGCTTTTTGATGAATCCGCGGGTTCACGGGCAGACGCCATCATCCTTGACATCGAAGACGCCGTTGACCCGTCCCAAAAGGACGCAGCGCGCGAGAATGTGGTGAACTGGCTGACCGCAGGTGGCCAGGCCTGGGTCCGGATCAACGATGCCACCAGCAAGTTCTGGGCCGACGACCTCGCAGGACTTCGCGGCACCCCCGGCCTGCTCGGCGTGATGCTGGCCAAAACCGAGTCCGCTGACCAAGTCACCGAGTCCTACCACCGCATGGATGGAAAGACTCCCGTGATCGCCCTGGTGGAGTCCGCCCTCGGCATCGAAGAAGCCAACCACATTGCACGCGCACAGGGTGCCTTCCGCCTGGCTTTCGGTTCGGGCGACTTCCGCCGCGATACCGGTATGGCTGCCACCCCGGAGGCCATGGCCTACCCGCGTGCCAAGCTCGTTGTCGCCAGCCGCGTTGGCAACCTGCCAGGCCCCATCGACGGCCCCACTGTTGGCACCAACCACCCCATCCTGCGCGAGCAGACGGGCATCACCGTGACCATGGGCATGACCGGTAAGCTCTGCCTGGCCATCGACCAGACCACCGTGATCAACGAGGTCATCAGCCCGACGCCGTCCGACGTCGCCTGGGCTACTGACTTCATGAACGACTTCGAGGCCAACGGCCGCGTGATCCGTGATGGTTCGGACCTTCCGCGCCTGGGCCGCGCCGAAAAGATCATGAAGCTCGCAGTGGCCTTCGGAGTCCAGCCCTCCCTGTAAGGATGCTGGTTCACGGAGTCGTTTGGGACTCTTCGTCACCGGCTTTGAGGATGTTCTCGCCGGACACGGAGTTCAGTGATATTGCGTTGGCCCAGGGCACAGCCCTGGGCCTGCGCGTTATCCCCGGTTTGTGGTGCCTGGGCCACACGAAGGTGCACGGTCCGGGCAACCGCACGCATGTTCCGTGCCGCAGCGGCTCTCCGGCCGAGCGGGGCAAACAATGCGGGGCGTGCTTTGCGCGCGACGACTCCCGGCTGATGCACGACTTCCACCGCGGCGGCTCCGTTCCCACCGGCCTGCGCGCGTACCTGATGCAACCGCACTGGCTCTACGTTGCAACGTTCGCCAACGGTGCGACCAAGATCGGCACCGCGTCCGCTCAGCGCAAGTGGAACCGTTTGGCCGAACAAGGCGCAGTGCACGCATCCTATGTAGCCCACGCCGAGGACGGCAGGGTGGTTCGCGTGCTCGAAGACCTGGTGACCCGCGAGCTTGGGCTTGTCCAGCAAGTTCGCTCCGCAGCCAAGGTGGCAGCCCTCGCGGAGCCGCGTGCCGGCGTCGAGCTTGCGGCGTTGAACCGCCAACACGCCGCGCGGGTGCGCGAGCTGCTGGGCGGATTGGCGATGACTGGCTATGCCCTTGTGGAGGAAGAGTGGGACCGGCCTGCCCTGGCCGATCGGCTCTGCACGGTTCGTGCCGAAGGCGGACTGCGCCACCCGTATCCGGCAGCGTTCGACGGCGGCGGGCACGGCCTGCGGGTCCACTCACTGTCCGGGGCGATCGCCTTGGCTGGACTGCCCGACGCTTCGGGAAACGAGGTTGAGGGCAGCTTCGTGGCGGACTTAGGTGCCCTGAAGGGTCGTCGGATTGAGTTCGGCCCGCACACCACGGAGATCCCGGCCTTGCAGGACTCACTCTTCTGACCCCTCGGCAAGCTCCTCCGCCGCGCCCCGGTAGACTTGGACGGTGCTAGAAGAATTCTGGGCCAACGCCTCCACGTCCTACAAAGCCCTGGTTTTCAGCGCCATGGGCCTCATCGCCGTGGGACTCATCATGTCCATTGTTGGGAACACTTCAGGCAACCAAGGCCTTGCGATGGCGTCCCTGCCTGTGATCGGTGTGGGTCTGGTGCTCCATGTGGTCGGACTCGTGGTCAGGGGCCAGAGAATTCGCAAGGGCTACAAGAAGTAAACGGCACGCCACCCGGCCCCGCGGGCCGATAGGGTTGGATCATGAGTATCAATCCGGACCTGCAGGGCCGAAGCTACCCTGCCGCAGAGGTATACGACGTCGGCCGTGAAAAGATCCGCGAGTTCGCGAAGGCCGTGAAAGCCAGCAACCCCGCGCATTTCGACGTCGAGGCAGCCAAGGCCCTGGGCCACAGCGACCTCGTCGCTCCGCCAACGTTTGCCATCATCGTCGCCCAGCGTGCTGACGCCCAGTTGGTGGAGGACCCCGAGTCGGGCATCGACTTCTCCCGCGTGGTCCACGCCGACCAGCGGTTCACCCACCACCGCGCCATCGTTGCCGGAGACCGACTCGTGGCCGAACTACACGTCGACGGCGTCCGGGCTATGGGCGGAGGCGCCATGATCACCACGCGCTCCGAAATTTCCACGGAGGCCGGCGAAAAGGTCGCCACCACCACCTCGTCCATCCTGGTCCGCGGAGAGGGACAGTAGCCATGAGCCCCACATTCGAAGAATTGACGGTAGGCCAGGACATTGGCACCCGCAGCATTGAAGTCACCCGCCAGGACTTGGTCAAGTACGCAGGAGCTTCGGGCGACTTCAACCCCATCCACTGGAATGAAGCGTTCGCTACCTCCGTTGAGCTGCCGGGCGTCATTGCCCACGGCATGTTCACCATGGGTGCCGCAGTGCAATTGGTGAGCGATTGGGCAGGCGACCCGGCCGCCGTCGTCGACTACCAGACCCGCTTCACCAAGCCCGTGCTCGTCACGGACACCACGGGTACCGATGAAGCCGGCGCCGTCATCGACGTCACCGGTGTGGTGGGAGCGCTCGACGGCGACGCCCGCACCGCGCGCATTGACCTCACCGTCGTCGCGGCCGGGCTGAAGGTCCTGATGAAGTCCCAGGCGGTCGTGAAGGTCTCTTGAACCAACTGAACGCTTCTCCGCGACGCGCCACCCCGACTGAAATGTCGCGGTGGCGCGTCGCTGTTCTGGCCTCCTACGCCGCCAGCGGCATTGCCTTCGCCACGTGGGTATCCCGCCTACCGGCAATCCGGGACGGGCTCAACCTCACTCCCGGGGGCATCGGGCTTCTGCTCATGTGCATGACCGTGGCCTCGTTCATCTCGATCTCGGCCTCCGGTCTCATCGTGCTGCGGCTCGGCCCCAAGCTCACCAGCTGGATCGGCAGCTGCATGGTGGGTGCGGGACTGGTCACCGTGGGCGTTGGCGCATCCCTCGCGGGGAGCCCCTTGGTGGTGGCCGCGGGGTTGGTGGTGCTGGGGCTTGGCACGGCCAGCTGGAACACAGCGTCCAACGTTGAAGGGGCAGCACTCGAGCGCTCACTGGAACGGCACATCATGCCGCATCTCCACGGCGCGTTCAGCCTGGGGACCGTGGCCGCCGCCGGTTTCGGTGCCTGGGCCGCAGCCGTGCACATGCCCGTGTTCTGGCATTTCCTGATCTCCGGCGTTGTGGTGACCACGGCCGTGATCACTGCAGGTTTCTCTTTCCGTGCGGAAAAGACTCCTGCCACATCATCGAGCACCATCCGATCGGGTGAAACGGACACCTTCCAGGACCCCTCCACCGGTCCTCTGCCGATCATCACGCCGGAGTCCCAGAATTCCTCGCTCCGGTCGGACGCCAGCCAGGGCGCACCTCCGCTGGACAGCAAGCGACTGGTGGCCCTTGCCTGGCGTGACCGCCGAACCCTGCTGATCGGCGTCCTGGTCCTTGGCCTGGCATTGGCCGAAGGAGCCGCCGGGGACTGGGTGGCGTTGGCACTCGCCGATGGCTACGGCCAGTCCGACGCCGCGGGGGCGGTGGGCTACGGGCTGTTCGTCACCTTCATGACTATTGGGCGCTTCGCCGGGACGTCCATCCTCGACCGATTTGGACGAGTGGTGGTGATGCGCTGGTGCTCGGCCACCGCCGTCGTGGGTCTTGCGCTCTTTGTCTTTTCGCCCGTCCCTTGGCTCGCGTTCGTTGCGCTGGCGGTGTGGGGCCTGGGCGCCTCGTTGGGCTTCCCCGTGGGGATGTCCGCTGCGGCCGATGACCCGGTGCATGCCGCTGCCCGTGTCTCCGTGGTGTCCACCATCGGCTACGGAGCTTTCCTGTGTGGCCCTCCGCTCCTTGGCCTCTTGGCAGAACATTTTGGCATTCTGCACTCGCTGTTGGCACCGCTGGTGCTGCTGGTGGTCAGCTTCTTCCTGGCACCCTTGGCCGGCCAACAGAAGGCAAAGTCCGTGCACTCCGGCGATGCCCGTTAGGCTTGATTGGTGACCCAAACGCTGATTTCCGAATTGACCACTGCCGCCGTTGGTGGCCCCGCAGGCAACTACGTTGAGGCCCGCACCGAGGCAGAAATCATCGACGCCGTCCGATCGGCTGATGCTGCAGGCGAGAAGCTCCTGATCATCGGCGGGGGCTCCAACCTGCTGGTTTCGGACGATGGCTACCATGGCACGGTCCTGAAGATCGCGTCCGAGGGCTTCACAGTGAATTCCGAAGACAGCTGTGGTGGTGTGTCCGTGGTGGTCCAGGCCGGCCATAACTGGGACGCGCTGGTGGAGCACTCCGTACTGCATGCTTGGTCCGGCCTGGAAGCGTTGTCCGGTATTCCCGGAGCGACCGGAGCCACGCCCGTCCAGAACGTGGGTGCTTACGGCGCCGACGTCTCACAAACCATCGCCGCAGTACGGACCTGGGACCGTGAGCGCAATGCCGTCCAGACTTTCACCAACTCTGAGCTTAGGTTCGGGTACCGCGATTCTCTCCTGAAGCAGACCACGGTGGAGGGCTCGCCACGCTACGTTGTGCTGACCGTCGAGTTCCAGCTGCCCCTTGGGCGGATGAGTGCCCCCATCCGGTATGCCGAGCTCGCCCGTGTGCTGGGCGTGGAGGTCGGCAAGCGTGCCTACTCCAATGACGTCCGACGCGAAGTCCTTAAGCTCCGGGCGTCCAAGGGCATGGTCCTGGATGCGCAGGATCGCGACACCTATTCAACGGGATCCTTCTTCACCAACCCGATCGTCCCCGCCGAGCGTGCGGCCGAGCTGCCGGAGAACGCACCCAAGTATCCTGCCGGCACCGACGGATTGGTTAAGCTTTCCGCGGCCTGGTTGATCGATCAGGCCGGATTCGGGAAGGGCTTCGGGCTCGAGGCGCACAGCGTTTCCGGTGGTCGGGCTTCCCTGTCCACCAAACATACGCTGGCTATCACCAACCGGGGTTCAGCCTCGGCAGCGGACATGGTGGCGGTCGCGCGCGAGGTGCGTGACGGCGTCGTCGAGCGCTTTGGTATTGAGCTGCACCCCGAGCCGCTGCTGATCGGCGTCAGCCTCTAGCGGGTTCGCCGTTCCGCGATGGGCAGGACTTTGTTCAGCAGCAGGAACGTGAGCCCGCAGCTGACTGAGCCCAGCAGGAAGATCTGGGTAAAAGCGATGCTCTGCGGCGACGGGCCGCTGGGCATGAAGAGTCCTGCCGTCGCGAAGCCCACCAAGCCCAGGAGCATCACCAGGGCTCCGAGGAGGAAGCTTCGGACCTGTGCCGCGGCCGCCGGGTAGAACCACGGCTCGGGGGCGTCGTCGTCGCGATCGGCCACGGGCTGGCTGGCTGCAGCGGTTCCAATGAGAAGCGCGGCTGCAGCGGTAGCCACCAGGCCAGCTGTCTGGATGCCCTGCATGGAGGGGGAGAGGCTCACGCCCGTTCCAACCGCAACTATCAGCCCGGAGCCCAGGCCAACGAGCGTGCAGAACCAGCCGGCGGTAGCCAACCACCGGCTCATCGGCCGCACAAACGGGGCAAGGTCACCAAAAAGCATGAACCCATCCTAGAATCCGCGGCTGGAAGACGGCTGGGAGGCGCGGCAAGGTTCCCTGTACCGCCGAGCCCTCTTAGGATGAAGCATGCCTGCAGCCCGCACCAGCCTCACTCCGCGCGTCATGGGCCGGCTTCGGCTCGCCAGCCAAGGACTCCTTGGCGACGGGTTCGCCTCGGTTCCTCAGGCCGTCCGCTGGATGACCGCCATGCAGGCGCAGGATCTTGGCTCGGCTCTCTGGGCGGTGGGACAACGTGTGCGCGGCACCGCTGCCTCCCACGTCCGAAGTGCCCTCGACGCCGGGACGGTGGTCCGCTCCTGGCCGATGCGGGGGACTCTGCATCTGCTCGCGCCGGAAGATCTCGGCTGGATCCTGGGGATCACCAGTGACCGCCTCATGAACATGGTGGCGGGGCGCCACCGCGAGCTCGCCATCACGCCCGACGACATCAACCACTGCCGGGACATTGCCTTTAAGACATGTGAAATCCTCAAGACGGCCGAGGGCGCACCTGGAGCATCCCGCGAGCAGCTGTTCCAAGCTTTCGAGGAAGCCGGTCAGGTCACCAAGGCCCAGCGGGGGATTCACCTGCTCGGGAGCCTCTGCCAGCGAGCGTGGCTGGTCCAAGGACCAATGGCGGTGTCCAACGGCAAGGTGGGCGTCCAGCAACTGTTCGTACCGTTCGCTGAATGGATTCCGGAGTCGAGGGACCTGGGGCGTGAGGAGGGAATCTCTGAGCTGCTGTTCCGCTACGTCCAAAGCCACGGCCCAGCGACAATCAGGGACTTTTCGTGGTGGAGCCAGGTGCCGCTCACCGAAGCACGCAAGGCGCTGGCGGCGGTAAAGGATCGTCTGTTTGAGCTGCCGTTCGGGGGCACCAGCTATTGGCTCTCACCGGAGGCAGCGGCAATGCTCGACGACGGCGTTCCCGGCGCCCGCTCGCTGCTGGCACTCCCGGGCTTCGACGAATACCTGCTCGGCTACCAGGACCGGAGCCTGGTCCTGGCGCCGGAGTTTGCCGAGCGGGTGGTTCCCGGGAAGAACGGCGTCTTCAAACGCATCATTGTCTCCGGCGGCGAAGTGGTGGGAACGTGGTCCAGGACCGCCACGGGCAAGACCACCGGCGTGGCGTCCGAGCCCTTCGCGGATCAGCTTGGTCCAGCCCCCGAGCGTTCTTTCCAGGCGCAGGGCAGGGCGTACCTGAAATTCATGGCGGGTTGACTGGCCGGCCCGCTGCTACCTGGCCGGCCCCCGCGCCCGTTGCCGGCCCCCGCTGTTACGTTGCCTGCCCGCTGTTACGCTGCCGGCCCGCTGCTACGTTGCCGACCCACAACGAATTAGCGGCCGCCCAACGGGGTTGTCCACATACGATGCCAGCAAGCTCGCTGCACGGCCCAACCCAGTACACGATGGGCCCATGCAAAGCAGAAAACTTGATGCCCTGATCTCCACGCATTGGCCGGACACCGTCATTGCCACCACCACGGATCTGGCACGGAAGGGACTTGGCGACCGGGCCCTGACGCAGGCGGTCCGCTCAGGAAAGCTGATCCGGCTCCGGCGGGGCGCCTACATTCGGACACACGATTGGCGCCAAAGGAAACCGTGGGAGCACGAGCTGTTGCGAATCCAAGCGCACCATTCCAATGCAAGCCGCAGAAGCGTCTACAGCCATGCCAGTGCAGCACTGTTGCATGGGTGCTCTCCGTGGAACAGCGGCTCCTCGGTACATGTCACCACGCCCTTTTCGCCGGCGCAGGCAAGCTCGGGCGATGACGTGATAGCTCACGGCGGCCTGCTGGAGCCGTGGGAGATTGTCGAGCTGCAGGCAACGTGGCCCCGGCCCGTACGTGTGACGAGCCTCGAGCGTACCGTCATCGATTGCGCGCGGACCATGGACTTGGAACCCGCCGTGGTCATCGCAGATCAAGCGCTTCGCCGCGGGGCGGATCAGGGGTTGCTTCAGGACTATGTGGACAGCGGGCGGATCACACGGGGTGTTCGCCGCGTTCGCCGCGTCCTCGAAGCAATGGACGCCAGATCCGAATCGGTGGGTGAGACGCGCACGCGGCTTCTGCTGCGCAAGCTTGGCATCCAGGACGCCATCCTCCAGCTAAGCGTGGACACGCCCCTTGGACAGTACCGGGGAGACTTTGGTTGGAAGGACCCTCGGGTGATCCTGGAGTTCGACGGGCGTGCCAAGTATTTCGACTATGCACCCACTGACGAGGTGATTTTCAACGAACGCCGCAGGGAAAAGGAACTGGTGGAGGCTGGTTGGGAGATCATCCGCATCGAGTGGGATCATCTCAGCAGGCCGTGGGATGTGGAACGGAAGGTCAAATCCGCGTTGGAGCGCCGGCCGTATGAACGTCGAAAACCCGCTGTTCCGTTGCTTGGCAGCAACGGAACAGCGGGTTGGCAACGTGTTCGGCGGGCGGACGGAGCCTAGAGCTTGCCCGTCACGATGTTGAGCATGCGCCGCAGCGGTTCGGCCGCGCCCCACAGGAGCTGGTCGCCCACGGTGAAGGCGCTGATGTACTCCGGACCCATTTCGAGCTTACGAATACGGCCTACCGGAATGTCCAGGGTGCCGGAGGCGGCCACCGGGGTGAGGTCCTCCATGGAGGCTTCCTTGGTGTTGGGAACCACCTTGGCCCATTCGTTGTCCTTGGCCAGGAGATTCTCGATCTCCGTCACGGACAGGTCCTCGCGGAGCTTCAGCGTGAGGGCCTGGGAGTGGGAGCGCATGGCGCCGATGCGGATGCACAGGCCGTCCATGGCGATATGGTCCTTGCCGTCGGTGCCTTTGCCGGTGCCCAGGATCTTGTTGGTCTCGACTCCGGCTTTCCATTCTTCCTTGGACTGGCCGTTGCCGAGGTCGGCGTCGATCCAGGGAATCAAGGACCCTGCCAGCGGCACGCCGAACTGCGTAGCGTCCACACCATTGCGCTGGGCAGCGAGGACCTTATGGTCGATTTCCAGAATGGCCGACGCGGGGTCGTCCAGTTCGCTGCTGACCTCGTTGTTGAGGGTGCCGAACTGGTTCAGGAGCTCGCGCATGTGGCGGGCGCCGCCCCCGGAAGCTGCCTGGTACGTCATGGAGGTGCCCCATTCCACCAGGTTGTTCTTGAACAGGCCGCCGAGGCCCATCAGCATGCAGGAAACCGTACAGTTGCCGCCGATGAAGTCCTTCACGCCCCCGGAAAGGCCGGCGTCTATGACGTCGCGGTTGATGGGGTCCAGGACGATGATCGAATCGTCGTTCATGCGCAGCGTGGAAGCAGCGTCGATCCAGAGGCCATCCCAGCCGCGATTGCGAAGTTCGCCGTGAACCTGCTTGGTGTAGTCGCCGCCCTGGGCGGTGACAATAATCGGCAGCTTGGCAAGCGTCTCAATATCGAACGCATCCTCGAGCTTGCCGGCCCCATCAGCGAAGGACGGGGCGGCACCTCCTGCGTTCGAGGTGGAGAAAAATACCGGGTTGATGTTGGCGAAGTCGTTTTCTTCCTGCATGCGCTGCATCAGGACGGAACCGACCATGCCACGCCAACCGACCAGTCCAACGGACGGATTAGCTGCTGTAGTCATTCATCAAGTCTAGACTTTCGGAGCAACCTGCCGCTGTTGGTTACGTCACGCAGCCCAAGCACGACGACGACACGTGGTCAGGCAGCCGGGCTCGCCTCCCGCGGAACCTAGTGGCCGGCGTCGGGCTCTTGGAGAAGTACGGCCTTGCGCTTACGGAGGGCGAAGAACGCGCCGAACGTAAACACCTGCGTCACCAGCACCAGGACGATGATGCCTGCAATCCTGTTGCCGCCAAGGATCATCGTCAGGCCCACGATGGCCGAGATCAGCGCGAAAAGCGGCAGCAGCATATAGCCCAGCACGAACAGGGTTTCAGGTTTTTTCAACATGCAGGCTTTCCTAGCTTTCGGTCCGGCGCCACGTGGTGAACCGGTAGTTTGTGCCGTTCTTGGCGGTGAGCCAGCCATCGGCCGGCGCCACGGTGTCAAAGGTCCAGTCATCACCGAGCTCGGGGGCGTAGGTGTCACCCTCCACCTCGGTATCGATGATGGTGATCACTGCAAGGTTGGCTATGCCCATGCACTGGCGGTAAATTTCGCCGCCGCCGACGATCCACACCTTCTGGCCACCGGGCGCGAACTGCGACTCCAGCAGTGCGGCATCAAGGGACGCAACCACGACGGCGCCCTCCGCCTCGGGCGTTGACGCCCACTCTTGGTTGCGGGTCACCACAATGTTGGTGCGGCCCGGGAGGGGACGGTACTTTTCCGGGAACGACTGCCACGTCCTCCGGCCCATGATCACGGGGTGCCCCGTGGTGATCTGGCTGAAGTGCTTCATGTCTTCGGGGAGGTGCCACGGCATGGCGCCGTCCTTGCCGATCACGCCGGACGTGGTTTGCGCCCAGATCATGCCGATGCCGGTCATTTTCGCCGCGGTTTCCTGCGTGAAGATGACGCCGGGAAGCTGGGCTGGATCCTCGGAGGAAGGAGTGCTCATACCGCGATCGGTGCCTTGATGGTGGGGTGGTGGCGGTAGTCCACAACCTCGAAGTCGTCCAGCGTGTAGTCGAAGATCGAGTCCGGCTTGCGGAGGATCTTCAGCTGCGGGTACTGGTAAGGCTCGCGGCTGAGCTGCTCGGCAACCTGGTCCACGTGGTTGTCGTAGACGTGGACGTCGCCGCCGGTCCAGACGAATTCACCCGGCTCGAGGCCAAGCTGCTGGGCCACCATCCGGGTCAGCAGCGCGTAGGAGGCGATGTTGAAGGGAACGCCCAGGAAGGTGTCCGCGGAGCGCTGGTACAGCTGGCAGGACAGTTTGCCGTCCGCAACATAGAACTGGAAGAACGCATGGCACGGCGGCAACGCCATGTCCTTGAGCTCGGAGACATTCCATGCGGACACGATGTGCCGGCGGGAATCGGGGTTGTCTGCCAAGTTGGTCATGAGTTCGGAAATTTGGTCGATGTGGCCGCCGTCGGGGGTGGGCCAGCTTCGCCACTGCACGCCATAGACTGGGCCGAGCTCGCCGTCGGCATCCGCCCATTCGTCCCAGATGGAGACGCCCTGGTCCTGCATCCATTTGACGTTGGAGTCACCGCGCAGGAACCACAGGAGTTCCACTGCTACGGACTTGAAGTGCACCCGCTTGGTGGTAATGAGCGGGAAACTCTCAGCAAGATCGAACCTCAGCTGACGGCCGAAAACGCTGCGCGTTCCGGTTCCGGTGCGGTCCGACTTGTGCGTGCCGTTGGCCATGACATCGCGCAGGAGGTCTTCATACGGGGTGGGAATCACGGTTCAAGCTTACTTGTACCGTGCCCATTAACCGCCAGCCGTCCACGAAGCAGATCAATGAGCGTTTCGTCACTCACCCCCGCGTCGCGCGCTGTCAGGATCAAGTCGTCGACGGCGGCAATCACCTCCGCGTCACCGCGGACTGAGCCTGGCGCCGCCTCCGGTGGGCCGAGCACCACGGTCCCGTTCCGGCGTCGTGATTCAATCAGCCCGGACTGCTCTAGTTCCTTGTAGGCACGCGCCACCGTGCCCGCTGCGATGCCGAGGTCGGCCGCGAGGCTGCGGACCGTGGGAAGGCGACTGCCGGGTTGGAGTACCCCTATGGCGATCAGCGAGCTGAGCTGCCGCCGGATCTGCTCGTAGGGCGGCACGGGATCGGAGAGATCCACGGTGATCCCGGCGGTCATGGCGTCGGCTGGTTCTGCTTGGGTTGGGTGCCCCTGGGAATGGCCCGGAAAAGGCTCCGGACAGGCGTAACCGCGACGACGACGGCAATGACGGCTACAACGACTCCTGTCATGTACACAGGACTCGGTCCCAGCTGATTGAAAGCCGGGAACAATGTTCCCCATGCTTCGGCGTTGCCAAGCAGCATCACCGCTGACTGTGCCAGAAGGAATGCTGCCAGGGTTCGGACAATCCGGTACATCGAAATGGCACGCAGTGCGGCATCAAGCCCTCTCTCGTCCCGCAGTTCAGGAAGACCTCGACGACGGCGCGTGGCCAGGATCGCGGCAGCGCCCATCAGTCCCACCCCCATCGTGAGAAAGAGGTTGGCCGGCCAGGCGGGTGGGCCGACCAGGAGTGATTGGCCTGTACCCGTAAGGACGAGCGTTACGGCAAAGACCGTGGCCGAAACGATGCTGAAGGTGAGCAACCCCTTGGACACCGGCTGCCGCGGCCAATCGAGGGGCGCCTCTGGGTGACCATAGTTGCGGGCGATCAGTAACTCGCCTGCGGCAATGGTGAGCAGGACCAGGACGGCCGCCACGGTGACGACAATCGCCGGGGCAAGGGAGCGTTGGCCTTCTACCGGAATGAAACCGAACCACAACACGAGTGTCACAAGCGGCAAGACGGCGGCGACTCCCAGGACAGCTCCGAGGGAAACGCTGAGTTTTGCTGCGCCGTGGGTGCGGGGATCGGCGCGGAGAGCAGTGCCGCTGATGGCTTTCGCGGCTGCCTGAAGCGAAGGAAGGACCGGCACCTTCCACCACAACATGACGAGCAGCACAGCCATGTTGACAAGACCCAGAACGTTGAACCACGACGATTGCCACGTTGCCCCAGGCGTCGGGAGTGTGGCAAAATTTCCCGCGATGCTGGCGAGGCCTGCGGCGATGGTGGCAACGGTCCGCAATAGCCTGTTGGCTGCAATGGCTCGAAGCATGCGGTTGTCGTCACTGCTTAGCGTCTCCAGTTGGCGCCGCCGTGCGATGAGTACCAGGACGAGCCATGTCCCTGCAACCAGAACCACTAAGGCGCCACCAAGCCACCCGGCAAGTTCCGAACCCGCGATCCTTCCGTCCTGGCCCTGGCCTGTGTAGACCGTCGTTCCTATTGGTGATGGGGGAGCAGGGGCGGGACGCACGGGAGCGTGAGCGGGCAGGGCTGCAATCGAGGCTATGGCGGTCCCGGCATAGGCAACGATCACGACTGTTGTCCAGGCGAGTTTCGCCGGGAGGAAATCGCGGATCCTGCGGACGGTGAGTTCAGCGTACCTGTGCGGGGATTTCGGGGCAGGGTAGCTCCACTGGCCCAAGGCATGGACCATCAAGGTCGCGGCGATCGGCCAAGCCAGGGCCGATAGGAGGTCTTCCGAGGTGAAGGGCGCATTCGGAGAGGTCGGATTGGCCCGGATCACCCCCGCGCTCATGGCTCCTTGCAGGGAGCTGGCCATCCAGCCAATGATGCCGACCCACAGGCCGTGTGATGCCACAGAGGTGGCGTCGGGCTTGGACCACACTTGTAACCGCAGGAACAGGTACACCAGGACGGCGCCCACGACGGGCCCCACCAAAAGCAACGGCGGCACATAAAAGGACACGGTAAAGACCCCCAAGTCTTCGAAACAATGTGTCAAGTATTTGATACAAAGACTCAGGGGTCAACCGTGTCGGTACCTAGTCGTCGAAAGGCTTGACCTGTTCCACGGACACGATCTTCCGTTCCGAACCGCGGGCGACCTGGCAGATGATGACTTCACCAGGCGTGAGGTAAGGGTCCACGGATGGAAGTTTTGACCGGAGTGCCTGTGACATGTGCTGGCCCAATTGCTTCAGCGCCGTGGGCAGCGCCGGGCGATGCGTGCACACAGCGATGGGCACCTGTTTGTCGAACAATGCCTCAACCGCCGCAGCAGTCTTCTTTGGTGAGCGCTGGTGGTTGTGCTCGGTGAGGGCTTCCACCAGTTTCACCTTGGCCCCGCTGGCCTTGGCATACGGTGCGATGGTGGCAACGCATCGCACCCAAGGGCTGGTTACTACGCGTTGCGGCTTCCATACCTGCAGTAGCCGCTGAACCGCGACTGCCTGCCGCTGGCCGGTGGCAGCCAAAGGACGGTCGCCTTCGGCCTTTGTCCACGAGGACCGGGGTTTCGCCTTGGCATGGCGGATCAGCACCAGGGGCCAGGTGTCCAGCTCGCCCCTGACATGGGCCTTCTCGAGGTATTCGAGCGGCTCCACATCCGTGGGGTTGCTGAGGAAGGATGCGGCCCTGTCAGGGCTGCACCACATCACGCTGTCCACTTCCTTGCCATCGGGGCGGAGCTGCGCCCCGTTGACCTTGACGGCCCAGTAGCGCACAACCTTCAGGCCCGCCGCCACGTGATAGTGAATGGCCGGGAGCGGAATGCCCAGTGGGGCCTGGAGCCCAATCTCTTCCCACACCTCACGCGCCGCGCATTCGGGAACTGTTTCGCCGGCGTCGAGCTTTCCTTTTGGCCAGGACCAATCGTCGTACCGCGGCCGATGGATCAACAGAACCTCAAGGGCGCCCTTGCTGATGCGCCACGGAATGGCTCCGGCCGCGACAACGGCCACCGGCTCGCCGGGGTGGTCTGTTTGATCCTCCACGGGAGTATCGCTGTTCAACTGCGTCCTTACCGCCGGGCCGATGCGCGCTGGCGGGAACGCGAGTCCAGAAGCCAGGATTGCATGTCCAGCAGCGGCTTGCCGTCCTGGTCCTGGTGGAACCTCGTCCAGTGGCCCTGGTTGTCCAAGTGCCAGCTCGCCGTTCCGTCGTCGACGTAGCGGCGCATCAGGTCCATGACAGTCGCCGTATCTTCCTTGCTGGCCAACTGCACCAGGGCTTCCACGCGGCGGTCCAGGTTGCGGTGCATCATGTCGGCGGAGCCGATGTACACCACGGGATCGCCGCCATTGCCAAAGGCAAAGACGCGCGAGTGTTCGAGGAAACGGCCCAGGACGGACCTTACCGTGATGTTTTCGCTGAGGCCGGGCACCCCAGGGCGGAGGGAGCAGATGCCGCGCACCACGACGTCAACCTTCACGCCGGCCTGTGAGGCACGGTAGAGCGCATCGATGATGGCTTCGTCCACCATCGAGTTGACCTTGATCTGCACCAGGCCAGGAAGTCCCGCCCGGGCATTGCGGATTTCGGTTTCGATCCTCTCCACCAGTCCTGCCCGCACTGAGCGGGGAGCGACGAGCAGCCTCTTGAACGTGGACTTCGGGGCGTAACCGGAAAGCTGGTTGAAGAGCTTTGACAGGTCCTCGCCTACTTGCTCGTTGGCGGTCAGCAGGCCGAGGTCCTCGTAGTACCGGGCAGTGCGAGGGTGGTAGTTGCCGGTGCCGATGTGGCAGTAACGGCGGAGGCCGTCCACTTCCTGGCGAACCACCAGCGACAGCTTGCAGTGGGTTTTAAGGCCGACGATGCCGTACACCACGTGCACGCCGGCCTGTTCCAGCTTGCGTGCCCAGGAAATGTTGGCCTGCTCGTCAAAACGGGCCTTGATCTCCACGAGGGCAAGGACCTGCTTGCCGGCCTCGGCGGCATCGATCAAAGCGTCAACAATGGGGGAGTCACCGGAGGTGCGGTACAAGGTCTGCTTGATGGCCTGGACCTTGGGGTCCGCGGCGGCCTGCTCCAGGAAGGCCTGAACGGAGGTGGAGAACGAGTCGTAGGGGTGGTGGAGCAGGATATCCCGGCGGCGCATCGCTGCGAAGACGTTGGCGGCCTTCGACGTCTCGGACTCGTTAAGGTACCGCGAGGTATGCGGCACGTGCTTGGGGTAGTGGAGATCGGCGCGGTCGATGTTGCTGATGGCAGAAAGGCCGCGAAGATCCAAGGGAGCCGGCACGGAGTAGACCTCGGACTCTTCGACGCCAAGTTCCCGGATCAACAGGGCCTTGATGTTCGGGTTGATGTCCGTGGTGACTTCAAGGCGCACCGGCGGACCAAAGCGTCGACGCAGCAGTTCCTTCTCCAACGCTTGGAGCAGGTTCTCGGCGTCGTCTTCTTCCACCTCAAGGTCCTCGTTGCGGGTAACACGGAAGGTGTGGTGTTCCAGGACCTCCATGCCGGGGAAGAGCTTGTCCAGATGGACCGCGATGACTTCTTCCAAGGCAATGAACCGTGCCACGCGGCCGGGAATGGCACCTGCACGCGGGCCGTCAACGGCGATGAGGCGGGGGAGCTGGTCCGGAACCTTCACGCGGGCGAAGAGTTCCTTGTCGCTGATCGGGTTGCTGACGATCACGGCGAGGTTCAGGGACAGCCCGGAGATGTACGGGAAGGGATGTGCAGGGTCCACTGCCAGCGGGGTCAGGATGGGGAAGACCTTCTCCTGGAACATGATGCTGATCCGGTGGCGGGCATCTTCGTCCAACTCGTGCCAGTGCATGAGGTGGATGTGCTCGTAGGCCAGGGCCGGACGGATTTGCTCGGCGAAAACGCGGGCATGGCGTTCCTGCAGCCTGTGGGCTTCTTCACCGATTTGTTCCAGCACCTCGATGGGACTCAGGCCGGCGGGGGAGGGCACGGCGAGCCCGGTGGCGATGCGGCGCTTAAGGCCTGCGACGCGGACCATGAAGAACTCGTCAAGGTTGGAGGCGAAGATCGAGAGGAAGTTGACACGTTCCAGCAGGAACAGGTCAGGATCTTCGGCAAGCTCCAATACACGGGAGTTGAAGGCAAGCCAGCTCAGCTCGCGGTCCAGGAAACGGTCCGGGGAGATGTCGCCTTCAGGCTCCAGGCTCGGTGCGAATTCCGGGATGTCGATGCGGTCCTGGGTGGCTCGCGAGGCCGGCACTTCCGAGGATCCGAAGCGTGGGGGCAATGTCGCACCCTTCGAGGTGGATCCGGCGGTGCCGACGGGGTCCGGCTGCATGGGGTTCTCCTAAGCTCAGGACTGGGGTTTCCTCCCACATTACAAGCAATTGCGGTGCCCGAATCCAAGATGTCACCGGCTTTCCGTCCGGCGAAGTTCCGCGGTTAATTTTTGGTTAACGGACCATACATCACATCGGTGTCCCAGCGGACGAAGCCAAGTTTCTGGTATAGGGCCACGGCAGCGTGGTTGTCGGCATCGACGTACAGCATTACTGCATGCAAACCCTTGTCCTGGAGGTGCTTGATTCCGGCCACCGTCAGCGCTTTGCCCAAACCCAAACCTTGGGCGGCCGGGGTGACTCCAACCACGTACACCTCACCGATGGCGGGGTGCGCACCCTGGCGGGGGTGGACTTTGGTCCAGTGAAAGCCCAGGAGCTCACCCTCGGTGTTGACGGCCAGCAGGAATCCCTCGGGGTCGAACCACTCTTCAGCTTTGCGTGCTTCGAGGTCCGCGAGCGTCATGGAGCCCTGCTCAGGGTGGTGGGAAAAGGCGGCACGGTTGGCAGCCAGCCATGCCTGCTCATCCCGGCCCGGCACGAAGGCGCGGAGCGAAACTCCATCCGGGAGGCCGGCGTCGGGCAATTCAGAAGTGGACGACATGAGGCGCATCTTCCACAGCTCTCGTACGGGCCCGTACCCGAAGCGGGTGGCCAGCTCAGCGGCCGCCTCATGGTTGCCGTGGGACCACGCGCTCAGTCCGTCGAGGCTTCGTTTGCCCTGCAGCGCCCCCAGCAACCTGCCGGCCACGCCTTGGTTGCGGTAAGTGGGGTGGACAGCCAGCTCCAACACGCCAGTGCCGTCAGGCGCTTCGACCACAACGGCGATTCCAGCCAGGTCCTCGGCCGTCGCCGGGTCCGAGTCCTCATCCGGCGCATAGAGGGCGAAGGACACCACGGAGTGGTCGCCGGAATCGGCTCCCCGCAGCATGACCAGCGTCTGTTCAGAGAGGGGAGGATTGCCGTCGGATTCCTCCGCGGCGGCTGCGAGGGTCTTGAAATCCTTGAGGAGTTCGGCGTCCAAGGCGCCGTTGATAATCAGTACGGGCCAGTTCTCCGGGTGCGCGTGACTCATGATGCAAGGCTATACGCCCCGGGCAAGCCTGGTGATTTGATGTCCTGCAGGAACGGATGTATTCTCGACATCTCGTTCGGTTTTGAAGTGAACTTCGCTTTTTGAATTGAACAGACTCATTCGGCTTCGGCTGGATAACAGGGGGGATCCACCAGTGGGGTGGCCTCGATACGTTCGACCCGTATGTCCTCCACTAAACAACGCAGAAGAGGCCAGGATCCTTGTGGATCCTGGCCTCTTCTGCGTTGTTCTGAATGTAGTGTGCCGAAGGGTGGGAAGCCTAGGCTTCGGAGAGTTCGTCGTCCGGCAACCGGACCAGCGTGAGCCGGTAGCCCACGTTGCGGACCGTGCTGATCAGGTTCTCGTGATCCACGCCCAGCTTGGCCCGGAGGCGCCGAATGTGGACATCCACGGTCCTTGTTCCTCCGTAGTAGTCATAGCCCCACACCTCGGTGAGCAACTGTTGGCGCGTGAAGACGCGGCCCGGATGCTGTGCCAGGTACTTCAGGAGTTCGAACTCCTTGAACGTCAGGTTCAGGGGCTGGCCGCTGACACGTGCCGTATAGCTCGCTTCGTCAATTACGACGCCGGCGGCCCGGATTTCCGTCTGCGTTTCCTCTTCGCCCGGTACAGCCCGTGCCATGGCAAGCCTGATGCGGGCTTCCACCTCAGCGGGGCCCGCCGAGTCCAGCACGATGTCGTCCACTGCCCATGCGGAGGAAACGGCAGCCATGCCGCCCTCCGTGAGGATCAGCATCAGGGGTGCGCTCAAGCCGGTTGCTTTCAACAGCTGCGTCAGTGAGCGTGCGCCCACCAAGTCCTTGCGGGCGTCCAGGAAGACAATATCCGTGGGGTCGGTTTCCAAAAGGGCTGTGGGTTCTGCCGGGAGGATGTGCACGCGGTGGTTCAACAGTTCCAAGGCAGGCAGAATGTCCACCGAAGAGCCGGTGCTGTTCGTCAGGAGCAGGATGTGCGACATAGTTCCTCCAATGGGCGGTACGCGCATCATCGGGCGTCGAAACCGGAGTCTCACCGGTCGGTCACGACGCGGTGGCCGCCCCTGACCGTTGTAACGGGATGAGGGCAAACACAGTGCGTCGTTGAAGTCTGAGTATACCCATCAGTGCCCTGCGACACAGGGATTCGTGACGGGCTGGCAGTGGAATTACGACATATTGGGCCGGCTTAAGGCAGGATTGTCGAGAGGTCGTAAGGCGCATCGGATTGAGGTCGGGCACACAGTGAAGTCTTGGAGCATCGGGGTATTCGGACTCGTGGCGCTCGCAGCCATCGTGGCCAGCACCTTCGTTTCCCGGGAAGCCATGGTGGGCGTGGGCATCGCGGCCTCCGCGGCTGTGGGGATCGGTTGGCCGCATTTCCTTGCAGTTCCGGCCAAGAAAACGTTGGCGGCCGTCATTGGATTGGCCGGTGCCGGGTCGGCTGTGACTGCCGCCTATATGCCGGCGCCCGGGTTCCTGGAGGGGACCCCCGCGTTCGCTGCCTTGGGCGTCATGGCGGTCTTCATCGTCCAACTCGTTCGAGGTACCGGACAAGCCCAACGCCTGGAATCCACGCTTGGTTGCAGTGCCGGTGTCCTGTTGAACTGCCTGGGGGCCGGCTGGATTGCCAGCGCACGGTTCAACGGCGTCAAGGAAATGGTCCTTGTGGCGGGCCTGAGTGCCGCGGTGGCCCTGCTGGTGGGAATCATCCGCTGGCCGGACCGGATCGTGGCCCCCCTTGGCGTGGTGATGGCAGGACTCATGGGTCCGCTGGCAGGCCTTGTTTTCTCGGATATCGCAGTACTTCCCGCCGCCTTGGTCGGCGTTGTGATCGGGTCCGTCCTGGTGTGCTTCCGGCGGATGACCACCCTGAGGCGCGGACGCCTCAACATTCCGGCCGCGCTCGGAATGGGCATAGCGCCGGTGTGGGCCGTGGGGGCCTTGGCTTACTTCATAGACAAACTACTCATCTACTAAAGGTTAGGATTGCATCATGTCTGTTCTCGCATTCGAAATTTTCTTCCTCGTTCTCCTTGGCCTGGCCAGCGTCGCCATGGCATGGTTTGCGGGATTTGTCGTTTACCGCCTTTTCAAGGGCCAGAAGTAAACCTTCTGTTCCTGCAGCCCAACCGAGGTAATCGTTGTGCCTATTGAGATCCCCACAGATCTGACGCCCGAACTCGTCCCCCTTTCATGGCTCATTGGTGAGTGGGAAGGCCGCGGCCGGCTTGGCAGCGGAGACGAGGATTCCGAGCATTTTGTCCAGCACGTATCCTTCACGCACAACGGGCTGCCGTACCTGCAGTACCGGGCTGAGACCTGGCTCAGTGACGACGCCGGAGAGAAGCTGCGCCCGCTGACGGTGGAAACCGGGTTCTGGGCCCTTGAGCGGAAGCTCGAAGAGGGCGACGGCGGCCCTGGACTTATTCCCGCTGACATTGTCCCGGTGCTCAAGACCGCCGATGAGGTGGAGGAGCGCCGCAACGAGGACGGCGGGTTCGACATTTCAGTGTCGATCGCCCACCCCGGCGGCATCACCGAGCTCTACTACGGCCAGATCAAGGGACCCCAGATCCAGCTGAGCACCGACATGGTGATGCGCGGAAGCCACTCCAAGGAGTACACCGCAGCTACCCGGATTTTCGGCTTGGTTGATGGCAACCTCTTGTGGCGTTGGGACGTTGCGTCCAGCGGCAAAGCACTCGAAGCCCACGCATCGGCCTTCCTCCACAAGGTGTCCTGACCCAAAGGCCTCACTGTACGTTCCACAAGCAACCAGCAGAAGGAGCAGATAGTGAACACCAACCTCAAGCCGGGCGGCTACGAGGGCCTCAAGGCTGTCTTCTTCAACGGCACCCTGAAACCTTCGCCGCAGCTCAGCAACACCGATGGGCTGATCCGGATCAGCCGGGACATCATGGAGAAGCAGGGCGTCACCACCCGCCTCATCCGGACCGTGGACCATGACATTGCCAGCGGTGTTTACCCGGATATGCGGGAGCACGGCTGGAAAACGGACGCATGGCCGGAGATCTATCCGGATGTTCGCGATGCCGACATCGTGGTGGTTGCCGGCCCTATCTGGCTGGGCGACAACTCCTCCCAAACAAAGAAGCTCATCGAGCGGCTTTACGCCCATTCGGGAGAGTTGAACGGCCAGGGGCAGTGGGCCTTCTACCCCAAGGTGGGTGGGTGCCTCATCACAGGCAACGAGGACGGCATCAAGCACTGCTCAATGAACGTGCTGTACAGCCTTCAACACATCGGGTTCACCATTCCGCCACAGGCCGACGCCGGGTGGATCGGTCCCGTAGGCCCCGGACCCAGCTATTTGGACGAGGGATCGGGTGGTCCGGAGAGTGATTTTACTAACAGGAACACCACGTTCATGACGTGGAACCTGCTCCACATGGCCAAGCTCCTGCGTGACGCCGGCGGCATTCCTGCCTATGGCAACCTGCCGGAGGAATGGAAAGCGGGCACCCGATTTGATTTCGAAAACCCGGAATACCGCTGAGACGCAAGGACTTCTACTACATATGACTTACAAGAGCCCTCTGTTGTCGCGCCCTGGCGCCGTTGAGGACACCGGCCTGGATGCCGGCGTCGCTGCCCATTACGGTGAACCGCTGCGTGAGCAGCGCGCCCTGGCCGCAGGCACCGCCGTCGTCGATCTTTCGAACCGTGGCGTGGTGACAGTCTCCGGCCCCGACCGCCTCAGCTGGCTCAACACGTTGTCGTCGCAACAGGTCACCAATCTCCAGCCCGGCATTTCCAGCGAGCTGTTGCTGCTCAGCGTGCAGGGCCGCATCGAGTTCGATGCCCGCGTCGTGGACGACGGCGGCACCACTTGGTTGATCGTCGAGGCCGCCGAAGCGGCGCAGTTGGCCGAGTGGCTGAACAAGATGAAGTTCATGCTCCGCGTCGAGATCGACGACGCTTCGGAGCAGTGGGCCGTAGTGGGTGCCACCAAGCCGGTGGAGCAGTTGTCCTCCCGCTTGGTCTGGGAAGATCCGTGGCCGCATGTCAGCCCCGGTGGCTATGCGTACAGCATCGTCCCGGAGGAATCGCATCCGGGACTCGAGCGGCCGTGGTTCGAATACCTGGTCCCTGCCGTCGAGCTGGAACAAGCGGTGGAAGGCCTGCCCCTGGCTGGTGCCATGGCCGCCGATGCCCTCCGTGTTGCGGCGTGGCGGCCGCGCCTTGGTGCCGAGACGGACGAGAAGACCATTCCGCACGAACTGGATCTCCTCCGCACTTCGGTCCACCTGAACAAGGGCTGCTACAAAGGCCAGGAGACCATTGCGCGCGTCCACAACCTCGGCCACCCGCCGCGGCGCTTGGTGTTCCTGCAATTGGATGGCTCGCAGCACACGCTGCCGGCCGTTGGCAGTGTTGTATTTGTCGGGGACCGCAAGGTGGGTACTCTGACATCGGTGGCGCAGCACTTCGAGATGGGACCCGTTGCTTTGGCCGTGATTAAGCGGTCCGTGTCAGCTGAGGAGACCCTGACGGTCATGGACGGCGAGGAGCCGTACATCGCCGCGCAGGAAGTGATCGTCGCCCCCGACGCCGGCCAGGTTGTCGGGCGCCAGACCGGATTCCTGAAGGGACCCCACCGATGAGCCAACTGAACCAGCCTGCAGGCCACGAGGCGGCCAGTCCGACCACAGGCGCCGATGAAGAAACCTTGGCGCTTGCGCATGCCCTGTTCGATGCCGCCCGGGACGGCGACACGGAATTGCTGAGGGGCTATCTGAACGCCGGCGCGCCGTCCACCCTGACCAACGCGGCGGGCGATTCGCTCCTGATGCTGGCCGCTTACCACGGGCACGAGGAAGCGGTTCAGTTGATTCTTCATCACGGCGCTGATGTCAACGCCGCCAATGATCGTGGCCAGACGCCGCTGGCTGGAGCGGTGTTCAAGGGATACACGAGCGTCGCCAGAGTGCTGTTGGACGCCGGAGCTGACCCCGACGCCGGAACCCCCACCGCGCGCGAGGCTGCGGCCATGTTCGCTCGCTCCGAAATCCTGGCCCTCCTGGGCTGACGCGGACCAGCAGAGGACAGCCCGGTCGCTGAGGCGGCCGGGCTTACTTGCACCCTAATATTCCACGTGGAATAGTTGTGGTGGAATATTAGAGGATGGAAGGGGTTGCACATGCCCAAAGCAGCTGAGTTGACGCCCTTGGGTGTCGCGTCGTTGGCGCTGCTGGTTGAACAACCCATGCATCCGTATGAGATGTATCAAGTGCTGATGGCCCGCCATGAAGACCGGCTCGTCAAAGTACGCCCTGGAACGCTCTATCACGCAGTCGGCCGGCTCGAAGAAAACGGGCTGGTTGAGGCAACCGGAACCGAACGGGAAGGCAACCGCCCCGAACGGACCACGTATCGGATCACCGAAGCGGGGCACCAGGCCCTCGACGCCCGGCTCCAGGCCATGCTGTCCACGCCCGTCAACGAGTACCCCCTCTTTCCGCACGCCATCGCCGAGGCACATCACCTGCCGGCCAGCGTGGTGATTGGACTGCTGGAAGACCGCTTGGTGGCCCTCAACGCCGATCTTGACTTCCTGGTCAGGGCAGAGTCCACCGTGACGGCCAAGGGATTGGATCGCAAGTACTGGATCGACATCACGTATCAACAAGCAATGCGCCGCACGGAGATCGCGTGGATCCGCGGCCTCCTTGAGGAGTTGGGCAGCGGGCTCCTGCCCTGGGACGAACCCCGGCCGACTCCAACCGAACTCTCACACAAGCCAAAGGAATCCCTTGGAAAACGTAGCTAAGCCGTGGCCCGCACTGTGGTCACTGGTGGTTGGCTTCTTCATGATCCTTATCGACACCACCATCGTGTCGGTCGCGAATCCGCGGATCATGGAAGGCCTCAATACCGATATCAACGCAGTCATCTGGGTCACCAGCGCCTACTTGCTGGCCTACGCGGTGCCCCTGCTCATCACCGGCAGGCTGGGTGACCGATTCGGACCCAAGAACCTGTACCTGATTGGCCTGGTGGTTTTCACCCTCGCCTCGTTGTGGTGTGGTCTCTCCGGTGATGTCACCATGTTGATTGCCGCCAGGGCCGTTCAGGGCCTCGGTGCGGCCATGATGACTCCGCAGACCATGGCCGTCATTACCCGCATCTTCCCGCCGGACCGCCGCGGCGCCGCCATGGGACTGTGGGGAGCCACCGCGGGCATGGCCGTATTGGTTGGCCCGATCCTCGGAGGCTTGCTGGTGGACAGCCTTGGCTGGGAATGGATCTTCTTCGTCAACGTTCCCATCGGAATCGTGGCCTTCATCCTGGTGACCCGCTTCGTGCCGAAGCTGACCACCCACAGCCATTCGTTCGACGTCGTGGGTGTGGTGCTGTCCGCCGTCGGCATGTTCCTGCTGGTCTTCGGCATCCAGGAAGGCCAGACGTATAAGTGGGGGACAGTCACCGGCTTCGTCACTGTCTGGGGCCTGATTGTCACAGGGCTCGTTGTCCTGGTCCTCTTCGTGGTTTGGCAGTGGCTCCTTGAACGTCGTGGTGGGGAACCCTTGCTGCCCCTTGGTTTGTTCAAGGACCGCAATTTCTCCTTGGGCAACACCACCATCATGGCGGTCGGCTTCACCGTGACCGCGTTCCCGTTGCCCACCATCTTCTACTACCAGACCGTCAGGGGCCTGACGCCAACCCAGTCGGCCCTGCTGATGATTCCGATGGCTGTGATTTCGGGTGCCCTGGCTCCATTCGTGGGCAAACTTATTGACCGCGCCAATCCGCGCTGGTTCGCGTCCTTCGGTCTGGTGTGCCTCGCGGCAGCGCTGTTCTGGACGGCCTCCCTGCTGGGACCGGACACCCCCATCTGGATGTTCCTCTTGCCCAGCGCCCTCCAGGGTATTGCCAACGCCTTCATCTGGGGACCGGTCTCCAACGCGACCACGCGAAACCTGGAGCCCCGCCAGGCAGGTGCCGGATCGGGCGTCTTCAACACCACCCGCCAGATCGGTGCGGTACTCGGTTCGGCAGCCATCGCTGCCCTCATCCAGTCGCGGTTGGCCGCGGAGTTGCCGGCGGCCCCTGCGGGCGCCCCTGTTGGCGAAGCTTCCGTTGGTGGCGTCCTTCCGGAGGCGCTTCACGCAGGATTCTCGACGGCGATGAGCCAGTCAATCCTGCTGCCTGCCTGTGCAATTCTGCTGGGCGCCGTGGTGGCGATGTTCTTCGGCAAGCCGAAATCGGTGACCGGCTGGGGCCGGAAGCCTGCCTCGGAGGCAGAGGCACCGTTGCAGGACACCGTCTCCCAGGACGCTGCCGGAAAGTAGGCCTAACTCAGCCGAGCAGGACGCTCGCGTGGAGCCCGCCCGTGGCGAAGCCAAGGCTACGGGCCATCGCGAGCGCTCCTGTGTTGCTGACATCGGCCTTCCACTGCAGGGTCAGCCCCGCTGCCAGGGCTTCATGCGCAGCTATGGACGCGGCCAGCGTGCCGATGCCCCGGCGACGCCATGGAGGTGCCACCAAGACGCCCATGTTGGCCAGGATGCCCTCCCACTCGGAGTAGGCGCCGCAGGCCACGGGCGTGGGCGGATCCTGGTCGGGATGCATAATCGTGAAGCGGTGCTCAAGACTTTGGAGCCGCACCTCGTTGACGTCGTCCGGAGGGCACAAAGCTTCAAGGCTGATTGCTTCGGGGTTGCCCTGTGAGACCGTCAGGTCTTCCGAAGGCTGCTGAAGGGGTAGATCGTCCGCGAAGAACAACGCCGAGGATCCCAGCCCGTGTCCGCCGTGGGATCTGGTCAGGGTCAGCAACGTAACGTGCTGTGCGAGCTCGGTATCGGGGATTCCGGCGGCTGCGTCCAGCGCCCACTGCGGCCCTACCAATGCCGAAACGCCGAAGAGTCGCAGGAACGTCACTGCCCGCGCCGAGTCGTCCACGCGGATGATGCGGCGCGTGGGGTCCCCCGGGTCCGCTTCAGGGGTGGTGAGCCGGGCGGCCTCCGTGGCGAAGGCGTCGTCGTCGAGTCCCAAATGGCGAGCCCACGCCAGCTGGATGATGGCAGCGGACGTGGGCTCTAGGGTCATGGATTCAGCCTAGCCGACTAGCCGAACAGCACCGACGCTTCGTCGTAACGGTGCTGCGGAACGGTCTTGAGCTTGCCCAGGGCTTCCTCGAAGCCAACATGGGAGATGTCCGTGCCCTTCAAGGCCACCATGGTGCCCCAACGGCCTTCCACCACCGAGTCGATGGCGGCCATCCCCAGGCGCGTCGCCAGGACGCGGTCGTAGGCGGTGGGTACGCCACCACGCTGGATGTGGCCGAGGATCGTGGCTCGGGTTTCAATGCCCGTTCGCGCCTCGATTTCGGGTGCCAGTTGATCTGCGATGCCGCCAAGGCGGGGGCGGCCGAACGTATCGAGGCCGCGCTCGGAGTGCGGAGACTCCATGTGATCCGGCACGAATCCTTCGGCCACTACCACCAGCGGCGCACGGCCGCGGTCGTGGGCTTCCTGCACCCATTCGGTGATCTGCTCGATGCTCGCCTTCTGTTCCGGGATCAGGATGGCATGGGCTCCGGCTGCCATGCCGGCATGCAGTGCGATCCAGCCGACGTGGCGTCCCATGACTTCGGCGATCATGCAGCGGTGGTGGGATTCGCCGGTGGTGCGGAGGCGGTCGATGGCCTCGGTGGCAATCTGTACCGCGGTATCGAAGCCGAAGGTGTAGTCAGTGGCATCGAGGTCGTTGTCCACGGTCTTGGGGACACCAACGATCTTCAGGCCGGCGTCGGTAAGCCGCTTGGCAGCGGCCAGGGTTCCCTCACCGCCGATGGCGATAATGGCGTCAATGCCCAAACGCTCCATGTGGGCCTTGATGACGTCCGGCCCGCCGCCGTTCTCGAAGGGGTTGGTGCGGGAGGTGCCCAGAATGGTGCCACCCTGCTTGGCGATACCACGGACCATGGTGCGGGGGATGTCGATGACGTCACCTTCAACCACGCCACGCCAGCCGTCGCGGAAGCCCACAAATTCCTGGCCGTGGATGGCGATGCCCTTGAGGACTGCTCCCCGGATCACTGCATTGAGGCCGGGGCAGTCGCCACCGCTGGTAAGAATGCCAATTTTCATGTTTGCTCACTCATGGCTTGGAGGAATACGTGCAGAGCGCCACGCTGAGCTCCCAATGATTGTAGACGCGCATGTGGGGTGGGACACAAATGGTTACTTCGGAGCCCGGCTGTGCGGTAGTGGAAACCTGCCTGAAAACGACGAAAAGCGCCCCACCGGCGGCGGGGCGCTTTGTATCGCTGTGAAACTTTGCAGTGGTGTATCGGCAACTACCGGGAACGTTGGCTGATAAAGGATTCCAGTGCGATTTTGTTGTTCTGGTCCGGCAGGATGAGCCAGCCCAGGATGTAGACCACGATTGCCGGTCCCGGAAGCAGGCAGAAAAGCAGGAAGGCAACCCGGACATACGCTACGTCTACCTTGAGCTTTGCGGCGATGCCTCCGCAGATGCCGCCCAGCCACCGTTGCGGTCCACGCTTCAGGCCGAAGCCCCTGACGATGCTGAAGAACTTGTCCATGGCTACAGACTCCCTTGTTGCAGGTGCTTTGTCACTTTGTGGTGGTCACTTTCTTGGATCCCTTGCGGGCCGACAGAAGCCCACCTACCACCAAGGCAGCGCCCGCGCCGATCATGAGGCCGATCAGCACATAGGTCCCGTTGAGTGTCACCCACCCGAGCGTCGAAACGACGATCAAGGCGGCCAAAGCCATGACGATCAGCCCCCACACCACGGTGCCGATCCGGGCTTCCCGGGGTTGGTCGTTATCCTCGGGGGCTTCAACCTTGAAGCTGGGCTCCAGGGGCGGCGTGAGCGGAATCGGTTGGAGGGTGGGCTTGGGAAGAGCTTCCGTGGGGTTCGTTTCCCGGGGCAGGGGCTGGGTTGGCTGGGCTTCGTGGGCCTTGCCTGGCTCGTTGGTGCTCATGTCAGTTTCCTTCCTGGATGGTCACGTTGCTGAACGTGCCGTCGATTTCCACCACGAGCCTTGCGCCGGGTTTTTCGGTGTTGTATAGGGTCCTGTCGTCCTGCAGCCGGCCACCCCGGTCCGTGCCACGTTCGTTGAGGTTGCCGAAGGTCATGTCGGCCCGGACCTCAACGGGGACATCGTCGGGGATGATGACCGTGACGTTGCTTGCCGTGGCATCCACGGGAATCAGGACTTCGGAAATCAAGGGAGGCGTCATTGTGATCTCGCTGAGGTCCACAAGGCCCTTGGCTCCAGTGACATCAATTCCCTGCCGCGCCTGCTCCAGGCTTGTAGGTGCCCAATTGACGTCGTCGAACGTCCAACGGTCGCCGTTCCTTGGAACCACGTTGAAGATTCCGCCGATGATCAAGGCAACCACTGCGAGGAAGCCCAGGAACCCTGACGTCCGCCCCCGAAGCCCCGCCACAAGAATGCCCAAGCCGAGAACTGCGGCACCTGTAGCCCAGACCACGGCGTTGCCCGTGTTGCCCAGCTCAATGACGTTGCCGGCGTCGAGGGCTTTCAATGTACCGCCGGCCAGCAATGCTGCGCCTGCAGAGACGGCCACGATCGCGGCGCCCGGCCCCTTGCGCTTGGGTGCAGCCGGCTTAGGCTGCCATCCATGCGGGGGAGTGGGGCCGTACGGTGGCCGCGGACCCGAAGGCACGGAGGGGCCGGAAGGATTGTGGGGGACCGACGGCGGAACCGGGCCGGAGCTGTATCCGCCGGAAGGATTGGGCCGTCCCTGGTGCTTGGTGCCGGGGACGGATGCGCCGTACACGGGCACGCCGGTGTTGGTTCCGGTAGTTGCCGTGCTTCCGTAGGTGGTCGGGGTCCCGTAGGCATGAGTGCTGCCTGGTGCGGCTGCGTAGTTCTGCGGGCCCATGGGTGGAGTTCCCTTCGAAGCTTTGTTGCGTTGAACCAGGAAGTAGATCAGGTAGAAGACGCCACCCATCCAGAAGAGTGTCCAGAAGAGTCCTGGCAGTCCGTCCCAGCCCCAGCCCCAGAATCCGCGGCCCAGGCTCGGCAGTCCGATGATGGAGGTGATCAACGCCCCGGTCATGCCTCCGGACCATCGGCCGGCTGCAGCCTCTTGAACGTGGATGCGGCCGTCCGGCTCGGGCAGGAGCGCCCATGCCACGCCGTACAGCAGAACGCCCACGCCGGCAAAGAGTGCCAGGACGATGAAGATGCCTCGGACGATCAGCGGATCGATGCCGAAGCGGTGGGCCACGCCACTTGCCACGCCGCCGATCCAGCGGTCCGGTCCGCGGCGGATCCCTTGGCTGCGGATCCAGTCGAAGAAGTTCTGCTGGGAGGATGCGGGGTCGGCGCCAGCGGGTGTGTAGGTACCTGTGGCAGGGCCAGAGCCGGCGGAAGCGCCGGCGGCGGGTTCTTCCGGGGTCCCGGAAGCGGAACCGGCGGCGCCGGTGGAAGCGCCACTGGTGGCGCTGGAGCCGGATGTGCCGGCGTTGCCTGGCGTTCCGGGTTCCTCTGGGTTCATGCTGTTCGCGTTCATACTTCGATCCTGCCGTTCGGCCTGCCCTCCCCTCTACTGGGGGATACCCTGAATGATCCCTGAGAGAACCCCCAACAACCCGGGATTCCAATCCGGGGCACCCTGATCCGTGCTTGGATTGATACATGACAACCGCTGTACAACGCCCCACGCTGGTCCGCAGCAGCGACCGCATGATCGCAGGCGTCTGCAGCGGACTCGCCGATCATTTGGGCTGGCCCGTCAAGCTCGTCAGGCTGGGCATGATCCTGGCCTGTTTCGCAGGCGGAGCAGGCGTGGCCTTCTACGCGTGGTTGTGGACCATGGTTCCCACCGCGGACGAGAACGCCAAGCGCAATGCCCGCCGCCCGGCGTCGCCCATTGCTCCTGCCGTGAGCCTGCCGCCCGTCCCGGCGGACAGCGTAGGGATCACGACCGCGCCGAAAACGTACGACGCCGGACCCGTACCGGCGGCGTTCGGCGGACCGTCGGCGGCTGGTGGTCCGGGGGGTGGCTCAGCGACCGGCGGAACCACCGGCCCAGCCGGCGCCCGTCCCGCATCCGGCATCAACGCTTCTGGGGATTGGTGGGGCGGCAGCGCGCTGGCCTCCTGGTTCTCGTTCCGCAAGATCCAATACGGCAAGGAAATCCTGCTTGGCGCGGCACTGCTGTTGGTGGCTGCCATCCTGATAGCCCGCCAGTTCGGCGTGGACGTTCCTTTGGGCACACTGATTCCGGCGGCAGCAATCCTGGGCGGTGCTGCGATTGCGTGGATGCAGCTGGACGAAACCCGCAGGGCCGGACTGGTGGACAAGACGAAGGCCGACCAAGCAGGTGGATGGGTCCGCCTCGCAGCCGGCCTGGCCCTGGTGGTTGCCGGTGTCCTGGTGATGGTGTCCGGTTCGGGGTCTTGGGAGCAGACCTGGCTGGCGCTCCTGGCATCGGTTGCCGTCCTTGGCGGCGTCGCCTTGGTATTGCTGCCTTGGGGGCTGAAGTTCTGGAAAGACCTGGAATCCGAACGGGCAGGCCGCGTCCGTGAGACGGAGCGCGCGGAAATCGCCGCGCATCTGCACGACTCCGTGCTCCAGACCCTGGCTCTCATTCAGCGGAGGGCGGGCTCCGAACAGGACGTGGTCAGGCTGGCCAGGGCGCAGGAACGCGAACTCCGGGCATGGCTCTTCAGCGATGCCGCCAAGGAAGCCGGGCGCTTGGCCGAGCGGATCAAGTCGATCGCGGCTGAGGTGGAGGACTCCCACGGCCACGCGGTGGAGGTGGTCACCGTGGGCGATACCGACATGACGGACCGGCACGAGGCCCTGGTCCAAGCAGCCAGGGAAGCGATGCTCAACGCTGCCCGGCACGGCGGCGGAACGGTTTCCGTGTACTTGGAGAGCGCCGACGGCAGTGCTGAGATCTTCATCAAGGACCGCGGCCCCGGCTTCAACCTCGATGCCGTGCCCGATGACAGGCTGGGCGTTAAGGAATCGATCATTGGCCGTATGAAACGGCACGGTGGAACTGCGGTCATCAACAGCAGCAGCGACGGCACGGAAGTCCGCCTGGCCCTTCCGTCAGCAAACGCCGATGCCGGGGACCAGCGGAACAGTGAACCAATACGGAACAGTGAACCAGCGCGGAACAGTGAACCAATGCGGAACGGAGAAGCGAAGCGATGAACAACGCCCCTGACAACGGTGCAGGACGCACCGTGCGTGTGGTGATCGTGGATGACCACACGATTTTCCGGTCCGGTTTGAAGGCCGATCTCGATGCCCGGATGGATGTGGTGGGCGAGGCCGGAACCGTGGAGCAGGCTATTGCGGTGATCGTTGAAACCCGCCCGGAGGTGGTGCTCCTGGACGTGCACCTGCCTGGTGGCCTGGGTGGGGGAGGCCGCGAGGTCATCGCCGGCTCCGCCGCGTTGCTGGGCACCACCAGCTTCCTGGCCCTGAGCGTGTCCGACGCCGCGGAGGATGTGGTTTCCGTCATTCGTGCCGGTGCCCGCGGCTACGTCACCAAGACCATTTCCGGCAAGGAGATCTCCGACGCCGTGATGAGGGTGGCCGATGGCGACGCGGTGTTCTCGCCGCGCCTGGCCGGTTTCGTGCTCGACGCTTTTGGAACCGCTCCGGCGGACATTGCGGACGACGAACTGGACAAGCTCTCCGCACGGGAGTTGGAAGTCATGCGGCTAATCGCGCGGGGCTACAGCTACAAGGAGGTGGCCAAGGAGCTGTTCATCTCCATCAAGACGGTGGAAACGCATGTCTCCGCCGTCCTGCGGAAGCTCCAGCTCTCCAGCCGTCACGAACTCACCAAGTGGGCGGCCGAGCGTCGCCTCCTCTGACGCCCTTTCACATCCCGCGGGGATTTACCCATCGCCCGCTCACATCCCGTGCCTTAAACGCAAACGCTCTTCCACCTGTCACGATGGAAGAGCGTTTGCGTAGGTTGCTTGCTACTTGGCCTTGCCCAGGAATTCCTGGATGCGGCGAACACCTTCAGCGAGGTCGTCGTCGCCGAGGGCGTAAGACAGGCGCACGTAGCCGGAGGGCCCGAACGCCTCGCCCGGAACCACGGCAACTTCGACTTCGTCAAGGATGAGCGTGGCGAGTTCTGCGGAGGTGGTGGGGCGGACGGGACCGTTGGAGGTCTCGAATTCCTTACCCAGCAATCCTCGGACGTCCGCGTACACGTAGAACGCGCCCGTCGGCGTCGGGCATTCAACGCCCTCGATGGCGTTCAGGCCGGCCACAATCGCCTTGCGGCGGCGGTCGAAGGCAACCTTCATCTCGTCGACGGCGGTCAGTGGGCCCGTGAGGGCAGCGGCGGCGGCGACCTGCATGATGTTGGAGACGTTGGAGGTCGCGTGCGACTGCAGGTTGGTGGCGGCCTTGATGACGTCGGCCGGGCCGATCATCCAGCCCACGCGCCAACCGGTCATGGCGTACGTCTTGGCCACGCCGTTGAGGATGACCACTTTGTCGCCGAGCTCAGGCGCGGCCGTGGCGATGGAGGTGAACTCAACGCCGTCATAGGTGAGGTGTTCGTAAATCTCATCGGTGACAACCCAAAGGCCCTTGGCCGCTGCCCACTTACCGATCTCCGCAACCTGTTCCGGGCTGTAGACGGCGCCCGTGGGGTTGGACGGGGAGACGAACAGCAGCATCTTGGTCTTGTCCGTCACGGCGGCTTCCAGCTGTTCAACAGTCACCAAGTAGCCCTGCTCCGGTCCAGCGAACACCTCGACGGGTACGCCGCCGGCGAGGCGGATGGCCTCCGGATACGTGGTCCAGAACGGCGTGGGGATGATGACTTCGTCACCCGGATCAACCAAGGTGGCGAACGTGTTGTACACGGCCTGCTTGCCGCCGTTGGTCACCAGGACCTGGGAAGGATCCACCGTGTAGCCGGAGTCCCGAAGGGTTTTCTCGGCGATGGCCTTCTTCAGTTCGGGAAGACCGCCGGCGGGGGAATACCGGTGGTACTTCGGTTGGCTGGCAGCTTCGATGGCCGCCTGGACGATGTAATCCGGGGTAGGGAAATCGGGTTCGCCCGCACCGAAACCAATCACGGGTCGCCCCGCGGCCTTCAGCGCCTTGGCCTTGGCGTCAACGGCAAGGGTGGCGGACTCGGCAATGGCGGAAATTCGCTGTGAAATGCGGGCGGTAGTTGTTCCGGCAGACATCTATGTACCGTTCTTCGCAGGCAGCTCGTGGGCTGGATGATGGGATTCGACGTAAACTACCTTATGCTGTTCTGCGGAGCTCCCGGGTGCCTGCCGAACTTTGTGACTGATAATGCTGGTCACAGGCTTTATTGAGGGCTGGGAGGTCCGGAAATGGGCCGGTTCGACTATCGCGAAATTCTTGCGTAGACTGGTTCACCGGTGTTGAAAAGCACCACAGGCTGAAGTGCGGCCTGAAACATGGATTTGATCCATAGGGTAGTGGCGCAATTGGTAGCGCAGCGGTCTCCAAAACCGCAGGTTGCAGGTTCGAGTCCTGTCTGCCCTGCGCAAGCTGTTCCGGTGGAAACGCCGGAGCACGCGCAGCAACCATGGCTCTGATCAGAGTCGGGTCAACGACTTTGCAAGGTGAGTGAGGACCAGGTGACCGAAACAGCTGCCAGCAGCTCCAAGGGCCGTCCCGCCAAGAAAGCCGATCGCGGCTTCTTTGCCCGTATTGCACTCTTCGTCCGCCAGGTCATTGGTGAACTGAAGAAGGTCGTTGCACCCACCCGCAAGGAACTGATCAATTACACGCTCGTGGTGCTGGTGTTCGTGGCCATCATGATGCTCATCGTCACCCTGTTGGACCTTGCCTTCGGCACGGGAGTCAGCTGGGTCTTCGGTGGGACAGGGGCCGGGGACCGCTAAGCGGATCTGTCCGCAAACTGTGTGAACTCCTTGGTAACTCAGGGATTTTGCGGGGTTTGCGGAATTGAGCCATTTAAATAGGCATGTTAGGCAATGAGGAAGCAGGAGACCAAGTGTCTGAGCAGGAGCTCGAGGTAAACGAGACTGAGCTGGGCGGATCCGCCGAGGACTCAGCCGACGCCACGGCAATTGTCGCGGAAGAGTCCGAGGTTGATTCCGCTGCGCCCGAATCTGCCGACGTCGACGCCGACGATTCCGAAGAGGACTTCGAGGCTGACGTAGACGACGAGTCCGACGCCGAGGAAGACTCTGACGTCGACGCTGCAGGAGAGACCGACGGCGACGAGCTGGCAGCCGCTGCTGCTGCAGCCCCCGTGGATCCCGCTGACGAGTTCAAGGCCAAGCTGCGCCGCCAGGAAGGTGACTGGTACGTCATCCACTCCTACGCCGGTTACGAGAACCGCGTGAAGGCCAACCTTGAGACCCGCATCCAGACCTTGGACATGGAAGATTACATCTTCGAGATCCAGGTCCCCATGGAAGAGGTCGTCGAGATCAAGAATGCGCAGCGCAAGGTCATCAACCGCGTTCGCATCCCCGGCTACGTCCTGGTCCGCATGGACCTGACGGACGCCTCCTGGGGCGCCGTCCGTCACACCCCGGGTGTCACCGGCTTTGTGGGCAACGCCCACAACCCCGTCCCGTTGCGCCTTGACGAGGTCTTCTCCATGCTGGCCCCGGTCTTCGAAGAAGAGCAGGCTGAGCAGGGCAAGCCGGTCAACAAGCAGAACCAGGCTCCCGTGGCCATCGACTTCGAGGTCGGCGAGTCGGTCATCGTCAAGGAAGGTCCGTTCGAGACCCTGCCTGCAACGATCTCCGAGATCAAGCCCGAGTCCCAGACTCTCGTGGTGCTGGTCTCGATCTTCGAGCGCGAAACTCCGGTGACGCTCGCATTCAACCAGGTCACCAAGATCTAGCTGATTCCAATTTTCGCTCCAGTCCTGCCTGCTTAGCAGTTCGGGAGCGGCCGGCCGCCTCGCCATGGCGGCCACCAACCTGGGACGCGCTCCTGTGTCCCAGGAAGCTATTGAGAGAAGGACCCTACATTGGCTCCCAAGAAGAAGGTCACCGGCCTCATCAAGCTGCAGATCCAGGCAGGTGCCGCTAACCCGGCTCCGCCGATCGGTCCTGCACTTGGCCAGCACGGTGTCAACATCATGGAATTCTGCAAGGCGTACAACGCTGCAACGGAATCCCAGCGCGGAAACGTTATCCCGGTTGAAATCACGGTTTACGAAGACCGTTCCTTCACCTTCATCACCAAGACCCCGCCGGCTGCAGAGCTCATCAAGAAGGCTGCAGGCGTTGCCAAGGGTTCGGCTACCCCGCACACCGTCAAGGTTGCCAAGCTGACCCAGGCGCAGGTTGAGGAAATTGCTTCCACCAAGATGGAAGACCTCAACGCCAACGACATCAAGGCAGCTGCCCTGATCATCGCAGGCACCGCCCGCTCCATGGGCATCACCGTAGAGGGCTAATACCCTCCAAGGCTTTTTTGAGCCTTACCGCCGGGCAACCGGCATCTGAAACATTGAAATGTCGCAGGATCCTTGCCGGATCCACGGCTGTGGCAGGGCCCAGCGCGGTCCGCAGACCACAACTGCACAAGGAGAAACAGCAGCATGGCAAAGCGCAGCAAAGCATATGAGGCAGCCGTAGCCAAGATCGAGGCAGACAAGGTCTACGCCCCGATCGAGGCCATCAACCTCGCGAAGGACACCAACCCTTCCAAGTTCGACGCAACCGTTGAGGTCGCATTCCGCCTGGGCGTTGACCCGCGTAAGGCTGACCAGATGGTTCGTGGCACCGTCAATCTGCCGCACGGCACCGGTAAGACCGCCCGCGTCCTCGTTTTCGCAACCGGTGACAAGGCTGAAGCAGCAATCGCTGCCGGCGCCGACTTCGTTGGTTCCGATGACCTGATCGAAAAGATCGCAGCCGGCTGGACCGACTTCGACGCCGCAGTGGCAACCCCTGACCTCATGGGCAAGGTTGGCCGCCTCGGTAAGGTTCTCGGCCCGCGTAACCTGATGCCGAACCCGAAGACCGGTACGGTTACCCCGGATGTCACCAAGGCTGTCAACGACATCAAGGGTGGCAAGATCGACTTCCGCGTCGACAAGCACTCCAACCTCCACTTCATCATCGGCAAGGTGTCCTTCGACGCCAACAAGCTGGCTGAGAACTATGCAGCAGCACTGGAAGAGGTGCTTCGTTTGAAGCCGTCCGCTTCCAAGGGCCGCTACATCCAGAAGGCTACCGTTGCCACCACGTTCGGACCGGGCATCACCGTTGACCCGAACGTCACCAAGGTTCTCACCGACGCGTAAGTTTCGGGAGCACTTGCTCTGATGAAGGACCGTCCGGCATTGCCGGGCGGTCCTTTTTTCTTGCCTTGCCCTGTTCACCGGCAGTGGTGCGCCGTAGGCTGTGGTGCGTGTCGTCGTCGAACTCTTCCGCAATCGCCCGGTTGTCCGTCGAGCGGATCCCGGTTCCCGAGGGCCTCGATGCAAGCGCGCCCGACTTCCGTGCCTTCCATGAACTGGATGTTGCCCACCACATGGAACTCTGGGGAAACCTGGACCGCTGCGCCACCCTGACCGAGGCCGTCCTTTTCTGGCGGGGCGACGAGTACGAGGAGCGGCAGGTCTTCCTGGCCCGACTCGACGGCGCGGTGGTGGGCAGCGGCACGCTGACGCTTCCACTCAGTGAAAACACGACGACGGCGGGCGTGGACGTTCTGGTTGGCGCGGCTTTCCGCCGGCGCGGGTTTGGGTCGAAGATCCTCGGAGTACTCGAGCAACTGGCACGCGATCGGGAGCGCATGTCCTTTGACGCGTACTGCGGGGAGCCAATCGCGCCGATCGAGTCCGGTGTGGAACTGCTGGAGGCCAAGTCTGGAACGGGTGGAGTTCCGTTGAATTCAGCCTCCACACGCTTTGCCGTCCATCACGGCTATTCGTTGGAGCAGGTGGAAACCAACAGCACGCTGGCCTTGCCGGTCCAGGAAGCTCGATTGCAGCAACTTGAAGCGCAAGCACTGCAGAGCGCCGATGGCTATTCCGTCCTTGCGTGGCGGGACCGTTGCCCCGACGAGCTGGTGGACGTCTTCGCGCGACTCAAGAGCCTCATGAGCACGGAGGTGCCCATTGCAGGTTTGGGTTGGGAGGGCGAAGTATGGGACGCCGCCCGGGTTCACCAGGAGGAATCCACCTGGCTGGCCAGCGGGCTGGAGTCCGTAGTGTCGGTTGCCCGTCATGAGGCCAGCGGCGAACTGGCGGCATATACGGTCCTGACCCACCGTGAAGCTTCGCCCGCGGTGATCTACCAGGAGGACACTCTGGTGGCGCCCGGGCACCGCGGTCATCGCCTGGGTATGGTGGTGAAGATAGCAAACCTGCGGCGTGGGAAGGAGCTGTGGCCGGGCGCCACGGTAGTGATGACATGGAACGCCACTGAAAACCGGCATATGCTGGCCATTAATATCGCCCTTGGATTCAAGCCTTCCGGCTTTGAAGGCGAATGGCAGAAACGGCTGGAATGACTGTAGACGAGGCGAAAACCGTTCAAGTTGAACAGCTGTGGGTGCCTGACACCCTGGACAGCCCCGATGCCGCTGACTTCCTGGCCGCCGTGGAAGTAGGGCGCAAGGTCCGTATGGAGACGTGGGGGAGCGACGACCTCGCGTACACCCCCCTGGAAAAACTGCTTGAATTTTCCGATACCTACGAGCGCCAGATCATCTTGGTGGCAAAGGTTGACGGCGTCATTGTGGGCACCGTGGACGTTGCCTTGCCCTTGGCAGACAACCAGGACCTGGCCGAATTCACTTTGGACATCCTTCCTGAGTTCCAAGGCCAGGGCGTCGGGCGGCAACTTCTGGAAGCGGCTGAGGAATTGGCCAGGGCGGAAGGCCGCACCATGGCCCTGGTGGACACGAACCATCCGGCGACCTCGCTCACCGAGATACCCGAGGATCAGCTGATCCCCGGAAGCGGCGCGGGCTTTGTTCCCGTCAGCAGCAGGGAAGTGGATTTCGCCAAGCGCGCCGGCTATACCCTCCAGCACATCGAGCAGTTCAGCTCCTGCGCATTGCCACTGGATTCCAAACTCGTGGGTGAGCTGCAGTTGGAGGCCGAGGAGGCCAACGGAGGGCGATATCTCCTTCATCACTGGACGGACCGTTGCCCGGAGCACTGGTTAGACGCTGTGGCCGCGCTGGAGAACGCTGCTGGCGAGGTGGTCCGTGATGAAAGCGAAGATGATGCTCCTGAGGTAGAGGCGAGCGGAATGGTCTTCGATCCAACCGTCCTTCGTGAAACTGAGGACGCTGCAATGGCGCAGGGACGGCGCACGGTAGTGACCGCCGTCGAACATGCTGAAAGCGGGCGGATCGTCGGCCTGACTACCATCAGCGTCCTGGCGCACCGCCAGGACGTGGTTTTCCAGGACGATACCCTGGTTCTCCAGGAGCATCGTGGTAACAAGCTCGGGCTGCTGATCAAAGTGGCCAACATGGAGCGGCTCAGCGAGCAGTTCCCCGACGCCCGTGTGATTTACACCTGGAACGCGCCGGAAAACCGCTACCTTCTGACGGTCAACAAGCAACTCGGATTCACGACCGCGGGCGTCACCGGACTCTGGCAAAAGGAACTTCCCGGCAGGGACAAGGGCACTACGTCCTCGGACTAGCGCGCCGTCGATTTGGTTTGCCGAACACTGTCCCGTAACCTTGAAGTACCAAAGACCGTCGGTTGATGGGAATCCACTCTTTCGAGCGCAGCTCAATTCTGCAGCCACGCCCCTGAGGCCCAAGTGAATTCCTTGACGAAGGACCCTGAACATAGGGCGGCCGGCGCAGGTGAACGAAGCTAGTCTCCACGGATCAAACTGTGTTGAGCCAAGCCCCGTGCATCTGCGCGGGGCGTTTTTAGTTTTAGCTCTCGTGAGCGGGGACCCGGAAGACCGGCTTTATTCCCCGGAAGGAGGGTTATGACAACGCCTAGCAAGATCTCCGCAGTTGCAGAGATCACGAACGATTTCAAGGAATCGAACGCGGCTGTCCTGACCGAATACCGCGGGCTCACTGTTGCACAGCTCAAGGAACTGCGTGTTGCGCTCGGCCAGGACACCAAGTTCTCGGTCGTCAAGAACACCCTGAGCGCAATTGCAGCCAAGGAAGCTGGTGTTGAAGCATTCAACGATCAGCTTGCCGGCCCCACTGCAATCGCCTTCATCAAGGGTGACGCTGTTGCTGCTGCCAAGAGCCTGACGGACTTTGCCAAGGCCAACAAGCAGCTGGTTATCAAGACCGGCGTCTTCGAAGGCAAGGCATTGGACGCAGCAGGAGTTGCCGCACTGGCAGCCCTCGAGTCCCGCGAGCTGCAGCTTGCACGTGTTGCTGGTGTCCTCAAGGCTCCCGCATCCGCTGCTGCCCGTATCATCGACGCCCTGCGCCTCAAGCTTGAAGAAGAGGGCGGCGCACCTGCACCGGCCGCTGAAGAAGCCCCGGCCGCTGAAGAGGCTGCTGCTGAAGAGGTTGCGGCTCCGGCCGAAGCCGCTGAAGCTGCAACCGAAGAGAACTAAGTTCTCCCCTCAATCAAACTCTGGTGCATGGACCGGCATGATCCGGATCTGCACCAACTAATGGAAGGACGCCACCATGGCGAAGCTCAGCAACGAAGAGCTCATTGAAGCTTTCAAGGAACTGACCATCATCGAGCTCTCCGAGTTCGTCAAGCTCTTCGAAGAGACCTTCGAAGTTACGGCTGCTGCTGTTGCAGTTGCTGGCCCCGCTGCCGGCGGTGCTGCTGAAGCTGCTGAAGAGAAGACCGAATTCGACGTCGTTCTCGAAGCTGCTGGCGACAAGAAGATCGCAGTGATCAAGGAAGTTCGCGCTATCACCTCCCTCGGCCTCAAGGAAGCCAAGGACCTGGTTGACGGTGCACCGAAGGCTGTTCTCGAAGGCGCCACCAAGGAAGCCGCAGAGAAGGCAAAGGCTCAGCTCGAAGAAGCTGGCGCAACGGTTACCCTCAAGTAACTCGTCTTGCTTGTGGAAGCCCCGTCCGGTTCGCCGGGCGGGGCTTCCTGCGTTTAAGGTCCCCTACCGGGGTTCCGTCGGCTGGGTTCGATCAGTTGGGTTCGATCAGTTGGGTTCGCTGATGTCCGCTACCACTGCGCCAAGTGCGGCGGTGAGGGCGTCTGCGTCTACGAACGCGCTGCGGCCGTGTGCCCCGGCGCCCATGGAGATGCGTCGCCCCGTGATGGTGGCATCGGCGTAGACGGGCCACGGGGTGGTGCTTCCCAAGGGAGTGATGGTTCCACGTTCGTAGCCTGTGGCTGCCAGGGCGACGTCGGCGTGGGGGAGCGAGAGCTTGTTGACACCCACCAGCGCGCGCAATTTTGGCCAAGAGATCTGGCGGTCCCCGGGGATGAGCGCAAACAGGAAAGTTCCATCGCGGTGCTTGACCACCAGCGACTTCACGATGTCGGCAGGGCTAATGCCCAGAATGCCCGCGGCCTCTTCCAGGCTGCGGGCAGCAGGGCGCTCGACGACGTCAACGTCCAGTCCGCGGGCGGCCGCATCGGAAAGGAACCGTTCGGCACCATCCATGCCCGGCCCAATCGCTTCGCCGGCCATCAGTCGCGGTACAGGAGGAGTGCTTCGCCCTGGCCGCCACCGCCGCACAGCGAAACGGCGGCTTTGCCCGTTCCCCGACGCTTGAGTTCATGGGCGGCGTGCAAGGCCAACCGTGCGCCGGATGCCCCGATGGGGTGCCCAAGGGCTATGGCGCCACCATGGATGTTGCACTTTTCCAACGGATATTGGAGGTCCTTGAGGGACTGGACGGCGACGGAGCCGAACGCCTCATTGATCTCGATGAAGTCCAGGTCTTCTGCGGTCCAACCGGCACGCTTCAATGCCTGTGCAATGGCGTTGGACGGCTGGGAGTGGAGCGAATTGTCCGGTCCGGCAACCTGGCCTGGCTTGCCAACGACGGCAAGGTAGTCCAGTCCGTTGTCCTCGGCGAAACGGCGACTGGTCAGCACCAGTGCGGAGGCGCCGTCGGACAGTGGGGAAGAGTTGCCTGCAGTGATGGTGCCGTCCGTGGCGAAGGCGGCCTTCAGCGGGGCCAGGGTCTCAACCGTGGTGTTGGGCCTCACGCCCTCGTCCGTGGTGAGGACCAGGGGATCGCCCTTGCGCTGCTTGACGCGGACCGGAGCGATTTCGACGTCGAAAATTCCGTCAGCGACTGCGGCAGCGGCGCGCTGGTGGGAGGCAGCCGCAACTTCGTCCTGGGCCTTGCGGTCGATGCCGAGCGTCACGTTCTTGGTTTCCGTGGAGAGGCCCATGGACTGGCCATCGAACGCGTCCGTCAGGCCGTCGTGCGCGGCGACGTCCAGCGCCTGGATGGCGCCGTACGTCCAGCCCTGCCGGGATCCCGGGAGGAGGTGTGGCGCGCGGGTCATGGATTCCTGGCCACCGGCGACAACCACCGTTGCGTCGCCGCTGCGGATCAAGCGTGCGGCATCGATCACGGCGGTCAGGCCGGACAAGCACACTTTATTGATGGTGACAGCCGGGATGTTCCAGCCGACTCCCGCAGCGATGGCACTCTGGCGGGCGGGGTTCTGGCCGGCCCCTGCTTGGAGCACTTGGCCCATGATCACGGCGTCCACCTGCTCAGCCTTGACGCCGCTGGCTGCCAGGGCGGAGCTAATGGCATGTGCGCCAAGGTCGACGGCGGTGAAGCTCGCCAGTTGTCCGTTGAGCCGACCCTGTGGGGTGCGGGAAGCGGCAAGGATGACAACGTCATTGTCGTCAGCGGAGTTGGTCATGGTCTCTCTTCCGATCCGGGAGTGGTGTACCAAGGCTATCGCGGGGCGTACGCCAGCCTACCCATTCAACGGTTATGGCCGTCGCCGCATTCCGGTGGGCTGTTCCGGCGGGCAGTTCCACGGTCGCCCTCCACCTGGAGATCCTGCTTAGGTGCCTGCAGCAACGGTGCTTGCAATCACGGACGATCTGGGGTAGACAGGAAGGCTGCTTTGCCGTATCGTAGATATTTGCGTCTTCCCTGTTAACCTTCAGCCTTCATATAGCGGTGGGCTTTACCTCTCAGCTGCGTCATTGACGTGCCGTTCCGAAACGTGCACGGCCATGAGCAGGCTGGGTCCGGGTCATATAGCGGAACCGGAATAAGTATGCTGCGGAGCACTCTGCAGGATGCAAACGGGGGAGATCTGAAAACGCCTGAAGGTCTGTGGAAGGATCCCTCTTGGTCGCCTCGAGCACCTCTAATAACGAAACCGCTAACACGGCAAGCACCGATGGTGCCACCCGCCGCCTCTCATTCGCAAAGATTCACGAACCCCTTGATGTTCCGAATCTTCTCGCCCTGCAGACGGACAGCTTTGACTGGCTCGTCGGAAACGAACGCTGGCAGGCGCGGGTAGCGAAGGCTGTCGAGGAGGGCGACCTCAGCGTCGCCACCACCTCCGGACTTGCCGACATCTTCGAAGAGATCTCCCCAATCGAGGACTTCCAGGGCACCATGTCCCTGAGCTTCTCCGAGCCGGAGTTCGCTGATCCGAAGTACACCATGGCCGAATGTAAAGACCGTGACGCCACCTACTCGGCACCGCTGTATGTCAAGGCCGAGTTCATGAACAACAACACGGGCGAAATCAAGCAGCAGACCGTGTTCATGGGCGACTTCCCCCTCATGACTGAAAAGGGAACGTTCGTCGTCAACGGCACCGAGCGTGTCGTTGTCTCCCAGCTGGTCCGCTCGCCGGGCGCCTACTTTGAGCGCACCGCTGACAAGACCAGTGACAAGGACATCTTCACTGCGAAGATCATCCCGTCCCGTGGAGCATGGTTCGAACTCGAAATCGACAAGCGCGACCAGGTCGGCGTACGCCTCGACCGCAAGCGCAAGCAGTCGGTCACCGTTCTGCTGAAGGCCCTCGGCTGGACCGAAGGCCAGATCCTGGAAGAGTTCGGCCAGTACGACTCCATGCGCGCAACGCTGGAGAAGGACGCTACCGAAACCCGCGAAGACGCGCTTCTGGACATCTACCGCAAGCTGCGTCCGGGCGAGCCGCCCACAGTCGAGGCTGCCCAGTCCCTGCTGGACAACCTGTACTTCAACGCCAAGCGCTACGATCTTGCCAAGGTTGGCCGTTACAAGATCAACCGCAAGCTCGGCATCGACCGCTCCCTTGGCGACAAGGAAGCGTCGGTCCTGCACGTTGAAGACATCGTTGCCATGATCAAGTTCCTCGTTGCGCTCCACGCCGGCGAGAAGACCCTCATGGGCAAGCGCGACGGCGAAGACCACGAGCTCCGCGTCGACATCGATGACATCGACCACTTCGGCAACCGCCGCATCCGCGCCGTTGGCGAACTGATCGAGAACCAGGTCCGCACCGGCCTTTCCCGCATGGAGCGCGTCGTCCGCGAACGCATGACCACGCAGGACGTCGAGGCCATCACGCCGCAGACGCTGATCAACATCCGTCCCGTTGTTGCAGCCATCAAGGAGTTCTTCGGAACCTCCCAGCTGTCGCAGTTCATGGACCAGAACAACCCGCTTTCGGGTCTGACCCACAAGCGCCGCCTGTCGGCCCTTGGCCCGGGTGGTCTGTCCCGTGACCGCGCAGGCATGGAAGTTCGAGACGTTCACCCGTCCCACTACGGACGTATGTGCCCCATCGAAACTCCTGAAGGCCCGAACATTGGTCTGATCGGTTCGTTGGCTTCCTACGGCCGCATCAACCCGTTCGGCTTCATTGAGACGCCGTACCGCCTGGTTTCCGAGGGCGTCGTTTCCGATGAGGTTCAGTACCTCACGGCAGACGACGAAGCAGAGGTCCTGATCGCACAGGCCAACGCTCCGCTGGACGCTGACAAGAAGTTCTCCGAAGAGACTGTCCTTGTCCGTGCCCGTGGTGGTGGAGGCGAGCCCGTTCTGGTTCCCGCTGCAGACGTTCAGTTCATGGACGTTTCCCCGCGCCAGATGGTGTCTGTGGCAACTGCCCTGATTCCGTTCCTCGAGCACGACGATGCCAACCGTGCACTCATGGGTGCCAACATGCAGCGCCAGGCCGTGCCGCTGGTCCGTTCCGAGGCTCCCTTCGTGGGCACCGGCATGGAGCGCGCAGCAGCAGTCGACGCCGGTGACGTTGTCATCGCGAAGAAGGCAGGTGTGGTCACCGAGGTTTCCGCCGAGCTCGTTGTGATGATCAACGACGACGGTACCGAGACCAACTACCGCATCAACAAGTTTGCCCGCTCCAACCAGGGCAACTGCTACAACCACCGTGTCCTGGTCAACGAAGGCCAGCGCCTGGAAGTTGGCGGCATCATCGCCGACGGTCCCGCAACGGACCAGGGTGAACTCGCCCTCGGTAAGAACCTGCTCGTGGCATTCATGTCATGGGAGGGCCACAACTTCGAGGATGCCATCATCCTGTCCCAGCGCATTGTTGCTGAGGACGTCCTTTCCTCCATCCACATCGAGGAGCACGAAATTGATGCCCGCGACACCAAGCTTGGTGCCGAGGAAATCACGCGTGACATCCCCAACGTGTCCGAGGAAGTCCTGGCAGGTCTTGACGAGCGCGGCATCATCCACATCGGTGCCGAGGTTGAAGCCGGCGACATCCTGGTCGGTAAGGTCACCCCCAAGGGTGAAACCGAACTGACCCCGGAAGAGCGCCTTCTCCGCGCGATCTTCGGTGAGAAGTCCCGCGAAGTCCGCGATACCTCCCTGAAGGTGCCCCACGGCGAGTCCGGTACGGTCATCGGCGTGCGCGTCTTCGACCGCGACAACGACGACGAACTGCCCCCGGGCGTGAACCAGCTGGTCCGCGTCTACGTTGCAGCCAAGCGTAAGATCACCGACGGCGACAAGCTCGCCGGCCGTCACGGCAACAAGGGCGTCATCTCCAAGATCCTCCCGATCGAGGACATGCCCTTCCTTGCGGACGGTACCCCGGTGGACATCGTCCTGAACCCGCTGGGTGTTCCGGGTCGAATGAACGTTGGACAGGTCCTGGAAACCCACCTCGGTTGGGTTGCCAAGACCGGTTGGAAGATCGAAGGCGAGCCGGAGTGGGTCAAGAACCTCCCGAACCTGCCCCGTGAAACCGGCCAGACCACCGTTGCCACCCCGGTGTTCGATGGCGCCCGCGAAGAAGAAATCACGGGCCTGCTCGACTCCACCAACGTGACCCGCGATGGCGATCGCCTGATCGACTCCTCCGGCAAGACGCGTCTGTTCGACGGCCGCTCCGGCGAGCCGTTCCCGGACCCGATCTCCGTCGGTTACATGTACATCCTGAAGCTCCACCACTTGGTGGACGACAAGATCCACGCCCGCTCCACCGGCCCGTACTCCATGATCACGCAGCAGCCGCTGGGTGGTAAGGCTCAGTTCGGTGGCCAGCGCTTCGGTGAAATGGAAGTGTGGGCGCTCGAAGCTTACGGTGCCGCCTACACGCTTCAGGAACTCCTCACGATCAAGTCCGATGACATCCATGGTCGTGTGAAGGTCTACGAAGCCATCGTCAAGGGCGAGAACATCCCTGAGCCTGGCGTTCCCGAGTCCTTCAAGGTCTTGATCAAGGAAATGCAGTCGTTGTGCCTGAACGTGGAAGTTCTTTCCACGGACGGAACCACGATCGAAATGCGTGACTCTGATGACGCAGTCTTCACGGCTGCGGAAGAACTGGGCATCGATCTGTCTCGTGCAGAGCCCAGTTCCGTAGAAGAGGTTTAGCAGCCGTTCCGGCGGGTGAGGGCAATGTCATTGCCCGCCGGGACAGCTCCCTCTTCCCGTAACCAAGACTTCAGAATTTAGAGAACAAGAGAGAACAGGGACCATATGTCCAGCGAATCCTCCTTCGGCCTCATGCAGATCGGCCTCGCCACCGCGGAAGACATCCGCGGATGGTCTTACGGTGAGGTCAAGAAGCCGGAAACCATCAACTACCGCACACTCAAGCCCGAGAAGGACGGCCTCTTCTGCGAGAAGATCTTCGGCCCGTCCCGCGACTGGGAATGCTACTGCGGTAAGTACAAGCGCGTCCGCTTCAAGGGCATCATTTGCGAGCGTTGTGGCGTTGAAGTCACTCGCGCCAAGGTGCGCCGTGAGCGCATGGGCCACATTGAACTGGCCGCGCCTGTAACCCACATCTGGTACTTCAAGGGCGTTCCCTCGCGCTTGGGCTACCTTTTGGACCTGGCACCGAAGGACCTTGAGAAGGTCATCTACTTCGCCGCCTACATGATCACGAGCGTTGACACGGAAAGCCGTCACGCCGAATTGCCGAACCTCCAGGTCGAGCACGACCTCGAGAAGAAGCAGATGGTGGACAACCGCGACAGCGACATCGCCACGATCGCCCGCGACCTTGAAGACGAGCTTGCCCGTCTTGAGGGCGAAGGCGCCAAGGCTGCCGACAAGAAGAAGGCCCGCGACTCTGCTGACCGCCAGATGGCGAACGTCCGCAAGCGTGCCGACGCCGACATCGAGCGCCTCGAGCAGGTTTGGGACCGCTTCAAGAACCTCAAGGTCGCTGACCTTGAGGGTGACGAGGGCCTTTACCGCGAACTGCGCGACCGCTACGGCTTGTACTTCGAAGGCTCCATGGGTGCCGAAGCCATCAAGAAGCGTCTCGAGACCTTCGACATGCAGGCTGAAGCCGAGTCCTTGCGCGACACCATCCAGAACGGCAAGGGCCAGCGCAAGACCCGCGCCCTGAAGCGACTGAAGGTTGTCAACGCATTCCTGACCACCAACAACAGCCCGCTCGGCATGGTTCTGGACGCCGTCCCGGTGATCCCGCCGGAACTGCGCCCGATGGTCCAGTTGGACGGTGGCCGCTTCGCGACCTCCGACCTCAACGACCTCTACCGTCGTGTGATCAACCGCAACAACCGACTCAAGCGCCTGCTTGACCTCGGTGCTCCGGAGATCATCGTCAACAACGAGAAGCGCATGCTTCAGGAAGCTGTTGACAGCCTCTTCGACAACGGCCGTCGTGGCCGCCCCGTTACGGGTCCGGGCAACCGTCCGCTGAAGTCCCTGAGCGACATGCTCAAGGGCAAGCAGGGTCGCTTCCGCCAGAACCTGCTCGGTAAGCGCGTCGACTACTCCGGCCGTTCGGTCATCGTTGTCGGCCCGCAGCTGAAGCTGCACCAGTGTGGTCTGCCCAAGCAGATGGCCCTGGAGCTCTTCAAGCCGTTCGTGATGAAGCGCCTGGTTGACCTTAACCATGCCCAGAACATCAAGTCGGCAAAGCGTATGGTCGAGCGTTACCGTCCGCAGGTTTGGGACGTACTGGAAGAGATCATCACCGAACACCCGGTGCTGCTCAACCGTGCACCTACCCTGCACCGCCTCGGCATCCAGGCCTTCGAACCGCAGCTTGTGGAAGGCAAGGCAATCCAGCTTCACCCGCTGGTTTGTGGCGCCTTCAACGCTGACTTCGACGGCGACCAGATGGCAGTCCACCTGCCGCTGAGCCCGGAGGCCCAGGCCGAAGCACGCATCCTGATGCTGTCCTCGAACAATATCCTGAAGCCGTCCGATGGCCGTCCGGTGACCCTGCCTTCGCAGGATATGATCATCGGCCTGTACCACCTGACCACCAAGCGCGTCGGTTCCGCCGGCGAAGGCCGCATCTTCTCCTCGGTTTCGGAAGCGATCATGGCGTACGACGCCCGTGACCTGCACCTGAACTCCCAGGTCAAGATCCGCCTTGACGACTTCGTGCCGTACGCAGGGTGGGAAGCTCCGGAAGGTTGGGAGCCCGGTCAGCCGGCCCTCGTTGAAACCTCCCTGGGCCAGGTCATCTTCAACCAGACGCTGCCCGAGGATTACCCCTGGGTTGAGGCTGTTGCAGACAAGGGCGAACTGTCCCGGATCGTCAACGACCTCGCCGAGCGTTACCCGAAGGTTGTTACGGCGGCAACGCTGGACAACCTGAAGGATGCCGGTTTCTACTGGGCCACCCGTTCGGGTGTCACTGTGGCAATCTCCGACATCGAGGTGCCTACTTCCAAGCCCGCCATCCTGGCTGGTTACGAGAACATGGCCGCCAAGATCCAGGGCCAGTACGACAAGGGCCTGATCGACGACGACGAGCGTCGCCAGGAACTGATCGAGATCTGGAACAAGGCAACCAACGAAATCGCCCAGGCGATGCGCGACAGCCTGTCCCCGATGAACACCATCAACCGCATGGTGTCCTCCGGTGCACGTGGTAACTGGATGCAGGTCCGCCAGATCGCGGGTATCCGTGGTCTTGTGGCCAACCCGAAGGGTGAGATCATTCCCCGCCCGATCAAGTCCTCCTACCGTGAGGGCCTGTCGGTTCTGGAATACTTCATCGCCACGCACGGTGCCCGTAAGGGTCTGGCCGATACCGCTCTGCGTACCGCCAACTCGGGTTACCTGACCCGTCGTCTGGTGGACGTTTCGCAGGACGTCATCGTCCGTGAAGAGGACTGTGGCACTGAGCGCGGTCTGGTCACCCCGATCGCCGTGCCGGATTCCAACGGTGAGCTCGTCCTGGACGAGAACGTCGAGAACAGCGCCTACGCACGTACGCTGGCTGTCGACGTCGTCGATGCCCAGGGCAACGTCCTGGCTGCCGGCGGCACCGACTGCGGCGACGTCGTCATCGACCAGCTGCTGGCTGCAGGCATCACCGAGGTCAAGGTCCGCTCCGTACTCACCTGTGAGTCCAAGGTGGGCACCTGCGCCCTTTGCTACGGCCGCTCGCTGGCCACCGGCAAGACCGTGGACATCGGCGAGGCCGTGGGCATCATTGCCGCACAGTCCATCGGTGAGCCCGGTACCCAGCTGACCATGCGTACGTTCCACACCGGTGGTGCTGTTTCCGCCGGTGGTGGCGACGACATCACCCAGGGTCTGCCCCGTATCCAGGAGCTCTTCGAAGCCCGTACTCCGAAGGGTGTTGCACCGATTGCTGAAGCAGCCGGCCGCATCACCATTGAAGAGTCCGAGCGCCAGATGCGCTTGGTCATCACTCCGGACGATGGTTCCGAAGAGATTGCCTACCCGGTGCTGCGCCGTTCCCGCCTCCTCATCGAGGATGGCGAGCACGTCAGCGTCGGCCAGAAGCTGATCAACGGTCCGGTGGACCCGAAGCAGGTTCTGCGCATCATGGGCCCGCGTGCCGCTCAGAAGTTCCTTGTGGACGAGGTTCAGGGCGTTTACCGCAGCCAGGGTATTGGTATCCACGATAAGCACGTCGAGGTTATCGTCCGCCAGATGCTGCGCCGCGTGACCGTCATCGAGTCCGGCGATTCCGACTTGCTCCCCGGTGAGCTTGCAGAGCGCGCCCGCTTCGAAGACGAGAACCGCCGCGTCGTATCCGAGGGCAAGTCCCCGGCTTCGGGTCGTCCGGAACTCATGGGTATCACCAAGGCTTCCTTGGCTACCGAGTCCTGGCTGTCGGCAGCTTCCTTCCAGGAGACCACCCGCGTCCTGACGCAGGCGGCCATGGAAGGCAAGAGCGATCCTCTGCTCGGCCTCAAGGAAAACGTCATCATCGGTAAGCTCATCCCGGCTGGTACGGGTCTGCCCCGCTACACAGAGGTCACTGTGGAGCCGACGGAAGAAGCAAAGGCAAGCCTGTTCACGGGCCCCAGCGCTTTCACCGACTTCTCCTATGACGCCCTGGGCGGCGACGGCGCTCCTGAGTTCCACGCCATCCCGCTGGATGACTACGATCTCGGCAACGACTTCCGCTAGAAGCGGCAGTCGGCGTTATGACGGTCAGGCCCCGCACTTTCGAGTGCGGGGCCTGACCCGTTAACACAACCCTGAAAGCCGACCCGGGGGAGAGCGGAGGACGACGGCGGAAGCCGGCTGCCGCCGTCGTCCTCCATACACCCGATTAAGGCGTCAGATCAAGCCGTGCTAGACTTTTGGTAATTGTTCTGTGTGGCAGTGGATGAAGGCCGCCGCAGCATCATTTTGGTTTTGTTCTCATGGTGCTGGGTGGAGCCTGTTTCCGGGTTGCGGGCAACATGCGCAACGAATGCCGCACTTTTGCACGCCTACCGGAGTTTTCGGCCGGCTGCACGAGCAACGCCAAAGTTCCCACGTTTACACTGGCTGGCGCCTGTGTGTGGGGGCAGAGATCAAACAACGGAGAACACGAAAGTGCCTACGATTAACCAGCTGGTCCGCAAGGGCCGCACGCCGAAGGTCTCCAAGACCAAGGCTCCCGCGCTGAAGGGCAGCCCGATGCGCCGCGGTGTTTGCACCCGCGTTTACACCACCACCCCCAAGAAGCCGAACTCGGCTCTTCGTAAGGTGGCACGTGTGCGCCTCAACGGTGGCGTTGAAGTTACCGCTTACATCCCGGGCGTTGGCCACAACCTCCAGGAGCACTCCATCGTGCTCGTCCGTGGTGGTCGTGTGAAGGACCTTCCGGGTGTCCGCTACAAGATCGTCCGCGGCGCACTCGACACCCAGGGTGTCAAGAACCGCAAGCAGGCCCGCAGCCGTTACGGCGCAAAGATGGAGAAGAAGTAATATGCCTCGCAAGGGTCCGGCCCCGAAGCGGCCGCTAGTTTCCGATCCCGTTTACGGCTCCCCGTTGGTCACGCAGCTGATCAACAAGGTTCTGGTTGACGGCAAGAAGTCCACCGCAGAGCGCATCGTTTACGGTGCACTCGAAGGTGCACGTGCCAAGTCCGGCGGCGACCCCGTTGCCGCCCTCAAGAAGGCCATGGACAACGTCAAGCCTTCCCTCGAGGTGCGTTCACGCCGTGTTGGTGGCGCCACCTACCAGGTTCCGGTTGAGGTCAAGCCGGGTCGCTCCACCGCCCTCGCTCTGCGTTGGCTCGTGGGCTACTCCAAGGCCCGCCGGGAGAAGACCATGACTGAGCGCCTCCAGAACGAAATCCTGGATGCCTCCAATGGTCTTGGTGCCGCTGTGAAGCGTCGCGAAGACACCCACAAGATGGCCGAGTCCAACAAGGCCTTCGCACACTACCGCTGGTAAAAACTTTCCGGACGCCGCCGGCTCACTGAGCCGGCGGCGAACGTGTAGTCCATCCGAAAGGGAGACCCCGTGGCACAGGACGTGCTTACCGACCTTAATAAGGTCCGCAACATCGGCATCATGGCCCACATCGATGCCGGCAAGACCACCACTACCGAGCGCATCCTGTTCTACACGGGTGTGAACCACAAGATCGGCGAGACGCACGACGGTGCTTCGACGACTGACTGGATGGAACAGGAAAAGGAACGCGGCATCACCATCACGTCTGCCGCCGTGACTTGCTTCTGGGACAAGAACCAGATCAACATCATCGACACCCCGGGCCACGTTGACTTCACCGTTGAGGTTGAGCGCTCCTTGCGCGTCCTCGACGGTGCAGTCGCAGTGTTCGACGGCAAGGAAGGCGTGGAGCCGCAGTCCGAGACTGTTTGGCGCCAGGCTGACAAGTACAACGTGCCGCGTATCTGCTTCGTCAACAAGATGGACAAGCTGGGTGCTGACTTCTACTTCACCGTAGACACCATCATCTCCCGCCTTGGTGCCAAGCCGCTGGTTATGCAGCTGCCCATCGGCGCCGAGAACGACTTCATCGGTGTTGTTGACCTCCTCGAAATGCGTGCCCTGGTTTGGCCGGGCGACGCTAAGGGTGACGTCACCATGGGCGCTTCCTATGAAGTGCAGGAAATTCCGGCGGACCTCCAGGCCAAGGCCGAAGAGTACCGTGCACAGCTCGTTGAGACTGTGGCCGAAGCTTCCGAAGAACTCATGGAGAAGTACCTCGAAGGTGAAGAACTCACCCTCGAAGAGATCAAAGCCGGCATCCGCAAGATGACCATCAACTCTGAGCTCTACCCGGTCTTCTGTGGTTCTGCCTTCAAGAACCGCGGCGTGCAGCCGATGCTGGACGCTGTTGTTGACTTCCTGCCGAACCCGCTCGACGTCCCGCCGATGATCGGTCACGATCCCCGCGACGAAGAGAAGGAACTCACCCGCAAGCCGTCTGCAGACGAGCCGTTCTCGGCCCTCGCCTTCAAGATTGCTGCGCACCCGTTCTTCGGTCAGCTGACCTTCGTCCGCGTGTACTCCGGTCACGTCGAGGCCGGCGCCCAGGTGGTCAACTCCACCAAGGGCAAGAAGGAACGCATCGGTAAGCTGTTCCAGATGCACGCCAACAAGGAAATGCCCGTAGAGGGCGCTACCGCCGGCCACATCTACGCAGCTATCGGTCTGAAGGACACCACCACGGGCGACACCCTGTGCGATGCGAACAACCAGATCGTTCTCGAGTCCATGAGCTTCCCGGAGCCCGTGATCTCGGTTGCTATCGAGCCCAACACCAAGGGTGACCAGGAGAAGCTCTCCACGGCCATCCAGAAGCTCTCCGCTGAGGACCCGACCTTCCAGGTCTCCCTCAACGAAGACACGGGCCAGACCATCATCGCCGGCATGGGCGAGCTTCACCTGGACATCCTGGTGGACCGCATGCGCCGCGAGTTCAAGGTCGAGGCAAACGTTGGCAAGCCGCAGGTTGCTTACCGCGAGACCATCAAGCGCGCCGTTGAGCGCCTTGACTACACGCACAAGAAGCAGACCGGTGGTTCGGGTCAGTTCGCAAAGATCCAGATCGCGATCGAGCCGATGGACACCGCTTCAGGCGAGCTGTACGCGTTCGAGAACAAGGTCACTGGTGGCCGCGTTCCCCGCGAGTACATCCCGTCGGTTGACGCCGGTATCCAGGATGCGCTGAACGACGGCGTCCTGGCCGGTTACCCGGTTGTTGGCATCAAGGCCACGCTGATTGACGGCGCGTCCCACGATGTTGACTCCTCGGAAATGGCGTTCAAGATCGCCGGCCGTATGGCTTTCAAGGAAGCTGCACGCAAGGCGAACCCTGTTCTGCTTGAACCGCTGATGGATGTTGAGGTCCGCACACCTGAGGAATACATGGGTGATGTTATTGGTGACCTGAACGCCCGCCGTGGCCAGATGCAGTCCATGGAGGACGCAGCAGGTGTGAAGGTTATCCGTGCACACGTTCCGCTGTCCGGCATGTTCGGCTACATCGGTGACCTGCGGTCCAAGACCCAGGGTCGCGCTGTGTACTCGATGACGTTCAACAGCTACGCGGAGGTCCCGAAGGCAGTAGCCGACGAGATCATCCAGAAAACCCGCGGCGAGTAATCTCCCGGTAACGGATGCAATTCCGGTATCGGGAAGGCATCTAAGCGTGTGAGGCGGGGCTGCGGCGAGAGTCGCGGCCCGGCCCCTGCGCAAACAGGCTCTAGGAACTAAGATTGGTTCCTGAATCTGCAATTTCACCAAAACCAAGCCCCCAAGTAGACTTGCTAAAGTTTCTGCCGCGAAAAGCGCGGCCGAGGAGCACTTCACTTGAAATCGTTCTAGGAGGAACCTGTGGCAAAGGCAAAGTTCGAGCGGACTAAGCCGCACGTCAACATCGGCACCATTGGTCACGTTGACCACGGTAAGACGACGCTGACTGCCGCCATTTCCAAGGTGCTGTACGACCAGTACCCGGATCTCAACGAGCAGCGCGACTTCGCGTCGATCGACTCCGCTCCGGAAGAGCGCCAGCGCGGTATTACCATCAACATCTCCCACGTGGAGTACCAGACCGAGAAGCGTCACTACGCACACGTAGACGCCCCCGGTCACGCTGACTACATCAAGAACATGATCACCGGTGCTGCCCAGATGGACGGCGCAATCCTCGTGGTTGCCGCAACCGATGGTCCGATGGCTCAGACCCGTGAGCACGTTCTGCTCGCCCGCCAGGTTGGTGTTCCCTACCTGCTGGTCGCACTGAACAAGTCCGACATGGTTGATGACGAAGAACTCCTCGACCTCGTCGAAATGGAAGTTCGTGAGCTCCTCAGCTCGCAGGGCTTCGATGGCGATGAGGCTCCGGTTGTTCGCGTTTCCGGTCTGAAGGCTCTGGAAGGCGACCCGGTTTGGGTCAAGTCCGTCCAGGACCTGATGGCAGCTGTCGACGAGTCCGTTCCGGACCCCGTACGTGACCGCGACAAGCCGTTCCTGATGCCGATCGAAGACGTCTTCACGATCACCGGTCGTGGCACCGTTGTTACGGGCCGCGCCGAGCGTGGAACCCTCGCCATCAACTCCGAGGTCGAGATCGTTGGCATCCGCCCGATCCAGAAGACCACGGTTACCGGTATCGAGATGTTCCACAAGCAGCTCGACGAAGCATGGGCCGGCGAGAACTGTGGCCTCCTGCTCCGCGGTCTGAAGCGCGACGATGTCGAGCGTGGCCAGGTTGTCGTCAAGCCGGGTTCCATCACCCCGCACACCGACTTCGAGGCTAACGTCTACATCCTTTCCAAGGACGAAGGCGGACGTCACAACCCGTTCTACTCCAACTACCGCCCGCAGTTCTACTTCCGTACCACGGACGTAACCGGCGTTATCACCCTGCCGGAAGGCACGGAAATGGTTATGCCTGGCGACAACACTGAGATGACCGTTGCGCTCATCCAGCCGATCGCTATGGAAGAGGGCCTCGGCTTCGCTATCCGCGAAGGCGGCCGCACCGTTGGTTCGGGACGTGTCACCAGCATCATCAAGTAGTTTCTACTTGTAGATCTGTGACCTTCCGGCTCAACCGGTAGTTACGCACAGAAGAGCCCCACCGCTTCGGCAGTGGGGCTCTTCTTTGCTATGATTATTCAATCGAATGGATAAACGCCGTGCAGGTTCTGCGCCCGGCGCGACCAAGGAGCTGTCATGAATGCATTGCTCGTACTCGTGCTCCTCATTGTGACGGGGACGCTGAGCTATGTCCTGGGCGTGAGGCAGGGTCGCAGGGCGACACCGGGCGGCGCTCCGGGTCCTGTCCAACGCGACGGCGGCGCCTATCAGGCAGGTTACCTCGCCGGGCATGTGGCTGGCTGGCGTGATGCGGAGGCCAAACGGCAGGGGAGTGCGGCTCAACCGACTCCCCAGGTGGCCCCCGCTCCCGCGCCGGTGAACCTGCCACCGAATCCTGCCTACATCCAGTCGCCGGTACGCCTACCGGCTCCACCTGCCGCGCCTGCCCCGTTCCCTGCCGTCGCTGCGCAGCGGCCTTTTGTCCAACCTCAGCAAAATGTAACCCGGCCTCAGCAGCCGCCTATGGCTCGGGAGACGCCCGAAGCTGCGGCGGCCCGGAAGGCAAAGCGGGACCAACAGAACATCAACATCACCTTGTATGTCGCCAGCCTTTTGCTGGTGGCTGCTGGTGCCCTGTTCGTAGGCACGAGCCTTCCTGAACTTTTCCGATTCGTGGGAATCGGGTTCATTACGGTCCTCTTTTACGTTTCGGGTCTTGTCGTCCATGCCCGGGTGCCCCGCTTGCGTCCTGCCGCGATTGCCTTCGTTGGCACTGGCTTGGCGCTTATCCCTGTGACGGGTCTGGCAATGTACAACTTCGTGCTCCACAACGGTCCGGCGGCTTGGTTGCTGACGTCCCTGCTGGGAACCATCGCTTATGCCTACACAGCCGTCCGGTTGGACAATAAGGTCCTTGCCTTCCTGTCCCTGAGCTTTGTTGTGTCCACGGCGTGGTCGGGCGTGGCAATGCTTGGGGGTGCGTTGGCCTGGTACTTCACGGCCCTGATCGGCGTGGCAATCGCGTTGACGCTTGGAGCGCTGCTCCGACCCCGTTGGATCCCTCCGCTTTATGTCCGCCCGCTGATGCTGCTCCACCCATTGGTGGTTCCCCTTGTGGCGTTGGCAGTGACTTTGACACCGCACCTTTTGTCGAAGGGGGAGTATGCACTGGTCATGGCGATGTGTGGGATCTACTTCGCAGTGATGGTCTTTGTACCGGGCACCCTGTACAGGATTCAGCATGTTTACGCCGCACGGGCCGCCTTGACCCTTGCACTCCTCGGTTTGGTGTGGGACATCACCGAAGATGTCAGCACGGTGATGCTTGCTGCAGTTATCTGCCTCGGCGTTCAATCCATCGGAGTGGCCCTGGGCGGGGAAAAGCTGGCTCCACGCCTTTGGTTGACCGATGCTGTCTGGTGCCTTGGCCTGCAACTGGTTACCTCAGCCATCCTCACAGTGGTGCTGGGCCTTGGCAGGTACCAGCTGCCAGTTGAAGTCCCCCTGTATGTGGCGATGCTGACCGCCATGGTGGTGGGGTGGAAACTGGGCATGGGGTCGGAGTTCGCCCCAGCCGCAGTTCTCGGAGTGGCTCTGCCTGTTGTTGGACTGCTCGGGTCATGGCCTGTTTCAATACTCCTCGCGTCCTCCGCCGTCTATTGGGGACTTCGGGCGACCATACAGCCAAGTGCCCACCGACAGCACCTGATCCTCGCCGGCCGGATCGCCCTGACCCTGGCTGCACCGGCGGTAGCGGCGGGGGTATTCGAGGGGAGCCAGCAACGGGCGGTGCTTTCCTTGGTGGCCCTTGTGGCTTCGGCTGTAGTGCAGCAGCTGGTAAGCGCTGGGCTGGTTCGTGCGGGCGTCCGGCTCGTGGCGCCCCTGTCCTCAGTGGCTGGATTCGGGGCCGCCGCAGTGGCGGGGCTTCTTGCCCTCACGGTATTCGATCACGACGCCGGTCACCCGATGGTCGCCTCTTCGGTTTTGCTTGTTCTCTCCGCCGGTGTGGCTTCCGGCCTGCTGCTCCCTTGGCAGGTGGAGGCCAGAGGTGGTCCCACCGTGTGGCGCCCCACGCTGGGCGAACTCCTGGCTCCCGCAACGGCCGTTGTAGCGGGTGTGGTTGCGGCAGCTGTGGTCTCATTGACCTGGGGCAATGTGGTTCTTTTGGTGGCCGTGGGCTACTTCTGCGCGACCGCCCTGCGGATTCCGGCGTCATTCCATCGCCAGGCGTACTGGTGGTTGTCGCGGGCGAGTGCCACCGTACTGGCAGCAACCGCCTACGCGGATGCGACCAACCATGGATGGCACCTGCGACTGGCCGGCGAGGCTCCCAGCGTCGCTCTAGTCATCGTGTCGGCAGCGGCCCTCCAGCTGGCCCTTCCCTTGCTCTCGGGTTTCCGGCGCCGCTTCCCTCGGGCTTCCATGATTGACTCCGGCGTCGTCGTGGGAGTTATGGCCGCGGCCTCCACCGTCCTGACCGTCGCCAGTGTGACGGGAGAACCGGTGTTGCGTGATGGATGGCAGCCAGGCTTCGCGGCAGTGGTAACTGCCCTTGCGGCAGTCACCTGCGGTGTGGCTCTTCGACACCACCCCGCCGCATGGACGTTCGCACCTGCCGCTTTCGGCCTGCTCATCGCGCTGAGAATGGGGAACGTCCGCGATGTTGAGATCCTGTTGGGCGTCTTCGCCGCCTACAGCGGCTTCATGGCAACGGCCGTCAGGGGCCGCGTTGCCCGGGGCGGGTATGTGCTCGGCGTCCGGGGCCTCATCGCCGTCTTCATCGCGGTGGTGGTAGCTGATGTGACGGCGTCGCCAGCAGCGGTATCCATGTCAATGGCCCTGGTACTGGTGTTGCAGCACGTGCTGACATGGATCTTGAACAGCCGGAAGGTGGATGTCGCCTTCCAACCCACCCTGGTGTGGGTCACCCTGGGTGCCCAGCTCGCGTTGCCTTTGGTGTACGTTGTGGCGGGAGATTACGACGACGGCGGCCGGTGGGTGGTCCTCGTCGAGTTGGTCCTCGTGCTGGCTTCCGCGGCGGTCACCTCCCGTGCGCTGGGTGCACGTAGATCCCAATACTTCGGTGTGGCAGCGACCGGGTCGATGGTCATGGCTGCCGGACCAGCACTGACGTTCCCTCCTGGCACCTGGCTCCATGAACCCTTGCTTGAGAAATCCCAGGTCCCGCTTGTGCTCCTTGCACTCGCCGTTGCCATGATGGGGGCCCGAGTCGTCTTCCAGCGGCGACGGATGGCGGGACTGTCCGCTGGCGACCACCCGGACCGTTGGTTCTGGTTGGTGTCATCCCTGGCTTTCATCGCTGCCGGTGGACTCTTGGCCTTGGATGTTTCCACAGCCCTCGCCGGGTTGGCGGTGCTGGTGCTGGCGTCTACGCTGTTCGCTGCGTCCCACCTCGAGCGGCTACCTCGCCTTTATGCCGCAGCTGCCCCTTCTGTGCTGGTAGGTGCCGCACCCGCCGTCGAAGGTTTGCTGGGCGGCCTGCCAGCGGGGGTGTGGAGCGATTACGCGCCCTGGCTCGTGGGTGGAGTGGGCACCGCGTTGGCCATGTATGCGATCAGGATTCTCGGTGGGGCGTCCATCAAGGAAGAGTCGTGGCGCCGGAACGCCGTAGCTGCAACCGCAGCTCTGGCACTTGCTTGTTCTGCCGCAGTGGGGCTAGTGCACGATGAAACATCCTTGCTCGGCTTCGCCTTGGTGGTGGCAACCGGTGTGCTGGTGGTTGCCGAGATTCCTTACGGCAAGTGGCTTGCGGGGGAGATTGCAGGCTTGCTGGCCATGGCTTCCCTCCAAAGGGCAATGCTGTTCGTGGACGGGGCCAAGCCCGATTGGTTCTGGACTGCGCAGTGGTACGTCATAGCCGGCGCTGTTATAGCAGGGCTGCGCTATATGAAGCGGGAGCGGAGCGATGGCTTGCTGCGATTGTGCCTTGCCGCGGGTGCGCTGTCCCTGACGTCCTTGGGAACGATCTTGGGTGGTACCACATCGCAGCAACTGTACGTTCTGGTGGCACACGTGGTTCTCCTGGCGGCCGGGCTGCTCCTGGCCGAAAGGGTGTTCGTGTGGTGGGGGGCGGCTGGTGTTGCGTTGAGCGTGATGTGGGCGCTTCGTTCATACGCCTTCGCCATGCTGGCGCTGGTTGCCGTGGCCTTGATTGTGCTGGCAGTGTGGCGCCTGAACCGGAAACCTCCAGCGGCCACCGGGTTGCCGGCACCCGGAGGAGATCCGAGTGATGCCCCTTCGCGGAGCCGGGACGTCATCCGATAATGTTGCAGTCTAGGCAGAGGAGCGCACCATGGAATTCCTGATTTTCCTGGCAGTCATCGTCGCTATCGGCGGCGGAGTGCTGTGGGGCCGCAAGAACTTTCGGAACGAGATTGAACGGGCCAAGCGCATCAGGCGCGCCAACAAGAATCAATAGGCTGATTTAACCTGCCTGGGCTACGCGGGATGGTTGCGCGCACGTCCCAGGGCGCGATACCAGTAGAAGGAATCCTTGGGAGTCCTTTCCAAGGACTCGAAGTCCACGTGAACAAGGCCGAAGCGTTGTGAGTACCCCGCGGCCCACTCAAAGTTGTCCAGCAGCGTCCACACATAGTAGCCGCGTAGATCCACGTCTTGGGCCAGGCCCCCCGGACCTGTCGCGGTCAAGGCGTGGCCCAGGTGCTCAGCCAAATATGTGATGCGGTTGGTGTCTTGGACAGGACCGTCAACATGGGCGGGTTCGGGGAAGCTGGCTCCGCCTTCCGTGATGTACAAAGGTGGAAGGGCGTCCCCGTAGCGGTCCTTCATCTCTCGCAATAGCAATGCCAGATGTTCGGGTGCCACCGGCCAGCCGAAGCCCGTCGTGTCGTACTCCTGGTAGGCGGCCAAGTGGAAGGGAACTTTGGTCATTTCCGGAGAGGTTCCGGTGGGGATCTCCGCCGGACCGGGGCCCGCCGCAACCTTGATGGGATAGTAGTAGTTGAGCCCATAGAAATCCAAGGGTTGGCTGATCAACGCGAGGTCGCCATCGTGGATGGTGCCCAGGGATCGGAACCAAGGTTTCATGGGAAGCGGTGGCTTGGGGTACTGGCCGAGCAGTATTGCGTCGGCATAGACACGGTTCAGGATCAGATCGAAGGACTGGGCCATCAGGCGATCACCCAAGCTGTTGCTGGCGGGCTGGACAGGGGAATGCATGTTGGAGACCCCAACCTCTCCTTTGACCCCCGCGGTCCGGAGCGCCTGGACCGCCAGGCCGTGCCCGAGTAATTGATGATGGGCGGCTGGGAGGGCATCGAACAACAACTGGCGACCCGGAGCATGAACGCCCAAAGCGTAGCCCTGCAGAGTGACGGACACTGGCTCGTTCAAGGTGACCCAGCGTTCCACACGGTCACCGAAGCGCTCTGCGGCGGCGGCGCAATAGACCGCAAAGCGTTCGGCTGTGTCCCTGTTCATCCAACCGCCGGCGTGTTCCAACTCCAACGGGGTGTCCCAGTGGAACAAGGTGGCCATGGGGGAGATGCCGGCGGCCAGGAGTTTGTCGATCAGGCGGTCATAGAAGTCCAGCCCCCGCTGATTCATTGCCCCCTTGCCACCGGGCTGGATGCGCGGCCACGAGAGTGAGAAGCGGTACGAATCTATGCCGAGCTCCTGCATCAATGCGATGTCTTCATCAGAGCGGTTGTAATGGTCGCACGCTACGGTGGGGGAGCCGCCGTCGACAATTGCTCCCGGCTTTTCGGCGAACGCATCCCAGCCCGATGGGCCGCGGCCGTCCGCGGTGAGCGAGCCCTCGATCTGGAAAGCAGCGGCGGCCACGCCAAGCGTGAAACCCGGACGCAACCGCGCGGCGAGGTCTTCCACGGAGCCTGAATCCTGGACGGTCATGCCCCCATCTTCCTCAGCCGCTGGCGGCCGGGCAATGGCCCCCAAGGGCCCGATTGGCCTTTGCCCCACATTTCCGCCATACTGGATGAGTTGTTCAAGCGCTTCTTCGTGTCCCGATCCGGATAATGCCGGGTGTCAGGGTCCAGGTTGAAGCCCAAACATAACCCTGAACCCCATGGAATGCGGTCGAGTCTGCGTGGAAATCGCGACACGCCCGACCGCGGGGGTCGGTGCGCCGGCAGGTTGAGGAACCCGGAATATCCGGATTCAGCTTGTGCGGCGTGTGGTGGTACAACCTCAAACGCTTCGGCGGCCACATCAACAGGTAAGTAAACAGAGCAGCCCTAACTAGAGCAGCACTAGCTGAAAGAGAGTCAGGCGACATGGCGGGACAAAAAATCCGCATCCGGCTGAAGTCATATGACCACGAGGTCATTGATGTTTCAGCGCGGAAGATCGTTGAGACGGTCACGCGCGCAGGCGCAACGGTAGTCGGCCCGGTGCCGCTGCCCACGGAGAAGAACGTTTACTGCGTTATTCGCTCTCCTCACAAGTACAAGGACAGCCGTGAGCACTTTGAAATGCGTACTCACAAGCGTCTGATCGACATCATCGACCCCACGCCGAAGGCCGTTGACTCGCTTATGCGTCTCGACCTGCCTGCAGACGTGAACATCGAAATCAAGCTCTAGGGAGGTGCTGAGAGACTATGACCGCAACCCGTAACGTAAAGGGCCTGCTGGGCACGAAGCTCGGCATGACCCAGGTCTGGGACGAGAACAACAAGCTCATCCCGGTAACTGTCGTCCAGGCTGACTCCAACGTCATCACGCAGCTGCGCAACGCAGATGTAGATGGCTACGTCGCCGTCCAGATCGGCTACGGCCAGATCGACCCCCGCAAGGTCACCAAGCCGCTGGCTGGTCACTTTGAAAAGGCTGGCGTCACCCCTCGCCGCCACGTCGTCGAACTGCGTACCGCAGACGCCGCATCCTACGAGCTGGGCCAGGAGCTCTCTGTTGAGATCTTCGAAGCCGGCCAGAAGATCGACGTCGTCGGCACCTCAAAGGGTAAGGGCTTCGCCGGTGTTATGAAGCGTCACGGCTTCCACGGCGTTGGCGCTTCCCACGGTGCCCACAAGAACCACCGTAAGCCTGGCTCCATCGGTGGCGCATCCACCCCGAGCCGCGTCTTCAAGGGCCTGAAAATGGCCGGCCGCATGGGCGCCGAGCGTCACACCACGCTGAACCTCACGGTTCACGCTGTTGACGTTGAGAAGTCGCTGCTCCTTATCAAGGGTGCCGTCCCCGGTGCCCGCGGCCAGGTCGTACTCGTACGCACCGCCGTGAAGGGAGCCTAGTTCAATGACTAGCACTGTCAAGGTAGACCTGCCTGCAGAGATCTTCGACGTCCAGACCAACGTGCCGCTGCTGCACCAGGTCGTCGTCGCACAGCTCGCTGCTGCACGCCAGGGTACCCACAAGACGAAGACCCGCGCCGAGGTTTCCGGTGCAGGTCGCAAGCCGTTCAAGCAGAAGGGTACCGGCCGCGCCCGTCAGGGTTCCATCCGTGCTCCTCACATGACCGGCGGTGGCGTTGTCCACGGTCCGACCCCTCGTGACTACAGCCAGCGCACCCCTAAGAAGATGAAGGCTGCTGCACTCCGCGGCGCCCTGTCTGACCGCGCCCGCAATGGCCGCATCCACGTCATCGCTGAACTGGTAGCCGGCACCAAGCCGTCCGCCAAGGACGCACTGGCTTCGCTGCGCTCCGTTACTGAGCGCAAGAACCTGCTCGTCGTTATCGAGCGCGCCAACGATGTTGCTGCACTTTCCGTGCGCAACCTCCAGGATGTTCACGTTCTGTACGCAGACCAGCTGAACACCTACGACGTGCTTGTCTCCGACGACGTGGTCTTCACCAAGGCTGCTTTCGAGGCGTTCGTCGCTGACAAGGCAAAGAACGAGGAGGCCTCCAAGTGAGCGTAACCACCATCAAGGACCCGCGCGACGTCGTGCTTGCACCCGTCGTATCGGAAAAGAGCTACGGTCTGATCGACGAAGGCAAGTACACCTTCCTGGTGGACCCTCGCTCGAACAAGACCGAGATCAAGCTGGCCGTCGAGAAGATCTTCTCGGTCAAGGTTGACTCGATCAACACCATCAACCGTGCCGGTAAGCGCAAGCGCACCAAATTCGGCTGGGGACAGCGCAAGAGCACCAAGCGTGCAATTGTCACCCTCAAAGAAGGCACAATCGACATCTTCGGCGGTCCGCTCGCGTAGCGGAGACCACTTTAACGAGGAAATAAATTATGGGAATCCGTAAATACAAGCCGACTACCCCGGGCCGTCGTGGCTCGAGCGTAGCCGACTTTGCTGAAATCACGCGATCGACTCCGGAAAAGTCGTTGCTGCGTCCGCTGCACAAAACCGGCGGCCGTAACAACTCCGGTAAGATCACCACCCGTCACAAGGGTGGTGGGCACAAGCGCCAGTACCGTCTGATCGACTTCCGTCGTCACGACAAGGACGGCATCAACGCCCGCGTTGCCGAAATCGAGTACGACCCGAACCGCACGGCTCGCATCGCACTCCTGCACTACGTTGATGGCACCAAGCGTTACATCATCGCTCCTAACAAGCTGTCCCAGGGTGACTTCGTCGAGGCTGGTCCTGACGCTGACATCAAGCCGGGCAACAACCTGCCGCTGCGCAACATCCCGGTTGGTACCGTAATCCACGCAGTTGAACTGCGTCCGGGTGGCGGCGCCAAGATGGCTCGTTCCGCAGGTGCTTCGGTACAGCTCGTTGCCAAGGAAGGCCGCTTCGCACAGCTGCGTCTGCCCTCCGGTGAAATCCGCAACGTTGACGTGCGCTGCCGCGCAACCGTCGGCGAGGTCGGCAACGCCGAGCAGTCGAACATCAACTGGGGCAAGGCCGGCCGTATGCGCTGGAAGGGCGTTCGCCCGACAGTCCGTGGTGTAGCCATGAACCCGGTTGACCACCCGCACGGTGGTGGTGAAGGTAAGACTTCCGGTGGACGTCACCCGGTTAACCCGAACGGCAAGCCCGAGGGCCGTACCCGCCGTCCGAACAAAGAGAGCGACAAGCTTATTGTTCGTCGCCGCCGTACTGGCAAGAACAAGCGATAGGAGCCTGGACACATGCCACGCAGCCTGAAAAAAGGTCCTTTCGTTGACCAGCACCTCTTTGTGAAGGTCGCACGGGAAAACGATAAGGGCACCAAGAACGTCATCAAGACCTGGTCCCGCCGTTCGATGATCATCCCCGACATGCTCGGGCACACGATCGCCGTACACGACGGACGCAAGCACATTCCGGTGTTTGTCACTGAGTCGATGGTCGGGCACAAGCTCGGCGAATTCGCTCCCACGCGGACATTCCGCGGCCATGTTAAGGACGACCGTAAGGGCAAGCGCCGCTAGGCGCCTGACCTTACGTCTTAGACGAGAGAAGGAAAGCAATGGAAGCCAAGGCTATTGCGCGTCACATCCGCGTAACGCCTATGAAGGCCCGGCGCGTCGTCAACCTTGTTCGTGGTAAGCAAGCGAATGAGGCTCTGGCAATTCTGAAGTTTGCCCCCCAGGCAGCTTCGGAGCCGGTATTCAAGGTACTTCAGTCGGCAATGGCCAACGCACGTGTCCTCGCGGACCGTGACGGCGTTGCATTCGACGACAGCGACCTGTTCATCAGCGAAGCATTCGTTGATGAAGGCCCGACCATGAAGCGGTTCCAGCCGCGTGCCCAGGGCCGCGCCTACCGCATTAGGAAGCGGACCAGCCACATCACCGTGGTCGTCGCAACCCCGGAGAAAGAGGAGGCTCGCTAAGTGGGACAGAAAGTAAACCCGCACGGGTTCCGACTCGGCATCACCACCGACCACGTTTCGCACTGGTTCGCTGACAGCACCAAGCCCGGACAGCGCTACAAGGATTTCGTCCGCGAGGACATCAAGATCCGTCAGCTCATGTCCACCGGCATGGAGCGCGCCGGCATCGCCAAGGTCGAGATCGAGCGCACCCGTGACCGTGTCCGCGTGGATATCCACACGGCACGCCCGGGTATCGTTATCGGTCGCCGCGGCGCCGAAGCAGACCGCATCCGCGGCGAGCTCGAAAAGCTCACCGGCAAGCAGGTTCAGCTGAACATCCTCGAGGTCAAGAACCCCGAGATGGAAGCACAGCTTGTTGCGCAGGGCATCGCCGAGCAGCTGACTTCCCGCGTGGCTTTCCGCCGTGCGATGAAGAAGGCAATGCAGTCCGCACAGCGTGCGGGTGCCAAGGGCATCCGTGTTGCTTGCTCGGGCCGTCTGGGTGGAGCAGAAATGTCCCGCTCGGAGTTCTACCGCGAAGGCCGTGTGCCCCTGCACACCCTCCGCGCGAACATCGACTACGGCTTCTACGAAGCCAAGACCACCTTCGGCCGCATTGGTGTGAAGGTTTGGATCTACAAGGGTGACGTAACTGCCAAGGAACTGGCTCAGCAGGCAGCTGCTGCTCCGTCCCGTGGCCGTGCAGGAGACCGTCCGGGCCGCCCGGGTGGCGACCGCCGTCGTCGTAACGACCGTCCGGCAGCTGAGGCAGCACCTGCTGCCGTTGAAGCACCGGCCGCTGAAGCTGCTGCCCCCGCAGCAGAAGGAGGACAGGCTTAAATGCTTATCCCACGTCGAGTCAAGCACCGTAAGCAGCACCACCCGGGTCGTTCCGGCGCTGCTACGGGCGGCACCAAGGTCAGCTTCGGCGAGTACGGTATCCAGGCCCTGAGCCCGGCATACGTGACGAACCGTCAGATCGAGTCCGCTCGTATCGCGATGACCCGCCACATCAAGCGTGGCGGCAAGGTCTGGATCAACATCTACCCGGACCGTCCGCTGACGAAGAAGCCTGCCGAAACCCGCATGGGTTCCGGTAAGGGTTCTCCGGAATGGTGGGTCGCAAACGTCAAGCCGGGCCGGGTTCTCTTCGAACTCTCCGGTGTCAATGAAGAGGTAGCTCGCGAGGCCCTGCGCCTGGCAATCCACAAGCTCCCGTTGAAGGCACGCATTGTGCGTCGCGAAGGTGGTGAATAGAAATGGCAGTAGGGTCGAAGGATCTCGCACCCGCACAGCTGGACGGTTTCGACAACGAGCGTCTCGTTGAAGAACTCCGCAAGTCCAAGGAAGAGCTGTTCAACCTGCGTTTCCAGTCCGCCACCGGACAGCTGGAGAACCACGGTCGCCTGCGCGCGGTAAAGAAGGACATCGCACGCATCTACACCGTTCTCCGTGAGCGCGAGCTGGGCATTCGTGCCGAGGTTGCCGCACCGGTTGTGGAAGCCAAGGAAGAAAAGAAGTCCAAGAAGGCTGCCAAGGCTGAAAAGGCCGAGGTTGAAGCTGGAGAGGACGCCAAGTGAGCGAGAAGGAAACTGTGACGGAAGCAGCAGCCAGCGCTGAACAGCGCGGTTACCGTAAGACGCGTCGCGGCTACGTTGTCTCTGACAAGATGGAAAAGACCATCGTTGTTCAGGTTGAAGACCGCGTGAAGCACGCTCTGTACGGCAAGGTTATTCGCCGCACCTCGAAGATCAAGGCTCACGACGAAGAGAACACCGCCGGCATCGGCGACCTCGTTCTCATCTCTGAGACCCGCCCGCTCTCCGCTACCAAGCGGTGGCGTCTGGTGGAGATCCTCGAAAAGGCCAAGTAAATCCATCGCCGGGCTTGCCTGGCAGGGTTCACTGGGAAGGCCCGCGTTCCTTGGGGAACGCGGGCCTTTCCGCATCTCCGGCCGTTTCGGATTCAGCCTTGAAACGTGCTAGGATATTGAGTTTGTATGGCGCCACTTGTGCGTCATCAACTACCTCGTAAACAATCGTGCCGCTGCATACTGCCCCGCGCAGAGTTTTCTGCAAGGGAAGCTGATGCTTGTGGCACGGGCGTTTAGGCCTGTACTGGCAAAATCCAGGCAGGTCAAGAGACACCCCGATCAACCGTTCCGCAAGGCTCATTCCGTATGCATGATTTCGGTCTGAGAACCGGCGCGACGCAAGGAGTAAAAATTGATTCAGCAGGAGTCGCGACTCAAGGTCGCCGACAACACGGGTGCTAAGGAAATCCTTACCATTCGCGTTCTCGGTGGATCCGGTCGTCGCTACGCAGGCATTGGCGACGTCATCGTCGCTACCGTCAAGGACGCTATCCCTGGCGGCAACGTAAAGAAGGGTGACGTCGTCAAGGCTGTCATCGTTCGTACCAAGAAGGAACGCCGCCGTGCGGATGGTTCCTACATCAAGTTTGACGAAAACGCAGCTGTGATCCTGAAGAACGACGGTGACCCCCGCGGTACCCGTATCTTCGGCCCGGTTGGTCGTGAACTTCGCGACAAGAAGTTCATGAAGATCGTTTCGCTGGCCCCGGAGGTGCTTTAGTCCATGGCTAAGATCAAGAAGGGTGACCTCGTTCAGGTCATCACCGGCGCCAAGCAGGAACGCGGCGGCGACCGCGGCAAGCAGGGCAAGGTCCTGCGCGTATTCCCTGACACCAACCGCGTGCTGGTAGAGGGAATCAACCGCGTCACCAAGCACACCAAGGTCGGTCAGTCGCAGCGCGGCACCAAGACCGGTGGCATCGAGGTCGTTGAGGCCCCGATCCACGTTTCCAACGTTGCTTTGGTTGACCCGTCGACCAAGAAGCCGACCCGTGTTGGTTTCCGTCTCGACACCGTTGAGAAGGATGGCGCTACCAAGACCGTCCGTATCCGCGTGTCCAAGGCCACCGGGAAGGACATCTGATGAGTGAGACACTGTCTGAGACCACCGTCGCAAACAAGATCGTTCCGCGTCTGAAGACGAAGTACGCAGAGACCATCAAGAAGTCGCTGCAGGACGAATTCAGCTACGCGAACGTCAACCAGGTTCCCCGCCTGGTGAAGGTTGTAGTGAACATGGGTGTTGGAGATGCCGCCAAGGACTCCAAGCTGATCGACGGCGCTGTCCGCGACCTCACCCTGATCACCGGCCAGAAGCCGCAGGTAACCAAGGCCCGCAAGTCGATCGCTCAGTTCAAGCTGCGCGAAGGCATGCCGATCGGTGCACACGCAACTCTGCGCGGAGACCGCATGTGGGAATTCGTGGATCGTCTGGTTTCGCTGGCACTGCCGCGTATCCGTGACTTCCGCGGCCTCAACGGCAAGCAGTTTGATGGCAACGGCAACTACACCTTCGGTCTGACCGAGCAGGTTATGTTCCACGAAATCGACCAGGACTCCATTGACCGCGTTCGCGGTATGGACATCACGGTCGTCACCACCGCCAAGACCGATGACGAAGGCCGCGCGCTGCTCAAGGCGCTTGGTTTCCCGTTCAAGACCGAAAACTAACTACGTGACAGGTCCGTCCGCGCAGGCTCCTAAGAGCCAGCGCAACGGAAACCGGTACGAGGAAGGGCTATAGCCCAAATGACTATGACAGATCCTGTCGCAGACATGCTCACGCGTCTGCGCAATGCAAACTCGGCATACCACGACACCGTGTCCATGCCGTACAGCAAGCTGAAGGCACGCGTTGCTGACATCCTGAAGGCAGAAGGCTACATTGCCGGCTGGAAGGAAGAAGACGCCGAGGTTGGCAAGAAGCTGACCATCGACCTGAAGTTCGGTCCGAACCGCGAGCGTTCCATCGCTGGCGTCCGCCGCATCTCCAAGCCGGGCCTCCGCGTTTACGCGAAGTCCACCAACCTGCCTCACGTGCTGGGTGGCCTGGGTATCGCAATCCTGTCCACCTCTTCCGGCCTCCTGACTGACAAGCAGGCCGGTAAGAAGGGCGTGGGCGGCGAAGTCCTCGCGTACGTCTGGTAACGGGAAAGGAAGAGAATAATGTCACGTATTGGACGTCTCCCCATCACCGTTCCTGCCGGAGTTGAGGTCAAGCTCGATGGCTCCGTCATCAGCGTCAAAGGTGCCAAGGGCGAGCTGAGCCACACTGTGGCCAGCCCGATCGAGGTTACCCAGGAAGAAAACACTCTCACGGTCACCCGCCCGAACGACGAGCGCAACTCGCGTTCGCTGCACGGCCTGACCCGCACCCTGATCGCCAACATGATCCAGGGCGTTACCGAGGGCTACGAGAAGAAGCTTGAAATCGTTGGTACCGGTTACCGCGTTCAGGCCAAGGGTTCTGACCTGGAGTTCGCTCTGGGCTACAGCCACCCGGTTAACGTCTCTGCACCCGAAGGCATCACCTTCGTAGTGGAGGGTCCGACCAAGCTCTCTGTTTCGGGTATCAACAAGCAGCAGGTCGGCGAGGTTGCTGCCAACATTCGCAAGCTGCGCAAGCCTGACCCCTACAAGGGCAAGGGTGTCCGTTACGCCGGCGAAGTCATCCGCCGCAAGGTCGGAAAGGCTGGTAAGTAAACCATGGCCATCGCAATTAACAAGAAGCGTACGAACAAGAGCAAGTCTGCTGCACGCAGCCGTCGCCAGCTTCGTATCCGCAAGCGCATCACCGGTACGGCTGTACGTCCTCGTCTGGTCGTCAACCGTTCGGCACGTCACGTATTCGTCCAGGTTGTCGATGACAGCAAGGGTGTAACCGTGGCTTACGCTTCCACCCTGGAAGCTGACCTTCGCGCGTTTGACGGAGACAAGACTGCCAAGGCCAAGCGCGTCGGCGAGCTCGTTGCCGAGCGTGCCAAGGCTGCAGGCGTCGAAGCTGTTGTCTTCGACCGTGGCGGTAACAAGTACCACGGCCGCATCGCCGCCGTCGCTGACGGTGCTCGCGAAGGTGGGCTGGCACTGTGACCGTTGAAAATAACGAAAAGGACATTCAGGTGACTGAAGCTGTAGCTGCTGAAGCAACTGAGACCGCACCCGCTACCGATGACCGCCGCGGCGGACGTCGTGGCGAGCGTGGCGACCGTGGCCAGGGCCGCGGCGACCGTGGTGGCCGTGGTGGCCGCGACGGCGGTCGTGAAGCCGAGAAGAGCCAGTTCGTAGAGCGCGTTGTCACCATCAACCGCGTTGCCAAGGTCGTCAAGGGTGGTCGTCGCTTCAGCTTCACCGCTCTGGTCGTCGTCGGTGACGGCAACGGTATGGTTGGCGTGGGCTACGGCAAGGCCAAGGAAGTTCCCGCAGCTATCGCAAAGGGCGTTGAAGAGGCCAAGAAGTCCTTCTTCCGCGTTCCCCGCGTTGGCAGCACCATCCCGCACCGTGTGCAGGGTGAAGCTGCTGCAGGCGTAGTCCTGCTGCGTCCGGCTTCCGCCGGTACCGGTGTTATTGCCGGTGGTCCGGTCCGCGCTGTACTGGAGTGCGTGGGCATCCACGACATCCTCTCCAAGTCGCTCGGTTCTTCCAACGCGATCAACATCGTTCACGCGACCGTTGCCGCTCTGAAGCAGCTCGAAGAGCCCGCTTCCGTGGCTGCCCGCCGTGGCCTGCCGCTGGACGAGGTTGCTCCTGCTGCTCTGGTGCGCGCGCTCCAGAACCAGAAGGCAGGTGTTTAGTCATGGCTAAGAACCTGACTCCCTCCGACGCCAAGTTGGAGATCACCCAGATCAAGGGCGTCATTGGCGCCAAGCAGAACCAGATTGCGACCCTTCGCTCCCTCGGCCTGAAGCGCATCGGACACACTGTTGTCCGCAACGCTGACGCCGTGACCGTTGGCATGCTCAACACGGTTCCGCACCTCGTGAATGTAGAGGAGGCGAAGTAATGGCAGAGAACAAGACCGCCGCAGAGACTGCTGAGAAGCAGAACGCTCTGAAGGTCCACCACCTGCGTCCCGCCCCGGGTGCCAAGACCGCCAAGACCCGTGTTGGTCGTGGTGAAGGCTCCAAGGGTAAGACCGCTGGTCGCGGTACCAAGGGTACGAAGGCCCGCTACCAGGTAAAGGCTGGCTTTGCCGGCGGCCAGCTGCCGCTGCACATGCGCCTGCCGAAGCTGCGCGGCTTCAAGAACCCGTTCCGGGTCGAGTTCCAGGTTGTAAACCTGGAGAAGCTCAACGAGCTGTTCCCGGAAGGTGGCACTGTCACCGTCGAGTCCCTGGTTGAGAAGGGTGCAGTTCGCAAGAACCAGCCCGTCAAGGTGCTTGGCACCGGCGACATCACCGTCAAGGTTGACGTCACCGTCCACGCATTCTCTTCCAGCGCTTCGGAAAAGATCGCCGCAGCAGGCGGAAGCACCACCACTCTCTAAGAGTCAGTGGGGCAGATGCCCGTTGTAAAAAAAATCCCGGTACGCGGGGCCTCGGCCCGGTGTACCGGGATTTTTTGCGTGATTGTGGACTCTCGATTATTACGACGGCGTCACAAGCAGTTAGACTCGGTTGTTGGGTTTCATTGATCCCTTCCACATCCTTGTACTTTCTACTCAGGAGGACGCTTGCTAAGCGCATTCGGCCGGGCGTTTCGGACGCCTGATTTGCGACGCAAGTTGTTGTTCACGCTGGGAATCATCACAATCTTCCGCTTGGGAGCTTTCATCCCCTCGCCTGGTGTGAACTACCAGAATGTCCAGCAATGCTTGAACACCGGTGACACCTCGCAGGGCATCTACCAGCTGGTGAACTTGTTCAGCGGCGGCGCGTTGCTGCAGGTTTCAGTCTTTGCCTTGGGCATCATGCCCTACATCACGGCGAGCATCATCGTGCAGTTGCTCCGGGTAGTCATTCCCCGGTTCCAGCAGCTGTACGAAGAAGGTTCCTCGGGACAGTCAAAGTTGACGCAGTACACCCGGTACCTCACGATCGCCCTCGGCCTGCTCAACGCCACCACGTTGGTGTCGCTTGCCCGATCCGGCCAACTTCTGCCTGGCTGTAACCTGCCCATCATTCCTGATGACAGCATCATGACCACCATCCTCATCATCATCACGCTGACGGCCGGTACGGGCCTCATCATGTGGATGGGCGAGCTGGTCACTGAAAAGGGTGTTGGCAACGGCATGTCGCTGCTCATCTTCACCTCCATCGCAGCCAGCTTCCCCGGCTCGCTCGGTTCCATCTGGGAGTCCAAGGGCCCGGGAACCTTCTTCACCGTTCTGGCCGTCGGCCTGCTCACGGTGGCTTTGGTGGTCTTCGTGGAGCAGTCGCAGCGTCGCGTTCCGGTTCAGTACGCCAAGCGCATGATCGGACGCCGAACCGTGGGTGGCACCAGCACCTACATCCCCATCAAAGTGAACATGGCCGGCGTCGTGCCTGTCATCTTCGCTTCCTCCATGCTCTACCTGCCCGGCTTGATTGCGCAGTTCAACCAGCCGGCGCCCGGCGAGCAAATGGCACCGTGGGTTGAGTGGATCAACAACAACCTCACCCGCGGCGACCACCCCATCTACATGGCGCTCTACTTCGCCATGATCGTGTTCTTTACCTACTTCTACGTGGCCATCACCTTCAACCCTGAAGAAGTGTCGGACAACATGAAGAAGTACGGCGGGTTCATTCCGGGCATCCGGGCGGGTAAACCGACCGCGGACTACCTGCAGTACGTGCTTTCCAGGATCACCCTGCCTGGAGCCCTGTACCTGGGCTTCGTCGCGTTGATTCCGCTGGTTGCACTCGTCCTGATCAACGCCAACCAGAACTTCCCGTTCGGTGGCACGTCAATCCTGATCATGGTGGGTGTCGGCCTGGAAACCGTCAAGCAGATTGATGCGCAGCTACAACAACGTCACTACGAAGGGCTTTTGCGATGACGAGAATGCTGATCATTGGACCTCCCGGTTCGGGCAAGGGTACGCAGGCTGAACGGATTTCCGAGCGCCTCGGCGTAGTCGCCATCTCCACGGGCGACATCTTCCGTGCCAACGTAAAGGGCGAAACCCCTTTGGGCATCGAGGCCAAGAAGTACATGGATGCCGGCGACTTCGTTCCGGACAGCGTCACGAACAACATGGTTCGTGATCGCCTGAGCCAGGACGACGTCGAGAACGGCTTCCTCCTGGACGGCTACCCGCGCACCACGGCGCAGGTGGACTTCCTGGACCAGATCCTCGCTGAGGGTGAGCAGGAGCTCGACGTCGTGCTCCAGTTGACCGCCGACGACGAAGAACTGGTAGCCCGTCTCCTTGGCCGTGCCAAGGAAACCGGCCGCTCGGATGACAACGAGACCGTGATCCGTCACCGTCTGGACCTCTACCACGAGCAGACCGAAGCAGTTGTTGCCAAGTATGCCGAGCGTGGAATTCTCACGCAGGTTGATGGCATCGGCGGTATCGACGAAGTTACCGACCGTGTCCTCACGGCAATCGAGTCGGCCAAGGCCGTCTAGCTCGTTGTCCACATAGCCGGGTATCCGGCGGTGGAGCAAAGGGTGTGCCCCGTACCGTTGGTGCGGGGCACACCCTTCTTCGTTGAAGCAATCGTGCCAATTTCAACCACGCTCCCGGATACGGGAAAATGGTCGGAGCATGGGACCGTGTGATCGGCCCCAACAAACAATTTTCCAGAGGAGAACATGGCGTTCGGTCAGCCCCGCATTGAATACAAAACAAACGAGCAAATGCGCACCATGCACCAGGCCGGACTTGTGCTGAGCCGTGCACTCGACGCTGCCGTTGCGGCGGCCAAGCCGGGCGTCACCACCAAGGACCTTGACGATGTATTCGCCGCGGTCCTCAACGGCGCCGGGGCCAAGTCGAACTTCCTCGGTTACCACGGCTTCCCCGCCACCATCTGCACGTCCGTCAACGAAGAAGTGGTCCACGGTATCCCCGGTGGACGCGTCCTGGAAGATGGCGACATCATCTCCATCGACGGCGGCTGCATCGTGGATGGCTGGCACTCAGACTCGGCACGGACGGTCATCGTCGGTGCCGCCGATCCAGAAGACCAGCGTCTTTCGGATGTGACTGAAGCTGCCATGTGGCGCGGCATCGCTGCCCTGGCCCAAGGCAAATTCGTCGGAGACATCGGCAACGCCATCGATGACTACGTGTCCTCCGTCCAAGGCAAGCCCCTGGGTATCCTGGAGGACTACGTCGGCCACGGCATCGGTTCGGAAATGCACATGGCTCCGGATGTCCTGAACTACAGGACCGGACACCGCGGCCCCAAGATCCGCCCGGGCCTGTGCCTCGCCATCGAACCCATGCTGGTACGTGGCGGCATAGAGACGGCCACGCTCGACGACGACTGGACCGTTGTCACCACCGACGGCAAGCGGTCCTGCCAGTGGGAGCACTCGGTAGCCGTTCATGAAAAGGGCATCTGGGTCCTGTCCGCCCCGGACGGAGGCGCAGAGCAGTTGGCGCCGCTCGGCGTCGTGCCTGTCCCGATTCCCTGACACATGCAAAAGAAAAGCCGGGCTGCTGAAGCAGCCCGGCTTTTCCGGCGTTCAAAGGAAGTTATGCCTTCAGCTTGGGCTTGACGTCCTTGGTGTAGATGCCTTCGAGCGTCTTCTTCAGCTCGGTCATGGTTGCCTGGACATCGCCTTGCTGGGTGAGGATCTTGGCTGCCGACTTGGCCATTTCCTGATCAGCCCCAGGGAGGAACACGCGTGCGTTGTCCTGGACCTTGGTGGCCGCAAGCTGGTCCATGGCGGTCTTGATCTGCGGTGTCGCTGCGAGGACGGCGGACATGTCAGCCGAGAGCCGGGTAGGCATGTAACCCGTTGCTGCGGAGAATGCGGCAGTGTTCTCCGGCTCAGTCATGAACTTGAGGAACGTCGCGGCTGCCAACTGCTCTTCCTTGCTGATGCCGCTGGGGATGCCCAGGCCCGCACCGCCGGTGGGGCACACGCCGGTGGGTGCCTCTGGCCCGCCCGGGAGGAAGCCGACGCCCACGTTGAACTTGGCCGCCTTCAGGACACCCAGCAGGGATCCGGTGGAGGAAATGGTGGACGAGGTGATGCCGGCGGCAAAGTCGTCAGCGGCTTCCTTGGACGAGACGCCGGCCCAGCCGTCCTTGTAGATGGAATCCTGGGCCCACTGCAGCGCAGCAACGGACTCTTTGGAATCGCAGGTGATGTCCCAGTCCTTGGACCAGCTGCCGCCCCAGCCCCAGAGGTTGTTCTGCAGGGTCCAGCCGGCGTAGCCAGCCAAGGCGGGGTAGATGTAGGCGTATTGGGCGCCTGAGGTGGCCTTGAGCTTGGGTGCCCATTCCGCGAATTCCTGCCACGTGGCCGGTGCACGGTCAGGAAGCCCGGCAGCCTTGAAGTGGTCCTTGTTGTAGTAGAACAGCGGCGTGGAGCGCCCATAGGGGAGTGCCCACTGCTTGTCGTCGTACTTGTAGTCGTCCACCAAGGACCTCTGGAAGTCGTCGATCTTGATGTCCAGCTGTTTCACCAATCCATCGATGGGAATGATGCTGCCGTTGGAAAAGTAGCGGAACCACCAGACGTCGGACAGGACCACCAGGCCCGGAAGTCCTGTCTTGGCCGCCTGGGACGTTTGGAACTTCTGGGCGATTTCCTCGTAGTTGGCACCAGCCGTCACCAGATTGACCTTGATGTCCGGGAACTTGGCGTGGAACTTGTCGATGATCGCCTTCTCCACGTCCTGGGACTTGCCTGGGTGGTTGGTCCAGAAGTCGATGGAGGCGGCCGGTTTGACGCCGGCGAAATCGATCGTTGCGGCGTCAACGGCGTCCGCGGTGCCTGCCGTCGACGGTCCACCGCATGCGGCGAGGGCCGCAGCCCCGGCTCCGAGGCCTGCAAGTCCCAGGAAATGTCGGCGATCAAGGTTGGTGCGCATGGTGCTTCCTCTCAATTACTTACTTCGATGCGAATAGTGCGGTTGGAGAAAATCAGCCGGTGACACTGCCCTGGGTCAGCCCGGCAACGATGTAGCGCTGGAGCGCGGCGAACACCAGCAGGATGGGGACGATCACCAGCACTGCGCCCGCCATGAGGATTCCCCAGCCGGCCCCGTTGCCTTCGGAGTTTTGAAGCAGTGTCAGGCCCACGGGGAGCGTCATGGTTTCGGGGCGGTCAGTGATGATGAGCGGCCAGATGTAGTCGTTCCATTCGCTGACCACGGTCACCAGGGCCACTGTCGCGATCGACGGAACGGACACAGGGACGATGATTTGCCACAGTCGCCGCCAATGGCCGGCGCCATCGATCTCCGCAGCTTCAAGGATGGACGGCGGCAGGGTCAGGAAATGCTGCCGCAGCAGGAACGTGCCGAATGCCGTGCCAAGACCGGGGAGGATGATCCCCCACAGGGTGTTCTTGCCGCCCATCCCGGCGATGAGGATGTAGTTGGGCAGGATGGACACTTGGGCCGGAACCATGAGGGCCACGAGGATCAGCACGAAAATCACGTTCTTGAACGGGAAGCGCACGAACACCAGGGCATAGGCAGTGAGAATGGCGAGGATCACCTTGATGGTGGAACCCACCACCGTGACGATCAGGCTGTTGGCAAAGAACTGCGCGAACGGGACGGTGGTCATCGCAATGGCATAGTTCTCCAGGTTCAGCGACTCGGGCAGGACCCTCAAGTCCATGGTGACGATCTCGCCCGGTTGCTTGAAGGAGCTCAACAGCATCCACAACAGAGGGAGGAAAACCACCAGCGTGGCGATGATCAAGGGGAAGTAGCCGGTGACGACAGTCTGGAGCAGGTTCGCCCTTGAAAGCGGGCGGGGCCGCTCCTGCGGTGCGGCCTCCTGAGAGGAAGTACCGACGGCGGCTGGTGACGGCGCGCTCATGAGTAGTGGACCTTTCGCTCTACGAACCGCAGTTGGAGGACCGTGATAACCAGCAGGACCGCAAAGAGGATCACCGAGATCGCGGCAGAATAGCCGGCCCTGTTGTAGGCGCCGAAGGCCTGCAGATACGCCTCATAGATGAGGGTGCTGGTGCCGTTGCCCAGTGGAGTCATAATGCGGATGAGGTCGAACGCCTGCAGCGAACTGAGCATGGTGGTGATCAGCAGGAAAAAGGTGGTGGGGGAGAGCAGCGGAAGGGAGATGTGGAAGAACCGTCGAACACCGTTGGCTCCGTCCAGTGCTGCCGCTTCCATGACGTCGCGGGGGAGGGACTGGAGGCCTGCAAGGTACACCACGGCGCAATAGCCCAGGTTCTTCCAGACGTACACGATGATGACCATCACCAAGGAGAGTTGGGGGTCATTGATCCACTGCGGGCTCTGCTGCCCCAGGCCCCGGAGGATCCAGGCGAGCACACCGTAGCCGGGGTCGAAGATGAACAGCCACACCAACCCGACACCGACGCCCGAAAGCACGTAGGGTGCGAATACCGCGGACCTGGCGAAGGTGGTGCCCCGAACCTTTGAGTTCAAGGCGAGGGCAACCAACAATCCGAGGACCATCGACCCGCCAACTGTGATCAGCGTAAAGATCCCTGTAGTCCCAAGGACCTTGGCCGCATCCTCGCTGGTGAAGAACGTGACGTAGTTCTGCAGGCCCACCACCGTGGCCGAGGCCGAACCCAGCGTCCAATCCAACGTGGAGTAGTAGATGTTGTTGATCAGCGGCCAGTACGTGAAAGTGCCGATCAGCACAAGGTTGGGTAGGGCCATGGCCAGGAAGACCAGAAAGTCCTTCCGGCTGCGGCCGGACCAGCGCGGTCTTTCGGGGGTTGGCTTGGTTGCAGGTGCAGGTGCAGGTGTAGTTGCAGGTGGCTTGGTGGCCGGCCTGTCAGCAGGCGCGCTGCTGTTGTGAATCAAGGGGGCAGTCATGGGTCACTCGGTTTCGGGCGAATGCGGGGCGCCAGCTCCCGGACCGGGGCGGCGAAGACAGGCCTAGCTCACCACACCGAATGTCGCTGTTCGGGCCAAAATGGCGCACCGTAGCGATAGTTGGCTTACACTTCCGAACCCGTTTACTCAGCGTTACTCGCGTGTTTGTATTTGAGGCTCGACTCCCACTTTGCGCGGGGCGGTTGTCGCAGCCAATTGGCTGCCACCCTCTGCGCGCTCGGTCGTGCCCCCCTGGACGCGCGCTGCCGGGTGCCAGCCGATTTGCTGAGTGAGCTGTCTCCGCAGGTGGAGAATGGAGCCATGAATTCGATCACCGATGTTCCTGGCATACGGGTTGGGCATGTGCAGAAGACGGGGGCGGGGTGGTTGTCCGGCGTGACAGTGGTACTTCCTCCTGTGGGGACTGTTGGGTCCGTTGATGTTCGCGGGGGAGGTCCGGGGACGCACGAGACCGATGCCCTGGACCCGACCACCCTTGTGTCCACCGTGGATGCTGTGGTCCTGACGGGGGGCAGTGCTTTTGGGTTGTCATCGGCTACGGGTGCCCAGGTCTGGTGCGAGGAACAGGGGCGGGGGTTTGCGGTCCCCGGGACCGTGGTGCCGATTGTTCCGGCCGCGGCCATCTTCGACCTCGGGCGTGGCGGCGACGTCACAGCGCGTCCCGGCGCGGACATGGGTTACCAAGCAGCTGCTGCCGCTTTCGCGTCCGGTGACCATGCCGCCGTCGAACGTGGAAACGTGGGCGCAGGCACCGGCGCTGTTGTTGCGCGCGGGCAGTTCAAAGGCGGGATCGGCAGTTCCTCGATCACCCTCGACGGCGGTGTGATCGTAGGTGCCATTGCCGTGGTGAATGCGCTGGGGGCGCCAGTCTTTGGGGCGGCGGGGCCGCAACCTGCAGGCGAACCGTCCACGAGCACGCCGCAAGGGCTGAACACGACGCTGGTGGTCATTGCCACGAACGCCATCCTGGACGTTGCCGAGTGCAAGCGGACGGCAAGTGCTGGGCATGCGGGGTTGGCCCGGGCTTTGGATCCGTCCCATACGCTCGCGGACGGCGATACCGTCTTCGCCCTGGCGACTGGCGCCGTCGCGCTTGACCGCAGTAGCGAGCAAGCACGGCAAGTGTCCTTGATTACGCTCCAAAGCGCTGCGGCGGAGGCCGTTCGACTGGCCATACTGAACGGGGTGGAAACGGCCGAGGGGGTCGCCACCCCCGCCGGTGAGTTCCCGGCTTTCCGGCAGCCGGGGGAGTGACGGAGGCGGACGCTTGCGCTACCACGGACGGATTTAACTTTCCGGCCCGATTGGCGTAGAGTTATTTGTTGGTTGTCTGTGCAGCCACGCCCTTTTTAGTGTCGTGGTTCAAGAGAGCCAAGCAAACAAAAAACGTCCGCTGGATCTTCGGTGCCTAACTGGAGGACGGCGGCAAACAACAGTTAGCGGAGGATATGGCCAAGAAGGACGGGGTCATTGAGATCGAGGGCGTTGTGACTGAGGCGCTGCCCAATGCGATGTTTCGTGTTGAGCTCACCAACAAGCACGTCGTTCTCGCACACATCTCTGGGAAGATGCGTCAGCACTACATCAGGATTCTCCCAGAGGACCGCGTAGTGGTGGAGCTGAGCCCATACGACCTCACACGTGGTCGTATCGTCTACCGCTACAAGTAAATTGCTGGGCGGCCAGGCAACAGTGCCTAAGCCGCTCCAGCAGATCAACTGCAAAACACGCAAAGGAACGCCATGAAGGTCAAGCCGAGCGTCAAGCAGATCTGCGACAAGTGCAAAGTGATCCGCCGTAACGGCCGGGTCATGGTGATCTGCGAGAACCCGCGCCACAAGCAGCGCCAGGGCTAATTCCCCTTCAGGGAATCAGCGCCCGCAAGGGCAAACCTGGGTTGCTAGCCCACGCAAGTAAATAAAGGCAGCACAAGCTGTGCCAGGACTGCATTACAGAGCCTGGTCAGCGAACCCCCGGTCGGAGGCTGGGGCCACACGGAACGTGTGGGTGTACTGCCTACGACCTCCGGTTTATTCAAGGAGTACCGCCACTATGGCTCGTCTCGCTGGCGTAGACATTCCCCGCGAAAAGCGGTTGGAAATTGCGCTTACTTACATCTACGGCGTGGGCAAGACCCGTGCACACGAAACCCTGGCTGCCACCGGCATCAGCGCTGACGTTCGCGTCAAGGACCTGACTGACGCCGAGCTGGTCCAGCTGCGTGACTACATTGAAGGCAACTACAAGGTTGAGGGTGACCTTCGCCGCGAGGTAGCCGCTGACATCCGCCGCAAGGTTGAGATCGGAAGCTACGAAGGCCTGCGCCACCGCAAGGGCCTGCCCGTACGCGGACAGCGTACGAAGACCAACGCTCGTACCCGCAAGGGCCCGAAGCGCACCGTCGCCGGCAAGAAGAAGGCCGGACGTTAATCCCTCGGGATTGATCCGGTTTTCCCCCGATAACTTTCTGTAGGAGAAACAATGCCCCCGAAGACTCGTGGAGCGGTTCGTAAGCCGCGTCGCAAGGATAAGAAGAATATTGCGCTTGGCCAGGCGCACATCAAGAGCACCTTTAACAACACCATCGTGTCCATCACGGACCCGAACGGTGCTGTCATCTCATGGGCTTCCGCCGGTGAGGTTGGCTTCAAGGGCTCCCGTAAGTCCACCCCGTTCGCTGCCCAGATGGCTGCCGAAGCTGCTGCAAAGCGCGCTCAGGAGCACGGTCTGCGCAAGGTTGACGTATTCGTCAAGGGCCCGGGATCCGGACGCGAAACCGCAATCCGTTCGCTTCAGGCCGCTGGCCTCGAGGTTGGCTCCATCCAGGATGTCACCCCCAGCGCCCACAACGGTTGCCGCCCGCCGAAGCGCCGCCGCGTCTAATTAGGTCTTCCCTGCCTGACTGGCCGGGCCTGCTGTGGATGGTTTCGACCGTTCACAAGCATGGCCCGGCTGGTCAGGCTGGAAACCGAAGCCGATTTCCACCACCTGTGTTGCGTCATATAGCGGATGCTCGCCGAAAGGAAACCTAAGTGCTCATTGCACAGCGCCCCACCCTGTCTGAAGAAGTTGTATCCGAGAACCGCTCCCGTTTCATCATTGAACCGCTGGAGCCGGGCTTCGGTTACACCCTCGGAAACTCCCTCCGCCGTACCCTGCTCTCCTCCATCCCCGGTGCCGCTGTAACCAGCATCCGGATCGATGGCGTGCTGCACGAGTTCACCACGGTTCCGGGTGTCAAGGAAGATGTCACCGAGATCATCCTGAACATCAAGAACCTTTCGGTTTCCTCCGAGCACGATGAGCCGGTTGTTGCGTACCTGCGCAAGCAGGGCCCCGGAGTCGTCACCGCCGCGGACATCGCTCCGCCGGCCGGCGTCGAATTCCACAACCCGGATCTGCACATTGCCACTCTGAACTCGAAGGGCAAGTTCGAACTCGAACTGACCATCGAGCGCGGCCGTGGCTACGTTTCGGCAGCTCAGAACAAGTCCGGCGACTCCGAGATTGGCCGTATTCCGGTTGACTCGATCTACTCGCCGGTCATGAAGGTAACTTTCCGCGTGGAAGCTACCCGTGTTGAGCAGCGCACCGACTTCGACAAGCTCATTGTCGACGTCGAGACCAAGCAGGCTATCGCCCCGCGCGATGCTGTTGCTTCTGCAGGCACCACCTTGGTGGAACTGTTCGGTCTGGCTCGTGAGCTGAACACCGCAGCTGAAGGTATCGAGATTGGCCCGTCGCCGACGGACGCTGCCCTGGCAGCTGACATGGCTCTGCCGATCGAGGATCTGGACCTCACCGTCCGTTCCTACAACTGCCTCAAGCGTGAGGGCATCCACACCGTGGGTGAACTCGTTGCCCGCTCCGAGGCTGACCTGATGGACATTCGTAACTTCGGTGCGAAGTCCATTGACGAGGTCAAGGCAAAGCTCGTGGAACTGGGTCTGTCCCTCAAGGACTCCCCTCCCGGTTTCGATCTCGCAGCACGCGCCGCAGCCATCGAAGAGGACGACGCCGCGTTCAGCGACGACGAGCTCTAAACAGCAGATCTTGGCCGCCGGGTCCAGCAATGGACCTGACCGGCTTACATAACAGGAGAAATAACTATGCCTACCCCCACTAAGGGTCCGCGCCTCGGAGGCGGCCCGGCTCACGAGCGCCTGATGCTCGCGAACCTGGCAGCTGCTCTGTTTGAGCACAAGCGCATCACCACCACGGTTACCAAGGCCAAGCGCCTCAAGCCGTACGCAGAGCGTCTGGTCACCTTCGCCAAGCGTGGCGACCTCGCTTCCCGCCGCCGCGTTCTCGGCCTGATCAGCGACAAGGGCGTTGTCCACGAGCTGTTCACCGACATCGCCGGCGCCGTTGCCAACCGCGATGGTGGCTACACCCGCATCACCAAGATCGGCAACCGCAAGGGCGACAACGCTCCCATGGCTGTCATCGAGCTCGTCCTCGAGCCGGTTTCCCCGAAGCAGGCCGTTGTTGCTGAAGCAACAGCAGCTGCTGCCAAGGCTGCTCCGGCTGCCGAGGAAGAGGTCGTTGAGACCGAAGCCGTAGAAACCGAAGCTGCTGAGACTGAAGAGGCTCCTGCCGCTGAAGCCGACGCTGCTGACACTGTAGTTGCTGAAACCGAAGAGGCTCCGGCCGCTGAGGACAAGAAGTAATTCACTGAATTCTTCACAGTAGACTTAAGTCTATGAACGAACGAAAACCCGCTGCCCCCGTTATGGGGGGCGGCGGGTTTTTGCGTGTCCGGCTTGATCTTTCGTACGATGGCGGTCCCTTCAGCGGGTGGGCCCTTCAGCCTGGCCTTCTGACAGTGCAAGGAGCACTCGAAGAGGCATTGGCGCTCCTCCTGCAGCGACCCGTCCGCGTGACGGTTGCCGGCCGGACGGACGCAGGCGTCCACGCCCGCGGGCAGGTAGTCCACGTGGATCTGACCGACGATGAGTGGCTGTCGCTGCCACGCGGGCACGAACTCGATCCCGGCGTCGCGCTTTTGCGGCGCCTCCGCGGCGCCCTGAGCCGCATCCTCGGCGACCTCACCGGTGCCGTGGAAGTGCACGACGCCGGTCTGGCGCCCGAAGGATTCGACGCCCGGTTCTCGGCGTTGTGGCGCAGGTACAGCTACCGGATTGCCGACGGCCCGGAACGCTGGGACCCGGTCCTGCGGGGAATCACCTTGTGGCATAAGGCCCCTTTGGATGTTGCGCTCATGAACGAGGGTGCGGTGGCGCTCTTGGGTTTGCAGGATTTCCGTTCCTATTGCAAACCACGTGAAGGTGCCACCACCATTCGCGAGTTGCAGAAGTTTTCATTTGATCGTGGAGCCGATGGTGTCATCGTCGCTACGGTGCAGGCTGATGCTTTCTGCCACAACATGGTGCGTTCCCTTGTGGGTTCTGCACTGCGAGTGGGGGAGGGCCTGGAGACTCCCGGCTGGCTGCACTCGCGTCTGTTGGAGCGCCGACGCGATGCCAAGTCGGTGCTGGCGGCGCCCCATCCGTTGGTGCTGGAGGAAGTTGCCTACCCGTCGGACAGCGAACTGCTGGCACGGGCTGAACTGACGCGGGCCCGGCGCGAATAGTCCCTGGTCGCCCGGACATTGGAGGACCCCCTCCCGGCTCTGGGTACCGGAAGGGGGCCGTTGTGGCACTCCGTGGTCTGGGATCCACGAAGTGCCGGTCTGTTTCCCGCAAGACAGGGTCAGCTGAATGCCTCCATGATTCTGATACCGGCGGGGCCAAGGAGGATGATGAAGAGTACCGGGAAGATACAGAACAGCAACGGGAAAAGAACCTTCACCGGCAACTTCATGGCTTTCTCTTCTGCATTCTGACGTCGCTTGACCCGAGCTTGCTTTGCCTGCGCACGCAGCACGTTCGCGATGCCGATCCCATACTTGTCTGCTTGAATGACCGCAAGAACGAAGCTCCGGACGTCCGTCACAGTAGAACGCTCAGCCAACGCCTCGTAGGCTTCCTGCCTGGGTCTTCCTACCTGGATGTCCTGGAGGGTCCTCATGAGTTCATGTGCCAGCGGACCAGTCCCTTGAGCGGATGCCCGTTCCATGGCCGACTCGAAACCAAGCCCCGCTTCAACCGAAATCAACATCTGGTCGAGGGTATTGGGGAACTCCATCTTCATGGCTTCCTGTCGTTTGGCGCCTTGGTTGTAAACCAACAGGTCGGGAATGAAGTAAAGAAACAGCGTCAGGAAGAGACCAAGCCCAACAACCGTAGCGCTGGGGTTGGCGACGAAGAGCAGGACGCTGAAAAGGGCGCCACCGGCCGCCAACATCGGCTTGATCGCAATGAGCTTAGTGAGCGGCATGGACTTTGGGCGCCCCGCAAGTGCCAGCCAATGGTCAAGTTTGGCTTCGTAACTTCCTGGCGTGAGTTTCCGTGCGACACCAAGCAGCAGGGGAGGACGCTGGATGCTAACTCCGGCACCCTGTGCGAAGCCCGACCCGAGGTTGGTGTGAATGGCCACTATGCCCTTGCGGTCGATGGTGGCCAAGGACCAGACGAAGTAGGCGAGCGGAAGGACAATCGCGGCGATGATCAGCCACACATGGGTAGTCATGTCACTTACCTCCTAGAACTTGATCTTTACGGTGCGGTTCATCCAGAAGCCCCCCACGACGAAGAGCACACAGCTCAAGACCGTCAAGGCGATTCCGATGGGATGGTGGACGAAAACCCGTAGATACCCCGGGTTGATGACACCAAGTACCGCGCCGACTCCAACAGGTAATGCCATCAGGATGACGGCAGACATTCTGCCTTCAGCACTCAAGGATCGGACGTGGCCCTTGATCTCACTGCGCTCGCGGATAGTGCCCGCCACCTGTTCCAGAACTTCTGCCAGGTCTCCACCGACTTCGCGGTTGATTTGTATGGCCTGGCCGATCCAGCGAAAGTCCTCGCTGTCCATGCGGGCTGCGCAATCTTCTATTGCTTGGCGGGCGTCCTTGCCAATCCTCACTTCATTGACGATCCGGGCCAGCTCTTCCGATGTAGGAGCTTGGGACTCCTGGGCTGCGGCCTCAAGCGACCGCATGATGCTGTGACCGACACGAAGCCCGCCGATCAGCATCTGGATGGTATCGGTCAATTGGGTTTCAAATTTGGATCGACGTTTTTCGGTTCGGTAGACCAGAACCAGTTTTGCCGCAAAGGGCGTTGTTATGGCCGCCATTATGCCGATCAGGGGATTGGTCAGCAGCGCCCCGAGGATGCCCAGCACCACGGTGGCGATGGCTACCAGAACGGTGAAGTCAGCGGGAGACTGCTTTACCCCTGCGTTGTATAAAACCTCCCTGTTGTAAGGTCCTCCCGAACGGCCAAGGGCAGTGTCAACCACGTGGACGGCGGACTGGGATACACGCCCCAACGCGGACTCATCCGGAGTGAAGCCCAGACGGCGGCGCTCCAGGGGAATGCTTCCGTTGCGGGGCTTCATCACCACGACGACGAGAATCAGGAGGGCGGCAGCACATGTACCGATCGCGGAAAAGAACAGGACTGGGGTGTCCACGTTTACCGCCTCCCGCTGGTGACTGGTGCGGCTCCGAAGACGGAAGGTGGAACATTGATCCCCAGTTCCGTGAAGCGGTCCAGGAAGCGTGGGCGAATGCCTGTAGGCAGGGCCTTGCCCAGGAAGCGGCCCTCGGAATCGAGTCCAGCCGCGTAGTCGAAGAGAAACGCATCCTGTAGGGTCACGACCTCTCCCTCCATCCCTTGTACTTCGGTGACGTGCGTGATTCGCCGGCTTCCATCGCGTAATCGCGTGACTTGGACGATCAAGTCGACGGCCGAAGATACTTGCTCGCGGACTGCTCGGAGCGGTAGGTCCATGCCTGCCATCAGGACAAGCGTTTCCAGTCGTGCAATGGCATCGCGAGGAGAGTTCGCGTGAACCGTCGACAACGAACCGTCGTGCCCTGTGTTCATGGCCTGGAGCATGTCGAGTGACTCTCCACCACGTACTTCCCCGACAATGATCCGATCGGGCCGCATACGCAGTGAGTTCCGCACCAGGTCTCGAATGGTGACGGCGCCCTTACCCTCGATGTTGGGCGGGCGACTCTCCAACCTGACCACATGGCGCTGCTGCAGCTGGAGTTCCACAGCGTCTTCGATAGTGACGATCCGGTCGGATTCCGGGATGAAGGACGACAACACGTTCAAGAGCGTCGTCTTGCCGGTTCCCGTTCCTCCCGAAACGATGACGTTCAACCTGGCCCGCACGCAGGCACTGAGCAGTTCAGCCATTTCAAGGCTCATCGATCCCCATTCGATGAGATTTCGAACCGTCAGGGGAACATGACTGAATTTCCTGATGGTGAGCGAGGGACCATTCACGGCCAGCGGAGGAATGATGGCATTGACACGGGAACCGTCCTCCAGCCGGGCATCCACAAGTGGCGAGGACTCATCAATGCGACGCCCGACCTTGGAAACAATCCGCTCAATGACTTTTCTGAGGTGGGCATCCGAACTGAACTGCAGATCCGTGAACGCCAAGTGTCCATGCCGTTCGACGTAAATCTGGTCGAAGCGGTTCACCATGACTTCCGTGACGGATGGGTCCTCCAATAACCGTTGCAGGGGACCGAACCCCATCACTTCGTCCGAAATCTCGCGAATCAGCCGACGCCGCTCTTCGGGAGTGAGCGGCACTTGTTCTTCGTCAATGACAGCTGACAGTTCTTCAACGGCGAAGGAACGCAAATCCTCCTCGGAAGACGATGTGTCCCCGATTCTGCTGCCCATGCGTTCAAAGAGTGCCGAAGCAGCCCGTTGTTTCAAGCCGGCAAGAGCATCCACTGCTGGCACGGAAAGGGTTCCGCCCAACATCGGCCCGCTGGCGGGTGGCATGATTTGAGCGTTCTGCACGTCCTCGTCCTGACCTCCGTCGTCGGAAGCCAGGGCATCGGCGATAACATCCGGGTTCTTCTTCGAGAGCCGTTCCGAGAGTTTCATGACACCACCACCCTTCGGTGAAGTTTGCCTTGGGGGACTGTTTCCAGCCGCGGATCGAAGCGTTCGACGAGTTTTTTCAGCCCCTTTGCGGCCGAGTCCCGAGAGGTCCCTTGGAGAACTGGCACCCCACGGTTGGTCGAATACGGGAGATTCCGTGATCGTGGAATCACGGTGTCGATCGGCACTCCAATGGTCGCTTCCACGTCCTGGACGGAGATTCCGCTCTTCCTGTCCGCGAAGTTCAGCACAGTGTGTCGGCCCTGCGGCAGGAGTTGGAGTTCCCTCAAAACACTGAAGCACTTCCGTAAGCCGCGGATGCTGGGTACATCCATTCCACATACCCAAACACCATCCGTCGCAAGCTCCAACGTTGCGAGGCAATGCTCGCCCAAGCCCGGGGCAGTATCCACCACGACGTACTTGAACTCTGTGGCAAGTTGGTTGATCAGCCTTGTGACGTGATCCGCCGTGATGTAATCCGACTCAGACGGCTTCTTGGGTGCGCAGAGCGCGTAGATGCCCGACGGGTGCACAGTGAGGAACGCTTTGAGGACCATGGAGTCCTGTGAAGCTGAGCCATGAACAGCCTCAGTGATGGAATGCTCCGGTTCAAGCAGCAGGCCGGAAGCAACATCTCCGAATTGGAGATCCAGGTCCACAATCACAACACTCATAGGGGCAACGGCACCCAGCCCGACGGCAAGGTTCGTCGCGACAGTAGTCTTGCCCACGCCACCTTTGGGCGACATGACAGCTATGACTCTGCCCCTTTCCTGACCGGACTCGGAAACCGACTGCATTCCACGGCGCCTGCTGGCTGCGGCCAAACAGGCCCTTTCCAGGAGGACACGTAGCTCGTTGACGTCGATCTCAGGCGTCACGACGTCTCGAATGCCGGCGTGCATGGCGCGGAGGATGATGTCCGGGCTGGGTTCCGATACCAGCAGGAGGCTGATTTCCGGGTATTGGAGGTCGAAGACCGTAGCCAGTTTCAGGGCGTCGTCCGGGTTTACGCCCGGCCCCAGGATCATGACTTCCGGCGGTGCCCCGGTCAGTTGCTTGAAAACGTCATCTGTTCCGCCCTTCAATACCTCGGGGGACAGAGTTTGCAGGTCGCCATGCAGCGCCCCGGTGACGGCTTGACGCACACGGCCTTCGAAGTCCCGGACTGCCGTGATTGCTACGAAGCGGCTCATTGGACCAGCCCTCCAAAGTTGGTGGTGGGCGGCTCGGTCTTCACGGTCTTGTCGGTCTGCTTGGAGAGCCAGAGCGTGCCAAACTCAGCGCCAAAGACCATCTTTGCTGCGTTCGCGTCGCTGAGGGCGACGGTGACGTAGGCGGAACCATTCGGCAGTGCTACGCCCTTGTCCGCTCCGGCCGACTTCTCGGCATCGGGTGCTGCCTGTTGGACTGCTGTCACCAAGACGTCGTGATACAGCAGTTCCGTGAAATCTTTCCACCCGGTCATACCGGCCGGAAGGTTGGCTCCTGCCGGCACGGCCTCATCCAACTTGAACGATGCGAAAACTGTGACAGTGTCTCCGGCTTCAATTCTTCCACCGAGGATTCTCTCAGGGGCAAGGACAAAGGTAGCTTCCTGCAGGCCGTCCGGCACTGGTACGGTCCCAGGCGCCAGTTCCTTGGGATCCACGAGCTTGACGCCCAGCAATTGCTCGCCGGGCTGAAGGTCGGCCGACGTGACCTTTCCCCTCTGATCATTGAGTGCCTTGATGGTGCCGGGCGCTACCGCAGTCTGCGGAAGGGTTTCCACCCGAACCTTTGAATCCAGCTCTTCGGCTTTGGTACCAGCCGGAACACGTTCCTTGACGACCAGGACGTTGACGGGATCGAGCCCTTGCTGCGCACGTTTGTCTGCTCCCTGTACGTAGGTGACCAGTAGAACGGTGCCAATGACTGCCAAGAGCAGTGCTGCAATGCCTCCCAGTAGGCGTGTTTTCACTTTTAACTCCTTTCGAGTTTTTGGTGATGCTTTTGTTGAAACTGTGCGCAGCTAATCGGTCAGTGTGACTACGGATGCGCCGTAGTTGGGGACAGTGCCGCCTATCTGCGAGCCCTCTTCGAGAGATACGAAGCGGGAGAAGTACCCCTGAAGTCCCCGGCAGTTTCCACTGCAGTTAGGGGCAAGAGGATCGAGCACCGCCCCTGATCCGCTGAACTTGTAGCCGGTGACCTGAAAGGCGGCGAAGCCGATCAGCGTGTACTTTGCATTGCTTCCGTTTCCGGTTGCAGTCTTGAAAAGTGGTATGAGCGCGGGCTCGTCCATGATGGTGGAAAGTACAGCGTCACAAGCGGCCGCGTTGGGGAAATGATTGCCGGTTTGCCCGTTAACAGTCGCGTTGACAGAGACGTTGGTGGAGCAACCTGCGTTGGTGACGAGCCATCCAAAACCACCGGGCTGGTAGCCGTTTTGTGCAGCGCAACCTGGCATCGTGGGGGCGTTCTCGTCGTAGCGAAGCAGGATGTGGGTGGGAGTTGGATCGCCCGAGAAGTTGCCTGTGGAGTTGAGCGATGCCAGTTGAGTCGGTGAGAGGTACTTTTTGAAAACGCACTCACTCACCGTCCAAGGCAACGTTGTCGCAGCGTTTGGCGCCCCCCATTTTGCTTCTGCGGCGGCATCCACAGTTGCTGTGTCCATGCCCAGAACCCGGGCGAAGTACAGGGAGAAGCTGTTCGCCCCTGAGCCGTCATCGCGTGCATTCGTCACAACACGGACGGTGGTGGACGCCGGAAACGACACTGCGGATCCGCTGGAACCATCGTTGGCGTTGCTGTTGGCGAAGCTGTTTGCCGTGGCAGTGCTGTCTCCGCAATTCCCGTTGGCGCAATCGGTTGCGATGGCCAGGGCGGCGGCATCGGCGCCGTTCTGCAGTTGGGCTTTCTCCGCGTACAAGGCGCCGACATCAATGGCCAGGGCCGCGAAGCCCAATAGGACAACCATCAGCCCTGCGACCACTATGGTTGCTGCCCCTCGTTCGTTTGACGGATTGCCATCCAGGGAGGTCCGGCTCTTGTCCCGGATTTGCCTTAGCCGCCGCATCTCATCACCCCAACCCCTGTCATGTTGAGCGGGAAGATGCCCGGTGCTCCGAAGAAGCCGGCGTCCAGGAATCCTGACATCGAAGGCAGCGAAACGCTGGTTGTCACTTCGACATTGGCGCCCGGGGCGCAACTGGAAGCGTTGTCGCTGACACTTACACCCAGGCCATCCAATGAGGGCGCCGTGGACAACGCCGTGCCGGCAACATCCAAACCGCCCTCCTGGTAATGGACTGCTGCATAGCGTGCCCCCTCACGAGCCGCTTGTGTCAGCGATACTTGGACGTTGAGCACCCGGCCAAACTCGATGATTCCGATGAGGATGAGCAGCAGCAGCGGCAATAGGATCGCCATTTCAATGGCAACCGCGCCTCGTTCTTTCCGATCCATGTCGATTCCCCGACTTTCCCAGATAGGGCTGAAAGTGGAACTATTCGGAAAGCAGTTTGGCTCTGGTGGAACTACGCCACCAGAGCCAAACTACGTTTGGGGTGGTACTGCCTAGATGGCGGCGTCCACACGGGTGAAGAGGTTTGCGATCTGCGGACCAAGGAGGGTGACGGCCGCAAGCACCAGCAGGGCGATGAATGCCACCATGATGCCGTATTCAACCATCGTCGCGCCCTTTTCCTCTTTGGTGAAGCGGTCCTTGACGCCGGCGATGTACGAGGTAATGGTGAAAATGAAAGCAGACATTGGAATATCCTTCCCAGAAAATAAATTTCGAAGTTTCGTTATAGGTCCAGCAAATTATCGGAATTTGCTTCGACTCCCGAACTACCCCCATGTTTCCTTTAGCGGTCCGGAATTCGATGAGATAAGAATTCACCCTGGGAGGGCTGGCAAACAATGCGTAGTCGTACTCGAATTGCTGGTGCCGTATCGCGGGGACACTCGTTCCTGGGCAGGGGAGTACTCGGTTTTTGGTGCACGAGGTGAGTTGGGCTACTTGCTTTTGTCAGCAGCCTTAGAAAAAGGCGGAAGGGAACGTGCCTTCGCGCACTCCGCCAGGGGCCTTATTGGAGTACCAGCACCACGCCCATGGCGGCTGCGAACATGGCAGGTCCGTGAGCAGTTTCCACAGGCATTTCCTTGGGTTGGAGCCGTAACATCAGCACCGTCAGCACCCCACCCACCACGAATCCCAAGAGACCGCCGAAGAGTACTTGCTCCCAACCTAAGTACCCCAAGTACAGTCCCAGGGGCGCTGCGAGCTTCACATCGCCCATTCCGAGGCTCCCCGGCGAAATAAGTCCCAGAATCAAGTACCCCGCGAACAGGGTGGCCGCTCCCGCGAGTCCGCGAATCAGCTCTGGCCAGGCTGGCGAGACGACGGCAGCGACACCCAGGAATGCCACCCCGCCGCCCAGCAAGATCAAAACCAGGGGGTTGGGCAGTAAATGCAGCACGAAGTCGATCCGGGACAGTTGCACGCCGAGAAGTGCCAATAAAAGGAACGCCGGCAATTCAGGTGAGAAACCAAAGCGCCACGCCAGCAAGCCGAACAGCAGTGCGGTGACTGCCGCCGTCGTGATCCGGACCTTATGTGCAGGGAGTCCGCCAAGTCGCGGCAGCGTGCGGGCGATCAGGAACTCCGCTGCCGGACCCAACAACAGGCCGGCCAGGGCAGCAAGGAGGGGAAAGGCGACGCCGTAGGTCATGTGCTCTCCCTCTGCGCGGTGCGGGACCCCGAGGGGTGGATACCCCATTTTGACCCGGGCGCCCCGTTGAAGGTATTGTTTAGAGTCGTTGTGCGTGTCCTATCTCGATGACACATGCCTACAGGGGGATCCAGTTGCAGGATCGCTAACTCCAGAGGCATTTCGAGATCCTGGGATAACTGGTACATAGAGCCCTCACCTCTGCTCCGGTAGCGCATACATAGTAGGTACACGCCTCACTGCGTGTCGCCTAAAACATGAACGCCAGAACAAGAACGAGGCAAAACCGTGCGTACGTACACCCCGAAGCCCGGCGATATCAACCGCCAGTGGCACGTCATTGACGCCACCGACGTTGTCCTTGGTCGTCTTGCCAGCCAGACCGCAACACTGCTGCGCGGAAAGCACAAGCCGACCTTTGCGTCCCACATGGACATGGGCGACTTCGTCATCATCATCAACGCTGAAAAGGTTGCCCTCACCGGCGCCAAGCTGGAGCAGAAGCGCGCATACCGCCACTCCGGTTACCCGGGCGGCCTGACCTCCGTCAACTACGCCGAGCTGTTGGAATCCAACCCGGTTCGCGCTGTTGAGAAGGCCATCAAGGGCATGCTCCCCAAGAACTCCCTCGCAGCTCAGCAGCTGGGCAAGCTCAAGGTCTACGCAGGCCCCGAGCACCCCCACGCAGCTCAGCAGCCGAAGACTTTCGAAATCACCCAGGTCGCCCAGTAGTCCTGGCCACCAACTAAACTTTTTATTACAAGGAGAACCGTGGCTCAGAACGAAGAACTGACCGCCGAAGCCGTCGAGGCTGAGGAAACCCTCACCAGCTACACCTCTGAAAGCACATCTGCTGAAGATGCGCCCAAGAAGGAGCGCCCGGCACTGACCGTTGCCGGCGCAGCTGTTGGCCGTCGCAAGGAAGCCGTTGCACGCGTTCGCGTTGTTCCGGGTTCCGGCAAGTGGACCATCAACGGCCGCACGCTGGACAACTACTTCCCGAACAAGCTGCACCAGCAGGATGTCAACGAGCCCTTCAAGATCCTTGATCTCGAAGGTGCCTACGACGTCATCGCCCGTATCCACGGCGGTGGCATTTCCGGCCAGGCCGGCGCATTGCGCCTCGGTGTTGCCCGCTCGTTGAACGAGATCGACGTCGACAACAACCGCGCCACCCTCAAGAAGGCCGGTTACTTGAGCCGTGACGCCCGCGTCATCGAGCGCAAGAAGGCCGGTCTCAAGAAGGCACGTAAGGCTCAGCAGTACTCCAAGCGCTAAACCGCTTTTACCCCTTTGCCGGGGTATCGAAAGCCCGTTCCGCCCTATTGGCGGGGCGGGCTTTCGCCGTTAAGACCACGCCGCTGCTCGCCGATGCGGGTCCCGGATGTGACGCCCCGACACGCTCCTGAACTGGTGGCGCTCCGTCGTCGTCTAAACTTGAGCCGATGTCTAGATTATTTGGAACAGATGGCGTGCGCGGTCTCGCGAACGGATTGCTAACCGCCGAGCTTGCCATGCAGCTCGCCCAGGCCGCCGCCGTCGTACTCGGCCATGACCGCACAACCGACGGCAAGCGGCCACGCGCCGTCGTTGCCAGGGACCCCAGGGCAAGTGGTGAGTTCCTCGCCGCCGCTGTAGAAGCCGGGCTTTCGAGCTCCGGGATCGACGTCTACGACGCCGGTGTCCTCCCCACCCCGGCTGCGGCCTACCTGGTGGCAGATCTCGACGCCGACTTCGGCGTCATGCTGTCGGCCTCACACAACCCCGCGCCGGACAACGGAATCAAGTTCTTCGCCCGGGGCGGCCAGAAGCTTCCCGACGACGTCGAAGACGCCATTGAGGCTCAGCTGGGCAAGGAGCCCCAGCGTCCGGTGGGCGCCGACGTCGGACGCATCCAGCGATTCTCAGACGCCGAAGACCGCTACATCGTTCACTTGCTGGGCACACTGCCCAAGCGGCTGGACGGTCTTAAGGTAGTCCTGGACTGCGCACATGGCGCAGCGAGTGGGTGTTCGCCGCAGGTGTTCAAGGACGCCGGTGCCGAGGTTGTGGTGATCGGCGCCGAACCGGATGGCCTGAACATCAACGAGGGCGTGGGCTCAACCCACCTCGGCCCGTTGAAGGAAGCGGTCCTTAAGCACGGCGCTGACCTTGGCGTGGCCCACGATGGTGACGCCGACCGCTGCCTGGCTGTTGACCATGAGGGCAATGAAGTGGACGGCGACCAGATCATGGCGATCCTGGCACTGGCCCTCAACGACGCCGGAAAGCTCAAGGACAACGTGCTTGTTGCCACCGTCATGAGCAACCTTGGCCTGAAGATCGCCCTCCGCGACGCAGGCATCACCATCCTGGAAACCGCGGTGGGAGACCGCTACGTCCTGGAAGGCATGCGCGACGGCGGCTACAACCTGGGCGGCGAACAGTCCGGCCACGTGATCTTCTCCGACTACGCAACCACGGGCGACGGTGTCCTTACCGGCCTGCAGCTCGCAGCGCAGGTAGCACTTACCGGCCGCAGCCTCAAGGAACTGGCCACTGCGATGACCAAGCTTCCGCAGCTCATGATCAACGTCAAGGGCGTGGATAAGGCCCGTGCCGGTACCGATGAGGGCGTGGCAGCGGCGGTTGCCGAAGCCGAGCTGGAATTGGGCGAGACCGGCCGTGTCCTGCTCCGCCCCTCGGGCACCGAAGCCCTGGTCCGGGTGATGGTGGAGGCCGCGGACATGGAAACGGCCGAGCGCATCTGCACCGGCCTTGCCGCGGTGGTCAAGGAGCGTTTGGGCGCTTCCACAGAGCTGGCAGTCTAGGAACTCTTTTAACGGCGTCGGCCCGCTCTCCTGGTGACCAGGGGAGCGGGCCGATTCCTTTTAAGGCCTAGAGGTAGTCCGGCGCTGCTTCCAGTCCGAAGTACTCCTCGAGTGTCGCGATGCCTCGCGCAGCCATGTCCGTGGCCGCTTCGACACCGATGTAGCGAAGGTGCCAGGACTCGTAGAAGTAGCCCGTGGTGTCGTGGAACATCCAGGGATACCTGACGACGAACCCGAACTTGTGGGCATTGGTTTTGGCCCAGACGGCGGCGGGTTGGTCAGCGAAGCAGGGCTGGAAACTGCAAGCTCCTCCTCCGTCGCCGATGTCGAAGGACCAGCCCGTTTGGTGCTCGGAGTGGCCGGGGCGGGCGGACGCGCGGTCCGCCGCCGCCTGCCCGGTGCCGGCGACGTAGCCGTTATAGGTGGCTACCTGTGTGGAGTAGGAACGGTAGCCCGAGGCAAGGGTCATGATGACGCCCTCCGCTGCTGCGGCCGCGAACATCTTTTCTGCGGCAGCCGCCGTCGTGCTGTTGACGAGTGCGGCCTCGCCGCTGACGGCGAGCCGTATGTTCGGTTGGACAAGGTCTGCCGGGACGAAGTTCTGCGGATTCAGTGGCCGGTGCTTGTTGACTACTACCCAGGGGCTGGTGGGATCGGTCAGCGAGTGCTGGGTGGCCGCGGAACTGGACGGGGCGGCGCTTGTGGGCGCGGGGTCGGCGGCAGGCGCGACGACTGAAGGATCGCTGGTGGGGACGCCCGACGCGGCCATAGAGGGCGTGGCAGTGGCCGAGGGCGTGCTGGTCGCCGCATTCGCGGCAGCGGGAGAGGGGACGGCATTCTCCGGTGTGCACGCGGCAAGGGCGGCCATCCCGACGCCAGCGCTCAGGAAGCCCGCGAAGGCCCGCCTGCTGGGCATCGGCTTCGGGTGGTTGAGCACGTTAGACCTTCCTCAGCAGCATGCGGCGGATGGAGTGGTCCGCGTCCTTGGTGAGCACCAGCTGTGCACGGCCCCGCGTGGGCAGCACGTTCTCTTCGAGGTTCGGCTCGTTGATGCGCTTCCAGATGCCGCGTGCCGTTGATTCCGCGTCGTCGTCGGACAGGGTGGCATACCGGTGGAAGTAGGACTCGGGCTGCGCGAAGGCAGTGGTGCGCAGTTTCCGGAAACGGTCTACGTACCATTCCTCGATATAGGAGGTTTTGGCATCCACATAGATGGAGAAATCGAAAAAGTCGCTGACTGCCAGTCCCTGCTTGCCGTCCATGCGGGGGCGGGCGGGCGCCAAGACGTTCAGGCCCTCCACGATCAGGACATCGGGACGCCGGACCACCACTTCCTTGCCGGGCACGATGTCATATGTGACGTGGGAGTACCAGGGGGCCCTGACTTCTTCCGCGCCACCTTTGACTTCCGAGACGAAGCGAAGGAGGCCCCTGCGGTCATAGGACTCCGGAAATCCCTTGCGTTCCAGGAGGTGACGGCGCTTCAGCTCGGCCAAGGGATAGAGAAAACCGTCGGTAGTGATGAGTTCCACGTTGGGAGTTCCGGGCCAACGCCTGAGCATCTCGCGGAGTACGCGGGCGATGGTGGACTTACCAACCGCCACTGAGCCTGCCACGCCAATGACGAAGGGCGTGCGCTGGGTCTGTTCTCCCAGGAAGGTGGTTGTTGCGGCATGGAGCTGGTGCGAGGCCTGGACGTAGAGGTGCAGGAGCCGTGAAAGGGGAAGGTAAACCTCCCGGACTTCCTTCATGTCCAGGGGATCACCGAGGCCGCGGAGCCGAAAGATGTCCTCTTCGTTGAGGGGCTGCTCCATCTGGGCTGCAAGCCGGGACCAGGTCTGACGGTCCAGCTCTACGAACGGGGAAGCGCCGTCGCCGTTAGCTTCGGTGCGTTGCAAAGTCACGCTCATGATTCTGCCCTCCACGCGGCGGATCAGGAAATGCGAGACGACGGGACGATGAATTGTGAGTGATAGCCGACTAGCAGTAACAGTAGGAGATGGGATGTCCCACGTCAGTTGTTTGCGCTTGCCGTTAGGCTTGTACCCATGTGTGGAATCGTAGGCTATGTTGGCAATTCGTCTCGCAAGGCAGCTGGTCACAGCGCCCTTGACGTCGTCGTGGAAGGGCTGCGCCGTCTTGAGTACCGCGGCTATGACTCCGCTGGCGTCGCAGTGGTGGCTGACGGGACGATCTCGTCCCGTAAAAAGTCCGGCAAGCTGAGCAACCTGATCGCGGAACTGGAAGCAAATCCAGTCCCCGAATCCCTTACCGGCATTGGCCATACCCGTTGGGCTACCCACGGCGGCCCCACCGACCGCAATGCGCACCCGCACCTCTCCGACGGTGGTCGCCTGGCGCTCATTCACAACGGCATCATCGAGAACTTTGCCGAACTCAAGCAGGAACTGCTGGGCAAGGGCGTCACCTTCGAGTCGGAGACCGACACCGAAGTTGCAGCCGCGCTGGTGGGCGACATCTTCCGCAACCAGCTCAATGGCGACGGCGGAAACCTCACCGAAGCGATGCGCCTTGCATGCCAGCGCCTCGAAGGCGCCTTCACCCTCCTGGCAGTCCACGCGGACCAGCCCGACGTCGTTGTGGCCGCCCGCCGCAACTCCCCGCTGGTTGTGGGCCTGGGCGACGGTGAGAACTTCCTCGGCTCCGACGTCTCCGGCTTCATCGACTACACCCGTCGCGCCGTTGAGCTGGGCCAGGACCAGATCGTCACCATTACTGCGGATTCCGTGGAAATCACCGACTTCTTCGGCGCTCCTGCCGAGGGCAAGGAATACCACGTTGACTGGGACCCGGCTTCCGCCGAAAAGGGTGGCTTCAACTCCTTTATGGAGAAGGAAATCCACGACCAGCCCGACGCCGTTGCGCAGACCCTCCTGGGCCGCTCGGACCTTGATGGCAAGCTGACCCTTGACGAAGTCCGCATCGATCCGGAGCTCCTCAAGCAGGTTGACAAGATCATCGTCCTGGCCTGCGGCACCGCAGCTTATGCCGGCCTGGTGGCCAAGTACGCCATTGAGAACTGGTGCCGTATCCCCACGGAGGTGGAGCTTGCGCACGAGTTCCGCTACCGCGATCCGATTGTTGACTCCAACACACTGGTTGTTTCCATCAGCCAGTCCGGCGAGACCATGGACACCTTGATGGCGGTCCGTTACGCCCGCGAGCAGGGCGCCAAGACCATCTCCATCTGCAACACCAACGGTTCCACCATCCCGCGTGAATCCGACGCCGTGCTGTACACCCACGCTGGTCCGGAAATCGCCGTTGCATCCACCAAGGCCTTCCTTGCGCAGATCACTGCTGCCTACTTGCTCGGCCTGTACCTGGCCCAGCTTCGCGGCAACATCTTCTCCGGCCAGATCAAGGACGTCCTCGCGGACCTCAACAAGATCCCGGCCAAGATCCAGCACATCCTGGACAATGCCGGGCCCTTGCGCGAGCTCGCTCGCAGCATGAAGGACGAAAAGTCCGTGCTGTTCCTGGGCCGCCACGTTGGCTATCCCGTAGCCCTCGAAGGTGCCCTTAAGCTCAAGGAAATCGCCTACATTCACGCTGAAGGCTTCGCCGCCGGCGAGCTGAAGCATGGACCGATCGCCTTGATCGACGATGGCCAGCCGGTCTTCGTCGTGGTGCCGTCCCCGCGTGGCCGCGACTCCCTGCACTCCAAGGTGGTCAGCAACATCCAGGAAGTGCGCGCCCGTGGTGCACGCACCTTGGTTATCGCTGAAGAAGGCGACGAATCGGTCAAGGATTACGCGGAGCAGGTCTTCTACGTACCGGAGACCCCCACGTTGCTCATGCCGCTGCTCACCACGGTTCCGCTGCAGATCTTTGCCGCTGAACTTGCCGGCGCGAAGGGTTACGACGTCGATCAGCCGCGTAACCTCGCCAAGAGCGTCACCGTAGAATAACCGCATGATTGTTGGCATTGGCGTAGACGTCGTGGACATCGAGCGGTTCGGTCGGCAGTTGGAACGAACGCCTGGCTTGCGGGATCGTTTGTTTGTTCCTGCCGAACGGGAGCTCAACACGCGGTCCTTGGCTGCCCGTTTTGCAGCCAAGGAAGCCGTGGCCAAGGTCTTGGGAGCACCGGCGGGCATGAACTGGCAGGACTGCTGGATTGGTCTTGACGAGAATGGTCCTACCGTTCAGGTCAAGGGAACGGTGCTTGCTGTGGCTGAGGGCAAGGGCGTCAAGCGTTGGCACCTGTCCATGAGCCACGACGGCGGCATTGCCACGGCGACTGTCCTCGCCGAGGGCTAAGCGAACTTAAAAAGCAATGATCAGCGCCTTCACCGGACAACAGATCAGGGATGCGGAACAGCCGCTCCTGGACTCCGGGGAGGGCGCTGTTCTGATGCAACGGGCTTCGTACGGCCTTGCCCAGGTGGTGGTCCGCGAGCTGAAGGCCAGGCGCCGACTCGCGGGAGCCGGCGTCACCGTCCTTGCCGGCAAGGGAAACAACGGCGGTGACGGCCTTTTTGCTGCCGCTCTCCTTGCGCGCCGGGGAATGCGCACGACGGCGATTCTCGCCGCGGCTGACGTGCACCCCGAAGCACTTGCTGCTTTCACTGCTGCCGGCGGGCGGACTATCCGCTTGGAACCCGGAAACGCAGAGGAACTCGCGGTCATGTGCGCAGGCGCCGACGTCGTTATCGACGCCCTGCTCGGAACGGGCGCCCGTGGTGGTTTGCGGGACGACTCCGCGGAACTGGTGGCTTCGCTCCAGGAGTTGCGTCCACGGCTGGTCGTGGCGTGCGACCTCCCCAGTGGAGTGGATGCGAACACCGGCGAGGTCCATTGGCCGGTGCTGGACGCGGACGTGACGGTGACGTTCGGCGGCATCAAAGCCGGGCTGATGACGGACCCCGGTGAAGGCTGTGCCGGACGTATTGAACTGGTACCGATTGGTATTGAAGGATTCCTGTCCGCCGAAGGCCCTGAGGTGCGGCGGATGACTGCCTTGGATTTAGGCAGTGTGTTACCCAAACCCGGCCGACGTGCCCACAAATACTCCCGAGGAGTTCTTGGCGTCGTTGCTGGGTCCCCGCGTTTTGCCGGCGCTGCTGTGTTGAGCGTCCACGCGGCAGCCTTGGCTGGAACCGGCATGGTGAGGTACGTGGGTCCGGAATCCGCTGCGGGACTGGTCTTGGCGCAAACCCCCGAAGCCCTGTGGGAATCCGAGGACCCGGGCCGCGTTCAGGCGTGGCTGCTGGGCTCCGGAGTTGACGGCGAGGAACAAGTCGACCGCGCCCGGACCGCCGCCGCAGCTGCCCTGACCGCTGATCTGCCCGTCGTGGCCGACGCCGGCGCCCTGGGCCTTCTTCCTGACCGGTGCCCTCCGCACTGGATCCTGACGCCACACGCCGGAGAACTGGCCACACTGCTGGGTTCACTGCCTTCTACCGGGGAGGTGGCCGTGACCCGTGACGACGTTGAGTCCCGGCCACTGCACTTCGTACGGCAGGCTGCCCGGAAAACGGGGGCCACCGTCCTCCTGAAGGGTGCCACCACACTGGTGGCCTCGCCGTCGGGCGTCGTCTTCAGTCAGTCGGAAGGCACCGCATGGATGGCCACCGCAGGCAGTGGTGACGTCCTGGCGGGCGTCCTCGGGGCGTTGGTGGCGCAGAGCGCGGAAGCAGTCAAGGAGGACGACGGCGCGTACGCCCGGCTGGGGTTGAACCCAGAGGACCGCTGGGCTGCTGTGGCCGCCGTTGCTGCGAGCGTCCACGGACGCGCAGGCGTCCTGGCTTCCGCCGATTTCGCAGGAGGACCCCTGACGGCGTCGGCGATCATGGCGGCGGTTCCGCGCGTCATTGGTTCGCTGAACGCGGAATACGACCGAACAAGACCATAAGGTTACTGTCAATGTCGGGGACATGAGTAGGCTTGCAGCAGGTTATCCGCATCACCAAGAGGAGAACGCATGGAAGTCTGGCCTGGATCGGCTTATCCGCTGGGTGCCACCTTTGACGGCACCGGCACCAACTTCGCGCTGTTTAGCGAGAAGGCCGAGAAAGTGGAATTGTGCCTCTTTGACGACGACGGCGGGGAAGTCCGCGTGGATGTCACCGAGGTTGACGGCTATGTGTGGCACTGTTACCTGCCGCAGGCTCAGCCCGGGCAGAAGTACGGCTACCGTGTGCATGGCGACTACGACCCCGACGCCGGTCAGCGCTTCAACCCCAACAAACTGCTGCTGGACCCCTACGCCAAGGCGATCCACCGGCAGATTGATTGGGATCCGTCCCTGTTCTCCTACAACATGGGGGACCCGGATTCCCGCAATGATGAGGACTCGGCTCCGCACATGATGCTGGGCGTCGTCATCAACCCATTCTTCGACTGGGATGGGGACAAGCTGCTTCGGATTCCGTACCACAAGTCGGTGATCTATGAGGCCCACGTCAAGGGCTTGACCCAGATGCACCCTGAGGTGCCGGAAGAACAGCGCGGCACCTATGCCGGCGTCGCCCATCCTGCCGTCATCTCCCACCTGCAAAAGCTGGGCATCACCGCCATTGAGCTCATGCCCGTGCACCAGTTCGTCAATGACGGCATCCTGCAGGACAAGGGGTTGAACAATTACTGGGGCTACAACACCATTGGCTTCTTCGCGCCGCACAACAGCTACAGCTCCAAGGGTGATACCGGCCAGCAGGTCCAGGACTTCAAAGCCATGGTCCGGGCCCTGCACACTGCAGGCATCGAAGTCATCCTGGACGTCGTGTACAACCACACGGCAGAGGGCAACCACCTGGGACCTACGTTGTCCTTCAAAGGCATCGACAACTCTGCGTATTACCGCCTGGTGGAAGACGACCAGAAGTACTACATGGACTACACCGGCACCGGCAACTCGCTGAATGTCCGCAGCCCCCACTCCCTCCAGCTGTTGATGGACTCCCTGCGTTACTGGGTGACCGAAATGCACGTGGACGGGTTCCGTTTCGACCTCGCCTCCACCCTGGCCCGCGAGTTCTACGACGTGGACAAGCTGTCCACCTTCTTCGAACTGATCCAACAGGACCCGGTTGTTTCCCAGGTAAAGCTGATCGCAGAGCCGTGGGACGTTGGTCCCGGCGGTTACCAGGTGGGGAACTTCCCGCCGCAGTGGACCGAATGGAATGGCCAGTACCGGGACACGGTCCGCGACTTCTGGCGTGGGGAACCGTCCACCCTGGGCGAATTCGCGTCCCGCTTGACCGGGTCGGCGGACCTCTACGAACACTCCGGCCGGCGCCCGGTGGCATCCATCAACTTCGTCACCGCCCACGATGGCTTCACCCTGGCGGACCTCGTCTCCTACAACGAGAAACATAACGAGGCCAACGGCGAAGACAACAACGACGGCGAATCCCACAACCGCTCATGGAACTGCGGCGAGGAGGGACCCACGGACGATCCCACCGTCCTCGGTTTGCGGGCGCGCCAGCAGCGCAACTTCATCGCCACCCTTTTCCTCTCCCAGGGCGTGCCAATGCTGCTCCACGGAGACGAGCTGGGCAGGACGCAGCGCGGCAACAACAATGGCTACTGCCAGGACTCCGAACTCACGTGGATCAACTGGGAGAACGTGGACCAGCCACTGATCGAGTTCACCGCCGCCGTGTGCGCCCTGCGCGCCAAGCACCCCAGCCTTCGCCGCAGCCGGTTCTTTGACGGACGCCCGGTGTTGCGTGGGGAAGGCGAGCGGCTCCCGGACATCGTATGGTTGGACGCTGACGCCAGCACCATGAGTCCCTCGGACTGGGACGAGGCGCTGGGCCGCTCTGTGGGCGTGTTCCTAAACGGTGACGGTATCCACGGCCGCGACAACCAGGGACGACGCATCACCGACGTCAACTTCCTGCTCTACTTCAACGCGGACCAGGACGAGGTTGGCTTCCGGATTCCGTCCGATGAATATGCTCCGGCCTGGGACGTCATGATCGACACCGCGGGAGAAGGCGCCGAAGCAGGTGTCGTCAAGCCGGACCAGATCCTCATGGTAGGTGCCAAGTCCTTGGTGGTCCTTCGTGCGCACAGCACTCCCGAGGTGGAACCCGACCATTCGGTGGCAGCATCCCTCGCCGCGCTGACCCAGACGAGCACTCCGGAAACGGCCTCCATCACGGCACCTGCGGTGACGTCCCTCCCCTTCGACTACAAGGGAGACGCCACGGCCGACGATGAGTCCGATTCCGCGAAGAAGGCCGACTCGTGAGGACGCCCGTCTCGACATACCGGCTCCAGATCCGGCCGAGCTTCACACTGCAGGACGCTGCCGGGCTCACCGGCTACCTGCGGTCCCTGGGCGTCGACTGGATCTACGTTTCGCCGATCCTCACCGCAGAGGAGGGTTCGGACCACGGTTATGACGTCACCGACCCCTCCTCCGTGGATCCCACACGCGGCGGTCCCGAAGGCCTCGCCGCCCTCGCCAAGGCCGCACGCGAGCAAGGTCTGGGCATCTTGGCAGACATCGTGCCCAACCACATGGGCGTTGCCTCGCCCGGGCAGAACGCCTGGTGGTGGCAGCTCCTGAAGGAGGGACGCGCGTCCAAGTACGCGGAAGCCTTTGACGTTGACTGGGACTTCGGTGGCGGGAAAATCCGTATCCCCATCCTGGGCAGCGATGACGACCTGGATCACCTCGAAATCGTGGATGGAGAACTGCACTACTACGACCACCGGCTTCCGCTGGCCGAGGGGACTTTCACAGCCGGGGACAGTCCGCAGGAGGTCCATGCGCGGCAGCACTATGAGCTGGTGGGCTGGCGCCGGGCGGATGCTGAACTGAACTACCGCCGCTTCTTTGCCGTGAATACCTTGGCCGGCGTCCGAGTGGAGATCCCCTGGGTCTTTGACGAGGCGCATGAAGAGGTAGTCCGATGGTTCCATGAAGGTCTGGTGGACGGCCTCAGGATCGACCATCCGGACGGGTTGGCAGATCCCGAAGGCTATCTTGCCCGGCTGCGCGAGGCCACTGGCGGGGCGTATCTGCTGGTGGAGAAGATCCTGGAACCGGGAGAGGCATTGCCGGACACCTTCGACTGCGAAGGCACCACCGGCTACGATGCCCTAGCGGACGTGGACCGACTGTTCGTGGACCCGAATGCCGAGGAATACCTCGATTCTCTGGATGCCAGGTTGCGGGATGCGGATGAGCCGGCAGACTACGCCGCCATGATCCACGGGACCAAACGCCGCATCGCGGACGGCATCCTGCGCTCGGAGATCCTCCGCCTGGCGCGGCTTGTGCCGGAGGCCGCCCGGTTGTCTCCGGATATGGTGGCCGATGCCATCGCGGAAGTCATATCCTGCTTCCCCATCTACCGGACGTATCTTCCCTATGGCAGGGAGATCCTGCTGGAGTCCATCAACCGCGCGGCGGAGAACCGCGAAGACCTCAAGGCGGTGCTGGAGGACCTGACGCCGTACTTGCTGGACACTGAGGGCGAACTCGCCCGGCGTTTCCAGCAGACCTCCGGCATGGTGATGGCCAAGGGCGTTGAGGACACTGCGTTCTTCCGCTACACCCGGCTCGGGACGCTCACCGAAGTGGGGGCAGATCCCACTGAGTTTGCTCTTTCCACGCAGGATTTCCACGAGCGGATGGTTCGCCGCCAATCTGATCTGCCGTTGTCGATGACAACGCTGAGTACGCACGACACCAAGCGCAGCGAAGACGCTCGGGCACGGATCTCCGTGATTTCCGAGGCTGTCCCCGAGTGGGAGCTGTTCCTCGGCACAGTCCAGGAGCTCGCACTTATCCCGGATGGTCCCTTGGCCGCATTGGTGTGGCAGTCAATCGTTGGTGCATGGCCTGCAGATCGTGGCCGCCTCCAGTCATACGCGTTGAAAGCGGCCCGTGAAGCAGGCAATTCGACCAACTGGACCGACCCCGACCTCGACTTCGAGCGCCACCTTGCTGCCGCCGTCGACGCCGTTTTCGACGTTCCGGAGGTAACTGCCGCCTTGGAGAACTTCGTTGCCGAGCTTGAACCGTACGGCACCTCCAACTCGCTGTCCGCGAAACTGGTCCAGCTGACCATGCCTGGGGTCCCGGACGTCTACCAAGGCACGGAGTTCAGGGACGGTTCGCTCACGGATCCGGACAACCGCAGGCCGGTGGACTTCAAAGCCAGGATTGCGGCCCTCGCTGAACTGGACAAGGACTTCAGGCCTGCTTACACCGAGGAAGCTGCCAAGCTTCTGGTGGTGTCCCGGGCGCTCAGGCTTCGGCGGGACCGCCCTGAGCTGTTCGGCGGCTACCGTGCCGTGGATGCCCGAGGGGAAGCCGCTGGCCACGTGATCGCGTTTGACCGGGGAGCCGACGCTCCGGGCGCGGTGACTGTGGGCACGCGCCTGCCCAAGCGCCTCGCGGGGGACGGAGGATGGCGGGATACCACCATCGAACTCACAACCAGCGTCCGGGATGAACTTACCGGAACCACGTACAGCGCAGGTCCTGTGTCCCTTTCCACGTTGTTGGAGCAGTACCCGGTGGCGCTGTTGGTACCCACCGACTGATTCCAGAACCACACACCGTCACTCTTGAACACCTACTGGGGAGCATGATGCTGGAACACCCTGCTGGAAAAGACCTTTTCGACGTTTGGGCGCCGAACGCAGGTTCGGTCCGACTGCTCGCCGACGGTCGCGAACACGCCATGGAACAACATCACGACGGCGCCGCCACAGGTTGGTGGCGTGCGCCGGCTGACGTCGTGGCACAGGGAGCCGACAACGTTCCCTACGGCTACATCGTGGACGGGGAAGGGCCCTTTCCCGATCCACGCTCGCGGCGACAGCCCGAAGGCGTCCATGGGTTGTCCACAACCTTCGATCCCTCTGTCCATGAATGGAAGGACGCCGGCTGGAAGGGGCGGAACCTCAAGGGTTCCGTCATCTACGAGCTGCACTTGGGTACCTTCACCCCGGAAGGAACCCTGGATGCTGCTGCCGGGAAGCTCGACTACCTGGTGGACCTCGGGATCGATTTCATTGAGCTGCTGCCGGTCAATGGCTTCAACGGTGTGCACAACTGGGGCTACGATGGCGTTCTTTGGTACGCCGTCCACGAGCCCTACGGTGGGCCTGCGGCCTACCAGCGGTTCGTTGATGCGGCGCACGCTGCGGGGTTGGGCGTCATCCAGGATGTCGTCTACAACCACCTCGGACCCAGCGGCAACTACTTGCCTAAGTTCGGTCCTTATCTGAAGTCAGGGGAGGGCAACACCTGGGGCGACTCCGTGAACCTCGACGGCCCCGGCTCCGATGACGTCCGCCGCTACATCCTGGAGAACGCTGCGATGTGGCTCCGCGACTACCACGTGGACGGGCTTCGACTCGATGCCGTTCATGCGCTGCGCGACGAACGGGCTGTGCATATTCTTGAGGACTTTGGTGCCTTGGCCGACCAGATAGAGGCCGAGACAGGAATTACCCGGACCCTGATTGCGGAATCCGACCTGAACAACCCTCGCCTCATTTATCCCCGCCAAGCCAACGGCTATGGGTTGGAAGGCCAATGGAGCGACGATTTCCACCATGCCGTCCACGTCAACCTCAGCGGGGAGACCACCGGCTACTACTCGGACTTCGACTCACTCGCAGTCCTGGCGAAGGTCCTTGAGCACGGATTCCTGCACGACGGCAGCTACTCCAGTTTCCGCGGGCGGCACCATGGCAGGCCCATCCGGCATGACCTGGCCCATCCATCGGCGCTGGTGGTTTGTCTGCAAAACCACGACCAAATCGGAAACCGCGCTATTGGTGACAGGCTCACGGCTTCGTTGTCGTACGGGAAACTGGCCATCGGCGCCGTGCTGACCATGACGTCCCCTTTCACTCCGATGCTGTTCATGGGGGAGGAATTCGGTGCTTCGACCCCGTGGCAGTTCTTCACCTCCCACCCAGAGCCTGAACTTGGGAAGGCCACAGCCGAGGGCAGGATCAAGGAGTTCGAGCGTATGGGGTGGGACCCGGCCGTTGTTCCTGATCCCCAGGATCCGGAAACGTTCCAGCGCTCCAAACTCAAGTGGGACGAAGTCACCGATGGAGATCATGCGCGCTTGCTGCAGCTGTACAAGGATTTAGCACAGCTGCGCCGCAACATGCCGGAGCTGGTGGAAGGGGGCTTCGGCGAGACGTCCGTGGAGTTCGACGACGAACACTGGCTGCAGCTTTCCCGTGGCAGTGGCAGCGTGAGGGTGGTGTGCAACTTCGGGGACGAAGCACTCGCGACGCCACTGGACGGCTCCGTGGTGCTGGCTACCGACCACGAAGCAGTACTGGAGGATGGCACCCTGACGCTTCCCGGCGCCAGCGCCGCCGTCGTTCGCGTGAACTAAAGCTGCCGACAGGCCGGGGTGACGGCGCCCACATAGCGGACGGCGCGGTCGCCCCGGTTGGCACAGTGGCAGGATGGTACGTATGACTTATTCGGCTGCGGAAAACCGCTACGAAACCATGCCCTACCGCCGCGTCGGACGCAGTGGACTCAAGCTCCCCGCCATCTCCCTGGGCCTCTGGCACAACTTCGGCGACGACAAGCGTTTCGACGAACAGCGTGCCATCCTGCGCCGTGCGTTCGACCTCGGCGTCACCCACTTCGACCTCGCCAACAACTACGGTCCGCCGGATGGTTCGGCCGAGACCAACTTCGGGCGCCACTTGAAGGACGACTTCAAGCCGTACCGTGATGAACTGGTCATCTCCACCAAGGCCGGCTACTACATGTGGCCCGGCCCGTACGGTGAGTGGGGATCCCGCAAATATTTGATCTCCAGCCTGGACCAATCCCTTGAACGTATGGGCTTGGACTATGTGGACATCTTCTACAGCCACCGGCCGGACCCCGAAACGCCGCTGGAGGAGACCATGGGGGCACTGGACTACGCAGTTCGGTCCGGCAAGGCCCTCTACGCCGGCATTTCCTCCTACACCCCGGAACAGACGCTGGAAGCAGCCCGGATCCTGAAGGAACTCGGCACGCCACTGCTCATCCACCAGCCCAGCTACTCCATGTTGAACCGGTGGACCGAGAACGGCTCGCCCAACCTCTACGAAGCCCTGGACCAGGTGGGTGCCGGTTCCATCGCTTTCTCGCCGCTGGCCCAAGGGATGCTCACCAACCGTTACCTCAACGGGGTGCCGGCCGATTCGCGCGCAGCCAAGGAACGGTTCCTCTCCGAATCCGCGCTGACCGATGACAAGCTGGACCGCGTGCGCGGCCTCAACGCCATCGCCGAAGGCCGCGGGCAGACACTCGCGCAGATGGCCATTGCCTGGATCCTCCGCGACCAGCCGAAGGGCTCACCCGTGACGTCAGCTCTGGTGGGCGCTTCCAGTGTGGCCCAGCTTGAGGACACCCTCAGCGCCATCAACAACCTGAAGTTCACCACGGACGAACTGACGGCCATTGACGAGTTTGCCGTCGAATCGGACATCAACCTGTGGGCACAAAAATAGCCGCACAGCTGTGACATAAAACAGGAGGGGCCGGCCGGGAACAAAGCCGGCCCCTCCTGTGTTGGCTACAATGCAAGTGTGCGCCAACTGGCGCCGTGCCAATCAGTCGTGCCCTGGACTCAGCCTGCGGCGCGCCTGGCACCTGAGGTTTAGTTCTCAAAAGGAGTTCCGTGTCTTCACATCCGATTCGTGTTGCCATTGTCGGCGTAGGAAATTGCGCCGCATCGCTGGTCCAAGGTGTTCAGTACTATCGCGACGCTGACCCCAAGGCCACGATCCCGGGTCTGATGCACGTCGAGTTCGGCCAGTACCACGTCAACGACGTCCAGTTCGTTGCTGCTTTCGATGTTGACAGCAAGAAGGTTGGACTGGACCTGGCCGACGCCATCGGCGCCAGCGAAAACAACACCATCAAGATCGCCGACGTTCCCGCAACCGGCGTCACCGTCCAGCGCGGCCACACCCTGGATGGCCTCGGCAAGTACTACCGCGAGACCATCGTTGAGGCCCCGGAAGAAGCTGTGGACATCGTCGCAGCGCTCCGTGAAGCCAAGGCCGATGTCATGGTGTGCTACCTCCCCGTTGGTTCGGACCAGGCTGCCAAGTTCTACGCTCAGTGCGCCATCGACGCCGGCGTGGCGTTCGTCAACGCCCTGCCTGTCTTCATTGCCGGCACCAAGGAATGGGCTGACAAGTTCACCGAAGCCGGTGTCCCGATCGTCGGCGACGACATCAAGAGCCAGATCGGCGCCACCATCACCCACCGTGTGATGGCAAAGCTGTTCGAAGACCGTGGCGTCACGCTGGACCGTACCTACCAGCTCAACGTCGGCGGCAACATGGACTTCAAGAACATGTTGGAGCGCGACCGCCTGGAGTCCAAGAAGATTTCCAAGACCCAGGCCGTCACCTCCAACGTCGAGGCCGAACTTCACGCCGACGACGTCCACATTGGACCGTCGGACTACGTTGCCTGGCTTGATGACCGCAAGTGGGCCTTCGTCCGCCTCGAGGGCCGCAACTTCGGCGATGCCCCGGTGTCCTTGGAGTACAAGCTCGAAGTGTGGGACTCCCCGAACTCAGCCGGTGTGATCATCGACGCCATCCGCGCTGCCAAGATCGGCCTGGACCGCGGCATCGGCGGCCCGCTGCTCTCCGCTTCCAGCTACTTCATGAAGTCTCCGCCGGAGCAGTTCAACGACGACCTCGCCCGCGACAAGGTTGAAGCCTTCATCCGCGGCGACATCGAGCGCTAAGCCCGAACGTTTCCGCAAGCGCCCTTCCACTCATGTGGGAGGGCGCTTGTCGTTTGTCCGGACGCTCTCTCACTTCCTCCCTGAGGGTTGTGGGTTTGGGGTGGGATGTGAGTGAGCGTTGGGAGCTAGAAAAGGCCCGTGGGGTTGCCGTCGGCGTCGACGTCCATGCGCATGGCCGCGGGCTCCTTTGGCAGCCCGGGCATGGTCATGACGGCCCCGGTCAGGGCAACAATGAAACCTGCCCCTGTCTTGGGAATCAGCTCGCGGACGTGCACCCGGAATCCCTTGGGCGCGCCCAGCCTGGAGGCGTCATCCGTAAAGGAGTACTGCGTTTTGGCCATGCAGATGGGAAGGTCCGTCCAGCCATTCTTCTCGATCTCGGCGAGGCGCTTGAGGGCCGGGACGGAGAATTCCACGCCATCGGCCCCGTAAATCTCCTGCACAATCGTCCGGATCTTGTCCTCCACCGGGAGGTCCAGCGCGTAAAGGTGGTGGAAGTCGGAAGGGGCGTCCAGCGCAGCTGCCACCTTGGCAGCGAGCTCATCCCCGCCGTCGCCACCGCCGCCGCGTCCCCAAACATCGGCGACGGCGGCCTCCACGCCTTCCGCTGCACACCAAGCCAGCAGCCACTCAAGTTCCTCGGGAGTGTCGGTGGCGAACTTGTTGATGGAGACCACCGGCGAGATACCGAACTTTGCCACATTGCCGACGTGCCTCTTCAGGTTCTCCACTCCGGCCGCCACCGCGTCCACGTTGGGCTCGCTGAGCTGTTCCTTGGGAACCCCGCCTTGCATCTTGAGGGCGCGGATGGTGGCAACAACTACGACGGCGGACGGTGCCACCTCCGCGATGCGCGCCTTGATGTCCATGTACTTTTCTGCGCCAAGGTCAGCGCCGAAACCGGCTTCGGTGACCACGACGTCCGCAAGCTGCATCGCGGTGCGGGTAGCGATCAGCGAGTTGCACCCATGCGCGATGTTCGCGAACGGGCCACCATGAACCAAGGCGGGCGTTCCGGCGATGGTCTGGACGAGGTTCGGCTTGATGGCGTCCTTCAGCAGCATGGTGAGGGCGCCCTCGACGCCGAGGTCCGCGACGGTGACAGGTGCGCGATCGTGCGTGTATCCAAAGGTGATCCTGCCAAGCCGCGAGCGGAGATCGTCAAGATCCGTGGCCAGGCAAAAGACGGCCATGATTTCCGAAGCGACTGTAATGTCGAAGCCGTCCTGCCGAGGCACACCCTGGGTGGGGCCTCCGAGGCCGATGATGACTTCCCTCAGTGAGCGGTCATTCATGTCCAGCACGCGCTTGAAGGTCATCCGGCGCGGATCAATCCCCAACTGGTTGCCCTGGAAAATGTGGTTGTCGACCAAGGCCATGAGGGCGTTGTTGGCCGAGGTTACGGCATGGAAATCGCCGGTGAAATGCAGGTTGATGTCGTCCATGGGGAGCACTTGGGAGTAACCTCCCCCCGTGGCTCCGCCCTTCATGCCGAGGATCGGGCCCAGGGATGGTTCCCGAAGGGCGATCATCACCTTGTGTCCTGCCCGTGCCAGCGAATCGGCGAGCCCCACCGTCGTGGTTGATTTCCCCTCGCCCGCAGGGGTAGGGGACATGGCCGAGACAAGCACCACCTTGCCGGGTGCCTTGTTCGGCGGAATCACCAGCTTGGCGGGGTTGATCTTCGCCTTATGGGGCCCATACAGCTCTAAGGCGTCCACAGTGATGCCGGCGCGTTCGGCGATGACCTCAATGGGCAGGATGGCGGCGTTGCGGGCAATTTCAAGATCGCTCAAGACCTTGTTTTCAGACATCGTTGTCCTTCGGCTGGATGTTCCCGTACCAGGGCTGACGCTTGTGGCGTGCGTACGCTGTGCGCGACAATCTACCAGCCTGCGGGCACCACTCCCTGGACGTGCTCAGCGCCGGGGCACCAGGAGTCCGCCAACGGCTTCCCGGTAGCTCTCCAAGGTGATCGCGGCGGTCCGCTGCCACCCAAAGGATTCGGCATGGGTTGCTGCCAGCCGGCCCATGTCCTCACGGGTCTGGACGTCGTCGTAGAGATCTTCCAGGGCGTCTGCCCAGTCAGTGGGGTCATGTCCGTCCACCAGGATGCCGGTGCGGCCATCGGAGACGGCACGGGAGAGGCCACCTACGTTGGTGGCGACCACTGGCGTCCCGCACGCTTGTGCTTCCAAAGCGACCAGACCGAACGATTCGCTGAACGAGGGCATGACCACCACGTCTGCGGAGCGGAACCAGCCAGCCAGCTCCGGCGCCACAACGGGTGGGCGGTGAGTGACGACGTCGTCCAGTCCACAGTCATGGATGATCTGCTGGAGGTTGAAGTCCTTGGCCCCGCTGAGGGATCCCAGGATGGTCATCTCAAGATCGATGTCCGGCCGGCGCTTCCGTAGGATTCCGGCGGCTTTGACGAAGACCTGCGGTCCCTTGAGCCGCTGGATCCGGCCGGCAAACACGATGTGGAAGCTGTCCGGCCTGACGTCCACCTTGGCCCGGGACTTCTTCCGGAACGAGGGCGTGAAGACTTTCAGGTCCACTCCGGGAGGTGCGACATCGATCCGGTCGAGGTCGGCGCCGTAGTGGGACACGAGTTCCTCTGCCTCGGCAGGGGTGTTGGCCACGAGGCGGGAAGCACCATCCACGATCCTCTGCTCGCCTTCCTCCCGGCGCCGTGGTTCCGGGCGCTCGCCGGACTGCAGCACGAGGTTCTTGACCTTGGCCATGGTGTGCATGGTGTGGACCAGCGGTACACCCCACAGTTCGGCCAATTCGAGTCCTGCCACGCCGGAAACCCAGTAGTGGGAGTGAATGGCATCGTACCGACCGTGGAGTTGCTGGTGCCGGATCCTGTCGATCTCTTCCACCATGTGGTGCAGGAGTTCGGGCAGTTGTTCCTTGGGCAGCTTGCGGCGTGGGCCCGCCATGACGTTATGGACGCAGACTCCGGGGCCCGGATGTTCGACGGCGGGCTGGCCCGCTTTGGTGGAACGCGTGAAGATCTCCACCTCAACGCCGGTCTCAGCCAAGGCCATGGCCAGGGCCCGCACGTAGACGTTCATGCCACCTGCATCGCCTGCGCCGGGCTGCTCCATGGGGGAGGTGTGCAACGAAAGGAACGCCACACGTCGGATCGATGGCACGGCGTTCCTCCTGACAGACACAGCAAATTCACTTTTGCCCTGCAGAAAACACTACTCCTGCCACTGGCACACCAACGCGCGCGACCTTCAGGTGATCAAGGCTGCTAGCGTGTCCGCTGTGAGCCAAGAACAGACTTTTGATATCCGCCCGGCAACACCTGAGGACTGGCCCGGCATCTGGTCCATCCTGGAACCGGTGATTCGTGCCGGTGAGACCTTCACCTGGGACCGCGACACCTCCGAGGAAGCAGCGCGGGCCAAATGGACCAAGGAAGCTCCCGGCCAGACCTTCGTGGCAGTAAACAAGGACTCGGGCGGGATCCTTGGCACGGGGGAGTTCCACGCCAACCAAGCAGGCGGTGGAAGCCATGTTGCCAACGCCGGATACATGGTAGGGGCCAACAACTCCGGCCAAGGCATCGCCCGTGCTTTGTGCGCCTACTCACTGGAGGCAGCCAAGGCGTCAGGGTTTTATGCCATGCAGTACAACGCCGTGGTGGAAAGCAACGTCCGTGCGGTGTGGTTGTGGCAGTCCATGGGTTTCCGGATCCTCGCCACGGTACCTGAAGCCTTCAACCACCCGGAGATCGGCTACGTCGGCCTGCACGTGATGTACCGGAAGCTCTAGGACTCAGCGCCACAGTCCGCGCAGCTCAGGAAAAGCCTGCTCATATCCTTCCAACAGCTGCCTTCCCTGCGGGGTCGCGCCCACCAAGGGGTGCGACGCGAACGCCTGGACGGCCGCTTCGCGCTCGCCGTTTCGAACAGCGCGGATTGTCAATCGCTCCACCTCCTTGACGTGCCGCATCAGGGTGAGGAACTGCCCGCGGGGCGGTTCCTGCGCAAGCGGCAACGCGCCGTCGGGCGTTACCTCGCAGGGAACTTCGACGACGGCGTCTGCTGGCAACCCGGGCACGGCCACGTCCGCTGTGGCAGGGTCGCCCACAGCGACCACGGGCGCGTTGGGAACGTTAAGGATGAGTTGGGCAGTCCCACCGCCCGAGAGGGCACGCATGACGGACAGTGCCACCCGCTCGTAGCCACCTCCGGCGAGGTCTTCCTCATCCCGTTGCTCGCCGTGCGTGCGGGCCTCGGCCAGGTACCCTTCCTCCCGGGACCGGCGGGCGGCATCCCAGAGGGCATAGGCATCCGTGGACTCAAGCAAGCCGGGGTACAACGAGCTCTGCTGGTGGTGGATGGAAGCCCCCCGCGTTTCCCGCTGCTGGGTAATTGCTGCCGTGGCCTGCGAGGACCGGTAATAGTAGTAGAGGTATTCGTTGGGCAGGCAGCCGAGTTTCGTGAGCAGCTCACGGCCGAACAACCGGCCCTCTTCCATGGATTCGATCGCCGCGGGATCGGCAAGCAACTCCGGCAAAAGGTCGCGGCCGTCGGGTGCCAGCCTGTAAAGCCAGCCGAGGTGGTTCAGACCGTAGTAGCCCACGCCGTCGAGCGTCCCATCGGGAAGCGGCGACCCGGCAGCGCGGGCCGCACGCTGGACCAAGCCGCCCGCGGAGTCGCAGATACCGATCACGCGTCGGCCCAACACCGGTAGAAGCGCTTCGGTGACCATACCGGCGGGGTTGGTGAAATTGATCAGCCAGGCGTCCGGGCAATGCTTCCGCATGGCCTCGGCAAGCTTGGTCATGTGCGGGATGGTGCGCAGCGCGTAGGAGATTCCGCCGGCGCCAGTTGTCTCCTGGCCCAGCAGGCCGAGTTCAAGGGCAATGCGTTCATCGGCGATCCTGCCGGCTGTTCCGCCGGGGCGGATGGCCGCGAAGACCATGTCCGTGCCACTCAAGGCCTCAGCAAGGTCCGTGGAAATGACGACCGCGGGCCGTGTACCCGCCGCCGTGGGCATGTCCCGAAGCACCGCGTCAATGGCCCTGAGCCGCTGGGCGTCGACGTCGTAGAGGACCACACGGTCCACCAGTCCGGCGAAGGGACCCGCGCACAAGGCACGGTAGACAAGGGGAACCCGGAATCCGCCGCCACCGGCGATCATGAGCCGCATGCTCCGAGTCTATGCAGCCCCGAGGGTGCAGCGTAGTGTGCCGTGCATGGACGCCATGCCCCAGCGACGATTTGATCCCCTTGCCGCCGTTCGCTCGGACGGGGACCACCAGTGTGACCTTCTCCTGACCGGAACGGTGTTCCAGGACATCATTTTTACCGGCCTGCCGCACTCACCGGAACCCGGTACCGAAGTGTGGAGCGAAGGCATGGGCAGTTGCCCCGGCGGCGTGGCCAACCAGGCCATCGCCGCGTCACGTTTGGGCTTGAGGACCAACCTGGCCGCAACGTTCGGTGACGATGGGTACGGCGACTACAACTGGCAGATCCTGGAAACGCAGGAACACGTGGACCTTTCGTTGTCACGCACCATTCCGGGATGGCACTCGCCCGTCACGGTCTCCATGTGTGTGAACCAGGACAGGTCCATGGTGACGCACGGCCATCCGGCACCGATCAGTTCCTCTGAGCTGATCGGAGAACCGCCCAAGGCGCTCGCGGCCGTGGCAGAGCTGGAGGAGGAACTGGAGCCGTGGATGCTGGCGGCAAAATCCTCAGGCACCAAGCTCTTTGGCGTGGTGGGCTGGGACCCCACGGGGGAGTGGTCCGAGCGGCGACTGGACCAACTGGAGAACTTCCATGCCTTCCTGCCCAACGCCCCGGAGGCCATGGCGTTCACCGGAAAGGCGGACCCCTGGGCAGCCTTGTATTCGTTGGCTGACCGGGTTCCCGTGGCGGTGGTGACTCTTGGCCCCCAGGGTGCCGTTGCCGTGGACTCGGAAACCGGAGAAGAAGAGTGGGTGCCCTCCCTGCCCGTGTCCGCCTACGACCCCACTGGTGCGGGCGACTGCTTCGGAGCAGCCTTCATTGTGGGATGCCTGGCCGGGTGGAGGCTGGGGGACCGTTTGAGGTTCGCCAACCTCTGCGCTTCGCTTGCTGTCCAGGAGGTTGGCGGCTCTCTTGCCGCACCTGGATGGGGAGACATTGCTGACTGGTGGCAGCGGGCGAATGCCCGGAAGGAACGGCAGTCGAGCCAGTGGTTGCGGCGCTTCGCCTTCCTGGAACCGATCGTGAAGGACATCCCGGCGGAGGCCCAACGACGGGCAAGGGCGACGATTGCACATTTGTCGGACGCACAGTAGCGGGCAGTGAATCACCGCAGTTAACCCGAATTCACCGGCACTACTAGAATCTCTAGGGTGACTTACGAAGCAGCTGCAGATATCGGGATCGGATCCAAGACCTCCATAGCAAGGTCAGCGGTGCTGGAACGCTCCGCCGTGATCGACCTCGACGCCGTGCGGCACAACGTTCGTCAATTCGTCGGCATGGCCTCCCCGGCGGCGGTCATGGCCGTGGTGAAGGCGGACGCTTACGGCCACGGCGTTGTCCAGGTTGCCCGTGCAGCCCTCGACGCCGGTGCCGCCTGGCTCGGTGTCGCGCACATCTCCGAGGCGCTCGCCTTGCGTGCCGCAGGGATTGATGCTCCGTTGCTGGCGTGGTTGCACACCCGTGAGAGCAACTTCCAAGCAGCAGTCGCCGCCGGTATCGACGTCGGAATTTCCGGCTGGGAGCTGGACGCCGTCGTTGCGGCGGCCCGCGAGCAGGAACGGCCCGCTCGCGTGCACCTCAAGGTGGACACAGGCCTGGGCCGCAACGGCTGCACGATTGCCGATTGGGACCAGTTGCTGGGCCAGGCCATGGATTACCAGGACCAGGGCCTCTTGCGGGTGGTGGGTATCTTCTCGCACCTCGCCGTGGCCGATGAACCGCACCGGCCGGAAACCGATGAGCAACTCGCTGTCTTCCGCGAGGCAATCGCCATGGCTGAGGACGCGGGCGTGGATACCGAGGTACGGCACATCGCCAACACTCCGGCCACCCTCTCACGCCCGGACTCACATTTCGACCTGGTCCGTGTGGGGCTCGGTATTTATGGATTGTCGCCCTTCGAAGGTGCTACCTCAGCCGAACTTGGCCTTCATCCCGCCATGACCGTTCGAACCCTCCTGTCCAACTGCAAGAAGGTTCCCGAGGGCCAGGGCGTCTCCTACGGCCTCAACTACCGGACCAGCGAAGAAAGCACGCTGGGCCTGGTGCCTCTGGGCTACGCCGATGGCGTCCCCCGGATCGGCACCGGAGGTCCGGTCCGCGTCAATGGCGTCAATTACCCGGTTGTGGGCAGGATCGCGATGGACCAAATGGTCATTGACCTGGGACCACTGACACCGGAAGCTGCCGCGCAACTTAGGGGAGCTGAAGCCGTGATGTTCGGTGACGGCGCCGACGGCGGCCCCACTGCGGACGATTGGGCGGCCGCAGCGGGAACCAACAACTATGAAATTGTCACGCGGATCAGCCCGCGCGTACCACGCAGCTATGTCAACGAAATGCCCGCCAAGCCTGAGTCACAGACTGCTGTTGCCGCCGACGCCGAAACGGCAGCGCTGTGAGCGAACCCCTGTGGGAGCGCACGCTGAAGGTCACGACGGCGGAGCAGACGCACGCGCTCGCAGCAGCGCTCGGTGAGGTGCTTGAACCGGGGGACCTTCTGGTCCTGACGGGTGAACTGGGAGCGGGCAAGACGACGTTTACCCAAGGTCTGGGTGAAGGTCTTGGCGTTCGCGCAGGCATCATCTCGCCTACCTTTGTGCTGGTCAGGATTCATCCAAACCTGCCGGACGGTCCCAGGCCGGGAGGTCCGGACTTGGTTCACGTTGATGCGTACAGGCTGGACTCAGCTGCGGAGATCGACGACATCGATCTGGAGAACACCATGGACACTGCCGTCACCGTGGTGGAGTGGGGGCGGGACCGGGTGGAGCATCTTTCGGAAAGCCGCCTTGAAGTGGAACTGCACAGGTCGGTAGGTGGCGGAAGCGCGCCGAGACCGACCCAGGCAGGTGACGTCCTGGACTTCGACACCGATGATGACGACGAGCCCCGCACCATTGTGTTCCGGGGATTCGGTCCACGTTGGGCCGACGTGCCACAACTCCCGGACTCCTCAGGGCAACCGGACACCTCAGACGAGGGAGGCAATTGATGCTGATCCTGGCCATTGATACTTCCGCCGTTGCCAGCGCGGCTTTGATTTCCGACGACGCCATGGAAGGGGTGGTGGATTCCTTCGCCACCGAAGATACCCGGAGCCACGCCGAAGTCCTTGCCCCGGGCATTGAGAAGTTGCTGGCTGGCGCCGGTTTCACTGGAGCGGACGTCGACGCGATCGTCACCGGAGTGGGTCCGGGTCCGTTCACCGGACTCCGCTCGGGTATCGCAACTGCCCGCACGTTGGCGTTCGTCTGGAACAAGCCGCTGTACGGACTGATGAGCCTGGATGCCATCGCCCTTGAGGTGGCCGAGTCCACCGCCGCCGCCCCCGAGTTCCTGGTGGCCACTGACGCCCGACGCAAGGAGGTCTACTGGGCGCGATACACCCTGAAGGGCGGCCAGTTGCCGGAACTCGTGGATGGACCGCACGTCGGCTTCGCCTCCGAACTGCCGGACTTGCCGGTGTTCGGCGCAGGTGCAGGCTTGTACGCCGACGTCCTCAGGGCGAATGAAGATTTCGCCACCACCCAACCGGATGCCGCTTCCTTGGGCCAGTTCGCCTTGGCCCGTCTTGCGTCGGGACAGGCGCTGCTGGATTCCACCCCCTTGTACCTGCGGGAATCCGACGCCCAGGTCCCTGGACCCAGGAAGCGTGCACTGTGATGGGACGGAAACTGTGAAATTGTCACCCAAGCTGGAACTCGCCGGGGTTTCCCTGCGCGACATGACCGAAGCCGACATCCCAGCCGTAGAGGCTTTGGAGCGCCGTTTGTTCCCTGTGGACGCCTGGCCCTTGCAGATGTTCTTCGATGAACTGGCCCAGCCCGAAACCCGCCGTTACGTGGTGGCCGAGGCCGCAGGGGAGATCGTCGCTTATGCGGGATTGATGTGCATCGAGCCCATCGCGGACGTCCAGACGATCGCCGTCGTGCCTGAATTCGAAGGCAGGGGCATCGGCTCCGCTGTCTTGGCGGAACTCATCGATGAGGCGCGGCGGCGACGCGCAGCAGATGTGTTGCTGGAAGTGCGGGCGGACAACCCCCGCGCCCAGCAGCTCTACGTGCGGTTCGGCTTCGAGCAGATCCACATCCGCCCCCGCTATTACCGCGACGGCACCGATGCCTTGATCATGAGGCTGACCTTGAACGAACAACACCCATCCGAAGGAGCCCCAGCGTGAGCGGCCTCAATCGACAGCAGCCGCTGGTGCTCGGCATCGAGTCGTCCTGTGACGAGACCGGTGTGGGGATAGTGCGCGGGACAGCCTTGCTGACCAACACGGTGTCCTCCTCCATGGACGAGCACGTGCGTTTTGGCGGCGTCATTCCGGAGATCGCTTCACGGGCACACCTGGACGCTTTCGTGCCCACGTTGCAGGAGTCGCTGCACGAGGCCGGGGTTACCTTGGACGAGATCGACGCCATCGCCGTGACGTCCGGCCCGGGCCTCGCCGGGGCGCTCATGGTAGGCGTGTGCGCTGCAAAGGCCTTGGCTGTGGCCACGGGCAAGCCGCTCTACGCGATCAACCATCTGGTGGCGCACGTCGGCGTTGGCCTGCTGGATGAAAGGCGGACCCCGGACGGAAAGCCCGACGCCGGTGCTGCCGCCGGCTTGGGTGCTGGAAAGTTGCCTGAGAACCTCGGGGCGTTGTTGGTCTCGGGCGGGCACACGGAAATCCTGCGGATCCAAAGCATCACGGACGATGTCGAACTGCTGGGCTCCACCATCGACGACGCTGCAGGCGAGGCCTACGACAAAGTGGCGCGCATCCTGGGTTTGGGTTATCCGGGTGGTCCCGCGATCGACAAACTGGCTCGCCAGGGCAATCCAAAATCCATTCGCTTCCCGCGGGGCCTCACGCAACCCAAATACATGGGGACAGCCGAGGACAAAGGTCCGCACCGCTATGACTGGTCGTTCAGTGGTCTGAAAACTGCCGTGGCGCGCTGCGTTGAACAGTTCGAAGCCCGCGGCGAGGACGTGCCCGTGGCAGACATCGCCGCGGCTTTCCAGGAGGCAGTGGTGGACGTGATCAGTTCCAAGGCCGTTTTGGCCTGCAAGGAACACGGCATCACGGACGTCTTGCTCGGTGGGGGCGTGGCAGCGAATTCGCGGCTGCGGGAGTTGACCGGGCAGCGCTGTGCTTCTGCCGGAATCAAGCTTCACGTTCCACCGCTGGATCTTTGCACGGACAACGGCGCCATGGTTGCGGCGCTCGGCGCCCAGCTGATCATGGCGGGCATCGGTCCCAGCGGCATTGGCTTCGCGCCGGATTCCTCCATGCCCGTCACCACGGTGTCAGTGCCGGCCTAGGCTTCGCCCGGGCCGGCGCGCAGGGGTTGGCTAGGCGTCAGGACCCTTGCGCATCTGCTGCACAAGGTCCATCACCACGGCCTGCAGGTCGCCGTCGTGCTCTGCTGCCACTCGCCGCTGCCGCTGGTAGCTGGCCCCGCGTTCGATGATCTTGAGGACATCGGCCAACTCTTCTGAACACCCCAGCTTGGCGGCTACAGGTTCCAGCCGAGCAACGGTTTCCGTGAGGTGTTCAGTGACCAGCTGTTCGTTGCCTTCGGCATCCAGGATGATGATGGCTTCCATGCCGTAGCGTGCCGCGCGCCATTTGTTCTCCTGCACATGCCATGGCGGCATGGTGGGGATGGTGCCACCGGCGTCGAGGATGGAAGAGAACTCGTCCACCAGGCACTGGGTCAGGGCAGCTATGGCGCCCACTTCCTCAAGGGTGGCCAAGCCGTCGCAGATCCGCATCTCGATGGTGCCCAGGTTGGAAACAGGCCGGATATCCCAGCGGATTTCTGACGTGGCGTCAATGACACCTGTGGTGAACATGTCCTGGACGTAGGACTCGTATGCCTCCCAGGTTTCGAACTGGAACGGGAGTCCGGCAGTAGGCAGTTGTTGGAACATCAGTGCACGCTGTGACGCGTAGCCGGTTTCCTCGCCTGCCCAGAACGGGCTGGACGCTGACAGCGCCTGGAAGTGCGGGAAATAGTTGACCAAGCCGTCAAGGATCGGGAGGACCTTGTCCCGGCGATCGATGCCCACATGGACGTGAACCCCGTAGATCACCATTTGGCGTCCCCACCATTGGGTCCGCTCTATCAGCTTGGCGTAGCGCTCTTTGTCCGTGACGGGCTGGAGCAGGGGAGGGCTGAACGGGTGGCTGCCTGCACAGAAAACTTCGACGCCCATGGAGTCGGTGACTTCGCGGACGGCGGCAAGGGAGCGGCTGAGGTCCTCTTTGGCGTCCTTGACCGTTTCGCAGATTCCGGTGACCAGTTCCACGGTGTTGAGGAGCAGTTCGCGTTTGATGTGGGGGTGCTCATCGTCCTCATTGAGGTCGGGGTGGTTTGCCGCTACGCCTTTCAGGACGTCGTTCGCGACGGATACCAATTCCCCTGTGCGTGCATTGACGAGCGCCAACTCCCATTCCACACCCAGTGTCGATTGCCTGGATGGCGCAAAATCAATCTGCACGTAGTCCCCTCATGGTGTACTTTCCGGCCTGATGTTGTTTCAGCCGGACACGGTTCCCCGCTGCGGGGCCGCCAGCGGTCGGATCAAGTCTAATGCAGCCGGAACGCCCGCGATGGCGGCACGGAAACACCTGCAATGAGCCGTAATTTGCTAATGAGAACTGTTCGCATTAGAGTCGAGTCATGCACCTCACAGTCGTCAGTTCCCTGGACAGCCAATGCCGTGAGGCAGCCACCGACAGGCTTGGCCGAACCCACACGAATTCGGTAGTGGTCCTCCATGACCTTCTGGATGGTTCGTTGGTCCTGCGGCGCGTATACCGGGGCGGCCAATTGTTCGAGCGCGAATCGACCCTGCTGGAACATGGCTGCCTCAGCTGCACCGTTCGGCTGGATGTGGTCCCGACGGCGGAGCGCCTCGCCGCGTGCGGTTTCGACCACATAGTCCTCGGACTGCCGCCAGGCGTGGCGGCAGGGATGGCTGTGGCGGAGCTGCGCCGCGGCCTCAGCCGCCCGGCGGTGGTGGATAACGCGGTGCTGGCCCTTGATCCCGCTGAGTTGGATGATCAGATTTGGGACCGGCACACCTTGTTTGAGTCCGGCTTTACTTCCATGCCCCAGGATGAGCGGACCAGCGGCGAGTTCCTGATCGGGGAGTTCGGGCAGGTGGACACCGTGATGGTGCACCCGGGTTTGGGCGCCGTGTTGGCGGGGGACCCTCGCGAAGGCTCGCAAAAGTGGTTGACGGGGGTGGAATTGCTGGGCGAATTGGCGCCCCATGCAGCCGTCGTCGGGGCAGCCGACGATTTCCAGCCAGGGTGCTTCGACGACGCCGAAGCAGCGGCCCGCAACCGGCCCGGCGTCGTGCGGGTGCCCGCGAACGATACAGCGGGTTCCTTCCGGACCGTGCTGCACAGGGCCGCCCGGCCGCTTCACCCGGGACGCTTCCGTGAGGCGTTGCCACACCTGGCTGTAGGCACGCACTGGCTGCGGGGCAGGCTTTGGATCGCGTCCGCTCCCACCAAGCGGATAGCCGTCCAAGGCATTGGTCCCCGTGTCTGGCTCGAAAGCACCGGGAGCTGGATGGCCGATTCCGCGGAGGCGGCAATTGCGGATACCGGCGCGGCGGGAAAGGGAGACGTCGACGCCTTCCTCGACTGGCACCCAAGCCATGGTGACCGGGGGACAGTGCTCGCCGTCACCGGGCGCACCGAGGACATCGACCCTGATGAGATCCGCGAACTCCTGGAAGGCTGCCAACTCACTGAGGCCGAGATGGCCATGGACTCCGGCGTCTGGGACGACCCCCTGGAACTCAGCGACGCACTCTAGGCCACACCACCAACACCATCAACACAAGGAGAAACACCATGAAGGTCAGGAACTCGCTGCGAGCCCTCAAGAAGATTCCGGGAGCTCAGATCGTCCGGAGGCGTGGACGTACGTTCGTCATCAACAAGAACAACCCGCGGATGAAGGCGCGGCAGGGCTAGGCACAGCCCGTTGTTTAATGGGGGAATGCCAATCCTGAACAAAGACATGTCACTGTGCATTTCGCTCGCGGCCCGGCCCAGCAACATCGGGACCAGGTTCCACAACTATCTGTACGATCTGCTCGGCTTGAACTTTGTCTACAAGGCCTTCGCCCCCGCGGACATCACCCTTGCGGTGGCGGGCATCCGCGGCCTCCCGATCCGGGGTGCCGCGGTGTCCATGCCCTACAAGGAAGCGGTGATCCCGCTGGTTGACGTCATGGATCCGTCGGCCAAGGCCATCGATTCGGTGAACACCATCGTGAACAACGACGGCGTCCTCACCGCTTACAACACCGATTACATCGCCATTGCCCGCCTCCTGCAGGACCACGAAGTCCCCAGCGGCCACACCGTCCTGCTCCGCGGCGCCGGGGGAATGGCAAAAGCTGTTGCAGCCGCCCTGAGGGACGCCGGTTTTACTGCCGTCACCGTCGTGGCCCGCAACGAAACCACCGGCCGTGCGCTCGCCGACCTCTACGGCTTCGATTGGCAGGACGACGTCAACGGAGCCACCGCGGACCTGATCATCAACGTCACCCCGCTGGGCATGGCAGGCGCAGATGAAACCGCCCAGTCCTTTGACGATGCCACCATCGCTGCCGCGCAGGTGGTGTTCGATGTGGTGGCCCTTCCCTCCGAAACGCCCCTCATCACCGCCGCTCGCGCTGCGGGCAAGCCGGTCATCACCGGGGCCGAGGTCATCGCCATCCAGGCAGAAGAACAGTTCGTCCTCTACACCGGCGTGCGCCCGACGCCGGGGCAGGTTCGGGAAGCATCGGAATTCTCCCGACGCTGACCGCATAACGCCCCCTATGCCTGGGCAGTCACCGGTTCCACCACAACAGCCACTCTTTCCTCGCCGATCCTGGTGAGGACCAGGGTGGCTGTTTTCGCGTCCTTGGATTTGATGGGCTTTGCCGGCAGAAGCTGCTTCCGCAATTCCTCGGGTGTCACTGCCGTGCCGCGCTTCTTGATATCCAGTACGGTGATGCCGTTCGATTTCACCCAGGCCTTGAGGGCCTTGACGTTGTAGGGCATGACCTCCAGCACCTTGTAGGCGCGGGCAAAGGGGGTGTCGTGGAGTTCCGGGGCACAGATATAGGCAATGTGTTCATCCACCAAATGCCCGCCCAGCCGTTCGGCGACGTCTGCCACGAGTCCGGCGCGGATCACCGCACCATCCGGTTCGTACAAGAAACCTTCAACAGGCCCGACGGCGGCTACCGGACCGCCGTCGAAATCCTCACCGCTGGTGATTTCGGCGGCGCCCTGGCTGCCAATCAGCAGTGCGGCACGTCGGATTCCGGGACGTGCCACGGCGTTGAACCACAGCGTGACTTCCGTGACGTCACCGCCCACCGAAACCCACTGTGCCTCGCACCCCTTGGGCACGGAGTCGTGGGGCATGCCTGGGCCCATCTTCACGCCCACTGCGCGCCCGGTCGCCGCCAGGTTCTCAACGAAGGACAGGGGAGGGGAAAACGCTTCAGGATCCCAGATCCTTTTGGTCCCGGACGAGGATGTTGTCCGCCGGGCGGGGTCCAACCACACGCCGTCGATCCCGTCCAGTTCCACCGAGGTGGCATCCGAGTGAACCACGGTGGCGTGCGGGAAGGGTATGAGGTTGATGGTGGCGCAAGCTGCGGTGGTTTCATCCATCTCCACCGCCGTCACCGCAATGTCCATGGAAGCCATCGCCAGGGAGTCGGCGCCAAGGCCGCAACCGAGGTCGGCAACGTGGACGATGCCGGCCTTGGCGAAGCGCTCGGCGTGGCGGGCCGCCACGTTCAGGCGGGTGGCCTGCTCCAGCCCCGCCTGCGTGAACAGCATCTGCCGGGCAAACTCACCGAACTTGGCCTCGGCGCGGGTCCGCAAGCGTGATTGGGTCAGGACGGCGGCCACGAGTTCCGGGGAGTGGCCCGCCTTCCGGAGCTCTGCGTTGACGCTGAAAGCGTCGGCCTCCCGGTACGGCCCCAGCGAGGCAAGAAGTTCCCATCCTTCAGTGGTCAGCAAGGGCGCGATCTGTTCCTGCGGTGCGTGAGGCATGGAATCAAGCCTAACGTCGCGGGATATGACAACGTGACCGGCGAATCAGCCGGATAGGGTTGTTTTCATGGAAGACAACGCAGCTCCACAGCCCTCCGCCTTGACCAAGTATGCCCGCCCGGCCCTCATCGTCGGCGCTGTGATCGCCGTAGTCTGCATCGCCTTGTTGATCATCATTTTCGCGCTGGACTCCTTCAATGCAGCCGCCTACTCAGTCTCGGGCAAGAGCGTGAACGATGCCACCGACGAAGCGCGGGAGATTCGCGAGCTCTATAGTGGGGCCCGTATCGGTGGGATTATCGCCCTGGTGGCCTCCGGCGTCGTAGCTGTTGCCGCCGCCGTGGTGCTGTATCTCAACCGCGGCGCGTCCCCGATCGACGAGGACGACGACGGCGAGGACTACGATCTGGACGACCTCACGGGCCGCTGAGCGGCGTTCACCCATGACGAAATGCTGGCACTCACCTTGACCGAGTGCTAACGGCTTACATAGAGTCTTGTTAGCACTCTCCTTGGGAGGGTGCTAACCACGCCAAGCGTTCACCGGCACCGCGACGACGGTTGTACGCCTCGGCACCCTAGTTCTTAGTCCATGAATCAGCTCATGAAAAGGAGAGTCCGAGTGTCGGTCTCGATTAAGCCTCTTGAGGATCGTATTGTTGTTCGCCCGCTCGAAGCAGAGCAGACCACGGCTTCCGGCCTGGTAATTCCGGACTCCGCGCAGGAGAAGCCGCAGGAAGGCGAAGTTGTTGCAATCGGCCCCGGCCGCTTCGATGACAACGGCAACCGCGTACCGGTTGACGTAGCTGTTGGCGACGTCGTCATCTACTCCAAGTACGGTGGAACCGAAGTCAAGACCGGCGGCAACGAGTACCTCGTTCTGTCCGCCCGCGACGTCCTTGCGATCGTCGTAAAGTAACTTCCTGGAGCCCCGCACCGCCGCCGCGTTGGAATCATTCCGACCCGTCAGCGGTGCGGGTTTTCTGTCTTGAAAGGACACAACCATGGCAAAGCAGCTTGCTTTTAACGATGCTGCCCGCCGGTCTCTCGAGGCCGGTATCGACAAGCTCGCCAACACTGTCAAGGTGACGCTTGGCCCGCGCGGCCGCAACGTCGTGCTGGACAAGAAGTGGGGCGCTCCCACGATCACCAACGACGGCGTCACCATCGCCCGCGAAGTCGAGCTTGACGACCCCTACGAGAACCTTGGTGCCCAGCTGGCCAAGGAAGTAGCCACCAAGACCAACGACGTCGCCGGCGACGGCACCACCACGGCAACCGTGCTGGCACAGGCCCTGGTCAAGGAAGGCCTGCGCAACGTTGCTGCCGGCGCCGCTCCGGGCGAGATCAAGCGTGGCATCGAGGTTTCCGTTGAAGCCGTCGCAGCCCGCCTCCTGGAGAACGCACGCGAAGTCGAAGGCACCCAGGTTGCCAGCGTCGCCGCCATCTCCGCGCAGAGCGACGAAGTTGGCGAACTGCTGGCCGAAGCGTTCGGCAAGGTTGGCAAGGATGGTGTCATCACCATCGAAGAGTCCTCCACCACGCAGACTGAGCTGGTCCTCACCGAAGGCATGCAGTTCGACAAGGGCTACCTGTCCCCGTACTTCGTCACCGACGCAGAACGCCAGGAAGCCGTCCTCGAAGACGCCCTCATCCTGATCAACCAGGGCAAGATTTCCTCACTGCAGGACTTCCTGCCGCTGCTGGAAAAGGCGCTGCAGGCCAACAAGCCGCTCTTCATCATTGCTGAAGACATCGAAGGCGAAGCCCTGTCCACGCTGATCGTCAACCGCATCCGCGGCACGCTCAACGTCGTTGCCGTCAAGGCTCCGGGCTTCGGCGACCGCCGCAAGGCCATGCTCCAGGACATCGCCACCCTCACGGGCGCACAGGTTGTCTCCCCGGACCTGGGCCTGACCTTGGACAGCGTTGGCCTCGAGGTGCTCGGTACCGCGCGCCGCATCACGGTCACCAAGGACAACACCACCATCGTTGATGGCGCCGGTACGGCCCAGGATGTTGCCGACCGCGTCGCACAGCTGCGTGCTGAGCTCACCCGGACGGACTCCGACTGGGACAAGGAAAAGCTGCAGGAACGCCTGGCCAAGCTGGCCGGTGGCATTGGCGTGATCAAGGTTGGCGCAGCCACCGAGGTTGAGCTGAAGGAAAAGAAGCACCGCATCGAGGACGCTGTTTCCTCCACGCGTGCAGCCCTCGAAGAAGGCATCGTTTCCGGTGGCGGTTCCGCCCTCATCCACGCCCTCAAGGCACTGGACGAGTCACCCGCCGTCAAGGCCCTGGAAGGTGACGCCGCAGCAGCTGTAGGCATCGTCCGCCGCGCCCTGGTCCAGCCGCTGCGCTGGATCGCCCAGAACGCCGGCTTCGACGGCTTCGTAGTGGTGGCGAAGGTTTCCGAGCTGGAAGCCAACCACGGCTTCAACGCCAAGTCCGGCGAGTACGAGGACCTGATTGCCGCCGGCGTGATCGACCCCGTCAAGGTCACCCGTTCCGCACTCCGCAACGCCGCTTCCATCGCTGCCTTGGTTCTCACCACCGAGACCCTGGTTGCCGAGAAGCCGGCCGAGGAAGAAGACGCACACGCAGGCCACCAGCACTAACAGCCTGTTCCAAGGAAACCCCGGTCACGTCCCCGTGGCCGGGGTTTCTGCTGTCTCCAGCCCTGCGCGAGGCGGCTATTGTCGGCGTACGACGGCGGCGGTACCCTGACGCTATAACGGCGGCTTGGGTGCGCCAACCGGGTGTTCCCGGTCGCGGGATGAGTCACGATGATGCCGGTCACTACCTTGGACCTCGGACGCTCGGCGTTCTCCGAGCATCGCTGGAGCGATGCTCTTGATTGCCTCGCCCGGGCGGATGCCGAGGGCGGCCTGCCTCCCCAGGACATTGAGTTGGTGGCGTCCGTGGCCATGCTCCTGGGGAAGGAATCCGAGGGCGTTGCCTACCTGACGCGGGCCCACGACGAGTACGTGACCGTGGGGGACATTCCGGGAGCGGCCCGCTGCGCCGCATGGCTGGTGCTGTATCTCATGAACCTCGGAGAACCGGCACGGGGTTCGGGATGGTTGTCCCGCGCCAAGCATCTGGTGGAGGGCTTGGCTGAGCCCACGGAAGCTGAGGGCTACCTCCTGATCCCGTCCGCATTGGGAGCGCTCTACGGAGGGAACCCGGAAACCAGCAACGAGCTTTTCAGCCGTGCCCTGGGAATGGGACAACGGTTCCACGACCGCGACCTGACGGCCCTGGGACAGTTGGGCGTTGGGACGGCCCGGATCTCTTTGGGTTTCCCGGATGAAGGCCTCGAGTTCCTGGACGAGGTGATGGTATCGGTGACGGCAGGGGAAGTCTCGCCCATCCCTTCGGGAATCATCTATTGCGCCGTGATCGGCAGCTGCCGCCTGACCTTGGATGTGCAGCGTGCCCACGAATGGACAGCTGCCCTGGCGCGCTGGTGCGGGCAGCAGCCGGACATGGTCATGTTCAGCGGGCAGTGCCAGTCACACCGAGCCGAGTTGTTCATGCTTCATGGAGCCTACGACGACGCCCTGATCGCGCTCAGGATCGCACAGGAGAGATCGCGACACGGGGACCCTGAAGCGACGTGGGGCGCCTGGTACTTGCAAGGCGAAGTCTTTCGGCTGACCGGCCGTTTTGATGAAGCAGCCTCGGCCTATACCAAGGCGGGCCAGACCGGTTTCGAAGCATTGCCGGGGTTGGCTCTTATGCTCGTCAGACAGCACAAGGAACCGCAAGCCCAGGCCATGGTGCGCCGGGCGATGTCGGGCGCAGACCCGGCCAACCGCCGTCGGCTCCTTCCTGCGGTGGTCGAAGTGGAGCTTGCCGCCGGCGACCTCCAAGCGGCACGTGCGGCCGCTGACGAGTTCGGGGCACCGGTTCGGGACACGGGCAGGCCTTTGGAACAAGCACTCGCTGCACAGGGGGACTCCAGCGTGCTGCTCGTAGAGGGCAACGCGGGCGCTGCCTTGGCCGCGGCGCGGAAGGCGTGGCGTCTCTGGTACAGCCTTGAGGCTCCCTATGGCGCCGCCGGCTGCAGGGTCCTCGCGGGGCGTGCCTGCGCCATGTTGGGCGACCAAGACTCTGCCGCCATGGAGTTCGAGGCCGCCAAGGCTGAGTTCGCCGACCTCGGCGCAACCCCGGCGGTTGCCGAGGTCCTGGAACTCACTGGAGAAACGGGCAAGGACATATCCCCGCTGACCGGCCGCGAGCTGGAAGTCCTTCGACTGATTGCCGACGGACACTCCAACCGGACCATCGCCCGGGAGTTGTACCTCAGTGAAAAGACCATCGCCCGCCACGTCAGCAACATCCTTTCCAAGCTGGCGGTGCCATCCAGGGCAGCGGCGACGAGCTACGCCTTCCAGCACGGCCTGCACCGCTGACGCTCCACACCTCCTGCGCAGAAATACCCATGCCGCAGTGCAATGAATGGGCCATTCTGCCGACGCGGACCAGAGGGCTGGGCTCATAGCTTGTCCTTATGAACATTCCACTGCTTGCCGGCACCGTATCCACCGTGCTCTTCGCAGCCAGCATGCTGCCCATGTTGCTCAAGGCAGTCCGAACGAAGGACCTGGCGTCATACAGCCTGGGCAACATGGCCCTGACCAACGTCGCCAACGTCGTGCACTCGTTGTATGTCTTTGATCTCCCGGCAGGTCCGGTGTGGTTGCTGCACACCTTCTACGTGGTGGCATCGGCACTGATGCTCGTGTGGTGCCTGCGATACCGGAAGATGCCCGGTGATGGGCAGCTTGAGGGTCCGGAAACCTCTCCAGCAGTTGTTCACGAACCGCATTTGGCTCATTGATCCTGGCAAACAAGAAAGGAAACGACCATGTCATCGCACCAGAATCCAGTGGTGGACACCGTCATTGTGGGAGGCGGTCAGGCCGGGCTCGCGCTCGCATATTGGTTGGCCAAGGAAGGCAGGGACTTCCTCATACTGGACCAAAACCACAGGCCCGGGGACGCTTGGCGTCTGCGCTGGGACTCGCTGCGGCTCTTCACACCCGCCAAGTATGACGGACTCCCAGGCTCGCCTTTCCCCGGCGACCGCCTGGCCTTCCCCACCAAAGACCAACTGGCTGACTATCTGGAAGACTACGTTCGCCGCTTTGACCTCCCCTTTGTTCCAGGCATCCGCGTGGACGAAATCAACCGGGACGGTGAGGCCTTCACCATCAGGGCGGGCAACCGGATCTGGCACGCCCGCAACGTAGTGATCGCCACTGGAGGGCACCGCATCCCCAAGCGGCCGCCGTTCGCTGGAGAGCTGGATCCGGCAATACTCCAGCTGCATTCCCAGGACTACAAAAACCCCGGGCAGTTGCGGGAAGGTCCTGTGCTCGTGGTGGGATTGGGCAATTCAGGAGCGGAGATCGCCCTCGAAGTCGGACATAACCATCCCACCCAGCTCGCCGGTAAGCCCAGCGCCGAAATGCCGATGCGGCATGGTCGGACGGCCGCACGCTTTGCGCTGCCCGTGGTCCGGTTCCTGGGGCTCTACGTCCTGAACCTCAACACGCCCATTGGTCGCAAAGCGGCTCCGGGGTTCAAATCCATGGCTGCTCCGCTGATCAGGACCAAATCCAAGGATCTGGTTGCGGCCGGAGTCCACTTGGCCCCGAGGCTGGCTGGGGTGTCCAACGGCCAACCGGTCCTGGCTGACGGAACCCGTGTAAAAGCAAGCAACGTCATTTGGTGCACGGGCTATCACGAGGACTATTCGTGGGTAAAGCTGCCGGTGTTCGACCTCCACGGTGAACCGAGGCAGACCAGGGGAGTAGCCGACGACGTTCCCGGCGTGTACTTCATTGGCCAGGAGTTCCTGTTCGCGGCTGCATCGGCAACTTTGCCCGGAGTGGGCAAGGATGCCCGTTACCTTGCCCGGCGGCTGACCAGTGAGCGCCCACCGACGGTGGGGCGGCGCCGGGAAGGGGAGACTCGTTTGCCGATGAGTCGGTAGAACAGCAGTACGGCAACCGCAGCTGACACGATTCCCACAAGGTTCAGTGCCAGCTGCATGGCTGATCCCGCGGCTTTGTTGTATTCGCCCAGGACAAGCGCGACGGCGACATACCCCGCGGCGGGGACTGTTGTGACGGAAATGAAAACCCCCACCAGGGCGGAGGATCTGTGGCTGATCATGGACAGCATTCCCGCAGCCCCGGCAAGCGCGGCAACAATCAATGAATAAGGGCCGGGGTGGTAGATGAATTCGACGGCCGACCCACGCTCCAGCGCATCCAAGGGAAACAGCCCAAGGGGGATCGAGAGCCAGGCCGCAGCGGCCGTCACCACCATAGCGAGTGGGAAACCCACACCAAGTGCAAGGGCGGATGCGCGTATCAATCGCCACTTCCGTTCCACCAGCCCCACAGCCAACGCGGCCAATGGTCCGAACTCGGGTCCCACCACCATGGCACCAACAATTGCGATGGTGGAATCGGTCACAATGCCGATCGCGGCCAACTGGGTGGCTATGAGCAGGAACGCCAGATAGCTCCACGTCAACTTCGAGTCTTCCCCGGTTTGCCTCGACACTTCGTCCCAAATGACGGAATCCGCGGACTCTCCGGGCGCGGACGCCTCGGCCTCGTCCGCGCGAGCGGACAAGACCAGGTCCGGCGACGAAATGGAAATGGAGCCGAGCTCCGGAACCCTCAGCACGTGCAGCCGCCCGATCAGTTCTTCCGCGGATTCCCGGGCTATTTGAACGGTAATCACGTCGCCGGGCGGGACCACCGATGCACCCCTGTGGTGGGCTGTCTCCGCGGTTCCGGTCTGCGCCAGACAACATTCCAGGACCGCTTGGGACAAGTCGGCCGGCACACAAAGGCGCAGTTGCACCATCATGGGGTTCCCTCCTTTTCGTCAGGCTTCAGCGTAGTTCCACCGGTGGACGTCAGGGCTTAACCAGCACAGGTCACGCACAGGTGCGGCTGGGAAAATCCATAGCTGGACCTGCGCTAATTGAGGGTCATACGGCGGCCGGAAAGGCCCTCCCGAATGGGTTCGGCCAGCCAAACCGCGTATGATTGATGCTTTGTGCCACAGCTTTGAGGAACTGCCTAACGTGACTACGCCGACGATCCCAGCCCCTGCCAATCGCGGTAGGCGAGCTTCCGGACCCGTTGCAAAGTCTAAGTTCCGTCCCGAAATACAAGGTCTTCGCTCCCTCGCCGTCCTCATGGTGGTGAGCTACCACATCTGGATCGGACGTGTCTCAGGGGGCGTGGACGTGTTCCTCCTGATCTCTGCGTTCCTTATGACGCTGCAGTTCACCGGACGCTACAAGCAGCGCCGCCCCATGGACCTGTTGCGGCACTGGCTGCATTTGTTCAGACGTCTGCTGCCCGCCGTCGTCGTGGTTCTGCTGGCAACACTCGCAGCTACCTTCGTGTTTCTTCCGCCCACCCGTTGGGTGGAAGTGGTGCACCAAGCCTGGGCTTCGCTGTTCTACTTCGAGAACTGGCTCCTCCAGGGGCTGGCAGTGGACTACTACGCGGCGGACCACAGCCTCGCGAGCCCACTGCAGCACTTCTGGTCGCTGTCCATCCAAGGCCAGGTCTTCATCATGTGGCCCGTCATTTTCGCCACCGTCGCGGTTCTGTGCCGCCGATTCGGCCTGCGGTACAGGGCAACGCTGGCGTACGTCTTCGCGATGATCTTCGTCCTCTCGCTCACCTACTCCGTCATTTTCACCGCCACAAACCAGGCCGTGGCCTACTTCGATACCTTTGCGCGGCTGTGGGAGTTTGCCCTGGGCACCTTGCTGGCACTGGTTCTCCCCGGGCTGAACTTCGCCAAGCCCGTCCGCGTGGTGATGGGCTGGATCGGCGTGCTGGCGATGCTCAGTTGCGGTGTCCTGCTGCAGGTCCAGACCGCTTTCCCGGGGTTCGTCGCGCTATGGCCCACCCTGGCGGCCGTGGCGGTTATTGCCGCAGGCCAGACGGGGAGCCGGTTCGGGGTAGACCGGATCCTCAGTTCCAAGTTCCTGGTCCGGCTGGGCGACAACTCCTATGCCCTCTACCTTTGGCATTGGCCCATCCTGGTGATCGCACTGGCGTGGAGCGGCAAGGACCACGCGGGGTGGCTTTCGGGGACCGTCATCATTGCCTTGGCACTCACGCTGGCCTTCCTCACCACCAAGTACGTGGAAAAGCCGTTCCGGGAATGGAAGTGGCCTGAGGTCAAGCGTCGCCGCTCAGCCATCGCCATCGCAGCGTGCCTCGCCGTAGCGTGCTCGCCGCTCCTGGGGTTCCAGTACAAGCAGGATCTCGACCTCAAAGCCGCGCAGGCACAGGCTTTCAACGACAACCCAGGAGCCCACGCACTCCTGCCCGGCTACGTGGACCTGGTCAGCGACGGCGCCAAGACGCTGCCCACAGCGGAGCAACTGCCCGAGGACTGGGCAACCTTGGCGGGCCCGTGCGAGGGTGAGTCCCGGCCGGACGAAAAGATGCTGCAGGACAAATGCCAGCAGAACGGCGTGGGGGATGACGCTGTCAAGGAAATCCTGGTGTTGGGCGATTCCCACTCCCAGCAATGGCTTGCCGCGCTGGGTCCCCTCGCTGAAGCCGAGCACTGGAAGGTGACGGCCCTGTTGCTGGGCGGATGCCACTTCATGCCCGACAATCCGGATGCAGAACCGGAGTGCAACGACTTCAACGCCGCAGCGTTCAAGTACGCGGCCGCCCACGCGCCGGACGCCGTGTTCATGGTGGGAACCATGGCATCGCCGTCGTCCTCGGATGAGCAGTTGGTGTACGGCTTTGAGCAGACCGTGACCAACTTCAACGACCTTGGCATCGGGGTGGTCGCCATTCGCGACAACCCCCGGTACGACTACAACGTCACCGAATGTGCGTTGGCCAAGGGCGTGGACAGCGCCGACTGCAAGTCCGACCAACCCGATGTCATTGCGGCAGAGAATCCCTTGATGGCGGTGCAAGGCATGTTTGGCAACGCCGCTTTCCTGGATATGACGGACCTTCTTTGCGATGGCGTCACGTGCCCCAGCGTGGTGGGAAACGTCTTCGTCTACCTGGACGACAACCACTTGTCCAAGACGTACGTCACCAGCATGAGCGAAATGTTTGAGGAAAGGTGGTTTGCCGCGACCGGGTGGCAACGATGATGGATATACGCGCAAGGGAGGCCGCTCCGGCGGCCAAAGAACGCACGACGACGAAACCCGGCTTCCGTCCGGAGGTCCAGGGACTGCGCGCCCTGGCGGTGCTCATGGTCGCGGCCTATCACATCTGGCTCGGCCGGGTGTCCGGCGGCGTGGACGTGTTCCTGCTGATCTCCGCGTTCCTGCTGACGTTGTCGTTCACCCGCAAGCTGGAGAACCGCAAACCGTTGCGCCTCCTGCAGCACTGGCTTCACGTGTTCAAGCGCTTGCTGCCCGCAGTGGTTGTGGTGCTCCTGGCGATCCTGGCCGGCACGTGGGCGCTCATCCCGCAAAGCCGATGGCCCGATGTCCTGACAGAGGCCTGGGCTTCCCTCACCTACCGTCAGAACTGGCAGCTTGCCGCTTTCGCCGTCGACTACTATGCCCAGCAGCATGTGGACGCCAGCCCCCTGCAACATTTCTGGTCGTTGTCTGTGCAAGGCCAGGTGTTCATCCTGTGGCCGCTGATCTTCGCCGGTGTCGCCCTGCTGCAGCCTCGACTGGCCACATGGTTTCCGCAGCGCAAAGCTGTGGGTCACAGGCAGTTGTTGTTCGTAGCCTTTGGCGCGGTGTTCGTCGCTTCGCTCGTGTTCAGCATCGAACAGACATACAGCAACCAGGCATACGCCTACTTCGACACGCGTGCCCGGTTGTGGGAGTTCGCCCTGGGATCCCTGCTTGCCTTGGCTCTTCCCTACCTGAAGCCAGGACGCCGGCTCCGTGTTGTGCTGGGGTGGGCAGGCATCGCGGCAATGCTTGCGTGCGGGCTGCTGCTCACCGTGGACCGCTCCTTCCCTGGCTTCGTGGCCCTGTGGCCCACCCTTGCCGCCGCGTGCGTGATCGTAGCCGGGCAAAGTGGCAGCCGGTGGGGTGTCGACCGGATCCTCAGTTCCCGTCCGTTGGTGGGCGTGGGAGGCATCTCCTACGCCCTTTACTTGTGGCACTGGCCGATTCTTGTCTTTTTCCTCCTCGCCACCGATACCGGCACGCCCGGAATCGTTGAAGGCCTCGGCATCATGGCGGCAGCAACGGTGCTCGCAATGGTCACCACCAGGTGTGTGGAAGAACCCATGCGGCGCTGGAAGTGGCCGGACGTGCGGTCCTGGCGTGCCGCCGTCGTGATTGCTGCCTGCGGTGCCCTGCTGGCGCTTCCGGTCACCGCGTGGCAGGGAGCCATCACCGCGGAGGCCACGGCGATCGCCGCCCAGCCCCACGAACTGACCCCGGGCGCGGCCGCGTTGTCCCCTGAATATGTAGGGCAGCCGAGCGAGGAGGCGCGGATCATCCCGGCGCCGGCAGCCATGAAGGACGAATGGGCGAACGTCGACGGTGCTTGCACGGGTGACCATGTCCCCAGCGACCCGGTGCTGGAGGGATGCCTCCAGAATGAGGAACCCGAGGTAGTCACCAAGAGAATCGTCGTGTTGGGTGATTCGCACTCCCAGCAGTACATGGCCGCCCTCGGCCCGATAGCCAAGCAGCACGGCTGGGAAGTGGTGACCTTGCTGAAGGGCGGTTGCCGGTTTGGTGCCCAATCGGAGGAACGACCCGATTTCTGCAACGAGTTCAACAAAGCAAGTTCTGCCTACGTCCTTGAGCACAAGCCGGACGCCGTGTTTACGGTGGCATCGCTGACGCACGTCGACGCGCCGTTCGAAACCGAAGTGCCCGGCTACCTCGAAGGCATCAAGCCGTTCACGGATCTTGGCATCGAGGTAGTGGGGGTGCGGGACAATCCGCGCTTCAGCTTCAACATGCCCGAGTGCGTCCAGAAGAAGGGCAAGGATTCGCCCGACTGCAACGTTCCCCTGGAGCAATCCTTGGCGGACGCGTCACCCTTGGATGACTACGTCGGCAAGGTGGATGGGCTTCACTTGATGGACATGAGCGACTTCATCTGCGAGCAAGGGACCTGTCCGGCAGTCGTGGGCAACGTCTATGTCTATAAGGATGACAACCACCTCAGTAAGACCTACGTGCAGAGCATGATCCCGATGTTCGAGGAACGGCTGCTGGCCGCCACAGGCTGGTCAAGCAGCTAGCGTCCCTTGGCGGAGCGGTTCCCAAACGTACGACGGCGGCATGCCGGCAGTGCTGTTGCTCACACTCATACGTCGCGGAATATGGCGATCGGCGCGGAGGTTCTACTATTTATTCAATACCGGCAGCATGTTTTCTGCCTCGCAGTACCCTATGCACAGGCCAGTCCCGTAATGACGGGCTGGTCATCAGTTGCAACCCCTACCAGTTAAGCCCCCAAGAACCCAGGTAAGAGGCGCACACTCATGACCCAGCCCGAACACAATCCGTTTGGCTTCATTGGCCTGACGTACGACGACGTCCTGCTGCTTCCCGGACACACCGACGTCATTCCGTCCGAGGCCGACACCTCATCCCGCATTTCCAAGCGCATCAGCGTGCAGACCCCGCTGCTCTCCGCCGCCATGGACACCGTGACCGAGTCCCGCATGGCCATTGCGATGGCCCGCCAGGGTGGCTTGGGCGTGGTTCACCGCAACCTGTCCATCGACGATCAGGCCGAGCACGTGGATCGCGTCAAGCGTAGCGAATCCGGCATGATCACCAACCCGCTCACCATCGGGCCGGAAGCCACCCTGCAGGAGCTGGACGAGCTCTGCTCCCGTTACCGTGTTTCCGGCTTGCCCGTGGTGGACACCGACGGCCGCCTGTTGGGCATCGTCACCAACCGCGACACCCGGTTCATTCCGGAGTCCGACTTCCCGTTCCGCAGTGTCAGCGACACCATGACCAAGATGCCCCTCATCACCGGGCATGTAGGCATCAGCCGCGACGAAGCCTCGCACAAGCTGGCAACCAACAAGATCGAGAAGCTTCCCCTTGTTGACGAGCAGGGCCGTCTGAAGGGCCTCATCACCACCAAGGACTTCACCAAGGCCGAGCAGTACCCGCTGGCTACCAAGGATGATGAAGGCCGCCTGCGTGTTGGCGCTGCCATTGGCTTCTTCGGCGACGGTTGGGAACGCGCCATGAAGCTTATCGACGCCGGCGTGGACGCCCTGTTCGTGGACACCGCCAACGGCCACTCCCAGGGCGTTCTGGACATGATCCGTCGCCTCAAGTCGGATCCGATTGCCGCCCACGTCGACGTCATCGGTGGCCAGGCGGCAACCCGTGAAGGCGCCCAGGCACTGATCGACGCCGGAGCCGATGGCATCAAGGTGGGCGTTGGCCCCGGCTCCATCTGCACCACCCGCGTTGTGGCCGGTGTTGGCGTTCCGCAGATCACCGCCATCTACGAATCCGCGAAGGCTGCCATCCCGGCCGGAGTTCCGCTGATCGCCGACGGCGGCCTCCAGTACTCCGGCGACATCGGCAAGGCCCTGGTTGCCGGCGCCGACACCGTGATGCTCGGCTCGCTCCTGGCTGGCTGTGAGGAGTCTCCGGGCGACCTCATCTTCGTCAACGGCAAGCAGTTCAAGAGCTACCGCGGCATGGGTTCCCTCGGTGCCATGCAGTCCCGTGGCAAGAACACGTCCTACTCGAAGGACCGCTACTTCCAGGCCGACGTCTCCGGCGATGACAAGCTCATCCCCGAAGGCATCGAAGGCCGGGTGGCCTTCCGGGGCCCGCTGGCTTCGGTGGCCTACCAGTTGGTCGGTGGCCTCCGCCAGACCATGTTCTACACCGGTGCCCCCACCATCCCGGAGCTGAAGGCGCGCGGCAAGTTCGTCCGCATTACTCCGGCCGGTTTGAAGGAATCGCACCCGCACGACATCCAGATGACGGTGGAAGCGCCCAACTACGGCTCCCGCTGATATCCAAGCTGTTCCCCGTGGAAGCATCCGCGGGGAACAGCTGTTTAAGGAGGCGGCAATAATGTCGGTCCACAAGCATAGGCTGGGGTCATGTCTGAAAAGCCCGCGCAACCGCGGCACCCGGAGTCGGTCCGACTGAACTCAGTCCAACCGGTCAAGACGCCGCCCCGCAAGCTGGCGCTGCGGCCCTATGCACGCGCCGTCGGGCAGGTCCTGAAAGTCAGCTTCAAAGCCTCGCCCGTTGCCGTGCTCATGAAGGTGGCCGGCTCGCTGATCTCCGCCACCCTGCCGCTGGTCACCACCTACTTTGCCGCGCTGACCACTACCGCGTTGGCCGCCGGTTACGCAGGAGACCCCGACGCCGGCCCCCGGGCCATTCTGTACGTCATCATCACGGCGGCGCTTGGGCTGTTCTGGGGCGCCTTCAGCAGCGTGGACCGCTACATACAGCAGCTCATGAGCTTCAAGGTCGGCGCAATCGTGGGCGACATGATGTACCAGCGTTTCCTGGCGCTGGAGTTCTGGCGCTATGACGACAAAGAAACGGTGGACCTCTACGACCGCGCCAAGCGGTTCTCCGATTCCTATGCCAGGGTCCTGGACCGAATTGCCGCCATTTTCACGCAGCTTGTTTCCGTGATCCTCGCCATTGGGGCGTTGCTGCTGGTCAGCTGGTGGATCGCCGTGATTGTGCTGGTGGCGATCGTGCCCAGTGTCTACCTGCAGTTCAAACTTTCGCGCGAGCAGATCGCACACTGGAACACACAGGTTGATTCCCGGCGGCAGCGCCGGATGATCGAACAGAACCTGCTACGGCCCCAGCACATTGCCGAGATGCGGCTCTACGGGATCGTTGGGTACCTCATGGACCTGCGGTCCCGTTTGCGGGACGCTGATGAGCGCCGGCGGCTGGACTTCCAAAAACGGTACATCCCCAAGCAACTGGCAGCTGATTCCCTGCAGTACGGTGCCGAAGTCGTCTCGCTGGTATGGGTTGTTGGGCAGATCATCGCCAGGGCCCAGTCTGTGGGGCAATTCCTGTATGTGCAGCAGATCGTGAGCCGTGCGTTGTCCACAGCAAACAGCCTGGTGTCCTCCCTGAGCTCCATTGACGAGGATCTTGCGAACCTCAAGGACTATGAGCTCTTCATGGCCCTGCCGGTTCCCAGTGGCAAAGAACAGCCCCTGCCGTCGTCTCCTTCCACCGTGGAACTCCGCGACATCCGCTTCAGCTATACGGGAAGCGACATCGAGGTCATCAAGGGCATTTCCATGACTATCAAGGCCGGCCAGCACATCGCGATCGTCGGCGAGAATGGCGCAGGAAAGTCCACCTTGATCCGGATTCTGGCGGGACTGTACCGGCCTGATTCAGGCCAAGTACTGCTCGACGGCGCGGACCTCGCCGGGATCGATGTCACCAGTTGGCACAGGCACCTCGCCGTCCTGAGCCAGGAATTCCTGAAATACGAGTTCGCCACCGCGGCGGAGAACATCTACCTCGGGGATGTGGACCAGCCCCGGGACGATCACCGCATTCGGCGGGCAGCCTCCGACGCCGAGGCCATGGAATTCATCAACAAACTGCCCAACGGCCTGGAGAACCATGTCAGCAACTGGATGGAAGATCCCCGGGGACGCAAGGGGAGCGGGCTTTCAGGCGGGCAGTGGCAACGGCTGGCCATGGCGCGCAACTTCTACCGGGATGCCTCGTTCATGGTCATGGACGAGCCCACCTCCGCCATCGACGCCTTGGCGGAGCACCGCATTTTCACGCGTCTCTTCGCTGACCGGAGCAGCACCATCATCGCCATCAGCCACCGCCTTGCCACCATTGAGAAAGCGGACATCGTGTACATGCTGGAGGACGGGCGCATCGCCGAGCAAGGTACCCACCGGGAACTCGTGGCCCTGCGTGGTCGGTACTTCCGGATGTTCGAATCCCAGCTTTCAGTGGACGAGACCAGCCGGAAAAGTCCTGAGGCCTAGAGCGGACCGTACCCGGCATCACCGTAGGGATCGCGCCAAGTGGCAAGGTCCTGTTCCAGAAGCGCCCTGAAGTGAGGGTCATTGGCAGCCTTGCGACGAAGTGATTCCCGCGAACGGCCAAGGATGGTGGCCGGGATGATGATCGCGGCCACGAGGAGGCAGATGAGGAACGCAAGCACCGTGGCCAGCGTTAGCAGGACTTCGGGGTCTTGCCAGGTGGATGGTTTAGCCGTGAAGGCGAACACGCCGATGAAGACGATCAGGATGAACCCAACGAAGGACAGCGCCCCTCGCAGGCTCCCGGGCCCACGATTGACCAGCGCTCGGCTTGTTTTAGGCAACCGGTCCCGCACCCGAGCATAGAAAACGCCGCAGAACACAGCAATTGCAGCTCCGGGAAGGCCGAGGGCGGGAAGGGGCGCGAACGTGCCAAGCCGAACGGAGAGGACAGCGCCTAAGAGGACGAGGAACGCTCCGAGTCCGGTTCCGGCCGCCCAAGCGCCCATGTAGGCGCCACGCGCGCCGGCGATTTCACGCAGGCGGGAACGCGCACTCGCCGGAGTGATGGCGGCGAGCTCCGGGGACAGCCAATAGTCCAGGGGGCGGTCGGAGTGGAAAAGTGGAGAGGGGCCTGTCTGGTAGCTCACCCGGGGTACTGCTCCAGACCTGCGCGGATACGGGCATCGAGCTGCTCACGCTCGAGGGCTGACGACTCGAGATTTTCGCCCTCGCCTGCAGCGATCGAAAGGGAACCGTCGGCCTCCGCCTTGACGTGTACTGCGCGGGACGTTCCGTCCTTGAAATGGCGGCGGGTCGTGGCGGCCGCGGGGAATCCGTCCGGCGCCTGGTTCAGATAGTAGTCGGCCATCTGCACGGCCGTGGTGACCATGCCCTCGGAGCCCGTAATGGGGTGCAGTTCGTGAACGCCGTACTTACTCAGGTTGAGCAGCAGTGCACCCTGTTCTGCGCCGAACATGAAGGAGACATGTTCCGAGGCAGGGGTGACGAGGGCTGATTCCAGCCATGACGTGGAGTCCGCAAGGACAGCCGTAACCGTTGCAGCAGGCCCGACCGGCAGGAGTGCGTCGTTTTCGATCTTCATCAGCCCACGCTCCAGCAACGTGGAGACACCGGCTTGTTCCAGCGGCGCCCCTGCGGCGTGGTCGAGGCGGAACAGCGTCTGGCACCTCAGGGCGCCGTCGGTTCCAGCCAGCGCGATGAGAGCAATGAGCTCATGTTCGGTGATGAGCAATGCCTGGTTTTCTTCGGTCTGAGTGGTCATTTCTGCCTTTTCTCGATCGGTTCTGTGTCCAGTCTAGGAAGTCGCGCGATCATGTGAGCCATCCCCAGACCTTCTTCGCGCCGTCGGCCACTGCCCCGGCAGCGTCCTGGGCGCCTTCCCAGACATGCTGGGCGCCATCAGCGATCATGGAGGAAGCGGAGTCGTAGCCCATGTTGGTGGCCAGGAGGCCCAGACCGCCCCACGCGATGCCGGCAACGGCGCAGGCAGGGCCAATCACCGGGATAAAGCTGCCCACAGCCAAGGCAGCGGAGATGCCGCCGTCCACTGCAACTCCGGGATGTCCTGTCTGGATGCCTTGGTAGACCTGGAAGCCACCGGTCACAATTCCCAGTGCTCCCGAGAGGCGGCCAAGCATCGAACTGCCGTTGAGCAGCTGGGTGCCCTTGACATAGCCGGCGCCGGCGGCCTGACCGTACTGGGCACTCAGCCAAGGCCACTTTGTCAGCTCCGTCACCAAGCCGCCTCGTGCCATCTGGGCCAGGATGGAGTCCGCCACCACGCCGTTCGCGGTTACCAGGGCGTTTCCGGCCCACCATCCCTGGCTTCCGGTGACGCCGAGAAGGCCTTCCAAGCCAGTGGTTGGACCGACGTGGTTTCCATTGCCACCGGGAACCTGTGGGGCGTTGGGTCCGCCCGGCCCGCCTGACCCGCCTGGTCCGCCTGACCCGCCTCCGAGGGGGCCACCTTGGGCACTTGCCTTCTGCTGTTCGTCGGCCTGGGTGCGGAGCACCGTGGCCGCGTCATCCAGGGAACGGGATGCCTTGTGCAACATGGGCCGCAGCGTGCTGCTCCATTCGCGGCGGAAGCGCTCTCCGTCGGTTCCTTTCCACGCCACGCTGGAGATCAGGCTGTTGACCTGAAGTTCCTGGTTCTGGAGTCGGCTCCCGGCCTGTCCCATTTGTTTGGACAACGAGCGGAGCTGTTCAATGTCGGCTCCGTAGAATCCGGGCGCCATGGTTCCCCCTTGCATGGTGTGGTGTATTTCCGCAGGCTATCGGATATGTCCAGGATGCTGCCATGGGCACCTCTGCCCATGTGAACACTGCCCGGCACCCGCGGCAGCAGCCAGCGGGCCCGGAACCGGCACCGGCCAAGTCTCGTTCAATGCCTTCTTAGCCCATTGTGAAGTGCCCACGCCATTTGCCGAATCGGGGTTCCGGGAGGGGTCCAGTAAAGTAAGAGCCGTGACTTATGAGATTGAGATTGGCCGTGGCAAGCGTGGGCGTCGTGCCTACTCCCTGGACGACATTGCGATCGTCCCCAACCGCCGGACCCGCGATCCCAAGGACGTCTCCGTCTCCTGGCAGATCGACGCCTACAAGTTCGACATTCCGGTGATCGCAGCGCCCATGGATTCGGCCATGTCGCCGGAAACCGCCATTGCCTTGGGTCGCTTGGGCGGCCTCGGTGTCCTGGACCTTGAAGGCTTGTGGACCCGCTACGAAGATCCCCAGTCCGTGCTGGATGAGATATCGGCGCTCGCCGGCGAAACCGCGAGCCCCGCCGTTACCCGGCGCATGCAGGATCTCTACCAGGCACCCATCCAGCCCGAACTCATTACCAGCCGCCTTGCCGAGATCCGCGCCTCCGGAGTGACAGTGGCAGGCTCCCTGACGCCGCAGCGCACCCAGGAGCACTACAAGACGGTCCTGGCGGCCGGTGTGGACATCTTCGTCATCCGTGGCACCACTGTCTCCGCCGAGCACGTCTCCAAGAACCACGAGCCGTTGAACCTGAAGCAGTTCATCTACGAACTCGACGTTCCCGTGATCGTCGGCGGTGCCGCCGGATACACCCCGGCGCTGCACCTCATGCGCACCGGCGCGGCCGGCGTCTTGGTCGGCTTCGGCGGCGGTGCCACCACCACCACGCGCCGCGCATTGGGCATCCACTCGCCGATGGCTTCGGCCATCAGCGATGTCGCCGCCGCCCGCCGGGACTACCTTGATGAGTCCGGCGGCCGCTACGTGCATGTCATTGCCGACGGCGGTATGGGCGCCTCGGGCGATATCGTCAAGGCAGTTGCCATGGGCGCCGACGCCGTCATGCTGGGCAGCGCACTGGCGCGGGCCGAAGAAGCCCCCGGCAAGGGCTGGCACTGGGGCCAGGAAGCCCATCACCTTGAACTCCCGCGCGGCGACAGGGTCAACGTCGGAACTGTAGGCCCGCTGGAAGAAGTTCTGTTCGGACCGGGGCACCACACCAATGGCACCTCCAACCTCATTGGCGCCCTGCGTCGCTCGATGGCGACCACCGGCTATTCGGACCTGAAGGAGTTCCAGCGGGTCGACGTCGTCGTCTCGCCGTACCTCGGCTAAGCCTTCATAAGGAGGGCCCCGGGAGCAGACCACGGTTTGCTCTCGGGGCCCTTTTTCGGATTTCGACCGGGACGCGTCAGCTCGGCAGCCCTGCCGTCAGTTTGGCAGCCCTGCCCAAGGCGACGAGCAGCAAGTAGGGTAGGGGACTACCAGCTGTTGCGTTTGAGGAGGGGTCCGATGAGCAATGTCGCAGGCGGTCCGCAGGTGAGTTCCCCGGGAGCACTGAGCCCGGAATCCCGTGCCGCATCGATCGAAGTCCTGAAAGCTACCGCCGAGGCCGGCAAGGAGCTCGACATCCTGATTGTCGGGGGCGGGGTGGTGGGAGCCGGTGCTGCACTGGATGCGGTGACCCGAGGCCTGACTGTGGGCATCGTCGAGGCGAGGGACTGGGCCTCCGGCACATCCTCCCGCTCGTCCAAGCTCATCCATGGCGGACTTCGGTACCTCGAGATGCTCGATTTCGGTCTGGTCCAGGAAGCCCTGCAGGAACGCGGGCTGTTGATCCAACAGATCGCACCGCACCTGGTACGCCCTGTGCCGTTCCTGTATCCACTGACCCGCCGCTTCTGGGAGCGCCCCTACGTTGGGGCGGGCATCATGCTCTACGACACCCTGGGTCTGACGTCCGGACACAGCCGCGGCGTCCCCATGCACAAGCATCTCTTCCGGCGCGGAACCCTGCGGGCGGCTCCCAGCCTCAAAGATGATGCCTTCGTCGGATCCATCCGCTACTACGATGCGCAGGTGGATGACGCGCGCTTGGTGGTCAACCTGGTCAGGACTGCCGCGCACTACGGTGCGTATGCCGCCAATCGGGTGCGCGTGGTGGACTTCCTTCGTGAGGGTGAACGCGTCGTCGGGGCCAAGGTGGAGAACCAGGAAGACGGCAGTGTCTTCGAAATCCGGGCCAAGCAAGTGGTCAACGCCACCGGTGTGTGGACTGATGAAACGCAGGCCATGGTGACTGACCGTGGCCAGCTCAAGGTCCGTGCGTCGAAGGGAATCCACTTGGTGGTGCCGCGGGACCGCTTCCAGTCCACGGTGGGCCTCATCCTCCGTACCGAGAAATCCGTGCTCTTCGTCATCCCTTGGGGCCGCCACTGGATCATCGGTACCACCGATACCGACTGGACGCTGGATAAGGCTCATCCGGCCGCTTCCAGCAAGGACATCGACTACGTACTGGAGCACGTCAACAAAGTCCTCAAGCGTCCTTTGACCCGTGAGGACGTCGAAGGCGTCTACGCAGGTCTCCGCCCGCTCCTGGCAGGTGACAACGATTCCACCGCCAAACTGTCCCGTGAACACGTCGTGGCGCACCCCGTGCCCGGGCTGGTAGTGGTTGCGGGCGGCAAATACACCACCTACCGGGTTATGGCGAAAGACGCCGTGGACGAGGCAACGCGGGCCATGGACGAACGCGTTCCGTCGAGCTGCACGGACACTATTCCGCTGCTCGGTGCCGAGGGATTCAAAGCGGCCTGGAACCGGAGGGGCCGGTCGGCAGAACAAGCCGGGGTGCACGTGGCGCGCGTGGAGCACCTGCTCAACCGCTTCGGATCCATGACACCGGAGGTCCTGGAGATCATCTCCGGCCGGCCGGAATTGGGGGAACCCCTTCCCGGTGCCGATGACTACCTCGCCGCAGAAGTTGTCTACGCGACAACCCATGAGGGCGCCCGTCACGTGGACGACGTTTTGACCCGTCGCACCCGAATCTCCATCGAAGCGTGGGACCGGGGTGTGTCTGCCGCGCCCGTAGTAGCTAAGCTGATGGGAGAAATCCTTGGCTGGAGCGAGACTCAGCGAGAAAGCGAAATCAAGCACTACCTTGCGCGCGTGGAAGCTGAACGACTCAGTCAGCAGCAACCCGATGACGAATCGGCCGATGCTGCGCGCATGGGAGTGGATGACATCGTCCCCCTTCGCTGACCAGCACATGGAACTGAGGCCGGGAGGCCACACTGGAGGGAACACGACTTGGCTGAACCACTTGACCGGTATGACGCGGAACTGACAACCCCGGATACTGTCATCCTCGAGCTTGTCGCCAAGGACAAGATCGACGCAGCTGCCCAGCTGGCCCACAAGCTGCACGATGCCGGCAGGATCTCGAATCTTGAGGGCTTCCTTGAGCAGGTTCATTCGCGGGAGCATCAGCTCGCGACGGGACTGCCTGGCGGCATCGGCCTGCCCCACGCGCGCAGCGAATTCGTGGACAGGATCTCCATCGCCGTGGGTGTGACCAAGTTCGGACACGCCCTGGATTTCGGTGCCACCGACGGACCGGCGACTCTCATCCTCCTCATCGCCACGTCAGCCAGTTCCTTCTCCGATCACCTCGAGGTCCTGGCCACCTTGGCGCGTTCCCTGTCGAAGGAGTCATTCCGCGAATCCCTGCGGCGGGCTCACGATCCCGAAGTGATCTCCGAGCTCATCAACTCCAGCCTGGTGTTCTTCGACCATTAGAAGAGTGGGGCAGGCCCTTCGCGTCGACTCCGCCGCCACCCAGGGACCCTGCCGGCCCCACTCCAGGCTGGCCCCAGCCCTCGTTTCGTTGTTCTACAGCCGGACGAAGTACGGTTAAGGGGTGTTGAAAACCGCGTTGAAACCCCGCTGGATCGCAGGACTGGTCTTTGCGCTTCTGTTGTCCGGGGTGTTTGTGCTGCTCAGCCAATGGCAGCTCAGCCGGTCTGCCCAGCACGAGCCTCCCGCACCGTCCAGCATCGAAGAAGTGAAACCGCTGGTGGATGTCCTCCAGCCGGGCCAGTTCTTCCCGGGCTCCGTCTCTGACCAGATGGTCAGTGCGACCGGAAGCTACGACCCCGGCAAGCAGGTGCTGGTTGAAGGCCGCCTGTACAACAACCAAAAGGGATTCTGGATCGTCTCCGCCTTCGCCGTTAATGACGCCCCCGCGTTGAGCGGCGTTGCTGCGTCTCCGCAGACATGGATCCCTGTTGCCCGCGGCTGGGTGGCTGATGCCGCCCAAGCCGGCCCACCGCCGTCGGGCACCGTGACGTTGACCGGTCGCCTCATCCCGTCTGAAGCGCCAACGCCAAACGTCGACGCCGGTCCAGGCCGCGCGTCTGCGGTGTCGGCCGCGGAGCTCATCAACAAATGGGAAGTCTCCAGCTACCCGGGCTTCATCGCCGCGACGTCGGAAGTGGCCGGCGGCGTACCCATACCCCTCGGCGACAACGTCAAGGCCCTCAACATTCCGCCGCAGCCCCCTGCCGAGCAGGTCAACTGGCTGAACCTCTTCTACGCGGTGGAATGGGTGGTCTTCGCAGGCTTCTCCATCTTCATCTGGTGGCGACTGGTCAAGGACGACTACCGGCGAGATCTCGAAGAGGACGAAGACGACGACGAGTACGGCGACTTCGACGACGAGCCGGACACCGCTGAGGCAAGCCAAGAACCTACAACCCCAGAGCCAGAACAAAAGGTGCAGCAATGATTGAGCCCAAACCGGCCATCCAGCCCGAGCAATCAGGACCCAAGCCCAAGAAGCGGCGGTTCGGCGGAACGGAAGCACAGATCCGTTCGGCATTGAAGTTCTACAAAGTCATGGCCTACCTCACCGGTGCAATGCTTCTCCTGCTGTGCGCCGAACTGATCGCCCGCTACATTTTTGGTGTTTCGCTCTTCGCGGGTGGCACGAACGCGGCTACCGGCCAGCCGTTCGGCTTCGGCTTTGCAGAGTCCGAGCCCAAGGGCGTCATTGGCGGATTCAACATTTCCACTTCGGTGCTGATCGTGCACGGTTGGATGTACGTGGTGTACCTCGTGTCCAACTTCCGCTTGTGGTCGCTGATGCGGTGGCCGTTCTCCAAGATGATCCTCCTGGCATTGGGCGGCGTGATCCCGCTCCTGTCCTTCATTGTGGAGAAAAAGTTCCATGCACAGGTGGAAGCAGAGCTCGCAGCCAACCCGCAGGCGTCCAAGCGCTACTAGGGCATGCGGGCGTTCCAATGTGAGATGCCTAACTGCGGGGGCTGTTTTGGCCCTTGGGCCACCCCGTCAACGTGCACCGGGGTGGCCCGGCAAAGTAGTCTTGTTTGGTGACTACTCCCACCGCACCCCAGACTTCCCAGAAGCCGGTGCTGGTTGTTGACTACGGTGCCCAGTACGCGCAGCTGATTGCCCGCCGCGTCCGCGAAGCGAATGTGTATTCGGAAATTGTTCCGCATACCTTCACCACCGAGCAGCTTCTGGCCAAGAACCCGGCAGCCATCATCCTCTCCGGTGGCCCCTCGAGCGTTTACGCCGAGGGAGCCCCGAGCGTCGGCGCTGACCTTTTCGAAGCCGGAGTGCCGGTCTTCGGTATCTGCTACGGCTTCCAGGCCATGGCCAACGCCCTGGGCGGCAAGGTGGCCCAGACGGGTCTCCGGGAGTACGGCGCCACCGAAGCACTCGTCGTAGGCGATGCCCGCTCCATCCTGGACGGCGTCCCTTCATCCCAGAACACCTGGATGAGCCACGGCGACTCCGTCCACGAGGCCCCTGAGGGCTTCGAAGTCCTGGCCTCGACGGCCGGCGCACCGGTGGCCGCCTTCGCCAACGACGAGAAGCGACTTTACGGCGTGCAGTGGCACCCCGAGGTCAAGCACTCCGTCCACGGCCAGCACGTCCTGGAGAACTTCCTGTTCAAGGGTGCGGGCCTGAGCCCCAACTGGACCACGGGCAACATCCTCGAAGAGCAGGTGGATCGTATCCGCCAGCAGATCGGCGATTCCAAGGTCATCTGTGGCCTGTCCGGCGGCGTCGACTCCGCTGTCGCAGCTGCACTTGTCCAGCGGGCCGTGGGGGACCAGCTGACCTGTGTGTTTGTGGACCACGGACTCCTGCGTGAAGGCGAAGCCGAGCAGGTCGAACGCGACTTCGTGGCAGCCACGGGCGTCAACCTGTATGTTGCCAACGAGCAGGAGCGCTTCCAGTCTGCGCTTGCCGGTGTCAGCGATCCCGAAACCAAGCGCAAGATCATTGGTCGCGAATTCATTCGTGCCTTCGAGGAAGCGGAGCGGGCCATCATCGCCCAGGCCGCTGCCGAAGGCGAGAAGATCAAGTTCCTGGTCCAAGGCACGCTGTACCCGGATGTTGTCGAATCCGGTGGGGGCGAAGGCGCTGCCAACATCAAGAGCCACCACAACGTGGGTGGGCTCCCGGAGGATCTGCAGTTCGAACTCGTCGAGCCGCTGCGTGCCCTGTTCAAGGACGAGGTGCGTGCCGTTGGTGCCCAGCTCGGGCTGCCACAGGAAATCGTCGGCCGCCAGCCGTTCCCGGGTCCCGGCTTGGGAATCCGGATCGTCGGTGAAGTGACCAAGGAACGTTTGGACCTGCTGCGCAAGGCTGACGCCATTGCCAGGGCGGAACTGACCGCCGCAGGCCTGGACAACGACGTCTGGCAGATGCCGGTGGTCCTCTTGGCCGATGTCCGCAGCGTTGGTGTCCAAGGCGACGGCCGTACGTATGGCCACCCGATCGTGTTGCGTCCGGTGTCTTCCGAGGACGCCATGACGGCTGACTGGTCGCGGTTGCCGTATGACCTCTTGGCCCGGATCTCCAACCGCATCACCAATGAGGTGGACGGCGTAAACCGCGTGGTGCTGGATGTCACCAGCAAGCCACCGGGAACCATCGAGTGGGAATAGCATTGTGAGTGGCCGGCTTCCTTCGGGAGGCCGGCCACTGTGCTTGAATCGGGAGTGCCGATGACCCGCGAATCGGCAGGCACCTGTGAAATGACGGCGAATTTCGCGTCGGAACAGCGTTGCGGAGCGGGCTGACCGGGTATTCCCGCTACCCTCGAAAGTATGCCGGTATGGTCCAAGGCGTCTAAAGCTAGTACAGAAAAGAAGGCAGAAGTTGTGTCAGTAGGTCAAGGCCACGAAGAGGGCTCCGAAGAGCTCCGGAAATGGCTGTCTGGTCTCAAGCCCGTCACCGGGGCGGACACGATGCTGCGTTTCGTCAAGACGCCGGAAGGCGCTATAGATCTTAGTAACGCACACCCTTCCGGGCTGGCGCAGTTACTGGCGGGCCGGCGAACACGCCTGTCCACCCTGATCAGGGACAGGCAACAATATCTGGTGGCTGCGCGGGCAGCGCGCAACATCCGATCCAAGATCTTCGAGCTCAGCAACGATCGCGGTATCGAAGCCGGGTATTTGTCAGCCGGAACGGTGGTGTGGACATCGGCTGTAGGCGGCAAGCCGCAGCGCGTCTCGGCACCCGTCATGCTGACCTCCATCGTGCTCACCGTTAGGCCGGGCGAAGACGACTTCGAACTTCAGCTCACCGAGCAAGCCCGCATGAACCCGGCCTTGGTGCGCCATTTGAAAACTGTCCACGGCATCGTCTTCGACGTCAACGCCGTAGCCCGCATGGCCTACAACACGGCCAGGCTCGATCCCCAACCGGTCCTGGACCGGTTGTCCACACTGGTTCAGCCCATTCACGGCGCCGAGGTGGAGTTCAACCTGCTGGTCACCACTCTGGCCGACCTTTCGGGGAATCTGGACGATCCCTGGATCAACACCAACAACCCAGTCGTTGCCGCGCTCGCTACGGCAGCCAATGGCGGCGACATTGAACCGGAGTCCATCAAAGCCGGCAGGTTCTCCAGCCTGGACCAAAGGGACCCGGCTGATGAACTTCTCTTGCTTGATGCAGACACGGACCAGCAGTACGTGGTGGATGCCGTTCGCGCCGGGGACTCCCTGGTGGTCAGCACCCCTCCGGGAAGCGGGCAGACACAGACGGCCATCAACGCCATCGGCGCCCTGGTCAGCGAAGGCAAGTCCGTGCTGGTGGTGGGGGACAGGCAGTCCAGCCTCGCCGGTCTCTCCGCCCACCTGGAATCGCTTGGCCTGGATTCGATGCTTTTCCGTCCCGGCAACGGCACCACGCCGCAGCAGCTCAAGGGCCAACTGGTCCGGGCCATCATGCGCAACGAGAAAGCCCTTGAACCACAACTGGGCAATCTCCACCAGACCCTGACCGGACACCGTCACGCCCTCATGGACCACGTCGCCTCGTTGCACAACGTCCGTGAGCGGTGGGGGTGCTCGCCGTATCAGGCGATGCAGTCGCTTGCAGAGCTGACGTCCATTCACCCCGCGCCATCAACCACTGTTCGTTTGAAGCGCAGCGTCCTGGACAACATCAAGGACCGTGAGGAGCTGGCTGGGCGCCTGCGTCGGGCTGCCGAACTGGGCAGCTTCAGCAGGGCTTCCACCTCAAGCCCCTGGTACGGCGCCCGCCTGGTTACCCGCAAGGAGACCGAGGAAGCGCAACAGCTTGCACGCCTGGCCGAGGAGAAGCTCCCCGTCCTGCGGGACCGTATGAAGCAGGTTTCCGATCACGCGGAGATCAGGCTGGGAGAAACACTCAGTGAGTGGGGTGCCCAGCTGGAATTGCTGATCGCCGTGCGGGAGAGCTTGGATAAGTTCACGCCCGACATCTTCGACCGGCCGGTCCACGACCTCATTTCCGCTACAGCCAGCTCTGCCTGGCGGCGTGAGCGCAACCTGGAGATGCCATCCATGCAGCGTTCAAGGCTGCGGAGGGTGGCGAAGGAATATGTGCGGCCCGGCGTTCACATCGCAGACCTTCACAGCTCCCTGGTCCTGGTCCAGGAGCAGCGTGCCCTGTGGGCGGGCTACGCCACCACGCAACGCCATCCTGCAGTGCCTTCCGGGCTTGCGGATCTTGGATCTTTGTACCGGGAACTTGATGGTGAATTGCGCCGCCTCGGTGAGGCCCTGAAGCACACATCTGCTGGAGGGTCCCTCCACGAAGTGCCCTACCTGGAGCTCATGGAGCGGTTGGAACGGCTTGTCGCGGATACCGCCACGTTGGAGACGCTTCCCGAGCGCACGCTCTTGATCGAGGAAATGCGCGAGCATGGCCTTGGCGAATTGCTTGCCGACCTCGCCGCGCGAGAAGTACCCGCCTCGTCGGTGGCCGCCGAGCTGGACCTGGCGTGGTGGCAGTCCGCGCTGGAGGCCATGATCAGTGGTGATGATTACCTCGCTATGTCCGACGGCGACTCCCTGCGTCGACTTGAGGCCGAGTACCGCCTTGCGGATCAGGCCCACATCGCCAGTGGCGCTGCCCGGCTTCGGTGGCAGTTGGCCCAGAAGTGGCGCCAGGGGATCCTGGAACATCCACGGCAGGCCGAGCTGCTTCGTGCGTTGCTGAAGGATGGACGGGTCACCTTGCCGGCCCTGAGCGCACAAGCTCCGGACTTGGTGCCGTTGCTGGTCCCGGTGTGGTCGGTCAGCCCGTACCTGCTCACCGGCGTACTTCCTGCAGAGCAGAAGTTTGACGCCGTAGTGATCATCGACGCCGAATCCACGTCCCTGCAGGCCGTTCTCCCCGCCATTGCCCGGGCGCAACAGGTGGTTGCCTTCGGTGATGCGAAGATCGCCAACGCGCGGACGTTCAGTGTGGCAGTGGAACCGCCGGTTGCCGGCGTGGCCAACCACGAGAATGTGGACAGTGCATTCAAGGCGCTGGCCAGGGTTTTGCCTACCTGGCAGCTGAACTGGGTGTACCGCGCGGTGGATGAGGACTTGATCCTTCAGCTAAGCAAGAACTACTACGACGGCGGCCTCCGCCGGCTGCCCGATGGCAACTCGGTCACGGGGCTGGATCGCTCAATCCATGTGGAGTACATTCCCGACGGAACCGGACTCCCCGGGGCTGACCATGAGGGTGTGGAGTCCGTCACCGCCGAAGTCAACCGCGTAGTGGACCTTGTCTTCGAACACGCCAGGCTCAGGCCCCGCACGTCCTTGGCTGTAGTGACGGCCAGCCTGCGTCACGCCGCACGGATCGGCGAGGCCATCAGGCTGCAGTTGCCTAACCATTCTTTGCTGTCTGCTTTCTTTGGCGCCGGTCCTGAGTCCTTCCGGGTGGTGGACCTTGAGCGCGCCCAGGGCCTTGTGCGGGACCACGTTATTTTCTCGTTGGGGTACGGCCGGACTCCGCATGGCCGCGCGCTTCATTCCTTCGGTCCGCTGTCCGTGGAAGGCGGGCGGAACCGCTTCGCCCTGGCGATGACCCGCGCCCGCCGTTCCATGCACGTCCTGAGCTGCTTCCGGCCTGAGGACCTGGATCTTGACCGCCTTGCCCACGGTGCGGTGGACTTCTACGAACTGCTGGACCGGGAGCTCTCCGGAAACAGTAACCTCGGAACACCTGCGTCCCGTGCCGTCGCCAGTGAGCAGGCCCTGGGGGAGGACCCCCTGGTAGCTGACTTGGGGGAACGCCTGCGCGCCCGGGGTGCCCGTGTCTGGCACCTCTACGATGGCGTGTTGGACATCGCGGCGGCGGCTGACCCTGTGCACACGATTGGCAGGGAGGGCGCTGAGATCCCTACGCCGGTTGCCATCGAGTCCGATGGCACCGAACGCTACAGGCGCATGAGTGTCCGCGAACGCAGCCGGTTGCGGCCGCAACTGCTGGAGCGCATGGGGTGGCGATACATGTCGCTGTGGACCATTGAGGTCTTCACTGACCCGTCCTCCTGCGCTGATCGGATAGGTTCTTACCTGGGGCTCGAGAACCACATTCCGCAGCCTGCGGCCTCGCCTCAGCATGGCTTCCTGGACATGGATGTTGAACAATTGAATCTGGACCATGCGCAGCCAACGTTCGGCCGGAGTTCGGCCCGACGGGCGGACGGCGAATCCAGTAACGCTGCCGGCGACGACTCCGACGTCGCTGAGGACAAGAAGGAAGCACCAATGACGGCACGGGGAACAGAGGCAGAAGACAGTTCCGTGGAAGAATCCGGCGAATCACTCAGCAGCATAGAAAGCGACGCTGCAGACGCGAAGGGAGCAGGGGTGAAGCCCAGCTCCGGCGGTATTCTTCCCACCAAGGCTGCCGAAGACGACCCTCGTCGATGGGGCGACGAGGCAGGCTACGACCATGAGCAGTGGCTGAAGGAGCAAAAGCCCCCGCACTGGGGCTGAATGGCTCCCGGTTGCTGATCTGGTCATTGCTGGTTCACCAACACAAAGAAAAGCTTGCCCTGCGTTGACGCGCCGGCAAGCTTTTCTGCTTGTTGGGGATCGGCCGCCACCACAACCAGCCCGTCGGTGTCGCTCGTTCCGAGCCATTCCCCAGTCTTCCCGCCTTGGGATGAGGTCCACAGCACCGGAACAGGGCCGGCCAGCACTTGGCTCTGCCTGGACTCGTCATAGGAGCCTGCCGCAGTGAGGACCACAGTCACCAGCTGGCCGGGGGAGAGTAGCTGGATGGATGAAGGATCGGCCATACGAAGCGGCACAGCTGCAGTGCCCACAGGTGCTCCGGTGAGGAGCCCCGGTCCCAGAAGGTTGGACTCGGCAGGGGCTTGGCCCTTGCCGAGGGGCGACGCGAGTTGACGGCCAACCAGGGCCTCAGCATCCACCAGTGTGCCGGAGATGGCGAGGTCAGGTGGCATGGACGCGCGGGTGAAATCGGACGCGGTGAGGACGGCACCCGTAGGAAGGTCGCGTGCTGCGACAAGGACGCTGACTCGCTGCTCGGACGCTGGAGTCAGTTGCTGTACGACGATGCCGGCGGCCACACACAGTAAGAGGGCAACCGTGAGACGACGGTTGCGTCCGATCCAGGACGTCCATCTGCGTCGGAAGCCTCGCCGGTGACCACTGCCCCGCGCCTGATTGCGGGTGCCCCCGGCGACGTTACTGCCGGGGGAAACGGAGCGATGGGCTTGGGATCGGCGGACCCTGGGCCGGGCGGCGGAGGCCGCTGAGCGTTCGGAGCGGGCCAGAAGCGTGCTTGGTGAGGTGTGTGGCATGCGGCCACGTTAGCCAGCAGTCCTGGCCCCCAGACAGCGCCCCGGAGGCCTATGTGGAAAAAGTCAGGTTAGCTGGCCGCGGCCGCAGCTGCGGGGGCGGCCGCCGGGGCAGAGGACGTGGCTGCAGGGGCTGCCGGGGCAGCGGAAACCGTGCTGCCTTTGGCATCACGGGAGTCAGTGCGGTAGAAGCCCGAGCCCTTGAAGACAACGCCAACGCTGTTGAACTTCTTGCGAAGCGCGCCCTTGCATTCGGGGCACTCCGTCAGGGAGCTGTCAGAGAAGGACTGGACGATGTCAAAGGCATGGTCACAGTCTTTGCAGGCGTATGCGTATGTGGGCACTGAGTTCCTCCTTCAGGACAAGGTTCAGGTCCTGTGCAGCAGTGCCGGAGATAATCCGCATTAGCAGTCGCAGGGCCTGAGTGCCAATTCTATCATCCGGCCAGCTGGCCTGTGCCAGTGGATGTGCCGGAACTCACCAAGGTCGTCACACTGTCCCGGCGGTGTCGTCCAGCCGGACGACACCGGAGGGTGTCAGGACTTCCCGCACAGGGCGATCAAAGGCTTCGGCGGGAATGGAACCAGAAGGCAACAGATCGTCGTCGTACACCACAGCGATGGTGGGCGGCCTCTGGCCGGAAGCGTCGAGGCCCTGGAGGAGCCGGTCGTAGTAGCCGCCACCTTGGCCGATCCGATTACCGTCCCTGTCCACCGCTGTTGCCGGCATGAAAATGCCCGCAATCCCGGCTATCACGGAGCTTTCCAGTCGTTCGCCTTCGGGTTCATCGATCGGAGCATAAGCTGACCGCACGAACAGTGTGGCGGGTGTCCAATACACCCAACTCAACTGCCTGCCCGGCTCGCAGACCGGGAGGAGTACGCGGTGGCCGGCCTTGTGGAGCGCCTCGATGAGCGGCAGCGTGGGCGGCTCGAAAGCCACCCCGACATAGACCGCATAAGTGGCTGCCGGGCCGGGGGAGATTGTCTCCGCCCACGCCACGCCGTGCTGCGCGATCGCCTCGCCCGCGGCCAGGATTTGTTCGGGTGCGAGGGTCCGCCGCTGGAGGCGCCGGCTACTGCGGATGTCTTCCTTCGTTGCCATGTGTATCCGATCCTGAAGCTCGCGTGATGCCGGTCGAACAGCGGGGGCTGTCCGTAGTGGAAACTAAAATGCGCTTCCCGGCGCGGCGAGGGTTTAGCCGTTGATGTGTTCCTTCCGTTAGATTAGTCCGGTGACTCTCGATAACAATGCTGTCCGTAAGGCCGTCATCCCCGCAGCGGGTCTTGGTACCAGGTTCCTCCCTGCAACAAAGGCGATGCCGAAGGAAATGCTGCCCGTGGTTGACAAGCCAGCCATCCAGTACGTCGTCGAAGAAGCGGTCAAGGTGGGTCTGCACGACGTCCTGATGATCACAGGACGCAGCAAGCGCGCCCTGGAAGATCACTTTGACCGTGTCCCGGCCCTGGAAGCGACGCTGGCGGAAAAGGGCGATACCGCCAAGCTTGAGGCCATCCAATCCGCCACCAACCTCGGCGACATCCACTACGTTCGCCAGGGCGACCCTAACGGCCTCGGCCACGCTGTCCTTCGTGCAAAGCAGCACGTCGGCTACGAGCCGTTCGCCGTTCTGCTCGGTGATGACCTGATCGATGCCCGCGAAGACCTGCTGAGCGAAATGATCGCCGTCCAGCAGAAGACCGGCGGTTCAGTGGTTGCCCTCATCGAGGTGGAGCCTTCCAAGATCAGCGCTTACGGCTGCGCCGACGTCGAGGACATCGGTGAAGAGGGCCACGTGCGCATCAAGCAGCTCGTGGAGAAGCCGTCTCCGGAAGAAGCTCCGTCGAACCTCGCCGTGATCGGCCGCTACGTGCTGCACCCGGCCGTATTCGATGTCCTGGAGAAGACGGCCCCCGGACGTGGTGGCGAGATCCAGCTGACGGACGCCCTCGAAGTGCTCGCTGCAGGCGAAGGTGAGGGCTACGGCGTGTACGGCGTGGTCTTCCGCGGCCGCCGCTACGACACCGGTGACAAGCTCAGCTACCTTAAGGCCTGCATCGAGCTCGCCTGCGAACGCGAGGACCTCGGTCCCGAGCTGCGCGAGTGGTTGCCGACCTTCACTGCCGCACTTCCCAAGTAACACCGCATGTACGGCTCTGCGATCTGGCCGGTGACGCTGGAAAGCGGAGACCTGATTCTGCGGCCCATCCGATACCGCGACAAGCGGGAGTGGTCCGAAGTCCGTTCGCGGAACAGTGAGTGGCTGGCGCCGTGGGAGGCGTCCAACCCGGCCCCGGGTGGACGCCTGCCCAGTTACCGCCAGATGGTGGCGTCCCTGAATGATCAGGCCCGTCAGGCGACGGCGCTGCCCTTCCTCATTGTTGAGCGCACGCCCGGCTTCCGGGAGCCGAGGATCGTGGGGCAACTGACGGTGTCATCCATTGTGTGGGGCTCGGCCATGATGGCCACACTGGGCTATTGGGTTGATAAAGAACGAGCCGGGCACGGTATCGCTCCGACGGCGGTTGCGATGGCAACCGATCACTGCTTCAGGGTGTTGGGGCTTCACCGGATGGAAATCAACATCAGGCCGGAGAATGCACCCAGCCTGCGGGTGGTGGAGAAGCTTGGATTCCGCGATGAGGGCTACCGCGAAAGGTACCTGCACATCAATGGCGAGTGGGCTGATCACCGTTCCTTCGCGCTCACGTCCGACGAAGTCCCGGAGGGACTCCTGCGCCGGTGGCTCAGAGGATAAACGGGCAGGTCATGGGCCTTTTTGGCCGTATCTCCAGTCATTTGCGGACTCGACCACGACACACCGGTCGCAATGCCGCCACCCCCGGTGATTTGCTTCTACGGTTTTGAATGTGGACTTCCCTCTCAGCAGCTCAGTGATACTTGTGGTCACTGTTGCGCTGTGGATGGTTTGGGTGGCGCCTTACGTTTTGCGGAACAGGCGGCAACAAGTCCAAGCGGCCGCTGTCCCAGCAGAGGCATTTGATGATGAACCAGACGACGCGCAGGCAGGGGTGGTACTGACTTTGGCACCTCAGCAGGAGAAACCGATGGAGACCATGCACAGCAAAGCACAGGCGTCGCCCCAGGAATCCCGCACGGCTGAGTCGTCTGCTCGAAAAGCTCCGGTCACTCCCTTCACCATCCGCTATGCACGGTGCACGTTGGCGTTGGCCGGCCTCGCGCTGCTGCTGACCGCAGTGATTTCCGGCGTTCTCCGTATCTTTGGAACCGGATCCGTGTGGTTGCCGTTGGTATCACTCATCGGTGCGGTAGTGGCCGTCGTCGTCCTGCGAAGGCTCGCCCTCAGGGATCTCCGCGAACGCCGTGCCCGCCGGGCCGCACAGGCCTCACCTATTCCTACGCCTGCGCGCTATTTGCCGAAGGACCAGCCTGTCGAATCGAAGGACACGCCGGTCTTCGATGCCGAAGCCAGCAGCCGCGAGGCTGCCCGTCTGTCCGCCGTGGAACTTCGCCAGGCCGCATTGGCTGTCGCTGTTGCCGCTGGCGACGAATCCGCTCAGGCCGCCGAGGGCGTCAAGGGCGCAAGCTGGGAGCCGGTGGCGGTTCCCAAGCCCACGTATGTTGATGCGGCCAAGGCGCCCAGGCCCGCTCCCGAACCCTTGGATCTTCCCGAGGCGCCCAAGCCCGTTGGCAAGCCCGTCCTGAAGCAGGCTGGCGAGCAGCCAGTCGCGTCAACGGTGGCAGTTGCGTCGGTCAAGGGCCAGAGCGCACTCAGCAACTTGGACAACATCCTTCAGCGCCGCCGCGCATAGCCGCCGATGACCTCCCTCTGCGTTGCCGGTGGGACGGGTCAGGTTGGTCGTGAGGTTGTCCGTCTCGCTCTTTCGGCGGGGCACACGGTAACCGTCTTGAGTCGCCATGTGCCGCCTTCCAGATCGGAGAAGCGTCACGACGGCGCCACCTACTTAGCGGGCGATGTCACCACGGGCGAAGGGCTGGCGGCCGCTGTGGCTGGTGCCGACGTCGTTATTGACTGCCTGGAAGGTCAGTTCGGTAAAGCCCAAAGGCAATTTGCCGACGGCGGCGCACGCCTGCTTGCCGCCGCGCACCTTGCCGGTGTCCGGCGGGCGGTGGCCTTGTCCATCATCAACTGCGATCTAAGCACGTTCTCCTACTACGTCTCCAAGGCGGACAAGGAGCGGGCCTACCATGCGGCTGAGCTGGAAACTGCGGTGGTGCGTGCTACGCAGTTCCATGGTTTGGTGGCGATGATCTTCGCTGCCGGCGCCAAGGTTGGCCTCATTCCGTCGTTCAAGGGAGTGAAATTCCAATCCATCTCGCCCGTGGACGTGGCCGGAGCGCTGCTGGCAGTGGCGTTGACGGATCCGTTTCCTGAGCGGCACAGCGTGCGCACGGTGGGTGGTCCGGAGGTGCTGACCATGAGGGCGATGGCTGAGGTGTGGAAGGCCGGAACCGGCATGCGCGGCAAGATCATCGAGCTGCCGTTGCCCGGTCCCATGGGCGCTTTCCTGCGTGCCGGCCACAACCTGATCCCCGGGCAGGCCGCCGGCACGGAGACGTTCGTGTCGTGGTTGGAAAAGCGCAGGGAAAGTTTGTAGCCTAGGGACACTGGCCGGGTGGTTGAACGCCGGGTCCGGGGGCTATAGCTCAGTTGGTAGAGCGCTTCGTTCGCATCGAAGAGGTCAGGAGTTCGAATCTCCTTAGCTCCACAGATGGCGGTGTTTCTTGACCACTCCTTTGTGACAGATAAACACTTTCGTAACACTTTGGTCCGAATGATCGGAAATTCCCTGCCGATGTAATGAATGTCATCGCATGAATGTAAGCACGCCGGCCGTCCCAATATCGTCGGCTCCGCTCATGTCGTGTCTGCTGGTGCCTACGGAACGTTGCCCGTCAGCAGAGCTCTCGCATAGAGGTAACCGAAGAAGTGGCCCGCAAGTGTGAGAGGCGGGAACCGCAACGCCTGGTTCTCCTGGTCGCTGCGGTAAGTCCAACTATTGACACTTATCCCCACAACCGTAGGGATTAGCGCCAGGGTCCGCATTAAACTATTGACACTAAGCCCTACGACTGTAGGGTTTAGTGTATGCAGGACATGAGCGGGATGACCGTCGCGGAGGCCGGGGACAGGCTCGGTATCACTCGCGCCTCTGTTCATGACCTGCTCGAGTCTGGCCAGTTGACGGCCAGTGGCCGCGCTGGCCGCATGTTGCTCATCAATCGTTCGTCGGTGGAGCGCCTGGCCATGGCCGGCACCCGTCGTGGCCGCGCCTGGACGGCCAAGACTGCTTGGGCGGCATTGGCGCTGCTCTCTGGTCAGAACCCCACATGGATCAGCGCTTCGGAGAAGTCCCGCTTGAAGACTCGACTGCGTGAGCTGGACGCCGACGCCGTTCGTGTTCTTGCCCGGAACAAGGACAAAACCCACCGCTATCGGGCGACCCCGGACGGGCTGGCCGCACTTAACGACCACCTGATCCCCAGTGGTGCCTCGGCAATGCGCGCGGAATCCATTGCCGGGACCTTCGGGATGGCCGGCGGGAGCGGGACTGCCGAAGGCTATGTCATGCTCGGCGACGTATCCGCCCTCGCGGACGCGTTCGGCCTGGTTGAGGACCCCGACGGCAATGCCATCATTCATGAAGTCGATTTGGATGAACCCTTCGTTGACGGCCGGGCGCCGGTGGCAGCTATCGCTGTGGACCTCATGGCCTCACTGGCAACCCGCGAACGCAGCGCCGGACAACGCGTCATCAACGAACTGCTCCATGGCTGAAGCTGAACTGGACGCCGTCGCCGAAGCGGCAGATGACCCCGAGACCTGGGACGTGGCCGTACCTCTTGGAGGCTGGGGAACGCCATGGCCACAGTGCGTGGAACTGGCTCGGGCCCTGCCGTCCACCCAATGGACGTTGGTCGGTGGGCTCATGGTGCAGCTGCACGCTGCGGCCGCAGGCCTTGCCGTCTCCCGGCCAACGGCGGATGTCGACATCGTGCTGCACATCGAGACCGGTGCGGCGACGACGGCTGCAGTCAGTGCTGTCCTGAACGGGCTTGGGTACACCCTGGAGAAGTCCATCTCCCATGACGCACCAGCCCACCGTTTCCTCCGCGGCAAGCAGCAGATCGACGTGATGGTGGCCGACCACCTGGCCCCGGCGAAGATCCCGACGCTCGGCGGCCGCAGACCATTTCAGGTATCCGGCGGCACGCAGGCGCTGCAGCGGACTGTGAACTGCCGAATGACCGTCGACGACGACGAACCGGTCCTCATTAGCGTCCCCAATGCCCTCGGGGCATTGGTCTTGAAGGGAGCGGCCTACCGCGAAGACTCCCGGGACAGGGACCGGCACCTCGATGATGCCGCTGTCCTCTGCGCGACCATCAGAACACCTCTGGTCACGGCGACCCAGATGAAGGGCAGCGACAAATCCAGGATTCGTTCCCTGCACAAAGAGCTGGCCGATCCGGGGCACCGATCGTGGCAGCTGCTGGACCCAGTCGACCGGACACCGGCCATGGACGCGCTGCGCATACTTGCCGCCAATCACAGCCTGCCGCCAGCCAACCGCCTCAAATCCGGCCGACAACGTCGAGGAACGGCTGTCTAATAACAGTGGTCAGAAAATCCCGGCCATTGTTATTTGACGTAAGAGCAAAGCGCGGCCTACGTATGCGCATGGTCAAAGTTATAGGGGCTTGATGTGGCAGCATGCTGTCGGGGCGATCAATCTCGCCCGGTCAGAAAGGGAACCCATAGTGCCACCGCGTCAGACACCGGCCCAGAAGTTGTCGGCCAAGCTATTGCTGGGGGGTGCCTGGGCTCCGGTGACCAGCACCATCGGGTTCATTAACCGTCCGCTGGACGAAGCCGCCCTCGAATGGCGGGTGTGGGCACAGGGCCGTCCCGAGGAGTGGGGTGGTCAAGGTGTGGGCGTCACAGAACATCACGGCAAGTTGAAGGAACTGCTCGAGAAGCTGTTGCCGCTCGACGGGGGTTCCAGGTGGCTTCTTCTGGAGACGACCAATCCGGAGTGGACTGCCGTGATGGACAGCTCCCGCCAGGGCGCAAACCTGCACGCCGCCCTTCACATGCATTTCCCGGACGCACGAGGCATTTCGACCATCGAAGTTGAAGACGTTCCCAAGAACCTCAAGCGCATACCAATCGAGATCGCACGCGGCCGCTGGGGCTCCCGGCATCTAACGGTCCACGACAAGGACGGGCTGAAGAGATTTCTCAGCCTCACCGACTTTGAGCCGTGGAAGTTCAACCAGAATGGCGAGCCCTACGATTTCGAGGACACGTCCAAGTACGAGGAACCAAAGATAACGGACCGTTTCACCCACGAGATGCTCGTCGAGTACTGCCGTCAGCTGGGGTTGGAACCGTTCGAAGACGACTTCTACGTCCCTACCGGCCGCGCCGTGTTGGTGGAGCTTCTCGGCTCTTCCCGTGAGCGGGACGGGTACACCCTGGCAGAAGCCAGAGCAGGCTTCGATGACATGGACCACCCCCGTGTGGAGGCACCCGTGGAATGGAAGCAGCTCCACCCGTCCGGCGTCGAATACCCGCCCTATGATGCTACGTTCCCGATGACCGGGTACAAGCGCTTTGCCAAGCCAGCCCCGTGGGATGACGCCCGGACAGAATTTGAGCAAAGCCTGCAGCGGTACAGCTCTCATCCGGGGGAGGCATCCCTGAGTGTCGGCCTCGATGAGCATGGGACATTGGCCTACCCGACGTTTGAGATCACCAGCCCGCGACTCAGTGTCCTGGTCGCCCCGACACTGCTGGAAGCGCCGGCAGCGGTCCGTGAGTACACGGCGGCGTTCATGAGCGTCCAGTACGAGGAGTTCAACGGTAAGTCCGTCTACAAGGCGTTCTATCCGAACAAGAAGCAGATGGCCGTCATCCGGAAGCTATACAAGGACCAGGGCCTGTACCCGTTCGACCAGCCATCCGACGGCGTCTACTTCACGCTGGCGCTGGACAAGATGGTCCGCATGATGACCGACCTGAAGCTCACATCTGAGCTCGTGGACTGGGAGAACACCATCGCTCAGGCAGGGCCCAAGGAGGTGCCTTCACCGGACCGGCGAAGCCACTCGAAGGCCTGGGACATCCGACTGCACATCCAGGAGAACGAGGACGCCATCTGGAACGCCGAACTCGACGACCGCTAAATCCGCGGAGCACTCCGCAGTGCTTGACTGAATTGCATCGGATCGGAGTGGGTTGAGTCTGAAATGAGGAGATGTCTCGGGGTGAGTCGCTTCGCGAAGTGTCCGCGGAACGGGAGCGTAAGGATGGTTTCGAGACCGGTGTTCCAAGCTTCGATGAGCACGGCTAAGCTAATCCGCTCCGGGCTCGGCTCTACCGGCATTCTCACATCGCGGACCTTGGTGAACCAGCCGACGAATGCTGACTTGTCCAACCCTTTGAAGCCGTACTCATCGGACCACGATGGCGGGATAGCGGGATGGAGTTTACGGCCAGGTAAAGACTGCGTCTTCATCAGTTCTGAAGTGGGATGAATGTGCTTTGTGTCTTCTATTTCGTACCAGTGCATGGCTCTGGCCCATGCACTTTTCCAGCGCTCTTCCCACTCGTCAGCGTCCGGACTCCGCGGTAGTTCAGAGTCGCCAGTATCCGGCGGAGCGGCCAAGGCGGGAACTTCCTCAATCCCGTCCAGCCGCCAAGCTTCTCGCACAAACAGAAGCAGTGACAGATGAGCCGGACAGCGGTCGACACTTATGACCATGTCGCGCGGCCACGCACTATGTAATGACGACTGACCCAAAGGCATGATATGTCCCCCTTCGGCATCACCATACTCGGGAGGCTGGGCTTAGTGAATGAGGCAGTTTGCGGCGCGGGGACACGTGCTTCGGAGGGAAACCGCAGAGAACCGGGCTGACTCCCACTGACCTTTTACCGTGATCGGCCCAGCAAACGGCTCTGCTGACAGCCTCGGTCCCGAGGATCCAGCACACGACGGCGGCGGCAAGTGCCGGCACAGTTACGGACACGGCCATGACCGTTCGTCGGACCGGGATCTGGTCCCTGTAGTAGGCCGCGGAGTGCTGGCCGACTGCAAGATCGAACCCGGCCCACCAAGCCCAGGAGGTCGTAAATGCCGTTAGGATCAGCAAGCCGAAGCCAGTGCCCAACCATCCGCCGCCGGTGACCCGACTGCGACGCGAACGCGGCCTATTTGAGGACCCACGCCAGCGTTTCCGGGATGCTGAACGCCATCGTGTTGTCCTCGATGACGGTCAAAGGTTCCATGTCCGAGCCGTGCCACCAGTAGACGTGCTGGCTGAGGGGATGGGTGAGCCTGTCGTACTGGGCAGCGGCCATCCGGGCCATGAACTGCAGGTCCTCGCTGGTGCTGTTTTCCCCAAGGATGTGGAAGTTCAGAGCGGTGGCGGCCGGAGCGGAGATCAACATGCCGTGCTCTCCGACATCCAGGTTCAGGGCTTCAACAAGGTCAGCCGGAAAGACAGCCCACGTCGATTGGAAGTTCGATTCCGACATGATGCCGTACATGGAACCACCGTCATCAGAGGTGATGTGCTGTGGTTGACCGGTGCCTTCAAGTAGCAGGTTCTGCCGTGCCACGTCCCATGCGAGGTCCCCAATCCGTTCCACGTCCGAATCGGTGAGGTAGGAGATGGTGTCGGGTCCGTCGTAGGCCATCAGCAGTGGCAGCTGTGCTATCCACCGAACATAGTTGAAGGATTCTTCAGCCTGCTCTGGGGTGACGGTCGCTGGGTCGATAATTTTCGCCCTGGTCCGCGAGGCGAGTGCTTCGATACTCAAGTCCCTCAGGCTGGGTATATCGTGTTCCCGGAAGCGCGTGTCAAAGTACTGGTTCAGGACGCTCTTCCAATCGCTTTCGGGCACGTCCTTGAGGATGCGGGCGACCGTTTCCAGACCGTACTGGTATCCGTCCCCGCCGGAAATGTGATCGTCAGCGACAGTGGACTGGCGGCCCGACTCGGCAAAAACCACTGAACATAGCCGCCGCATCTCTTCGCCCTGCGATTGGGTGAGGAAGGTGTACGTCCCGTCCATGGGGGTCGACTTGCGGCGGAAGAGTGGCATTGATCGGTTCCATTTCTGCTGGTACGCCTGATAGTTCTGTACGCTCTGTGGCGCAGTTCCCGTCAGTCTAGGCAAAGAATCAGGTGATGCTCGCCAAAGGTCAGGATTCGGAATGTGGCATCGCAGCAGCGCCGTCACGCTCTGAAGGCAGGTTGGGCGACTGCGGGAATTGGTAGAAGAGTTCGGGGTCTCCTTGGTCCAGTCCGAAGACCATTCCCGAGGGCGCCCATCCGCGGCGTGCGAGCAGGCCCTGCATGACCTGGTTCGACAGGTTGCTCGAAGTGAAAAGCTTCGTGTCCCTCTCCCTAGCCTCGACGTCGCTCATGAGAAGTTGGCCGATTCCGGCGTTGCGATGTTGCTCGCCGACCACGATGAGCACCAGGAAGTCATTGCCGAAGAAGGAAGGCTCAACCACTGTGTAACCGACAGGGGAGCCGCCCCTTGTGGCGACTCTGACCGATCCTGATGCGAGCCATTTCCTGAGTTCTGCCCGCCGTCCAGAGTCCTGCTGCGCGATTTGGTCGACCGCTACCAGGTCCTCAAAATGTTCGGCGGTCCCGTCCCCAATAATGTCCATGCTCCTCATCCAATCATCTTGTCCCATACCCGGTCCGGATGGGGATGACCAGTCCGAGTGCAATGGCAACAATGCCGAACAACAGGATGGTTGCTCCCAGAAGAACTACGAGCGACTTGCCGGGGAACCGGATGTCCGGGTGTCGTTCCTGAGCTTTGAGGTAGCGGGCGTGCACCACTCGTTGAGCCTGCCGTCTGAAGATGAGAATGAGGGAACCTGCGACGACGAGAGGAGCACCCAAGAGCACTGCCGGCCAGAAGTTGTCCACGGTGGAAAGTTCTATATCTCAGTGCCGGTCAAAGCCAGGACAATCATCGCGCCACCCATCAGGCCGAATCCTGCGCCTACCGCCGCCGTCATCCCGGGGGTTGGCCCGGGCCGCGACTTTGTCTCCGGCTTTGCCGAAGGTTGCTCGCTGAGCATCAGACATGAACCTGGTCAGGGACATGCGGTTTCTTGACGGTGCGGCCGAATTCGAACCCGACGACGGTGCCCAGGTTGTGGCGGCTCAGCGAGGCCGTTTGGCGGGTGCGGGAGCAGTGGTGGGGGAGGGTTGGTCGTTCTGTTCTCCGTAGACGCTGATGAAGATCTCCTCGAGGGAGACCCGCTCGGTGGTGAAGCTGCGGACCCCGACTCCGGCGTTGATGAGTTCGCGCAGCACCGCTGTTTGGGGTGGAGCCGTGCTTGGGTGCCAGGTCAGCGGTGCCTGGGCCATGGGAGGCGTCGTCGTACAGCTCCGAGCCGGGCAGGGTGCCGTCGTAGTTGATCCGGTAGACGGTGCCTCCGAATTGGTCCTGGACGTCCGAGACGGTCCCGTAGGCGCGGGAGGTGCCGTCTTTGAGGAGGATCACCCGGTGGCAGAGGCGTTCGACTTCCTCCATCTGGTGGGTGACCATGATGACGGTCGCGCCGGCGAGTTTCTGGTCCTCGATGATGGCCATCAGCAGCCGCCGGTTCACGGGGTCGAAGCCCTTGGTGGGCTCGTCCAGGATGAGCAGTTCCGGGTTGTTCATGATGGTCACGCCCAGCTGAACCCGTTCCAGGTATGCCATGGACCAGGATTTAGCGGCAGCTTTGCTCAGCCCTTTTGAGCCGGCCGACGTAGACCATGACGTCCAGGACGTGTTCCTTCTTGTAGAGGCCGCGTTCTTCCGGCAGGTACCCGAGCCGGGCACCGTCGCGGGGTCCGAAAGGTTTCCCGTCGATGTGTAGGGTGCCGACGGTGGGCTGGTAGATGCCCAACAAGGCTCTCAGCGTGGTGGTTTTGCCCGAGCCGTTGCTGCCCAGGAATCCGAACGTTTCCCCGGCTTGAACGTGGAAGGAGAGGTCTTTGATGACCGTTGTCTCCCCGAAGTCCATGCGAAAGTCTTAGATGTGAACCAGCGGCTCTATGGCCGCACCCCCTGCAGTCATGCATTTCACTCTCCGCGTCTTCGGGGTAGAGAGGAGTGGGCGGTCTCAAGGGAATTACCTGAGCAGCGAGCGTTCTCGGCCGGAACGCCGGCTGTAGTGAAGGCATGGCGGCGGGTGGGAGTGGAAGGAGCTCGAGCGGGCAGAATTGGCTAGGTCAAATAACTACTGTTTTGCTTCCACAGGTCAACCGCAGTACCCCGTCGGCGGAGTCCAAGTGGCAATCTTGATCTTCCACGCGCGGCCACCCTGAGATTTCAGGAGCACTCCGGACCCATTTGTAGTGGAAGTCGTCGTTGGGGATGTAGATGTCCACACTGTCGCCGTCAAAATCATCCTGTGTCACGATCACGGACTGTCCGTCTGGGGCTACTATCCTCAGGCTGTCCCCCATGCCGTAGACGCCCATGTAGGCAAGGATGGAGAGGATGCCCACGTACGGCACCGCCGCGGCAGCGGCCACCAGCGATGTCCACCCGATGATGCGCCGTGGCAATTTTCGCGGAATTTTGGCAATCAGTGCGGGGATGAGGAGAACCGGGCCGGCTGTTCCGCCGAGGAGGGCGACGATCAGGAACCAAGCGGCGATTGAGTGACCGGGTATGCCGGCGTAGAGGAGCAGGCCGTCTCGTGAAGCGGCCAAATCCGCCTCGTTGGTGGCGTGGTTTGCCCACATGGCAAATGCGGCAAAAGCCAGGAAACCTGCGCCCCAGATTACGCGTCGATTCACCGGTTGCTGGCGAATACGCTCCGTCGTTGGCTCGTGGAGACCGGCTGCCGTGGGTTTCGTTTGAGCCATGACCCAAGACTATTTGACGGGAACCTATGCTCTGAGGCCAGGAGCAATGCGGTCTCGGTGACACAGTGGCTGGTGATAGCCGAGACCTTTCGGTCGTTTGAAATGTGCCAGAGCCCAAGGACAGTACCTGAGGAGAAAAGCTATCCCGGTTTTCGCGTCACGATCCGGCTGGAGCCACCACTGTTTATCTAGGAGAGATTCATCCTCGTCTGGGCGTGTCGTAGGCTCCGATGGTGAAATCAAGAACCGTTGACCCGCGGTACGTGAACCGTGTTGACCTGGAACCGTCCTACCGGGTTGATTTCTGGACGGCCGCCGGCGTCGCTGAAGAGTGGCAACTTACCGAGGTCGCAGATGTCACTGAGGTGCTGGCGTGGGCTGAGGAGCAAGCGGATGGACGGGCCTTCGTGTTGTACGCCGAGTTCATCCACGAAGGCGGCCATGGAATGATTCGGCTCCTTGGGCAAGAGCCTCCAGGCGTCTAACCCGGGGCGCCTACGGATTGACGGCGGGGTCGCATTCGAACACTGCAGGGTTCCGCTGCAGGCCGTCAAGGGAGCAACGACTTCGCTGACCTTCGAAGAGAACATCGACGTGGCCCACGGACCATCCTGAAGCAGCGCGATACCCGTTGCCCCACTTGAGATCGAGGACCTGGCCACCTTTGGATTCGACCTTGGCTTCGATCTCGGCCCTTTGCCTCGAATGGTCAAGCTGCAGGCTGATTCCGTAGGCGATGAACCCCAGCAGAATCACGGCCGAGAGTACAATCGGTAGCCGTCGCTCAAGAGTCTTCCTTCGCTGGGACCGGCGTTTCCTCGAGGGCTTCTTCGTCGGCGGTTCGTGAGGGTTGACCATCAGCTTCCCGCGGTTTCTGTCGACGCTCCGGTGGTGCAAGACTTTGATGCCGATGACTCCGGGGTCCGGGGACGTTGGGGAATCAGCCAGTAGTTATACAGTGGCTGCTCCAGTGTCTTCCAGCGGTCATCGGGAAGGAGACTGCATGAGTTCGTGCTCAGCTGAAGATTGATCTCGCCCCCTGAAGTTCCGTTCTCTTTCTCAGTGCGGGATACAAGCCCTATGCCCAGGTTGAACTCCTGACCAGCGGCATCCAGCCTGTCAATTGCCGCTGTCAGGTGGGGCCACAGAGGTGTTTGATCCAAGGGTCTTGGAGGCTGCTGCGGAATCTCCGTGATGAAAGGGGTCACCTGTGAGTCACTCACGTTGTACACCATCACGTCGATGTCGTTTTTGGCTGTACCGCTGGGCTTCCATTCACGCGAGTACACCGTGACATAGGTGCCATCCGGAGTGTCACCTTGCCAGGCTGAACTGGCTGCCTTGCCGTCCAAAGCGATTCCCATGTCTGTCTCCACAAACCGAACAATAAATCCAACGACTAGCATAACTCCTGCCAGCTTCCAGGGAGGGGTGAAGCAGGTGGGGACTTCTGGGATGGACGAATGCCTGATGAACCCCCAGGCCGAGTCTCGTGATTGACCATCAGGCAGCACGGGGGAGGCATCCACGTGGATTCTTTGATCTCTGTGCTCGATGTCTTCATGATTGTCCCTATGCGGCCCGATTGCTCACAGCTGTCATTGGGCCGATGGGACACCGGAAAACACTTTGCCTGTGAACGAGCGTGAATCGGACGTGAACGGATGTGAGCTACTGTGGTCCGGATCCGCGATTTTCAGGGCTATGGCCGGAATTCATGAGCGTTCGTGATACCGCGTTACCCCGAGTTCGCATCGAAGAGGTCAGGAGTTCGAATCTCCTTAGCTCCACATTTGACGGCAAATCTGCCTTCTCGCCTTGCTGAAAATCATCACCGCGTCTCATTTGCGCTGCCGAGCCATTGCAGGACGATGGTGTTGAAATCTTCCGGTGCGTTGTGGTGGACATTGTGGCCTGCATCGAGGGTTACCACGGTGCAGTCCGGAATGAGCCCGGCGACTTCGGACAGCAATTCTTGGGGTACATGGCTGCTTGTCCCGCCGCCAATCAGCAGGGTCGGTGCTGTGATGTCGGAGAGGTGCCTCCACCAACGCCGTGAAGGGTCATTGACCTGGCTGGCGATTGCGGGCACCACATCCCAGTCGAAAAGCAGTTCACCGCTGGGCCGAGCGGGCAGCGGGCGGGTTCGCGGAAACGGGGGCGGGGCGTCTTCAATGATCAGGCGCGCGATCCTGTCGGGTTGCTTCTGGGCGAGGATATAGGCCACCACGCCACCCATGGAGTGCCCGATCACTACGACGTTGTTCAGGTCCAAGACGTCGAGGACCGCTGCTACGTCGTCAGCCATCAACTCGAACGAGTACTTCCCTGGCCAGTCGCTGTCGCCATGGCCGCGGAGATCCAGGGCGATCACCCGAAAATACGGGGCCAGGGCGGCCGTCGCAGCGGACCAGTCCGTCGCTCGATCACCCAGGGCATGCAAGAGCAACACTGCGGGGGCGTTGGAATCCCCGGTTATGTGAGCCCTGATTCGGACCCCGCCTGAGCCGGGAAGGGTCTGGGTGTCCATGCCCGGTAGCCTACCGGTCTCTGAGCTGAAGCCCTCCATGTGCTAATTGGCCCGTTCTTTCCGCCTTTTGACGTTGCGAATGATCAGCCAGGCCACGAAGACTGCCAGCCCTGCGTAGAGGGCGTAGTTGAGGATCCGCGAGAATTGGTCGACCAAGTGATATTGCTTGCCGAGCAATACGCCCAAGCCGATGAGCAGGGCATTCCAGATGCCCGTTCCTGCAACAGTGAAAATGCTGAACGTCATCAGGTTCATGCGTTCTGCGCCTGCGGGGAGGGAAATCAGGCTGCGCACCCCGGGCAGCAGCCGGCCGAAGAAGATGGCGGATTTTCCGTGCCGTTCGAACCATTCAGCGGCTTTTTCGAAATCCTCCTGGTCCACCAGTGGCAGCTTGGACAGCAAGTGGATGGAGCGTTCCAGGCCCACCTTGTAGCCAAGCCAATAGAGGAGCAGTGCTCCGGCGTACGCTCCGAGGGTGCTGGTGGCGAAGACCAGAATGATGTTGATGCTTCCCTGCTGGGTGAGGAATCCAGACAGCGGGAGGATCACCTCACTGGGTATCGGAGGAAAAACCGTCTCCAGAAGTGACAGCAGGCCCACGCCCCATTCGCCGAGGGATTCGATAATCCCCGCGGCGATACCGGCAATCCCGGTCAAGTCTTCGGTCGAACCGGCCATTCTTATATGGCTGATCAAGTCTGCCTCCGTTATCTCGCCCGCCTCATGTGCATCACCTTCCGAACCATTGTGTCAGCACCGCCGCGCATATATCGTTAGCTATATCGTTCAGTATCGTTCGCGACATCCTGAGGTGAGTTTGATGCACAATTCATTCCCGGCCAGTGGATTTATGGGGAACAACCTGGAGGGCATGTGGCAGGCCGTCGAAGAGGTTCGGTCTCGATTCGAGAAACGCTCCGGGTCGCGTGCCGGAAGGGGCGAGCTTCGGTCGGCTATCCTGGCGCTGCTTGCCGAGCGTCCCATGCACGGCTACCAGATCATCCGGGAAATCGAGGAACGCAGCGGTGGAAACTGGAAGCCCAGCGCAGGTTCCGTCTACCCAACGCTGCAATTGCTGGCCGATGAAGGCTTTGTCAGCTCCGAGGAATCCAACGGCCGCAAAATCTATTCGCTGACTGAAGCCGGTCGAGAGGACGTAGCGAGTGCTGAAGCGTCCCCGCCCTGGGACTCCGCGGGCGCTGCAGGAACGGGTTTCGCAGCATTGCCCAAGGCAGGCATGGAGTTGGCCCAAGCGGCTGCGCAAGTAGGGCGAACCGGTACGCCCAAACAAGTGCAGGAGGCAGTGGCGGTGCTCGAAGAGGCACGGCGGAAGCTGTACAAGATCCTTGCCCAGGACTGACGGTTGACACTGGTTGACCGCGACCGGGCAGATGCATTGCCCGGCGGTGGGAACGCGCGCGCCCGCTACCGCCGCATTTTGCGGTTCGCTGCCTGGCACCTTGCAGTGACGTGGTGGTTTGAACTGTTCCTGCCCAAGGTGGGGCTGCGCAGGATTGCCGAAAGCAACCGGGCCCGCAGGATGCGGAGCTTCGCGCAGCGCTTCCATGCCCTCGCTGTGGAGCTTGGTGGCCTGATGATCAAGGTTGGCCAGTTCATGTCGTCCCGGCTTGACGTGCTGCCACCGGAAATCACCACCGAACTTGAAGGACTCCAGGACGAGGTGCCCCCGGTACCCTTCCATGAAATCCGTGCACTGGCCGAGGCGGAGCTGGGGGCGCCCCTGGAAGCTGTTTTCGCCGCCGTCGACGAGACGCCCATCGCCGCGGCGTCTCTGGGGCAGGCCCATCGCGCCAAACTCTTGGCGGGCAATGCAGCCGATACCGGGCTCAGCAGCGTGGTGTTCAAGGTGCAACGTCCTGGCATTGGCGCCATAGTGGACATCGATCTGGCAGCACTTCGCAGGGTGGGAGGCTGGCTGAGTCGTATCCGCATCGTCTCGGATCGAGCCGATGTGCCTTCGCTGATTAGGGAGTTCGCCCAAATAAGTCTTGAGGAGATCGACTACCTCAATGAAGCGGCAAACTCGGAACGCTTTGCCGCTGACTTCGCCGGAGATGCCAGGGTAACGGTGCCAGAGGTCGTCTGGGAACGAACCACGCGCCGCGTGCTCACCCTGGAAGATGTCACCGCCATCAAGATCACGGATGCGGAGGGGCTGAAGGTAGCCGGGATCGACCCGGGGGAAGTTGCTCCCGTGTTTGCTTCCGTTATGTTTGACCAGTTGTTCACCAACGGCTTCTTTCATGCTGATCCGCACCCAGGCAATATCTTCGTCACACCCAGTACGGATTCAGGGGATCGTCCGTGGAAGCTGACGTTCATCGACTTCGGCATGATGGGCGACGTCCCGGCGACGACGCGCAGCGGGCTGCGGAAGCTTCTGATCGCTGCAGCTTCGCGGGATGGGAAGGGGCTGGTGGACGCCATCAGCGATGTTGGTGTGTTGATGCCCTCCGCCGACAAACCTGAGCTTGAAAGGGCAATGACGCAGCTTTTCGCTCGTTTTGGCGGGATGGGCTTCGCCGAGCTACGCGAGGTGGACCCGCGGGAGTTCCGTGATTTCGGTGCAGAGTTTGGCACTGTGGTGAGGTCACTGCCGTTCCAGTTGCCGGAAAATTTCCTGCTGATCATCCGGGCCATGTCGCTGACGTCCGGTGTGTGCAGTTCACTGGACACCCGCTTCAACCTGTGGGATTCAGTGGAACCCTACGCGGCGCAGTTGCTGCGGGACGAGCGTGGCAACCTCGCGAAGGACGTTGCAGCCCAAGCCCTCGACGCCGCCTCGCTCGCAGTGCGCCTGCCGAAGCGTCTGGACGCGCTCGTCACGCACATCGAGGACGGCTCGTTGCAGGTGAAGAACCGGCGCCTTGAACAGCAGCTGGCCCGCCTCATCCGAACTGCCCAACGAGCAGTAGCCGTCTTGATCTTCGGTGCCATACTGATCGCGGGTTCGGTGGTTCGGTCCGACGACGCCGTCCTGGGCAACACGCTGATGATCGGGTCCGTGGTTCCGCTGCTGTTCGGCTGGTGGGCGGGTCGCCGCCGCGGTTAGGCACGGTCCGCAGGCAAGATGCTGCCCCAAGGTACGTTCACAGTGACACCTGTTTACGACATACCCTGCACGCTGCTTTACGGTGACGAGACGGGAACTGAGGTTCAGGCGCAGTGTGTTCGCCGATTGGAGCCGAAAATCGGCGCCGTAGACTAGCCCTGTGACTGAGACCCCAGCCCAACGTCCCGAGGCATCAACAGGCATCGCCGGCCCCATTTTGGTGGGTGTCATGCCCGGGCAACAGCCCGTCGTCGTCGAACAAGCAGCGCACTTAGCTGCCGCGGCCGGCCTGGGGCTCGTGCTCGCCTACGCCGACGTCACGGTGTACCCGGTGGACGGGACCACGGGCGGCCCTTCTGCCCCGATTGATCCTGACGGCGTCAATGACGAGGTCCAGGAGATACCCGAAACGCTGAGGTCTGTCCTCGCCTCGCAACTTGCCGGCAGCAACGTCGAATGGTCCATGATCCGCCTGGCAGGGGAGCCCGCACGCGCTCTGGCTCGCGAAGCCGAAGACATCGGTGCCTCGATGATTGTGGTGGGGACGCGGGAGCACAAGCTGACTGCAGCTTTGAAAGAGTTGACAGCCGGGTCTGTGGCCCGCCACCTGTTCCACAGGCAGGACCGCCCCGTACTCGTGGTGCCCGTGAACCCGCGGGTCCCGGACGACGATGACGACGACTGAGGGTATGCGGCCAGTCCACCTCCACTGGGGATTCATAGGGCTCGTAGCGGCCGGCGGAGTGCTGGGAGCCCTCGCCCGGTACGGTCTGGGGCTCGTGATTCCGGCGCCGGGCGCCTGGCCGCTTCCAACCTTGGTCATCAATCTTTCAGGTGCGTTGGCCCTGGGCGCCTTGTTGGAGGCGCTGTCGCGCGGAGGGCCCGACGCCGGAAGTCGCCGCGTCCTGCGGCTCGCTTTGGGAACGGGGTTCTTGGGCGCCTACACCACGTACAGCACACTCGCCTTGGATGCCGTCCATCTGTTCATCGCGGGTGCGGCGACTGCGGCTGCGGGATACCTGGCTGCGAGCCTGCTGGGCGGTGCGGCAGCCACCACCGTGGGTATCTGGCTGGGCGCGTGGCATCACAGGCGTGCCCGGGGGCGTCAGCCGTGACGGTCTTCCTCCTCGCGCTCGCCGGAGGCGTCGGCGCAGCTGTTCGGTTCATCGTGGATGGGCTGATCCGGGCCCGTGTGAAGACCGCCCTTCCATGGGGCACCATCCTGATCAACGTAACCGGCTCTTTGGTGCTCGGCTTCCTGGCCGGTCTGGTGATGCGGGGGCAGGCGCCGGAGTCCCTGCTGTTGATCGTGGGGACAGGGTTCCTCGGCGGCTACACCACGTTCAGCACGGCCAGCCTGGAGACGATCCGCCTGGTGCAAAGTGGCCGGACGCGCGTGGCGCTGGTCAACGGATTGGGGACCATGGCGGCCAGCGTCCTCGCCGCTGCGAGTGGTGTGTGGATCGCGGCGTTGCTGCCCTGAGGAGTGGCGAACTTCACGGTCAGGAGTGCCCCCGCCCGGCTGTAGGATCGTGCCATGGCTAAGAAGACATTCAATGAGCTGTTGTCCGCCCAGGTCGCCAACGAGTTTGCTGCCTCCCAGCAATACATCGCAGTGGCTGTGTATTTTGATGGTGAAGACCTGCCGCAGTTGGCTCGTCACTTCTACCGGCAGTCCCTTGAAGAGCGCAACCACGCCATGATGATGGTTCAGTACATGCTGGACCGTAACGTGCACGTTGAGATCCCGGGCATAGCCCCTGTTCGCAACAATTTCTCCAACGCCAAGGAGCCCATCGCATTGGCTTTGGAGCAGGAGAAGGAAGTCACCCGCAACATCGAAGAGATGTTCCGCGTTGCCCGTGCCGAGGGCGACGCCCTGGGTGAGCAGTTCATGCTGTGGTTCCTGAAGGAACAGGTTGAAGAGGTCGCTTCCATGACCACGCTGCTGAACATTACCGAACGTGCCGAGAACCTCTTCGACATCGAGAACTACATCGCTCGCGAGACCGTCGGCGACGGGGGACAAGACGCAGGCGCTCCGTCCGCGGCCGGCGGCGTGATCTAGCGCCAAGCTCAGCCCAAGCAGGCACAGAGGCCGCCGGAAGCTCAGCTTCCGGCGGCCTCTTCTTGTGCCAGGGCCTCGTCAATGTCGGAGCGGCCCAGCAAGGACAACCGACTTGCGATGCGCGCCAGATCCACGGGCAGGGCACTTCCAGGCGCTGCTACGTCCCAGTCCAAGGGGCCTTTACCGATGAGGAAGAGCGTGATGTCTTGATCGTGGAGGACGTCCACCACGTTGCTGAACCGCTGCCAGGCCGGCGCTGAGTCCGGGCCGGCACCAGCCGGCGAGGGGACTTGGTCGATTACCCACGTTGCGTAGCGTTCAGCCAATGCCAGGAAGTCAGACGTAGACGTCAGACCGCCGCACAACTCCTCAAAACCCACCCATAGGAGATCCGGATCCGAGTTCCTGACCACGATCGGCTGAGTGGTGGGCGTCAGCACCCGGCTCTGTGACGGGGACGGCGTGAAGAGCCCCAGCCGTCCAAGCTGGCGTGGCGTCCCAGGGGCGATGATGCGGCCTGCGCGGAACCCTTCCGGCCCGGGCCCGGGGGCAGATCCGCCGGCGGGAAACCTACGGAAGTCCGAAGCGCCATTGATCTCCACGATGTCCATCATCTCCTTGATGGCCTCGATGGAGGGCACAAAGTGATCGTGCCAGAGGGGATTGGGCAGCAACTCGTCCGGAGCGTAGTTCGAGGTCACTACCAAGGGTATGCGGCGTTGCGCGGCCGTCCGCAGCAGGCGGGAAATGAACATGCCGTCTCCCACGTCATGGACGTGGAACTCGTCAAAGAACAGCACATCGATTTCCGCCAACAGGGCGTCCACGGACTGCTGGATGGCAGTTCCGTTGCCGGCATCGACGTTGTGGGTTCCCGCGTGCAGTCCGCGGAAAAAGTCATGGAAGTGTACTCGGCGCTTCCGTGCCTGCAGCCTCGCGTAAAAACTGTCCATGAGCCACGTCTTGCCGCGTCCCACCGGCCCATGGAGGTAGAGGCTTCGTGGCGACCTTCGGGAAAGCGTTCGACGCCGGCCGGTCACCTGGGCGCCAAACGCCGCCAACCGCTCGGCTGCTTGGCGCTGGCTGGGCTCAAGTTCGAAACCCGACCGTGCGGCGTCGAGCGCCATACCTTCGGTGAAAGCCCTGGCGGCATCCTTCGCTGAGCGGGATCCCGGCACCAAGGCAGGCGTCACAACCAGCCTTTTCTTTTGAAGATAAGGTACATCAGCAAGGCGGCACCGAACATGAGTCCCACCGCCAGCGGGTATCCGAAGTCCCAGTGCAGCTCCGGCATATGGTCGAAGTTCATCCCGTAGACGCCCGCTACGAAGGACGGTGCAAAGAGTATTGCCGCCCATGATGAGATCTTCTTGACCTGCTCGTTCTGGGCTGCGCTGGCCTCGTTTTGCCGGTTGGCGGTCAGTGTTCCATCCAGGGTGAGCGCGTTCTGAAGGAGGTCCCGGAACGAGTTCACACGGGAGATGACCCGCTGAACGTGGTCCTCAACATCACGGAGAGAGCGCTGCAATTCAATATCCACGCCATACTTTTCGAATCCCTTTTCCAGAAGCGCCATCATGTCCGGGAGCGGTTGAATGGCCCGCTGGAACTGGATCACTTCACGGGCGAGCTCGTAAATTCGGCGCGAGACGGCGCTGTCGCCGCTGAAGAGCTGGTCCTCGATCTCGTCGATGTCGTTCTCAAGGCCAGCCACCACGGGCGCATAGTCATCCACCACTTGGTCCAGGAGCGCGTAGAGCACGGCTTCAGGCCCATGGCAGAGAAGGTCCGGACGCGTCTCAAGCCGATGGCGGACCCGGGCTACTCCACCGGTTTCGGCATGCCGGATGGTCACCACGAAGTTGGGCCCCGTGAAGATGTGCAGTTCGCCGAACTCAACTGTCTCGGTGTCGTCAAGGTATCTGGCCGGGCGCAGGACGGTGAACAAGTTGTGGTCGTACCGCTCGAGCTTGGGGCGTTGGTGCGCAGAGACGGCGTCCTCCACGGCGAGTTCGTGGAGCCCGAATTCCTGGGCGACGGCGGCCATCTCGTCTTTGGTGGGGCGATAAAGCCCGATCCATGCCATGCCGCCGTGTTCCGCCAGGGTTTCGAACGTTTGCTCAAGGCTATGCGGGGTTGCAGTGCGTACGCCGTCTACGTATACGGCGTTGTCGATAATGGTCACTGGTTGAACGCTACTGCATGGCTCCGATGACCGCGCCCGCGATCGTCATGGCCACAATGTCATGGCCGGAATCGATAACCGTTACTGCGGACGGGCGGCCGGCGAAGCCGTTGTGGATGACATGGCCTCCGGCACGGAAAACAATGGCCAGTACCAAGGCGAAGAAGCCGCCGGCCAGGAAGGTGTTCAGGTCCAGCGCACTGATGAGGATGGCCAGGAGAAGACTGGTGACGGCCGCTGCCAGCATCATGGGCACCCAAATTCCCGCGCCGCCCTCGATGTTCTTGAGATCGTCCTCGGTCTTGCCGATGGCCTGCATCCACCTGCGCCCCAGGACTGCCGGCATGTACCAGATGAATCCGATCACCATGCTTGAAACGAAGGCCAGAAGTACGGCGAGCCAGTTGATCTGGGAGATGTGTGAGAGCCAATCCATGCCTAGAATCCTAGTCCGTTCAGGCCCTGGGCTCAGCGCTCTGGCGCTCCTGGCTGGACCGTGTTGGAGCTGTTGCCATCCTCCCGATGAGGGGTTCGGTCCGATAGGGAATATGGGTGTGCAGAGCCAACACTGTCTCGGTCCGGATGACGCCTTTTGTTCGGAGGACGGAACGTAAAGCGGACTGCAGATTGTGGGTGTCCGTTGCCACCACCCGGCACCACAAATCCCCGCGACCGGAGATTTCGTGGACTTCCAGGACCTGGGGAATCAGGCGCAAGGCGCCGATGACGCCGTCGAGTTCCCGGTGGGTGACCTCGATGGTCACGAAAGCGACGACGTCGTACCCCACCTTTTCCAGGTCGACTTCCCGACCGGCTGCCTGCAGCACACCGGAACGGAGCAGGCGCTTGACCCGGCTTTGGGCTGTGTTGCGCGCTATGCCCAGCGCATCGCTCAGTTCGGCGATCTGGATGCGCGGATCCTTGATCAGTTCAAGGAGGATTTTGGTGTCCATGGGGTCGAGGGTGTTCAAATGTTCACTCCAGCTCACTTGGCTTGCACTAGTTTGAGTATTTTGCTCAATCTTTGCATTTCCGGCGCCCTTTGAGCGCAGGGTTACTGCATTCTATTGCCATCAATACTTAGCTGCTCTTGGCCCCCACAAGGACGCGTCAGGCAGCCACCGAGTCCGAAGGCATGGAAATGACTGTCTTGAGCGAACTCCGCATGCGTCCGGCCACCGCCGAACGATGGGGATGGGATGCCTCCACAACGGCCAGGCTTGTCCTGACCGGCGTCGTGATATTTACGCTGCTGGTCGGCGCAAACCTGGCCACCCCCTTGTATCCCTTGCTCCAGGCCCGGCTGGGGATGTCGTCGTTGGACGTGACGGTGGCCTTCTCCAGCTACGTCGTGGCGCTGGTGGCGGTGTTGATGGTGGCAGGGCATTGGTCCGATCACATCGGGCGGCGCGCCGCGTTGGTGCTGGCCGTCATCGTGGGACTGGCAGGAGGCCTGATCTTTGCCAACGCCGACACTCTGGCCGCGTTGTCCCTGGGCCGGGCGCTCCAAGGCGTAGCAGTCGGACTCGCTACAGGAGCCAGCGCCGCGGCATTGCGTGAACTCCTGCCACAGCGGCCTGACTGGGCCTCCCGCTTTACGCTGCTCTCCTCCGCGGGAGGCGTTGCTGCAGGTCCGGCCATCGGGGGGCTCCTGTCGCTGTTACCAGACCCCACACGCACGCCGTACCTCGTTCACTCCGCGGTGCTGCTTGCTGCACTCATTCCTTTGTGGCTGTTGAAAGCCAGGCCGGCCATTGCGCCGGCAGACGGGCCCAGGCCGCTCAAAGTCCTTGCCCCGAGGAAGCCGTCCATCTCCAGCGACGCACGTGGAGCATTTTGGATGGCGGCGGCCACCGGGTTCCTGAGCTTCGCTGTGTTCGGTTTCTGCTTGTCCTTGGCACCGGGCTACTTCGCCAGCGTTGTCCATGCCGATTCGAGGCCCCTGATCGGTGTACTGGCCGGCATAACATTGGGTGCGTCAGCGCTCAGCCAGCTCCTGGGAGCCCGTGGGCGCTTTGTTGTCCCTGCAGCACTTGCGGTGCTTGGCGTTTCCGTGGTCCTTGTGGGTGCGGCCGCTGCCTGGTCCAGCCCCTGGCTTTTGGTTGCTGCGAGCATTACGGCAGGAGTGGGCCAAGGACTGGCCTTCCGTCAGGTCTTCAACGAAGTTGCCGGCAAGGTTGAAGCTGCCCGCCACGCGCAAGTCATCAGCACCGTTTACGTGATCACGTATCTGGGCAGCGCCGTTCCGGTGGTCGGGCTGGGAATGGCTGTTTCGGCACTGGGCCTGCAGACCGCCGTCGTGGCCTTCACCGTTGTGTGCGGTGCGGCCGCGCTGACGCTGGCGGGCATTTCACTGCGGAGCGCGTTGCGCGACTGACGACCCCTGGCCTGAACCCAGGCCATTGCCTACTCCGGGAGCGGTCCGCGGTTTCCCGGGATGTGCTGGAAGACCATGGTGGTCTCCGTGTGCCCCACCACTGGGTCAGTGGCGAGGTTGTCCAGGAGCCAGTTGCGGAGGTCGTCAGTGTTGGCGACGGCGATGTGCAGCAGGTAGTCCACGGAACCTGTGGTGTGGAAAGTGGAGATCACTGCAGGAAGCTTGGGGACGCGTGCGGTAAAGCGGTCGATCTGGTCGCGGTCGTGGGCGCGGAGGCGGACAGCAATGAGGGCCTGCACGGAGCGGCCGATGGCCGGCAGGCTCAGGACGGCCTCGAAGCCCTCGATGATCCCGCGTTCAGACAACGCCCGGGTCCGCATCAGGGCCGTGGAGGGGGCGATTCCTACGAGTTCGGCCAACTGTTTGTTAGAGATACGTGCGTCGTCCACCAACGCTGCGAGGATTCGCTCATCGATCGCATCCAGCGGCTCAGCGCTGCCCGTGCTCGACCGAACATTCTTCGTGGGGTTGCTCACGGATCCTCCTGAAATTGCCTTGCATCCATCCTATGCGGTGAATTCTTCAGGTGCCTATCCTTTTGAGGGGGTCCCGGGGTACCTTCGCCGGTCCAGCCGTTGGAGCGGCTCACTCAGGAGCATTAGCAGCAAGGGAAGGTTCCCGGCGCCCGGAATAACGAGTGCCAAGACCAGGGCGGCCAGGAAGAGCCCGGCAACGACCACACCTGCCCGGATTCCGAATTTCGTCTCGGCAGGATCCATGGCGTGGAGGTCCGGATGGGACCGTAGGTAAATGCGAGCCAGCAGGAGCATCAAGCTGGTGGCGAACAAGGTTCCAATGTAGACAAGGGGTTGGGCCCAGTCAGGATCCATCTGGGTGGAGAGGGACGTAGCCACGGGCATCCACACAATGGTGAACATCCACGCCACGGTCAACCACAGCAAACCGGAGTCCACCTGCTTGACGCTGCGGAAAAGCTTGTGGTGGTGCACCCAAAACACTGCAATGAGGACGAAGCTCAGGACGAAACCCAGGAGAGCGTATTGCTCCTCGGCAAACCACTCCGACGTGGTGCCGTCATGGTCCGCGAGTTCACCCACACTCTCCATGAGCGGAAGGATGAGCAAAGTCAACGCAATCGCCACCACGGCATCGGTAAACGCCTGCAAACGTTCCGGTGACGACAGCTCCCGGGGTTTCGCGACCTGTGTCATGCCTCCGATTGTAGGACCAGCCCGGCGTGAATCAGCGTCAGTGGCGCGGCGGGCGGTGCACTATCAAGGTGACTACCGCCGTCGTTAGGGCAAGCGCGATGACGCTCCAGGCCAAAGCAGGCCAACCGAAAGCTTGAAAGGCGAGTCCGCCGGCCCATCCGATGACACTGGAACCCAAGTAATACGACAGGTTGTACAGCGACGCTGCCTGGGCGCGCCCTGTGGTTGCGATGGCTCCTGTCCAGCCTGATCCCACGCTGTGGGCCGCGAAAAATCCTCCGGTGAAAATAACGAGTCCGGCCAATGTTGCTGCCAGGTTCTCAACCAGCGTCAAGGCCAAGCCTGCGGACATGATGGCGATCCCTGCCACCAGCACATTCCGGCGCCCGAACCTGGTGGTCAGCCCGGCGGCCCATCGGGAACTCACTGTGCCTGACAAGTACGCCAGGAAGATGAGGCTGACCAGAGTGGCAGGGAGGCCGAACGGCTCGGCATGCAACCTGAAGCCGAGGTAGTTGTAGACGGCAACGAAGCCGCCCATGAGGAGGAAGGCCTGCAAGTACAGCGACAACAGCTTGGGGTTTCTTGAATGGCCGCCCAAGGTTCGCAGAGCTCCACCGAAACCAATGGCCGGGGAGGGACTGAAACGGCGTTGCTTGGGTATGAGCGCCAGGAACAGGACTGCGGCCGCGGTTGCCAGCAGGGAGACAGCCAAGGCAGCGGCCCGCCAGCCCCACAGTTCACCGACCGGGCCGGCCACCAAACGGCCGGCGAGCCCGCCCAGGGTGGTTCCGGCAACATAGCTGCCGGCTGCCAGGGCGGTGTGGATCTTGGTGACTTCCTCGTTGAGGTAGGCAATGGCGATGGCGGGGATGCCGCCCAGCGCCATGCCCTCCAGCGCCCGCAGGCCCAGCAGAAGAGTAACTGTTGGGGCCAAGGGAACCAGAAGGCCCAGCAGGGTGGCTGCCGCGATGCCGATGGCCATGGCGCGTACCCGACCAATCCTGTCGGCCACGAAAGACCAGGGCAGCACTGTGGCAGCGAGGCCAACGGTGGCGAGGGAGATGCTGAGGGCGGCTTCTGCGGCCGTGATTCGGAGGTCCGTGGCCATGAGCGGGAGGACCGCCTGCGTTGAGTACAGCTGGGCGAACGTGGCCACTCCGGCCAGCGCCAAGGCGGCGAGCACACGGCGGTAGCCCCGGGATCCCTTGGCATGTCCGTCCCACGTTTCGGCGGTGCCCATGACGATAGCTTTACTCACCCGGCAAGATTAGGACGCGGCCAACTACGTATTCCAATGCATATGTTGCGTACGATTGATGCAGAATCGCATGAATGGTTTCGGACGCAAGGAACCCCGTGGAACCTGATCATCACCAGCTCATCCAACTGCTCCCGCTCCTTCCCGTCCTCGCGGAACTCGGCAGGACGGAACACATGACCGAAACGGCCGAGATCCTCGGTGTTCCCCAGTCGACTGTCAGCCGGGCGGTGGCTCGCGCCAGTGCCATCGTGGGGATGGACCTGCTGATCCGCGACGGCCGGGGCATCCGCCTGACACCAGCTGCAAGAACCCTGCTGCCCTACATAGAGGCAGCCTTGGAGGATTTCCAAGCAGGCCTGGACAGGGTGCGTCACGAATCGGACGTAGTACGGGGGCGCATCGGCGTTTCATTCCAGCACACCTTTGGCGAAGCGACGCTGCCTTTGCTCATCAGCGCTTTCCGCGGCCGCCACCCGCATGCGGTGTTCGACCTCTGGCAGGGACCACGGGACGATTGCCTCAAGCAGCTGGCCAACGGTGACATGGATTTCGCGCTGATCGCACCGATCGCCCCGGAAGGCAGGGGCATCCGTTCGCTTCCGCTCTACCGTGAACCGCTGCGGGTGGTGCTCCACTACCGTCACCCCCTGGCCGGGCGGCCCAGCATCCACCTCTCCGAATTACGGCACGAGCCCTACATCACCCTTCCTGAAGGGGTGGGCCTGCGGGCCTTGGGGGAGGGGCTCCTGCGCGAAGCCGGATTTCGGCCGCGGATAGCCTTTGAAGTCCAGGAGTCCACCTCCGCGCGCGGCCTGGTTTCCGCCGGCTTGGGCTTCAGCATCCTTCCTCCTGCAGGACCCGGCTCAGGGACGGGCCAGTTTCTCCCGGAGGCTGAACTTGGCTTGGTGGAGGTAGCCATCGAGTCCGAGCTGGCCTTCCGGCAGATCGGCATCGCATGGCGCGAGCGAAGCTTCGAGCCGGACGCCGTCCGGCTATTCCGCGAGCTGGTAGTCACCGAAGGCGGGGAATTGCTTGCTGAACTTGTCAGAGCCCGCGCAGGAACTCCCTGACCACGTCTTCGGCCGAGCCCTCCCGTGACTGCTGCCAGCCGGTGCCCGCCCAGAGGTTGAGGCGATGCGGATCACCGGCAGCGGACGACGCCGCCCGCACCGGGCTGGTGAGGTGGTGGATGGCGGGATAGCCCTCTGGCGCGTTCTGGTGATCCACCACGAATTCGTTGACCAGGGAACGTGCCCACCGGCCCGTGAAAGCCCGGGTCATGGCCGTTCGCGTAAACGACGGATCACCCAGCGCGTCCTTGTGCGGCTTCCGCGCGCCGCTTTCATGGGTGCGAACCAGGGCAGTGCCTATTTGGGCTGCCGAGGCGCCAGCCGCAAGCACGTCGCGAAGCGCCGCACCGTCCATAATGGCGCCCGCCGCGATCAGCGGAAGTTCGACGGCGGCCCGCACCTGGGCCACCAGTTCCGCCGTCGTACGGGCTGCTGGTGAGTCGGTCGGTGCGCTGCCGCTTGAGAGAAACGCTGCCGTATGGCCACCAGCGGAGCTGTGCTGGACAGCGATGGCGTCTGGACCTTCCTCTGCAGCGGCCAGGGCCTCCGGAACGCTGGTGACACTGGAGATGACCAGAGTTCCCGCCTTCTGCAAAGCCTGGACAGCCGGCTTTCCCGGCAGGCCAAACGCAAAGCTCACGTACTCTACGGGATCTGCCAGCAGGGCATCGATCTTGTCCTGCCATGCGTCGTCGTCATCGAGGCGAAGCGGTGGCAGTGTCACGCCGTAACGGACTGCCTCGGATTCGAGTTCTGTCCGGTAGGACTCAAGACGTGCGCGCGCATCCGGACCTGGTGGGAGTTGGCCTGGGTCCGGCACGAACAGGTTCATCCCGAACGGCACCTTGAGAGCACGGGCAGCCGCGATCTCTGCAGTCATGGCTTCCGGACTCTTGTAGCCAGCGGCGAGGAAACCAATCCCGCCACCAACATGGACCGCCTGCAACAGCGCCGGCGTGGACGTCCCCCCGGCCATGGGAGCGGCAATGAACGGTGTTTCAAACAGGGATTCAGGCATGTTCGGTTTCTCCTCCGGACTCTCCAAGCTAGTCTTTCACGGTGAACAATCTTGACTCTGCCCAGCATTCCCACGCTTCGACGGAGACCGTGAGCGGCACCGTCATCGGGCTCGACATCGGCGGTACCAAAACCCGCGGAGTGCGGTTTGAGAACGGAGCACCGGTCCGTGACGAGAGCGCAGGCAGCTCCAACGTCCAGAACGTCAGCAGGGAGCAGGCGGCAGCAAACCTTGCCGAACTGTTCGCCAAGATCGGTGGCGGCCGCATCGACCAGGTCTATGCCGGAGCAGGCGGGATCGACACTGATGAAGACGCCCAGGCGCTCGCCGACCTCATCGCGCCCCACGCCTCCGGGGCACACATCACCGTGGTCCATGACTCACGTTTGCTCCTGGCCGCCGGCGGAGCGAGCACGGGCGTGGCTGTGATTGCTGGTACAGGCTCAGCCGCCTGGGGTAAGAACGACGCCGGCGAGGAAGCCCGCGCGGGTGGCTGGGGCTACCTTTTGGGGGACGAAGGCAGCGGTTACTGGCTGGGGCGCGAAGCGGTGCGCCACAGCCTGCGTCGGATGAACCAGGGCTTGGAGCCGGATCGACTCAGCCGTGCGCTCTTGGACTCCGTGGGGGTGGACGAGCCGGGCAAGCTGATCGCCCTGTTCCATTCGCCGGAGACAGGCCGCCGATACTGGGCACAGCAGGCCCGGTTGGTGGTGGAAGCAGCCGATGCCGGTGACGAAACCAGCAAAGCGCTGGTGGAGCAGGCAGGCCGAGACCTGGCTGACCTCGCTGAACAAGCGGTCCGACAACTGGGCATCGACGGGCCGGTCATTCTTGGCAGCGGACTGGGCATGAACGTCCAGCGGCTGCAGGAAGCCTTCAAGGCCAGGCTGGCCGAAGAGGGCATCGTCGACGTTCGCATCCTCCACCAGGATCCTGTGTTCGGGGTACCGCGGCTCGTGGCAGAGCAGCAGGGCTAACCATCCACTGAGTCAGCCGCGGGTGCGTGGTCGCAGTTTCACGCCCGGAAGTGGCGGCGCTGGAATGCGGCCGGCTTCAGGGCCAGCGTCGGGCCCATGGCCGGGGACGAACCCGAAGCGTGAGGTGGCGGCAACGTCGTCGTCGAGCAGTCCCTCGGCCTCCCATTCCTCGCGCGCCTGCTCCACTTCTTCGTGGGTCCGCCCCACGAAGTTCCACCACATGAGCAGGTCTTCGCCGAAGGGCTCGCCGCCCAAAAGCATGAAATGCGTGTCGGGTTGCGCTTCCACGGCCAAGCGGGTCCTGCCGGCTCCGAGGTAGGCCAGCGGTCCGGGCTCGATGTCCTGGCCGTCGATGACCACGTGGCCGTCCAACACCAAAACCGCATGCTCAAAATCGGGGCGGAGGGGCAGCTCAAGTGGCCCCGTGCCAGTGATGTCCGCTCCCACAATGGGGCTGAACATCGTGGCAGGGGAGCGTTGTCCGGCGAACTCGCCCACCATGACCGTAGCGGTGAAGCCCTCGCCCACGGCCACCGGCAGGTCCTTCACCTGCTCAAAAGATGGGGCACGATGCCGGTGCTCCTCCGGCAGGGCCACCCACAATTGCAGGCCCCGGGACACGGGGATTTCGTCCACCAGCGGGCTGGTCCCGGCCTCGGTGGCGGCGGGGAGGACTGAGAACTCGGAGTGGGAGATCCCGTGGCCTGCCGTCATGATGTTCAGCTCACCTGGTCGGACGACAACATCGCTGCCAACGCTGTCGCGGTGCCGCACGGCTCCTTCCAGTGGCCAGGTAACGGTCTGCAGGCCGCAGTGGGGATGCGGAAGGACGCTCATGGCCACCCGATCAGGCCCGAAGCTGTCCAGGAAGCACCAGGCGCCCACGGTCGGCAGGCCCCGCTGCGGCAAAGTCCTCATCACGTTCATGGCGCGGACGCCGCCCAAGGGAACCTCGCGCTCGGGCCAAAGCTGTACGCACGGACCTTGGTCTTCCGGCGCCGCGGGGCAGACTTCCTGTGCGGGGGAAGTATCAAGATTGGTCATGCGATCATCACCTGTGCATAAATGTTGGAAATTGAGCTAATCTGTTCCACGTGAACAACGCCCTTCTGAGCTACCACGACGCCGTCCTTTACCGTTCGGGTGAACCGTATCGCATCCTCGCCGGAGCCATCCACTACTTCCGTGTCCACCCGGATCTGTGGCAGGACCGGCTGCGTCGACTCAAGGCGATGGGCGCCAACACCGTGGACACCTATGTTGCTTGGAACTTCCACCAGCCTCGGCAGGATCAGGCTCCGGACTTCACCGGATGGCGGGACCTGGGCCGGTTCATTGACATCGCCGCCGAAGAAGGGCTGGACGTCATTGTCCGTCCCGGCCCGTACATTTGTGCCGAGTGGGACAACGGCGGTTTTCCTGCCTGGTTGACCGGCATCCCGGGCATCGGCCTGCGCTGCCTGGACCCGGTGTTCACCGCTGCCATCGAGGACTGGTTCGATCACCTCCTTCCCATCGTCGCGTCCCGGCAAACGTCCACCGGCGGTCCAGTGGTGGCGGTGCAGATCGAGAACGAATACGGCAGCTACGGCGACGATCACGAATACATCCGCTGGAACCGGCGTGCCCTGGAGGAGCGGGGCATCACGGAGCTGCTTTTCACGGCCGACGGCGGCAACGACTACTTCCTCGACGGCGGCGCCATAGAGGGGACCTGGGCAACGGCAACGCTGGGAAGTCGGGGTGACGAAGCCGTGGCTACCTGGAAGCGACGCCGACCGGACGAGCCGTTCTTCAACGTCGAGTTCTGGGGCGGCTGGTTCGACCACTGGGGCGAACACCACCACCGCCGCGACGCCGAAGATGCCGCCCTCGAAGCGCGCAAGATGCTGGACCTTGGTGGCTCGGTCTGTATCTATATGGCCCACGGCGGGACCAACTTCGGTCTGGGCTCCGGCAGCAACCACGATGGCACCATGCTGCAGCCGACGGTCACCAGCTATGACTCCGACGCGCCCATCGCAGAAAACGGAGCGTTGACACCCAAGTTCCATGCTCTCCGCAAGGAGTTCTTCCGGGCGCAAGGGATTGAAGACATCCCTGAGCTCCCCGTCGAGCTGCTGGCGGACGCTCCGGTGCTTCCCGCGCAGCAATTGGCGTTGTCGGCAGGACCGGACCTGCTTGAGCTGGCGAGGGCCGCCGGGAAGCCTGTCACAAGTGTCAAACCCCTCAGTTTCGAACAGTTGGGTCTAGACGCCGGAATGGTCCTTTACGCGGCCGAAGCCATCCTGCCGGGTGGTGCGGAGAAACCTGCCGAGAGCCGATTGAAGATCACGGGCCTGCACGACCGCGCCTATGTTTGGGTTGACGGTCATTTCATCGGCGTCCTGGACGATGTGTCCGGCGCTGAAGGGCTGAAGGTCACGGGCACTGGTGTTACCGCCAAGCTCGAGATCCTGGTGGAGAACCTGGGTCGCATCAACTACGGACCACTCACCGGCCACGGCAAGGGCATCCTGGGCGGCGTCCTCATCAACCAGCGCTATACCTTCCACTGGACGCAGACTCCTCTGCCGCTCACGGAATGGGTACAGGAGGACCTGGCAGGCCTGGCCGGAGTTGACTTCGAGATTGGCGAACCCGCTGACACCTACATCGCCCTGCCTGACTCCGGCAAGGGCTTCGTCTGGCTCAATGGATTCCTCCTGGGCCGGTACTGGGAGAAAGGCCCGCAAGTAACCCTGTACGCCCCGGCGCCTTTGCTGAAACCAGGCCGCAACACCATCAAGGTGCTGGAACTCGGGAACGCGGGGACCGTCGTCGAGCTTCGCGAGGGCCCGGACCTGGGACCTGAAGAGGCCGGTCCGATCGCTGCGGCCGAACTCCCGTAGGGATCCACCCCAAGGATTTATGCTGGCACCATGAGCCTGCAGTTCGATACCCGCCCAGCCGCCTACGCCGTCATCGTCCAGGAAGGGCGGATCCTGTTGGCCTACTGGAAACAGGACGGTAAGGAGGGCTGGACGCTTCCTGGTGGTGGGTTGGACCTGGCTGAACACCCGGTGGATGGGTGCCGTCGGGAGGTTTTTGAGGAGACCGGCTACGAAGCCCGGATCGATCGCATGCTGGGTATTGACGTGGGCCATTGGCCAGGGGAGATACGGCCGGACGGTTCGGTGAAGGACTTCCAAGCGCTGCGCCTGGTGTACGAAGCCACGGTAGTTGGTGGTGAACTGACCCATGAAGTGGACGGCAGCACCACCCACGCCGCATGGATTCCGTTGGAGGACATTGGGAAGCTCAACCGCGTGTCCCTGGTGGACACGGCGCTGCGCCTGCACAAGGAGCGGCCCGCTGACGGGAAGCTCAACTAGGACAAAGGCCTAGCCAAAGTCGGTAGTGGTTGGCTACGCTGAACATCGTTGCCGGCCTCACAGTTGCCGGCCCGGAATGCCGAGGAGGTGGATTTGATGATTGTCACGATCTTGCGCGCCCTGCACACAGTTGCGGCGCACCCTCATCACCCCACCATTCCTGTCCCGGCATCAGCCTGCCAAAACTAGGCGGCCGGGCCTCAGCAGAGGCTAACCCTTGAACACTTTCGCTTCTTCAAGCAATCCTTCCATTACCTCCACCACGCCATTTCCGGGACCTCGGGAGTACGGCTACACCGAGAAAACCGCGGAGCTTTTCCGCGCCAATCCAGCCCCTGGCGCGCAGGACGACGCCAGTCCGGGCAGGGTTGTCCGTCTCGACAGAAACCGGGTGCTTGTTGCTTCGAGCGACGGCCTGTTGCATCTGCCGTATCCGGCCCACGGGCTCGTTCCAGCCACGGGAGACTGGGTATGGCTCGGCCATAACCTCGCGGGGGAGCCCGCCGTCGTCGACGTCCTTCCGCGCCATTCGGCCCTCAGCCGAAAACGCGCGTTTGAAGCCTCCTCCGAGGAACAAATCCTGGGAAGCAACATCGACATTGTGGCCGTAGTGGTCCCCGTGGACCGGCCCCTCACACATAACCGCCTTGAACGGACCCTCGTGGCCGCTTGGGATTCCGGCGCAACACCGCTGGTGGTCATCACCAAAGCGGACCTGGCGGACTTGGCGGACGACGTAGTGGGCGAGGTCATCCTCCAGGCAGCGGGCGTGGACGTTGTCACCACCTCCGCGGAGCAGGGCGATGGGCTCGACGAGCTCATGCGTCACGTCCCCGACGGGGCCACGCTGGTTCTGTTGGGCCCATCAGGTGCCGGGAAATCAACACTCATCAACGCGCTTGCGGGACATGACGTGCAGCAGACCGGCGCTGTCCGTGCCGGCGACGGCAAGGGCAAACACACCACAACGTCCAGGGAACTGGTTCCTTTGGCCGGAGGCGCTGTGCTCATGGACACCCCGGGTGTCCGCGGGTTCGGGCTCTTCGATGCTGAGGAAGGCATGGACGAGATGTTCGGCGATCTTGACGCGCTTTTCGCCCGGTGCCGTTTTGCCGACTGCGCGCACCAAGCAGAGCCGGGCTGCGCGGTGCAGGAGGCGCTCGCGGACGAAAGCCTCGATCCCCGCCGCTGGTCCAGCTACCTGAAACTGCAACGCGAGCTGGCGGCCCTGGCCAGGAAGCACGACGCAGCAGCGCGGCGTGCCTACCAACGTGAATGGCACCAGAAGGTGGTTTCGGCTGAAAGGGGCCAGCGTGCAGCGGAACGGTACAGGCATGATCAGGCCGAAGAGAGGGCGGGTAAGGGTGGGAAGCGTCGGAAACGCTGAACATTGCCGATTCATTACGGAATACGTGGCTTCGCTGACATCGTCGGTGGTGCTGGCTACGCTGGGTGAAGATTGCTTTGCAGCCAAGTAATAAGAGTGCATATGATCATGTGGCTCTACCGATATTCTCGACCACAGATAGGTAAGCCCGGGTATGGCCGAAGCCATGATTGAGTTCCAGAGCGTAACCAAGCAATACCAGGGCGGGCAACCGGCGGTGGACGCCCTCAGCATGTCCATCGACAAGGGCTCCATCACTGTGTTCGTCGGCCCGTCGGGCTGCGGTAAGACAACGTCGTTGCGCATGATCAACCGCATGGTGGAGCCCACCAGCGGAACCATCACCGTTGCAGGCGAGGACGTCTCACAGGTTCCCGCGGCACAGCTCCGGCGTTCCATGGGCTACGTGATGCAGTCATCGGGCCTTCTGCCGCACCGGTCGGTACTGGATAACATCGCCACCGTCCCACGACTCAACGGTGTTTCCAAGGCGGCGGCGCGGAAGCGCGCAGCGGAACTGCTCGACGTCGTCGGGTTGGCTTCCGTTCTCGGCAAGCGGTACCCGTCGCAACTCTCAGGTGGTCAGCAGCAGCGCGTCGGCGTGGCCCGCGCGCTTGCTGCTGATCCACCGGTCCTGCTGATGGACGAGCCTTTCAGCGCAGTGGATCCCGTGGTCCGGGACGAATTGCAGCAGGAACTCCTGCGCCTGCAGCGGGAACTGGCCAAGACCATTGTCTTCGTCACCCATGACATCGACGAAGCCACGGTACTGGGCGACAAGGTGGCAGTCTTCGCCGTCGGGGGAAAGCTGGCACAGTACTCCACCCCGGAAGAAATCCTCCGCGCGCCGGCGAACGACTTTGTTGCCTCCTTCGTGGGGCGCGACCGCGGGTTCCGGCACCTTGCCTTCAACCCCGCGGATGCCGTGACCCTGCACCCGGTGACCATGGTCGGTCCTTCCGACGGCCATGACGCCGGACGCGAATCGGGGGAGTGGGCCCTGGTGGTGGATGAGGATTCACGGCCTCTCGGGTGGTCGTCGCCGCGCGACGGCGCCGGTTTGATTCCCGGAGGTTCGCTCTTCCGCAAGGGAGATACGCTGCGCCGCGCGTTGGACGCGGCGTTGTCGTCGCCGTCGGGTCTTGGGGTTGCAGTTGACGACGACGGCCGGGTCGCCGGCGTCCTGAAGGCGCCGGAAGTTCTTGAACTCATCGAAGAAGTCCGGCACCACAGGGAGGACGCCACCTGATGGAGTGGTTCCTTGACAACAGTGGAATGGTTCTGGGCTTGGCCGGCCAGCACATGGTGCTCGCGATCATCCCCATGATCCTGGGCCTGCTGATTTCCATTCCTTTGGCGCAGCTTGCCCGGCGCAACGGGACGCTCCGGTCGGTGGTGGCCACTGCCACGTCGCTGCTGTACACCATTCCATCCCTGGCGCTGTTCATCATCCTTCCCACCATCCTTGGCACACGGATCCTTGATCCGATCAACGTGATCGTGGCACTGACCATCTACGCCGTCGCCCTGTTGGTCCGTGCTGCCGTGGATGCGTTCGATTCCGTGGACGACGATCTCCGCAACGCCGCCGTTGCCATGGGCTTCAAGCCACTGGCCCGGTTCTTCCAAGTGGACCTCCCGCTGTCCCTGCCGGTGATGTTCGCAGGCCTTCGTGTTGTCTCGGTCAGCAACATTTCCCTGGTCAGCGTTGCAGCGCTGCTGGGAGTGGGAAATCTCGGAGTCCTGTTTACCGACGGCCTCCAGCGCACATTCATCACCGAGGTGGTGGTGGGCATCATCGCCATCCTGGTTCTCGCCTTGCTGATGGACGCAGTGCTCGTAATTCTTGAGCGCCTGTTGACTCCATGGACGCGGGCCACCGGTGGGAAGCCGTCGCGTCCGGATGCGAACGCCCTGCTCACGGAGCCCAAGGCCGGTCCTGCGACGCAGCACGCTGCCCTTCGCCCCGATCCGGGAGCGTCGGCATGAACATCTTCGCCGAAACCATCGCCTGGCTGACGGATCCTGCCCACTGGACCGGAAGCGGCGGAATACCCACGCGCTTGCTGGAGCACTTACAGTACAGCGCCTTGGTACTCCTCATCGCAGCCGCCATCGCAGTGCCCATCGGTCTCTATATCGGGCACACCGGCCGTGGCCGGGTGGTTGCTGTGGCAGTCGCCGGGGCCCTCAGGGCGCTGCCGACGCTCGGCTTGCTGGTCCTGTTCGCCTTGCTTGCCGGGAGTGGCCTGATGCCACCTGTGTGGGCGCTGGTGATCCTGACGGTGCCGCCCCTCCTTGCCGGCACCTACGCCGGAATCTCGAGCGTCGATGCCACCGTGGTGGATGCTGCCCGGGCCATGGGCATGACGGAATTGCAGATCCTCTTCCGGGTGGAACTGCCCAACGGCCTTCAAGTCATGTTTGGTGGCATCCGCACTGCGGTGCTGCAGGTCATCGCGACTGTCTCAGTGGTTGCCTACCTGCCTCTCGGCGGGCTTGGCCGCTACCTGTTCGACGGCCTCGTCCTGCAGGATTTCCCCAGGATGCTCGGAGGTTCCCTGCTTATCGCCGCACTGGCCATCGCAGTGGACCTGATCCTTGCCGGAGTGCAGAGGCTTGTTATCTCACCCGGCCTGACCCTCGATTCAAGCGGCCGCCAGAAGGCAGCCGACGATCTCACAGCCACAGCTCCCGCCGGGGCTGCCGTTCAAGGAGGTACACCATGAAGAACCCCGTCCCCATGACCCTTACACGCCGTGGTCTCGGCGGCCTCGCAGCAGGACTCGGTGTGGCCCTCGCGCTGAGCGCGTGCGGTGGCAGCCCCTTGGCCACGCCTTCGACGTCGGCCCCCAGCGGTTCCGCAGCTGCTGGAGGTTCGCTGGTGGTTGGCTCAGCCGACTTCCCGGAGAGCCAGGTCATCGCCGAGATCTATGTTGGTGCCCTCAACGCCGCAGGGCTCACTGCTTCGTCCAAACCGAACATCGGTTCGCGTGAGATCTACTTCAAGGCTGTTCAGGACGGATCCATCGACCTCGTGCCGGACTACTCCGGCAACCTGCTCTCCTACGTAGACACTGCAGCCACCGAAGTCTCGGCCGAGGATGTCTACAAGGCCCTCCCGGGCAAGCTTCCGGAGGGCCTCGCCGTTCTGGAGCCGGCTAAGGCTGAGTCCAAGGACGCCATGGTGGTCACCAAAGCCACGGCGGAGAAGTACCAGTTGAAGTCCATCGAGGACCTCGCCAAGGTATGCAAGGACTTCACCATGGCGGCACCGGCCACCTTCGAGACCCGCGCCTACGGCTTCCCGGGGCTGAAAGCCAACTATGGCTGCGAGCTCAAGGGCCTGCAGCCCTTCAACGACGGCGGCGGCAACCTGACGCTCCAGGCACTTCTTGAGGACAAGGTGCAGGTGGCGGACATCTACACCACCACGCCCTCCATCGCGGACAACGACCTCGTGGTCCTGGAAGACCCGAAGAACAACTTCAAGGCGCAGCAGGTCCTGCCGCTGGTCAAGGAGGCCAAGGTGACGGACAAGGCCAAGGAAGCGCTGAACAACGTCTCCAAGATCCTCACCACGGACGACCTCATCAACTTGAACCGGGCAGTCAGCGGCGACCAGAAGCAGAGCCCCAAGGATGCCGCGGCCGCTTGGCTGAAGGACAAAGGCATCGTCAAGTAACACCTGAAGAAAACCGCGTTCGACGGCGGTGACGGACCCGCGCGGGACCGTCACCGCCGTCGTCGTTTATGTGAGTTAAGTCTCAGCTGAACTACATCACCCTTGTGGCATATTTGAGGGATGGCGAATTTCAAGCAGTCCACCAAGCTTCATAATGTCCTTTACGACATCCGTGGACCGATTCTTCAGGCCGCCCAGCAGATGGAGGCGGAGGGTCATCGGATCCTCAAACTGAATATCGGAAACCCGGCCCCTTTCGGTTTCGAAGCGCCTGACGCCATTTTGGTGGACATGATCCGCCACCTGCCAAACGCCCAAGGTTACAGCGATTCCCGTGGCATTTTCTCCGCTCGGACCGCGGTCTCGCAGTACTATCAGACGCGCGGCATCCAGAACATCCACGTCGATGACATCTACTTGGGCAACGGGGTCAGCGAGCTCATCACCATGTCCCTTATGGCACTCCTCGACGACGGCGACGAGGTGCTGATTCCCACCCCGGACTACCCCCTCTGGACTGCCTCGGTGGCTCTGGCCGGCGGCCGTCCCGTGCACTACCTCTGTGACGAGGACTCCGGATGGCAGCCCGATCTTGAGGACATGGAATCCAAGATCACGCCGCGGACCAAGGGCATTGTGGTGATCAATCCCAACAATCCCACCGGTGCTGTCTATCCGGAAGAGACCCTCAAGAAAATCGTTGCCCTCGCCGAGAAGCATGGCCTGGTTCTCTTTGCGGATGAGATCTACGAGAAGATCCTTTACGAAGACGCTGTCCACATCAACCTCGCGGGCCTGACCGGCGATGACGTCCTGTGCCTGACGTTCAGCGGGTTGTCCAAGGCCTACCGTGTCTGCGGCTATCGTGCCGGCTGGATGGCTATCTCCGGACCCAAGAAGGATGCGGCCGACTATCTCGAGGGCATCAACCTGCTGGCCAACATGCGTTTGTGTGCCAACGTCCCCGCACAGCACGCCATCCAAACGGCACTCGGTGGCTACCAGAGCATCAATGACCTCATCCTCCCCGGAGGAAGGCTCCTGGAGCAGCGCAACAAGGCCTACGACCTCCTGAACGCCATCCCCGGCGTCAGCACCCAGCAGGCCAGGGGCGCTCTCTACTTGTTCCCGAAGCTGGACCCCGAGGTCTATCACATCAGGGATGACGAGAAGTTCGTCCTGGACCTGTTGAAGGAACAGAAGATCCTGGTCTCCCATGGTCGTGCATTCAACTGGGTGCGTCCGGACCACTTCCGCATGGTGACCTTGCCCAATGTGAAGGACATTGAAGAGGCAATTGGCCGCATGGCGGACTTCCTGTCGAGGTACCCGGGCAACTAGCCTGAGGTCCATGGCTGCGCCACGAGGGCGCGGCCCGGCAGAAAGGCACGCCCCATGGCTGTTGCAGTTGAGTTCGCCTCGAGTCCCGCCGAAGTCCTGAGGGTTGGCCCAGGCTTCTCGCTGGCAAGCGTCGATCCAAAGTCAACGCCAGGATATGCCGGTGCCAAAGCTGACGGGCGCGCCCTGCTCGAGGCCCAGGATGCCCGGCTCGCGGAACTGCAAGAGAAGCTTTTTGCCGAGGGCAAGTTCGGCAGCGGTAAGCGGCTGCTGCTGATTCTGCAGGCGATGGACACTGCGGGGAAGGGCGGCATCGTCAGCCACGTGGTGGGCGCAATGGACCCGCAAGGCGTTCAGCTGACTGCCTTCAAGGCCCCCACGGACGAGGAAAAGTCGCATGACTTCCTGTGGCGGATCGAGAAACAAACGCCGGCGGCCGGAATGGTGGGGGTCTTTGACCGGTCACACTATGAGGACGTCTTGATCCATCGTGTCCATGCGTGGGCCGACGGCAAGGAGTTGGAGCGGCGGTATGCCGCGATCAATGACTTCGAGGCACGCCTCGCCGAGCAGGGCACCACCATCGTCAAGGTCATGCTCAACATCAGCAAGGACGAACAGAAAAAGCGTCTCATTGCAAGGCTGGACGATCCCAGCAAACACTGGAAGTACAGCCGCGGAGACCTGGCAGAGCGTGCCTACTGGGATGACTACATGGACGCCTACAGCACAGCCTTTGAGAAGACCTCAACGGACATCGCTCCATGGCACGTAGTACCGGCCAACAAGAAATGGTACGCACGCATCGCTGTTCAGCAGTTGCTGTTGGACGCCTTGAAAGGATTGAAGTTGGACTGGCCCAAAGCCGACTTCGACGTCGCCGCCGAACGGGCGCTCGTAGTGAATTCCTAGGCCGTCCCTTTCCTGCGTCAGCTAGTCGGTGCCGGCGGCAGCCCCGGCGTCGTTGCTGGCATCCCGGGCGGTTGCCAGGCGTTTGCGGGCGCCCTCAAGCCAGTCCTCGCATCGTTTGGCAAGTGCTTCGCCCCGCTCCCACAGAGCCAAAGATTCTTCGAGGCTGGCTCCGCCGGCCTCCAATCGGCTGACGACGGCCACTAGCTGTTCACGGGCTTCCTCGTAGCTCAAAGCGTCCAAGGAGTCCGTTGAAGGGGCCGCTGAATTGTTCTCGGTCATGATGTCCTTTGATGTGGTGGTAACGGCGGTGCCCGCGAATATGCCCGCGAATATCAGTGCTCCACGAGTTGGCCTTGGCCTGTGGATACAGCCCTGAAGCGGCCCTCGGCTACGCGGATGGCTAGCGCGGTCCCGTCCGGAGCTTCCTCGGGGCTGCTGATCACGTGATACCCTGCCTGGTCCTCGCCGATGAGTTGCACTACGGCATAACCTCGGTCAAGTGTCTTCTGCGGTGACAGTGCCCTGACCTGGGCCCGCAAGTGATGCACCTGGTCCAGGGCGCGGACAACAGCGGTGCTTACTGCCGAATGGGAGCGCCGTTGTAGGCGGTGGATATCATCCGAACGGGCGTCCACCATCGAATCGGGAGCGGCCAGCACTGGCCGCGACCTCAGCGCATGGAGCCGATCCGTCTCACGATCCACCATTCGTCCGATGCTTCGTCGAAGATGGTCCCGCGCTTGGCGGACCATGGCCAATTCCTCGGCGACGTCGGGCACTATCCGTTTGGCAGCATCAGTGGGGGTGGACGCACGGAGGTCAGCCACATCATCCAGGATAGGTCGATCCGCTTCATGGCCGATCGCACTGACAATGGGGGTGGTGGCGGCCGACACGGCGCGAATGAGGTCTTCGTTGCTGAACGGGAGGAGGTCTTCCAAAGCGCCGCCGCCTCGGGCGAGGACAATGACGTCAACGTGCGGATCGGCGTCGAGTTTTTTCAACGCGGCGATGATTTGGGAGACCGCTGTGTTGCCTTGGACGGCGACTTCGCGGACGTCGAACTCAACTGCGGGCCAACGCAGGGCAGCGTTGCGCAGGACGTCTTTCTTGGCGTCGGAGTCCCGGCCCGTAATGAGGCCGATGCGGTGGGGGAGCAGTGGCAGCTTACGTTTTCGGGAATCCGCAAACAGGCCTTCGGCTGCCAATGCCTGGCGCAGCCGTTCGATTCGGGCCAACAGGTCCCCCAAGCCCACCGGACGGATGTCTTTGACCGACATGTTCAGGCGTCCCGTTTTGACCCAGAAGTCAGCCTTGACCAAAGCAACCACGCGGGAACCCCGTTCCAGGGGTATCTTTTGGCGGTCCAGCACGGTGGACCACACCGAAGCCGGCAGGGAGATTTCGGCATCAACATCACGCAGGGTCAGGAAGGCATTGCCGCCCCGGCGGTTCATCTCGATGACCTGGCCCTCGATCCAAGCCGCCGGTGCACGCTCAATGTGCGCCTTGAGCTTGCGGGACAAGAGTTGCAGCGGCCAAGGGTTGTCTGGACTGGTCTCTGCGGCTGTTCCGGGCAGGGTGGACTCCGGCGTTTGTTCAGCGGACATGAGCTGTCCATGCCCTTTCCAATAGCCGTGATGGTGCCTGCATGATCTCTATCCTCGCTAGGTTTGCGGTCATGGGTGCCGGCCGCCTTCCAACTCTATCCATAGCTTGATCTCCGGCCCTGACATTTTTCCTGCCATGTGGACAGACCTAGGATGGTGGCATAGCCCCCGAGCCCCCGAGGATGACATTGCGTACTTTCGTTTCAGCATTGGGAGTGATCCTCGCCTTGCTCCTCACCGCCGTCGCTGTCCCTGCCGCGTGGGTGGATCAGAACATCGTCAAGGAAGAGGGATTTGTTCGCATCGCCGGAGGGCTGGGCAACGATCCCGACTTCCAAAGCCGTCTCGCGGCTGCGGCGGTTGGCACGTTCGAGTCTTCGGTGGACCTTCCGGGACCTATCCAGTCCTTGGCGGCGGACGCGCTGCGGAATGCTGCAACAGGGATGCAGTCGTGGAGCGACTACCCCGCAGCATGGGAGGAAACTGTCCGAAACAGCCACCGGCTGAATTTTGGGGCAGCACCGCAAACGGAAGAAGCGGCGACCACCACGGCCTTGGTTCTTGATATTGGTCCCCTGGTGAGGCTCATACGCGACCACTTCGCTGAGGCTACCCGGATCAGGCTCGATGTTCCTGCAGAAAGCCTGGTGTCCTTGGGGGAGCCCTCCCATCGGCAACTCGTGGAACGCGTCGCTGCTTTCGCCCCGTTGTGGTGGTTGGCAGCAGCCGGGGCTTTGTTGGCATCGCTCCTGGCCCTGGCCGCAGCGCGACGACGCTCGCTGGTGTTGGTGTTCCTCGGATTAGGGGGTTTGGCACTTGCAGCACTTTGGACGGCAGGATCAGATCTCGCCGGCGGAATTGTCGGGAACCTCGCCAGCGCCAACGGCGTGGCTGAGCTGTTCAAGCAGGAATTCCTCACCGCGGCCCGTACTGGTTTTGGACAGTGGACGCTGATCGCTGCAGTGGTGTCAGGCGTTGTCCTTGTGGTGGGCATCATCGGTTCCGTGGTGTCAGGGCGACAAGGGTCACGTTCTGCCCGCAGTTAAAGTCCGGGCCGGTAGCATGGAGGGATGACCAGCACAGCAGTTTCCATTCCTATGCCCACGGTGCCGCGCAGACGGCGATCTCCGGAAGAGGTACAGGCAGCGGCGCCCGTCACGGGTCCCAAGAAGGTTCTGTTGGCAGCTCCCCGCGGTTACTGCGCCGGAGTGGACCGGGCCGTCATCGCCGTGGAAAAGGCCCTGGAGCATTACGGCCCGCCCGTTTACGTCCGCAAGCAGATTGTCCACAACGTGCATGTGGTCAGCTCCTTGGAAGAACAGGGAGCCATTTTTGTCGAGGAGACGGACGAGGTTCCCGAGGGCGCATTGGTAATCTTCTCTGCACACGGCGTCTCCCCGGCTGTCGTCCAGTCCGCAGAAGACCGTGGACTCCGCACCATCGACGCCACCTGCCCGCTGGTGACCAAGGTCCATAAAGAAGCTGTGCGCTTCGCCAAGGAAGACTACGACATCCTGCTCATCGGCCACGAGGGCCACGAGGAAGTCGAAGGAACGGCCGGTGAAGCCCCCGAGCACATCCAGATCATCAATGGTCCCCACGAGGTAGACAAGGTCACAGTCCGCGATCCCGAGAAGACCATTTGGCTTTCGCAGACGACGCTCAGCGTGGATGAAACCATGGAGACCGTCCGCTTGCTCAAGGACCGATTCCCCACGCTGCAGGATCCGCCCAGCGACGACATTTGCTATGCCACCACCAATCGTCAGGTGGCCATCAAGAAGATCGCCCCCCAGGCCGATCTGGTCATCGTGGTGGGTTCAGCCAACTCGTCCAACTCGGTCCGCCTCGTTGAAGTCGCCCTTGAGTATGGCGCCAAGAGCTCCTACCGAGTCGACTTTGCCAATGAAGTGGACGAAGCCTGGTTCGAAGGCGTTGCTACGGTCGGCGTAACGTCAGGTGCTTCCGTTCCTGAGGTACTGGTCCAGGACGTCCTGCGCCTGTTGGCTGATTACGGTTACGGCGAAGTCCAGGAAGTCGTGACCGCAGAGGAAGACTTGCTGTTCTCGCTGCCCAAGGAACTGCGGGCCACGCTGAAGAAAGCCGGCGACGTCACGCGAGCCCTCGGTGGCCGCGGAAACCGAGCCACGTCCTAGCACCACATATGCAGAGCCGGCCCGCAGTGGGAACCTCCTTTCAGGGAGGCGCCACTGCGGGCCGGTCTCTTTAACTACGCTAGGCCGCCGACTCCTGACTTTCTTCGGAGAGTAGCTCCGGCGCCGCCAGCGCGCGTGGGACGGCTTCCACGGACATGGGCGCGGTCAGACCAGCATCGTCCATGGTGTTGAGCTTGCGCGCCGTGGGCAGGACACGGGCCTCGAGCGTGCCTACCATGGCGTTGTAACGGTCCACGGATGTCTTCAGCGAACTTCCCAGCTTGCTCACGTTCTCGCCCAGCGTGCCCATCCGTTCGTAGAGCTGCTTGGCGAGCTCGAACAGCTCATGGGCGCTGTCCGTCAACACATCCTGCCGCCATGTGAAGGCCACCGACTTGAGGACCGCGAGGAGTGTGCCAGGAGAGGCCAGGACAACGTTCCTGGAGAGGGCGTGTTCCAACAATCCCGGATCGGCTTCCAGAGCCGACGCCAGGATGGACTCGGCCGGGAGGAAGCAGATCACCAGTTCGGGGGAGTTCCCGGGAATGTCCCAGTACTTCTTTGCTGCCAGGGCATCTATATGGGCCTTGAGTGCTTTTGCATGCTGCGCCAGAAGCGTCTTGGAGTCGCGGTTGGAGCCTTGGGTTACTGATTCACCGAAGGCACCATCACCATGCAGTTGTTCCTGCGCCGAGAGGTACGAGGCCAAGGGGACCTTCGCATCCACCACCAATTGCTTGCCGCCGGGCAGCTGGACCACAAGGTCCGGCCGCAAGGTGTTCTCGCTGCGGCCGGAATGGACCTGCTCATGGAAATCGACGTGCCGCAGCATCCCCGAGGCTTCCACGACCCTGCGAAGCTGGACTTCGCCCCACTGGCCACGTGCACTGTTGGAGCGAAGGGCAGAGGCCAATGCGTGTGTTGAACGCAGGAGTTGTTCGTCCGACAGGCGGGCGTCCTGCAGTTGTTGGGCAAGCTGTCCGTATTGCTCCACCCTGTCGCGTTCCAGGAGCGAAACCTGTTGCTGTACCGCTGTCAGCTTCTCAGCCACTGGGCCAAGGGCGCGCAGAACACTGCCATCCGAGTTCCTTGCTGCGCTCAACTCCCGGTTCTGTGTCATCAAGAGCCGGCGTTCGGCGTCGGCGGCTGCGAGCTGCGCCGTCACTTCCGACAGCCGCGACGAAACGGCGTCGAAATCCTCTTCCAAGCCGGCGCCCCGGCGTCGAAAGACGACGTAGCCTGCTGCGAGACCCACGAAGGCGCCTATCAGCAGCATGAGCAGGGCCAAGACCAATCCAAATCCATCCATGTGGCAACCCTGTCACAGGGGTGCGACAGTTTTAGCGAGGTTGCTGCCGTGGTCGTCGCCACAGCACGAGCCAACAAGCATGGACAAGGGTCCAGCGGGTAGAATCAATGCTCGTGGCTCTTACTATTGGCATCGTCGGACTGCCCAACGTCGGCAAATCAACCCTTTTCAACGCACTGACCCGCAACCAGGTGCTCGCTGCGAACTATCCGTTCGCAACTATCGAACCGAACGTCGGCGTGGTCAACCTGCCGGATCCACGTTTGGCGAAGCTGGCCGAGATCTTCGGTTCGCAGAAGTTGCTGCCCGCGCCGGTGTCCTTCGTGGATATCGCCGGCATCGTGAAGGGCGCGTCCGAGGGCGAAGGACTTGGCAACAAGTTCCTCGCCAATATCCGCGAGGCCGAGGCCATCGCCCAGGTTGTCCGCGTGTTCGATGACCCCGATGTTATTCACGTGGACGGCAAGGTTGATCCGCGCTCCGACATGGAGACCATCAACACTGAGCTGATCCTGGCTGACCTCCAGACCATCGAAAACGCCATCCCGCGCATCGAAAAAGAAGTCAAGATCAAGAAGCGCGAAGCAGCCGAACTGGCCGCCATCAAGGCAGCCCAGGCAGTTCTGGAACGCGGCGACACCATCTTCTCTTCGATCAAGAGCGACAAGCTGGAGATGGGGCATCTCAAGGAGCTTGGCCTCCTGACCGCCAAGCCGTTCATCTACGTGTTCAACGCCGATGAAGGCATCCTTGGCGATCCGGCAAAGCAGGACGAACTGCGTGCACTGGTTGCCCCGGCAGACGCCGTGTTCCTTGACGCCAAGCTCGAAGCCGACCTCGTTGAACTGGAGGAGGAAGAAGCCCGCGAGATGCTGGAAATGAACGGGCAGAGCGAATCCGGCCTGGACCAGTTGGCCCGGGTTGGGTTCCACACCCTCGGCTTGCAGACTTACCTCACGGCCGGTCCCAAGGAAACCCGTGCGTGGACCATCCGCCAGGGTGACACTGCGCCGCAGGCAGCCGGTGTGATCCACTCCGATTTCCAGCGCGGCTTCATCAAAGCCGAAGTTGTCTCCTTCGACGACCTCATCGATGCCGGTTCCATGGCCGAGGCAAAGTCCCGTGGCAAGGTTCGCATCGAAGGCAAAGAGTACGTGATGGCCGACGGCGACGTGGTGGAGTTCCGCTTCAACGTCTAGGCAGCTGGTCTAGGCAAATGCCGCTTACCGCTTTTTAGAAGGACCCTGGTTCAACAGAGCCGGGGTCCTTTTTTACCCCAAAACCGTCCTGTCCTGCTGTCAGACAGCGAATATTACCACCGGGTAGCGTTTGACTTGAAATTCCTTGCAAATTAGGCATCCAGAGGTTGCGGAACGGTTACAGTTTGGCCAGCAAGTCCCAACATCCGGACGCAATGTGGGTAGGCTTACACACACATGTAGGCAACGTCACAGTAGGAAACTGTGCCTGTGCCTGGGGGCAATCACGAATTTCCCCTGCTCAACTCCACGACTCATAGGAGGCGGAATGCGTTTCTCGCGCACTTCCAAAGCTCTAGGCGTAGCGGCGATCATCGCCCTCGCAGTAACCGGTTGCGGCGGCGGTGGCGGCAGCAACACGAACAGCTCTGCCGCGACTGACCCGAACAAGGTCATTTCCGCATACAGCAACGAACCGCAGAACCCGCTGCTGCCGGCCAACACCAACGAGGTGTACGGTGGCCGCGTCGTCGAGCTGCTCTTCGAAGGCCTTCGCGCCTACGACTCGGACGGCAAGCCCGTCAACGCGCTGGCGGAGTCGATCGAAACCACCGATTCGCAGAACTGGACCATCAAGGTCAAGTCCGGCTCCAAGTTCACCAACGGCGAGCCCGTCACGGCCAAGACCTTCGTGGACTCCTGGAACTTCGCCGCACTGAGCACCAACCTCCAGAACAACGGCTTCTTCTTCGAATCCATCGAAGGCTACGCCGATGTCAGCGCAGTCACCGAGACCACTTCCGCCGACGGCAAGAAGACCTCGACGCCGGCACCCACCGCACAGACGATGTCCGGCCTGGCTGCCACTGACGACCAGACCATTACGGTCAAGCTGACCCAGCCCGAAGCTGACTGGTCCCTGCGCCTCGGCTACTCCGCCTTCTACCCGCTTCCCTCGGAGGCGCTGAAGGATTCCAAGAAGTTTGGCGAGAACCCGATCGGCAACGGCCCGTACAAGTTCGAGAAGGAAGGCGCCTGGGTACACGACCAGTCCATTTCCCTCGTAAAGAACCCTGACTACACGGGTCCCCGCGCTGCCAAGAACGGTGGCGTGACGTTCAAGTTCTACACCGATCCGGGCCCCGCATACACGGATCTCCAGGCTGACAACCTCGACATCACCGACGTCGTGCCGTCCAACGCCCTGAAGACCTACACCACGGACTTCCCGGACCGTAACTCCACGCGCCCGAACGCCAACAACTCCACCTTGAACATCCCGAACTACAACCCGAACTTCCAGGGTGAAGCCGGTCTTCTGCGTCGCCAGGCGCTGTCCCACGCCATCAACCGCGAGGAGATCACCAAGGTGATCTTCAACGGCACGCGTACCCCGGCCACCGAGTTCACGGCCCCCGTGCTCGACGGCTACAACGACGCCATCCCCGGCAGCGACGTCCTGAAGTTCGATGCCGCCAAGGCCAAGGATCTCTGGGCCCAGGCCGAGAAGATCAAGCCGTACGACGGTTCCAAGCCGCTCCTGATCGCCTCCAACACTGACGGTGGCAACAAGGAATGGATCGACGCTGTAGCCAACGGTTTCAAGAACAACCTCGGCATCGAGGCTGAAATCCAGCCGTTCGCCAAGTTCGCTGAAGTTCTGGACCTGCGCAAGTCGCAGTCCCTCCCGGGCCTGACCCGCGCCGGCTGGCAGGGTGACTACCCGTCGCTCTACAACTTCCTCGGACCTGTATGGGCAACCAACGCCTCGTCCAACTACGAGAAGTACACGAACCCTGAGTTCGACAAGCTCCTCAAGGAAGGTCTTGCAGCCAAGACTCCGGAAGACGCCAATGCCAAGTTCAACCAGGCACAGGAGATCCTGTTCAAGGACCTCCCCGGCCTGCCGTTGTGGTACCGGGCAACCCCGATCGTTTGGAGCAACAACGTTGTCTCAGCTGAAACCGGCTGGAACGGCGGCATCCGTTACTTCGACATCGAGGCCAAGTAGTCCTCAGGATCTGAACTTGCCGTAAGGCAACGGGGGTCCGGCCAATGCGCCGGGCCCCCCTTGCTTGCTTGGCAGGAAGGCACACATGACACACCAATGCCCGACCACCGGAGAGGGGTGACCCGTGGTTCGCTTTATTTTCCGTAGGCTCCTCCAGGTCATCCCGGTTTTCCTGGGGACCACCCTCCTCGTTTATTACATGGTCTTCGCGCTACCCGGCGATCCGATCGCCGCCCTCTTCGGGGAGCGCCAGCCACCGCAGAGCGTCATCGACGCCCTGCGCGCCCAGTACAACCTGGACCAGCCATTCTGGGTTCAATACGGGCTCTTCATTAAGAACCTCTTCACCTTCAACCTGGGCGTTGACTTCACCCAGCAGCCCATCGCCGACTCTTTGGCCAGGGCTTTCCCCGTCACGGCAATGCTCGCCATCGAGGCCCTGATCATCCAGGCTGTCTTCGGCATCGCCTTCGGTGTCTTCGCCGGCCTCAAGAAGGGCAAGCTGTTCGACTCCACGGTCCTTGTGGTCTCGCTCCTGGTGATCGCTGTTCCGACCTTCGTCCTGGGCTTCGTCTTCCAGCTGGTGTTTGGCGTCCAACTTGGCTGGGCAAAACCCACAGTGGGTGCCAATGCCGACTGGGGCAACCTGATTCTTCCGGCAATTGTGCTGGGACTCGTCTCTTTTGCCTATGTGCTCCGTCTTACCCGCGCCTCCGTCAGTGAGAACATGAACGCCGACTATGTGCGTACGGCAACGGCGAAAGGACTTTCCCGGCCCCGCGTCGTTATTGCGCACATCCTCAGGAACTCGCTGATTCCCGTGGTGACTTACCTGGGCGCCAACCTTGGCGGGCTCATGGGTGGTGCCATCGTCACCGAGGGCATCTTCAACGTCCCCGGAGTGGGAAACAAACTCTTCCAGGCCATCCAGCGAAGCGAAGGCCCAACCATCGTTGCCATTGTGAGCGTCCTGGTCCTGGTCTTTGTCATCACCAACCTCTTGGTTGACCTCCTGTACGCCTGGCTTGACCCGAGGATCCGCTATGACCAGTAATACTGAACACTTCGTAGCTCCCGTCGAGGAGACACCGCTTCTGGCCACTGATGCTGTCAAGACAGATCAGGCGCCCCTGAGCCTCTGGGCCGATGCGTGGCGCAAGCTTCGCCGCCGCCCCCTGTTCATCGTTTCCTCGCTGCTGATCCTGCTGCTTGTGGTCGTTGCACTTTTCCCAGGACTCTTCACCAGTGTGGAGCCCAACAGCGACTGCCAGTTGGCGAACTCCGAGGGCGCGCCCACGGCGGGCCACCCCCTGGGCTTTACGCTGCAAGGCTGCGATGTCTATTCCCGCGTAATCCACGGTACACAGGCCTCCTTGTCCGTCGGCGTCCTGTCCGTACTTGCCGTCGTCATCATCGGTGTCACCCTTGGTGCGTTGGCCGGGTACTACGGCGGCTGGCTGGATTCGGTCCTTGCGCGTCTTGGCGATATCTTCTTCGCCCTGCCGATCATCCTCGGCGCCCTGGTCATCACGCAGCTCCCGTTGTTCCGCGAGAACAGAAGCGTGTGGACTGTGGTCCTGACGATCTCCTTGCTGGCATGGCCCCAAATGGCCCGCATCACCAGAGGCGCCGTCATTGAGGTGCGCAATGCGGACTTCGTCACCGCGGCCCGCTCCTTGGGTGTGTCCAAGTTCGGCGCCCTGGTAAAGCACGCATTGCCGAACGCACTGGCTCCCGTGATTGTGCTGGCCACTTTGGAATTGGGCGTCTTCATTGTCCTTGAAGCCACGCTGTCATTCCTCGGTGTCGGTCTGCCTGGAAGCGTGATGTCGTGGGGTAACGACATTTCCGCAGCCAACGCATCCATCCGCACCAACCCCGGAATCCTGCTCTATCCGGCAGCCGCCCTGTCCATCACCGTCCTGAGCTTCATCATGCTTGGCGACGCCGTCCGCGATGCTCTTGATCCCAAGAGCCGTCAGCGCTAAGGAGGCGACCATGAATTCTGTCAACGTCAGCATTGATGAAGCCACGGCACCAGTACGGCCCATCCTTGAGATCAAGGACCTGGCCATCACTTTCAAGACCGGTTCCGGTGAGGTCAAGGCGGTTAAGAACGCCCATTTGTCCATCATGCCGGGCGAGACGGTCGCCATTGTGGGGGAGTCTGGTTCAGGAAAATCGACGACGGCGCTGGCCGCCATCGGTCTTTTGCCCAACAACGGCCGCGTCTCGGCTGGGCAGATTCTGCTCGACGGCGAGGACATCGCCCATGCGTCGGAAAAGCGCATGATTGAGCTCCGTGGCAGCCATATTGGCATGGTTCCCCAGGATCCCATGTCCAACCTGAACCCGGTGTGGAAGATTGGCTACCAGGTTCGGGAAACCCTGAAGGCCAACGGTCGTCCGGACGGCCCGGAGGACGTTGCCCGCGTCCTCGCGGAAGCTGGTCTTCCTGATGCTGCACGCCGCGCAAAGCAGTACCCGCACGAATTCTCGGGCGGTATGCGCCAGCGGGCGCTCATCGCCATCGGCTTGAGCTGCCAGCCCAAGCTGCTGATCGCAGACGAACCAACGTCTGCTTTGGATGTCACGGTCCAGCGCAGGATTTTGGACCACCTGGATAAAATGACCACGGAACTCGGCACCTCCGTGCTGCTGATCACGCACGACCTCGGCCTTGCGGCCGAACGCGCTGACAAAGTGATCGTCATGTACCAGGGCAACGTGGTCGAGGCCGGTCCTTCCCTGGATCTCCTCCGCAACCCCCAGCACCCCTACACCCGGCGCTTGGTTGAGTCGGCACCTTCCTTGGCATCACGCCGCATTCAGGTGGCCAAGGAACAGGGTGTGGAAGCCGGCGACCTGCTGGCACCCGTGGCCGCTGCGCAGGATCGCGCCCAGGACGAGGTCCTCCAGATCAAGAACCTGCGCAAGATCTACAAGCTGCGTCAGGGGATCGGGCAGTCTGCGGACTTTGCTGCGGTTGACGATGTCAGCTTCAACGTCAAGCGCGGCACCACCACGGCAATTGTGGGGGAGTCCGGCTCTGGTAAGTCCACGGTTGCCAAAATGGTCCTTCAGCTGGAAAAGCCCACTGAGGGCCAGATCGTCTTTGACGGTGTGGACACGGCAGGGCTAAAGGGCAAGGAACTCTTCAAGTTCCGTCGCCGCGTGCAGCCGATCTTCCAAGACCCATATGGCTCCCTGGACCCGATGTACAACATCTTCAGGACCATCGAAGAGCCACTGCGTGTACACAAGATCGGTAACGCGGCCAGCCGCGAGAAGAAGGTACGCGAGCTCCTTGACCAGGTGGCTTTGCCTCAGTCCATGATGCAGAGGTACCCGAACGAACTTTCAGGTGGCCAGCGTCAGCGCATTGCGATTGCCCGTGCTCTGGCTTTGGATCCCGAAGTCATCATTTGCGATGAAGCGGTCTCCGCCCTGGACGTCCTCGTCCAGGCCCAGGTGCTGAACTTGTTGGCTGATCTCCAGGACAACCTGGGGCTGACCTACCTCTTCATCACCCACGACCTCGCAGTAGTTCGCCAGATCGCGGATCACGTTTGCGTGATGGAGAAGGGCAAGCTCGTGGAGACGGGCAGCACGGATGATGTCTTCGACAACCCCCGTGAGGCCTACACCCAGGCCCTCCTGGATGCCATCCCCGGCGGTTCGCTCCTCCTGCCGCCTGCGGTGGCCTGACCGGCGTCGTAGTTTTCCTTCGCCGAGCAGCAACAGAGCCGGTGGTTCCCGCCAAGGGAACCACCGGCTCTTGCCGTTAACGTCGCATTGTGGGGCCTGCTGTGCACGCTAAAGCGCTCGCGAAGCGCGCAGAGCGGGCCTCGCAACGCGCTCTATTGCGCGGGTGCAGATACCGCTGCGGAGGCCGCGGTGTCCGGCCGGGCTGTGAGCCCCAGCGCGGCGAGTTCGCGGGCCAGGATGGAGCCGAGTTTCGTATGCCCCGATGGTTTCATGTGGACGCCATCCTGAAGGTCTGCGACCGCGTCGTAGCGGGTCAGCCAATCGCCGGTGCTCACGAACGGGATCGCGTGTTTGGCTGAGATTCGTCCCAGGAGTGCGTCCACCTCGGTGCGACGGCCGCCACCGTTGTTTGCCCCCCGCGCCAAGGTACCGATCATGGCGATGGTGGCGCCGGGGTAGCGCTTCTTCAATGCCGCCAGCAGTCGATCTGCGTTGCTGGTGATCTGGGCATCGGTAGCCTTCTGGGAGGCATCGTTGCCGCCTCCCTGCACCACGATCATGGGCGGGTCGCCGTAGGGGAGCACCCAGTCACCACGCTGCAATGCGTCGATGTAGTTACCTGTCTTGCCGTTGGCAGCCACGAATCCCGTGCCGCCCATGCCTACAACGTGCAGCTTGTAGCCCAAAGCTGCAACACCCTGCTGTGGCCAGGAGTCTTTGGGCATGGTCTGCGAGTCCCCGATCAGCACAGCCGTGTGCCGGACGTCGGCCAGGACAAGTTCGTTGCGATTGTTTGCCGGGTTCTTGTACAGCGAGCCCACGGGAAGGTTCAGCGCGCTGGGTTCCGCGGCGCTCCTGAGCGGTTTGTCCGCAGCGGCCGTCTGGGCGGGTCCAGGCGCGACTGATCGCGTGGGGGCAGCTTGGGGGTTTGCTTGGTTTGGTCCGCAGCCCACCAGGAGAACGCCGACGGCGATCAATGGTGCGAGCGTGCGGAACGCGGCCGAGGCTTTGCGCATCGTTGGTCTCCGTGTGGCACTGGTTCTGGAGCAATCATGGGGCACGCAGCCGGGAAAATCCAGCATCTGGAGTTGCGGATATTAAAGCGTGATGCCTGTGACCCGCGCCACATCATAGTGCCAAATGGCTTGCTTTTTAGGCTCAGAAATGCAACTGCGTTTAGACTGGATGCAGGTGCCCTGTGTCCCGGGGTCTTTTCGCTGTGTGTTCCGATCAAGTCGATCAGGTATGCGCGCGGATACAAACAGCTGACTTCACCACTGAAACGAGTCATTAACGCATGTCTGAAACCATCACCAACACTGCGTCGCGGAGCGATCTGCGCAACGTCGCGATCGTCGCACACGTTGACCACGGTAAGACCACCCTGGTCGACGCCATGCTCAAGCAGACCAACTCCTTCGCTTCCCACGGTGAGGTTGAGGACCGCGTCATGGACTCCGGTGACCTGGAGCGCGAAAAGGGCATCACCATCCTCGCGAAGAACACCACGGTTGCCTACAACGGCCCGTCGTCCAACGGCGAGACCATCACCATCAACGTCATCGACACCCCCGGCCACGCCGACTTCGGTGGCGAGGTAGAGCGCGGTCTCTCCATGGTTGACGGCGTCGTCCTGCTGGTTGACTCCTCCGAGGGTCCCCTGCCCCAGACCCGCTTCGTGCTGCGCAAGGCCCTTGCCGCACACCTGCCGGTCATTCTCCTGGTCAACAAGACCGACCGTCCTGACGCCCGTATCGATGAGGTTGTCCACGAGTCCATGGACCTGCTCCTCGGCTTGGCTTCGGACCTCGCTGACGAAGTCCCGGACCTCGACCTGGACAAGGTCCTCGAAGTTCCCGTCGTCTACGCGGCCGCCAAGGTTGGCCGCGCATCCCTGGAGCAGCCGGACAACGGCTCGGCTCCGGAGAACGAGGACCTCGAGCCCCTCTTCAAGACGATCATCGAGCACATCCCTGCTCCGACGTACAACCCGGACGGCGTGCTGCAGGCACACGTGACCAACCTGGACGCCTCGCCGTTCCTTGGCCGCCTCGCCCTGCTCCGCATCTACAACGGCACGCTCCGCAAGGGCCAGACCGTTGCCTGGGCACGCGCCAACGGCGAGCTCAAGAACGTCAAGATCACCGAACTGCTCGCCACCAAGGCGCTCACCCGCGTTCCTGCCGAATCTGCCGGTCCGGGTGAAATCGTCGCCGTCGCCGGCATCGAGGAAATCACCATCGGTGAAACCCTCACCGACGCGGAGAACCCGCAGCCGCTGCCGCTGATCACCGTGGACGATCCCGCGATCTCCATGACCATCGGCATCAACACCTCGCCGCTGGCCGGCAAGGTCAAGGGTGCCAAGGTCACCGCGCGCCAGGTGAAGGATCGCCTGGACAAGGAACTGATCGGTAACGTCTCCATCAAGGTCCTCCCCACCGAGCGTCCCGACGCTTGGGAAGTCCAGGGCCGTGGCGAGCTCGCGCTGGCCATCCTGGTTGAGCAGATGCGCCGCGAAGGCTTTGAGCTGACCGTCGGCAAGCCGCAGGTTGTCACCAAGACCATCGACGGCAAGATCCACGAGCCGATGGAACACATGACCATCGACGTACCGGAAGAGTACCTCGGCTCCGTCACGCAGCTCATGGCCGCCCGCAAGGGCCGTATGACCAACATGGCCAACCACGGTACCGGCTGGTGCCGCATGGAGTTCATCGTTCCGGCACGTGGCCTCATCGGCTTCCGCACCAAGTTCCTCACGGATACTCGCGGTGCCGGTATCGCTGCCTCGATCTCCGAAGGCTACGAGCCGTGGGCCGGCCCCATCGAATACCGCACCAACGGTTCGATGATCGCCGACCGCGCCGGTGTTGTGACGCCGTTCGCCATGATCAACCTGCAGGAACGCGGTTCCTTCTTCGTGAAGCCCACGTCCGAGGTTTACGAAGGCATGATCGTCGGCGAGAACTCACGCGCTGACGACATGGACGTCAACATCACCAAGGAAAAGAAGCTCACCAACATGCGTGCAGCTTCCTCCGACTCCTTCGAGAACCTGACGCCCCCGCGCGACCTCACCCTCGAAGAGTCCCTCGAATTCGCCCGCGAGGACGAGTGCGTTGAGGTGACGCCGGAGGATATCCGCATCCGCAAGGTCATCCTGGACTCCAACGAGCGCGCCAAGGCCAACCGCGCCCGCGCCAAGTCCTAGCCTGTACAGGTCTGAACCCGTCAGGAACAGCTGAATGATGAGAGGAGTCGCCAGTGCGGCCCGTGGCATTGCCGCGGCCGTGCTGGCGGCTCTTTTCGTTGCGGCGGCAGGGACGGCTCTGCACCGGCAGACGGCGCTGTGGTCCGGCGTCGAGGTCTCATGGGGAGTCGTTGCATCTTTGTTGCTGCTGGCCTCCGTGCAGCTATGGCTGGCTGCCTGGTCCCGCTCGATTCTCCCGACGGCGATAGCCGGAGTGGTGAGCTACGCCGCCGTCGGCGTCGTGTCATCTGCGGGACCCGCCAAGCAATTGGTGCTTGGCGATACGCTGGGCAATGTGTGGGTCTTCGGCATCGGCGGGGTTACGCTGGTCATGCTCGTGGCAGCGAGTCGGCTCCGCCTGCCCCTGGCGCAGGCAGGGGCAGGACGCTAAAGCGGCTTGGGACGCTGCGGTGGCGGTGGAACCTCTTTTGCCGCGATGACCATCGCAAGGGGGATTTCGACGTCGGACGTCCGGGTCCGTACGGTGCAACTGTTTTCGCTGGCGTCCAGCAGGTAGCCCAATGCGTCCGTGAGGCCGTCGGCGATCCTGTACCGGACCACCACCCGGATGCCGGGTTCTGCACTCAGAAGGAACTGGCGGGGTGGCAAATGCGGGGGAGTCACCGTTTCATACTAAGACGCGGGCTAGGTTGGCGTCAGCGCACTGTTGGATAATAGGCTCGGAAGTTGAGTGCCCGGCATGATGCCGGCAGATTTACCCCGGCTATCGCCGGGACAAACCGTGGAGAGGTCTGGGACGTGACGTACGTAATCGCGCAGCCGTGTGTGGATGTCAAGGACAAGGCGTGTATTGAAGAGTGCCCGGTCGACTGCATTTACGAAGGTGAGCGTTCCCTCTACATCCACCCCGATGAATGCGTCGACTGTGGTGCCTGTGAGCCCGTGTGCCCTGTTGAGGCCATCTACTACGAGGATGACACCCCGGAGGAATGGGCTGACTATTACAAGGCCAACGTCGAGTTCTTCGACGACCTCGGCTCGCCCGGTGGCGCCGCCAAGATCGGCAACACCGGCAAGGACCACCCCTTCATCGCAGCACTGCCCCTGCAGAACCAAGACCACTAAGGGCGGTGGCTTCCCTGATTTCCGCAGCGCCGGCTTTCGGCCTGAACCTGCCTGACTACCCGTGGGAGGCCATGGCGCCCTACGTTGCCACGGCTGCCAAGCACCCCGCGGGCGCAGTGAATCTTTCCATCGGCACGCCGGTGGATCCCACTCCCGGCTTGATCCGCGACGCCCTTGCCGCGGCCGCGGATGCCCACGGCTATCCCACAGTCCACGGCACGGAGGCCCTGCGCCAGGCCGTGGTTGACTGGTTTGCCAGCCGCCGCGGCGTGCCCGGATTGGACCCCAAGGATGTCATGCCGACGGTTGGTTCCAAGGAACTCGTGGCCTGGCTGCCGTTCCTGCTCGGGCTGAGCGCGGGCGACGTGGTGGTACGGCCGACCGTGGCCTACCCCACGTACGACATCGGCGCTTCCTTGGCCGGCGCGACCGCTGTGGCCGCGGATGACCTGGACGAATTAGACCCCGCTACCCGCGCGAAAGTCCGCTTGATTTGGATCAACTCGCCCGGCAACCCCACTGGCAGCGTCCGTGACGTGGAATCGCTCCGCAGGATCGTAGGCCAGGCCCGCGAGCTTGGGGCCGTAGTGGCCTCGGACGAGTGCTATGCCGAACTGGGCTGGGGAGAATGGGACGCACAGCGTGGCGGGGAAGCCGTACCGAGTATCCTTGACCCGCGCGTCACGGGCGGGTCCACGGATGGGCTGCTCTGCGTCTATTCGTTGAGCAAGCAGTCCAACCTTGCGGGATACCGCGCCGCCTTCGTGGCCGGTGACTCGGCGATCATGGCCAACTTGGTCAACAGCCGCAAACACGCGGGCATGATTGTTCCTTTCCCTGTGCAGGAAGCCATGCGCGTTGCCTTGGGGGACGCCCACCACGTCCTGGCTCAGAAGGACTTGTACCGGGGTCGCCGCGAGCGGATTGTTCCCGCACTGGAAAAGTTCGGCTTGCAGATCCACGAATCCAAGGCGGGACTCTACCTCTGGTCCACGGCGGGCGAAGCCACCTGGGATACGGTGGCCAGGTTCGCTGAACTTGGCATCGTGGTAGGGCCGGGGGTCTTCTACGGTGACGCGGGCAATGGATTCATCCGCGTAGCCCTCACCGGCAGCGATGAACGGATCGACGCCGCCGTTGAACGACTTGGCAACAGCGCATAACAATGCTGTGACTTGCACCACTATTAGCGTCATTCCGCCAGTAACCGGACAGCACGGATTAGTTCCGTAGGGTTACTGGCGGTAGCTTTTTAACTGACTATCAATGGTGGCCTTCACTAAGAAAGCACTTCGGCCGTTGGAGCCCTGCAACAGTAGGGCCGAAGGCGGCGACACCAGAAGTTGGTTGGACAAGCGTTCGATAGAGGCCCTGAGGCCTCATGAAGGGGACTCCATGACTGAGACCACCAGCGCGACACTGCGCCATGCCGGCGGCGAACTCGAACTGCCGCGCATCCAGGTTGTAGAAGGAAACGAAGGCTACGACGTTTCCAAGCTGTTGAAGCAGACGGGCGCTGTCGCCTACGACCCCGGCTTCATGAACACAGCGGCCACCACCTCGGCCATCACCTACATCGACGGCGACGCAGGCATCCTGCGTTACCGCGGTTACCCCATTGAGCAGCTCGCGCAGCACTCGAGCTTCCTCGAAGTTTCCTACCTGCTGATTTACGGCAACCTGCCCACTCCCACGGAGTTGGAAGAGTTCGATCAGCGCATCCGCCGCCACACGCTCCTGCACGAAGAGCTCAAGGGCTTCTTCGGCGGGTTCCCGCGCGATGCACACCCCATGCCGGTGCTTTCTTCGGCTGTTTCGGCGCTGTCCACGTTCTACCAGGACTCGCTGGATCCCTTCAACGCCGAGCACGTGGAAGTTTCCACCATCCGCCTCATGGCCAAGCTGCCGGTCATTGCGGCCTACGCCCACAAGAAGTCCATCGGCCAGCCGATGCTTTACCCGGACAACTCCATGAACCTCGTGGAGAACTTCCTGCGCCTGAGCTTCGGACTTCCCGCCGAGCAGTACGAGATGGACCCGGTGGTGGTCAAGGCCCTGGACCTCCTGCTCATCCTGCACGCCGACCATGAGCAGAACTGTTCCACCTCCACCGTTCGCCTGGTGGGTTCGTCCAACGCGAATCTCTTTGCTTCGGTGTCCGCAGGCATCAACGCACTCTTTGGTCCCGCCCACGGTGGCGCCAACGAAGCCGTCCTGAAGATGCTCCGCCAGATCCAGGCTGACGGCATCAAGCCCGAGGATTACATGGAGAAGGTCAAGAACAAGGAAGACGGCGTCCGCCTCATGGGCTTCGGACACCGTGTCTACAAGAACTACGACCCCCGCGCCAAAATCATCAAGGCTACGGCACACGAGGTCCTGGGCAAGCTCGGCGGAAACGACGAACTCCTGGACATCGCCATGCGCCTCGAAGAGAAGGCCCTGGCCGACGACTACTTCATCCAGCGCAAGCTGTACCCGAACGTCGACTTCTACACCGGCCTCATCTACAAGGCCATGGGCTTCCCGGAGAAGATGTTCACGGTACTCTTCGCCATTGGTCGCCTCCCGGGCTGGATTGCCCAGTGGCGCGAAATGATCAACGATCCCCAGACCAAGATCGGCCGTCCGCGGCAGCTCTACACAGGGGAGCCGGAACGCAACTACCCGGCCAACTGATACTGCAAAAGCGTCAATAACGACGGCGGCCGCCCACCTCGCGCGAGGTGGGCGGCCGCCGTCGTTGGTCGCCTGGCTGGTGGCCGTTCAGGCGTTATTCGCCGCAGCGGGCTGGGCCGCGTTGTACCCGTAAGGGTTGTTCTTCTGCCAGCGCCAGTGGTCTTCGCACATCTGATCCACCGTCTTGGTGGTGGACCAGCCGAGGTCCGCCAGAGCGGAGGAGGCGTCGGCCCAGAACGCGGGGAGGTCGCCGGCGCGACGACCGGTGATTTCGTAAGGAATCGGCTGGCCTACCGCCTTCTCGAAGGAACGCAGTACCTCCAGGACCGAGGAGCCGCGACCTGAGCCCAGGTTCCAGCGGCGGACTCCGGCGCGTTCTGCGATGTAGTTCAAGGCTGCTACGTGGCCCTCTGCCAGGTCCACCACATGGATGTAATCGCGCTGCGCGGTGCCGTCGGGGGTGTCGTAGTCACCGCCAAAGACCATGAGCTTTTCGCGGCGTCCAACAGCTACCTGCGCGATGAAGGGCACCAGGTTGTTGGGGATGCCCTGGGGGTCTTCGCCGATGCGACCGGACGGGTGTGCGCCCACCGGGTTGAAATAGCGCAGCAGTGCGATATGCCACCGGTCGTCGGCGTTGCCCAGGTCGGAGAGGATGTCCTCAATCTGTTCCTTGGTGCGGCCGTACGGGTTGTTGGCGCCGATCTCCATCTTCTCGATGTAGGGGATCGGGTTGTGCTCGCCGTATACGGTGGCAGAGGAGCTGAAGACAATGGAGCGCACGTTGTGCTTGTCCATCGCGCGGAGCAGGTTCAGGGTGCCAACGATGTTGTTGTAGTAGTAGGCGAGGGGTTCCTGGACGGACTCTCCCACGGCTTTCAGCCCCGCGAAGTGGATGACGGCGTCAATGTGATGCTGGTCGAATACAGCCTCAACTGCGGGCTCGTCCACCAGGTCCACCTTGTGGAACGCGGCAGTCTTGCCAGTGAGTTCGGACACTCGGCGGAGGGATTCCTCGCTGGAGTTCACGAGGTTATCCAGCACGACGACGTCATGGCCGGCTTCCTGGAGGGACAAAACGGTGTGGGAACCGATATAGCCGGTGCCACCCGTGACAAGAATTTTCATGGTTCCTACGCTATCGGAAATCGAAGCCACGCCGCTCTGTGTTGAGCGGTGTTGAAGCACGTTCGTGCTAAAAAATACTGGTGCCCAAAATTGTTGATGCCGAAGCCCGGCGCCAGGAAGTTGTCCAAGCTGTCTTTCGGATCATCGCCAGCGATGGCCTGGAACGGGCATCCCTGAGGGAAGTAGCGGACGAAGCCGGACTGGCCGTCGGCTCGGTGCGGCACTACTTTTCCAGCAGCGACGAACTTTTGGTGTTCTCCTTCGGCGCCGTGATCGATCGAATTGCCGACCGTTTGGAAGCAGCCATGTCCGCCGTGGAGGCAAAGTCTCCGGGTAGCCCGGAACAGCAGGCCGCTGTGTTAAATCTCCTGGGCCAGGTCCTGCCCCTGGACGAGGAACTCGCAGTGGACGCCTGCGTCTGGATGGCGTTCCGCCATGCAGCGCGTATCAAGCCCGTCCTGGCCGCCGAAGCCGCGCGCAGCCACCGCACTGTGGCAGCCGTCGTCGGGCGTTTGATCATGTTGCTGAGTCCCGGCGAAGCTGACGCCCACCAAACACTCGTCACCGAAGCTGAACGGCTTCTGGCAACCATGGACGGGCTGTGCATGCACGCGCTGCTGCAGCCCGAGTGGATGACCGCTGAGATGTGCAGTGATGTCCTCACTGCCCACTTGCGGTCCCTGGGAGCTGTCCCCACAGTTCGCTAGCCGGGACTCGAGGGGAGTGGCCAGGGCCGTTACCGTGGGCAGCCAAGGGGAATAGACTGGGAAATGTCGGGGACCTGCCAAGGGAGGAATTCGCATGCACGAGTCAGGCGGCCCGGGATGGCGTATCACCATGGACACGTCAGGGCCGATGCTCATCGCCCTCTACCTGCGCGACGTCGCGGGACTGGACGGCGCCGGTAGGCCCAGCCTGTCCCACGCGGCCCCAAAGGTCCGTCACGCCGACCATAGCCATCTCACCTCGGACGTAGGGGGCATCCAGGCCCTCAAGACCGAATGGGAGGCATGGTGGGAAAGCCTGGTGAAGGCTTATCCGAAGCCGGCGTCTGAGCTGGCCCCGCCGAGCTTTAAGGCTTTTGGAAATTCGCCGGCCCTGCAGCGCGTCCTCCAAGCCCACTTTGGCTCGGCCTTGGGATGGGCGACCGACAGGATTGACGAATATGCAGACCTCGAGGCCGCGCGCGAGGCCAATGGCGTGACCCAGGTGCTCAACGAGATGGTGGAGGATCGGCTCCTTGAGGTGGGGCGCAGTTCCCGCGACTTTGAGCTCACCATTATCGAGCTGCCCCTTAATGAACCGCGGGCCTGGTATCTGGAACCCAGCACCATGATCATGAGCCACCGGTTGCTGTCCGAGCCCGATGTTTTCCGCAGCTACGTCCAGCCCGTTGTGGAACTCCTCGCCTGACTGGAGTTTTTGTACATCTCCTGCCCTTATAGGCGGCTTTTGAGGGCAGGAGATGTACAAAAACTCACGTAGGTGGGGCGGATACGGTAATGGTGACGCCCGCGGAGGCCGCAGCCGAGGCTTGCCAACCGTCGCGCTTCTCGCGATTCCACGTCTGGCCCGCAACGTCAACTTGCGTGATGGCCAAGGTCTTGGCGTTCGCCACTGCCCAATGAGCCAGTGCCCAGGCTTGGGTGCCGGTCGCCTCCAGCTGGACCGAACGGCCCTGAACCGTGGCCGCTTGGGTGCCGAACGCCGTCGTCAGTTCATTTACGACGGCGGCAGGGTCACCTGCCGCCTCGGGCATGCGCAGTTCGCAGCTTAGCGATGATTCCGAGTGGCCGGTCAACGCCGAAGCGAAGGCCCGGCCCATGGGTTCGTGTTGGGCGTAGGCGCGGGGGAACGCGGAGCGCTGGACTGCTTGGGCGGCCTGGGTGATCTCCATGGTCTCGTAGCCGGGTACTTTGACCAGGCCGTCGTAGAACGCGTTGGTGGCGTAGACGGGGTCCATGACTTGAGCCTCGGTGCCCCAGCCCTGGGACGGCCTCTGCTGGAACAACCCACGGGAATCGGGTCCCGCTTGGTCACCGTAGTTGATGTTCCGCAGCCTGGATTCCTGCATGGCGGTGGCCAGCGCAATGCTCGCCGCCCTGGGCGGCAGGCCACGTTGGACGGAGATGGCAGAGATCAGCGATGCGTTCGCTGCCTGGTCGGTGGCCAGTTCATGGGTTTCGGCGCCGACGACGGCGACGCAGCGCTCCGTGACCAGGGTCTCGGAGCGCTGCAGCACAGCAACGATCGCATAAATGGCACCTGCTACGAGGGCCAGAGCCAGCACCGCAACGATGGCGCGGCGGAACCGGCGCACGGATGTCCTCCTGCTAATTGGCGTGAAGTGCCTCGTTCAACTCCACCGTCTGGCCCTTGCGCGGAAGGACTTCCACGCCACCGGTGGTGGAGTTGCGGCGGAAGAGGAGGTTGGGGACGCCTGAGAGTTCCACGGCCTTGATGATCTTGCTGGTGTCTTCACCGTTTTCGTCTTTCGGACCCGGGACGCGGACTCGCGTTCCGGCCGTGACGTAAAGACCGGCCTCAACTACTGAGTCATCACCGATGCTGATGCCCACGCCGGAGTTGGCGCCCAAAAGCACACGCTCGCCGAGTGCGATCTTTTCCTTGCCGCCACCGGAGAGCGTGCCCATGATGGACGCGCCGCCGCCGACATCCGTGCCGTCGCCGGCCACGACGCCAGCGGAGATGCGGCCCTCCACCATGGAGGTGCCCAAGGTGCCGGCGTTGAAGTTCACGAAGCCCTCATGCATCACGGTGGTGCCTTCAGCGAGGTGGGCGCCCAGGCGGACGCGGTCGGCGTCTGCAATGCGGACGCCGGTGGGGACAACGTAATCAACCATGCGCGGGAACTTGTCTACGCCGTAGACCACCACGTTGCCGCGCTTGCGCAGGCGTGCACGGGTGAGTTCGAAGCCGTCCACCGCGGCCGGACCGAAGTTGGTCCATACAACGTTGGGAAGCTTGCCGAAAACGCCGTCGAGGTTGATGCTGTTCGGCTTCACCAAGCGGTGCGAGAGGAGATGCAAACGGAGGTAGGCGTCTGCGGTATCTGCCGGCGCGGCATCGAGGTCGATCTGGGCGAAGACCACCTTCTGCTCGGTGCCACGATCGGCATCGTTGCCTTCTTCAGCGAGGGCGGTGAGCGCAGGGTCGGCGTTTTCGACGTCGCGCAGGGTCTCGGCTGCAACGCCCAGGGCCGGAGCGGGGAACCAGACATCCAGCACGGTTGCTTCCCCGGAGGCCGAGGTGGCGATGGTGGCGAGGCCGAATCCGTAAGCTGATCGGTGATTAGCGGGTGCGTTTGCGGGCACAGCAGAGGAAGCAGTTTCAGTCATGGGCCAAGTGTATCCAGCAGTCGGAGGTCGGCTAAAACCCGTCTCACACCGTGCAGGTCGCATTCGTGGTGCTTGCGGGGGATTAAGCTGTACGGGTGACCCTGAACCCTGCTCCCGCCCTCCTCGACCTGCGCCAGGACGTTGCCGTGCTGACGGCGGCGCTGATCGATTTCAACAGCGTCTCCGGCAACGAGACCGAACTCGCCGACGCCGTCGAGTCCACCCTGCGCGCCATTCCGGCCTACACGGTAGTTCGGGACGGTGATGCCATCATCGCCCGCACCGAGCTTGGCCGTGCTGAACGTGTCATCCTGGCCGGGCATCTGGACACCGTGCCGCTGCCCACCGTTGAAGGCTCCTTGGGCACGGTCCCGGCGACGTGGGAGTCCGGTGTACCCGGCGAGGGCGTGCTCTATGGCCGCGGAACCACGGACATGAAGGGCGGTGTAGCGGTGCAACTCGCGCTGGCCGCAATACTGTTCGACGACGGCCGGCAGCCGGACAAGGATGTCACTTTCGTCTTCTATGACCATGAAGAAGTGGAAGCTGTGAAGAGTGGTCTGGGCCGTTTGGTCCGCAACCACGGAGATCTGCTCCACGGCGATTTCGCGATCCTGTTGGAGCCAACGCACGGCACTGTGGAGGGTGGTTGCAATGGAACCAGCCGCTTCGAAGCCACCACCATCGGCGAAACGGCCCACTCAGCGCGCGCATGGATGGGCGTCAACGCCATCCATGCCGCAGCTCCCATCCTTGCCCGGTTGGCGGCGTATGAGCCCAGGACCATCAACGTTGATGGCCTGGACTACCGTGAAAGCCTCAATGCGGTGAAGATCAATGGCGGCACAGCAGGCAACGTCATCCCTGACCGCTGCGTTGTGGAGATCAACTACCGCTTCGCTCCGGACAAGACTCCCGACCAGGCCGAGGCGCACGTCCGGGACCTTCTGGAAGGCTTCGACGTCGTCCGCACGGACGCCGCTGCCGGCGCGCGACCCGGACTGAACCACCCCGCCGCCGCGTCGTTCGTTGCCGCAGTGGGCGCCGAGCCCAAGCCCAAGTACGGGTGGACCGACGTCGCGCGTTTCAGCGAACTGGGCATCCCTGCTGTGAACTTCGGGCCGGGCGATCCGCTGCTGGCGCACAAGGACAACGAGCACGTCGACGCCGACGCTGTCCGTGAGTGCCTCCGTGCACTGAGGACGTGGTTGGCGCCGTAGCCCGGCTCCAACAAAAGAAGGTCCGCAGCCGGATGGCTGCGGACCTTCTTTGTATCGGGGTTGTTACTTCTTGTCAGGTCCCTCGACGGAGTCCTTTGCGATGGGGTCGTTTCCACCCACCATGAGGCCCGTTCGAAGGCTGGGGGCTGCTACGCCGCCGGCGGCTTTCTTGGAACCGCGGCGCTCGATCAGGATGGCGATCCTTGACACGGTGAGGTTGATCAGGATGTAGATCGCAGCGCCCACGAAGAACGCCGGGAACAGGAAATCCGGACCCAGGAAGTCCGCCATGATCTGGATCTTCCGCAGGAGTTCCTCGTAGCCCACGATGTAGCCGAGCGAGGTGTCCTTGAGCAAGACCACCAGCTGTGCAACCAACGACGGAAGCATGCGGCGTACCGCCTGTGGAAACTCGATGGACATCCGTGATTGGAAGCTGCGCAAGCCGATGGCAAGGCCAGCCTCGCGCTGCCCCTTGGGGAGGGACTGAATGCCTGCACGCAGGATCTCGGCGAAGATCGCGGCGTTGTAAAGCACCAGGCCAACCACCACGGCTTGGAACTGCCCTGTGGCGAAAACCAGCAGGACGAACAACATCATGAGGACCACGGGCATGCCGCGAAGGAACTCAAGCACTACCTGCGTGGGAACCCGGATCCACGCAATCAGGGAGATGCGCAGGAGGCAGAGGGCGATGCCGAGTGGGAAGGCGATCACGGCCGCTACGGCAGCCGCAGCCAGCGTGGAGAGGATGCCTTGACCAATCAAGCTCCAGACATCCGGCGCCATGGGGCCGTAGAAGATCTCCCAGCGGTCGGCGTCGAAAATGCCCTGCTGGGCCAGCGTCGTGACAGCGATGGCCAGGACACCGAGGATGATCAGGATTCCGGCCGCGGATCCAAGGAGTGAGTAGAGGCGGGCCTTGGGCCCGGGAACGTCGTACAGGACCGAGGTCATCGGGCAATCGCCACCTTTCGTTCAACAAAGTGCGCCAGGAGGCCCAGCGGCACCGTGATCAGGAGGTAGAAGAACGCCACCCCAAGCAGGATCCAGAGAACTTGATCGCCGTAGTCGTTGGAAAGCTGCCGACCGTAGCCGAAGAGCTCAAGAACGAAGAATGCGCCGGCCACGGAAGAGTTCTTGACCAGAGCGATCAGGATATTGATCAACGGGGGTATGACGGTACGGACGGCTTGGGGAAGAACGATGAAACCCAAAACCTGGGTAAACGTCATGCCCACGCTGCGGGCGGCTTCGGCCTGGCCGACGGGCACGCTGTTGACGCCGGAACGGACGGCTTCGGCGATGAAGGCCGCCGTGTAACTGCTCAACGCGATGATGGCGGCAACTTCGAACTGTTCGAACTTGACGCCCAGCCGGGGGAGCACGATGGCTGCGAAGAAGAAGATGATGGTCAACGGGGTGTTTCGGGCGACTTCAACGTAGAACATGCTGAATCCGCGGAGTGCAGCCACGGGGGAAACCCGCATGGCCGCCAGGAGTGTGCCGACGATGAGGGCAATGATTCCTGAAATGACGGAGAGATAGAGGGTTCGGAGAAATCCGTCCCAGTATTCGGGGAGGCTTGCTATGACGGCGTCCATGGCTTCCTTTGGCTGCAGCTAATCAGGGAACAGGGTCCTGGAGTCGTCAACTGCCGCCGTCCGGTTGGGCGGCGGCAGTTGACAGGTCTGACTAGTAGCGGTTGATCGCAGGAAGTTCAGGGGTGGTCTTGATGACCTTGCCTGCAGTGGCTTCCCAAGCCTTCTTGTAGGTGTCGCCCTTGGCGAAGCCCTCAAGCTGGTCGTTGATCCAGTTGCGGAAGACGGTATCGTCCTTCTTCAGGCCGATGCCGTAAGGCTCCTTGGTGAAGGTTTCATCCGAAGCGAGCTTGAAGGCATCCGGTTCCTTGTCCACGTAGCCGGCGAGGATGACGTTATCCGTGGTGACGGCGACAACCTGCTTGTTGCGCAGCGGCTCCAGGCAAGCGGTGTACGTGGCCGCAGGGACTACCTCGGCGTTGTACTTTTCGGCGATGGTCTTGGCCGGGGTGGAACCCGTGACGGAGCAAACCTTCTTGCCGGCAACGTCCTCGGGCTTGGTGATGGAGTTGTCGTCCTTGTTCACCAGCAGTGCCTGGCCTGCTTCGTAGTACGGTCCTGCGAAGGAGACCTTTTCCTTCCGGGCGTCATTGATGGTGTAGGTGGCAATGACGAGGTCAACGCGGCCTTGCTCAATGAACGATTCGCGGTTCTGGGAGACGGTCTCCACCCATTCGATCTTGTCAGCCGGAATGCCCAGGTTCGCAGCGATTGCCTTGCCGATCTCGACGTCGAATCCGACAGGCTTGCCGTCCAGGCCCTTCTGGCCGAAGAGCGGCTGGTCGAACTTGGTTCCGATGGTGATCTTCTGAGCCTTGTTCAGCTTCTCCATCGTGGTGCCGGCCTCGAAACTTGCCGAGGCAACAGGGGCAGGCGTCGAGCCGCTTCCGCCACCGCAAGCGCTCAGCGAGAGAGCAAGCGCAGCCGATGCGGCCACCAGGAGTGACTTCCTCCGGGTAATAAGAGACTTCATGACGTTCCTTTCATTGGATGGCCGCCTTACGGCCGGGGTGCGGGCGGTAAGGAGCTAGTGGGTCAAGAGCTTGGACAAGAAGTCCTTGGCTCGGTTGCTCTTGGGGTTGGTGAAGAATTCCTCGGGGGTGGCATCTTCCACGATTTGGCCATCAGCCATGAACACCACGCGATCGGCAGCCTTGCGGGCGAAGCCCATCTCGTGAGTGACCACGATCATGGTCATGCCTTCCTTGGCCAGCTGGATCATGACGTCCAGGACCTCATTGATCATTTCCGGGTCCAACGCCGAAGTGGGCTCGTCGAAAAGCATCACTTTCGGCTTCATGGCCAGTGCGCGGGCGATGGCTACACGCTGCTGCTGGCCACCGGAAAGCTGGGCGGGAAGCTTCGGTGCCTGGTGCCCGACGCCTACGCGTTCCAGAAGTGCCATGGCCTCTTTGTCAGCCGTGCCCTTGGCCACTTTCTTCACCTTGATGGGGCCCAGGGTGACGTTCTCAAGAATCGTCTTGTGGGCGAACAGGTTAAAGGACTGGAAGACCATTCCGACGTCGGCCCGCAGGTGGGCGAGGTCCTTGCCTTCCTCGGGGAGCTTCTTCCCGTCAATGGCAATATCGCCGTCGTCAATCGTTTCCAAACGGTTGATCGCGCGGCACAGCGTGGATTTACCGGAGCCGGAAGGTCCGATTACCACCACGACTTCACCCTTCCGAACCTGAAGGTTGATGTCCTTCAGGACGTGCAATTGACCGTAATGCTTGTTGACGCCATTCAGTGAGACGAGGGCATCGCCGGACGCTTGAGTAGTCATACGACGAATCTAGCGAACAAAGAGGCAAATATGACCACGGTCACGGCAACTTCCCCAAGATCGTGACTGAACAGAAACCTGCTCTCCAGCGATATACCAGACTGCAATGCAACAACCGGGTCGCTGCGACGGAGCTGGCGTCCATAAGCGCTAGCCTTGGGCAATGAGCATCAGCCAGCACTCAATTCCCAACCCGGATGCCAACGGCCACGGCAGGACCACCCATGTGCCCCTGCCTTCGGAGATTGCGCCCGCCAAGCACAAAGGCTCCCTGGAGCTTCGGCGCAAACAGGCCGATACGGGAATGTCGGACCAGCATTTGCTGGATACGAGCGGTGCCGGACAATTCATCCATACCGATCCGTGGCGCGTCCTTCGGATCCAAAGTGAGTTCGTGGAAGGCTTCGGTGCCTTGGCTGATCTCGGTCCCGCCGTCAGTGTCTTCGGCTCTGCCCGCACCAAGCCGGGGACCGAATACTACGAAATGGCCGTGGACGTAGGGCGGAAGCTGGCGGAGGCCGGCGTCGCAGTCATCACCGGCGGAGGGCCGGGTTCCATGGAAGCAGCCAACAAGGGTGCCGTGGAAGGCAACGGAGTCTCCGTAGGCCTTGGCATAGAACTGCCGTTCGAGCAGGGACTCAACCAGTGGGTAGACCTGGGGATCAACTTCCGGTACTTCTTCGCCCGGAAGACCATGTTCGTCAAATACGCTCAAGGATTCGTTGTCCTTCCGGGTGGGCTCGGAACTCTCGACGAACTCTTTGAAGCGATGGTCCTCGTCCAAACCCGCAAGGTGACATCTTTCCCCATCGTGCTGTTGGGCGTACGGTTCTGGGGCCCGATGATCGAATGGATCAGGGAGACACTCGTGGCCGAGGGCATGGTGTCGGAGAAGGACCTCGACCTGATCCAATTGGTGGATGACCCCGCCGACGCCGTGCACCGCGTCCTGCACGGGGCGCCGCTTCCTCCCGTTCCTAACGGAAACCAACGCCCGGAATAGGTATCCCTTTCTGGCACGATGGACCTTGTGAGCTTTTTCCTGGTGTTTCTCGCCATTGTCCTGGTCGGCGCTGCGCTGTATGTCGGAGCCGGGATCGTCCGGGGCCGCACGATGGGTGCGGGGTTGGACGACCCCGTTCCCAACTTGCCCCCGGTGCTGTTGCCGGCCGAGGCGCGGCCGTCCGACGTCGATTCCCTGCGCTTTGCCCTGGGGTTGAGGGGATACCGAATGGACCAGGTGGATCAGGTCCTGGACGAACTCAGAGATCAGCTGCAGGCCAAGGACCGGGAAATCGAAAGACTTGGTGTCCTCGCACAGCAGCGGCCTGAGGATGGCGAAGCCAGCGGGAACCCCGAGTGACTGCAGAAGCCCCGGTACGGGATGCGGAGGGCCTCACGGCGCGGTTGTCCCGTGCGGTGTCAGCCACAGGAGCAAGGATGGCCAGGTGGCCTTGGTGGTTACAGGTATCCATCGTTTTCGTTGCAGCACGGCTGGTGAGCGCCTGTATCTTCATGGCGGCCGCCATCCATCAAGGAACCAACCCCTGGTTCCCGCCGGCTCCGGATTACTGGAACTTCATCACTATCTGGGACGGACGCTGGTATCAGCAGGCCGCGGAGAAGGGGTATCCCTCCGTCCTGCCGGTAGACGGCAACGGGGTGGTCACGGAAAACGCCTGGGCCTTCTACGCACTCTTCCCTTTCCTGGCAAGGGCTCTTTCCGCCCTTACCGGGTTGGGTACCTTCCAAGCCCTCACTGCCATCGCGATGGTGGCCGGGCTGGGAGCAGCACTGGTGATTTTCAAGCTTTTCCGCGAGTTTGCAGGCAAACAGGCAGCCATGTGGGGCGTCATCTTCGTCTCCACTTTTCCGGTCTCGCCGATTCTCCAGGTTCCCTATGCGGAGTCGCTGAACCTCTTGCTCCTCTCCGCCTCCTTGCTGCTCATTGTTCGCCGCCACTACGTGGCCGCAATCCCCGTGGTTCTCTTGATGTGCTTGTCCAGGCCTACGGGTGTGCCGTTTGCGGCCATGGTGGGACTTCTGCTCCTGTGGCGTTTGTGGCAACGGTTCGGGCCCGCGAAGACGACGTTGGATGCCAGGCGTGACAATGATCCGACTTCGGCCCGCAGCCTGCTGTCTCTGGCAGCCTTGGTGGTCGCTGCGGGCGTCGGAGCCTTGGTATGGCCCGCAGTCGCCTGGGCAGTGACCGGCGACCCGGCAGCCTATACACGTACGGAGACGGCGTGGCGCGGCCATGACCTGGTGCCGTTCAAGCCGTGGTTCGACACCGGCCGAATGCTGTTTGGGCCGGTTCTGGGGGTGCTGGCGCCGTTTGTCTTTGCGGCCCTGTTCGTCCTGGTCATGATCTCCAAGCCGGTCCGGGCCATCGGAACGGAGCTGCGACTGTGGTGTGCGTGCTACATGGGCTATCTGCTGGTTTTCCTGCACCCACAAACCAGCACGTTCAGGATGCTCCTGCCGCTGTTTCCGCTGGCGCTTGGTGCGGCCCTGTTGTCCAAGTCCAAGGCGTACCGGGGCACGGTAGTGGTGATGTTTGTCCTCCTCCAAATCGTCTGGGTTGTGTGGCTCTGGGCGTGGGCACCCCTGCCCGGCGGCGGTGACTATCCGCCCTGACGTGGACCTTTGTTGGGGAATGGCAATATGTACAAAGCCCGGACAAATACGCGGTTGATTTCGCTACGGGCGGGTAAGTACGGGATAATGGACTACGAGCAAGGACAAAGCACCTAAAAGTGCCCGGCCAAGGCGGCCTCCCAAACGGTGCCGCCGGCTGCAATTGCGACGCGGATCCAGCCCGGCCGGGTTGGGCGTGACTTGGGACAAATGGAGGGGATTTTCCTAATGGCGGCTATGAAACCACGTACTGGCGACGGCCCTATGGAAGTTACCAAAGAGGGACGCAGCCTCATCATGCGTGTGCCGCTGGAGGGCGGGGGACGACTTGTGGTCGAGCTCAACGCAGCCGAAGCGGAAAACCTCAAGGAATGCCTCGTAGGTGTGACCGAATAGATTTACAAGGCAGGGCCCAGCGTGAGCTGGAGCCCTGCTTTTGTTTAAGGACCGTTTTGTCCCGGGTCCAGCCCAGGCCAAGGGTGCCTACTTCTTGACAGCTACCAGGAGCCCGTCGCCGGTAGGGAGCATTGCCGAGGCCAGTCGTTCGTCATCGCGGATTGACTTGCCAATCTGCCGCAACACCACGGTGGTGGAGTCCCGCGCGGCGGGGTTGGCCACCCGGTCCTTGTCCAGTGCGTCGTTGATGACCAAGGTGCCGCCGGACTTAAGAAGGCGGATGGCCTGCTCAACATACTTGGGAAAATTGGGCTTATCGGCATCGATGAACACGAGGTCGTACGCAGAGTCAGTGAGGCGCGGCAGCACGTCCGCTGCCCTCCCGGAAATGGTGCGGGTGCGGTTGGCCGGGCTGCCTGACTCCAGGAACGCTTCCCTTGCGGCCTTGAGGTGCTCCACATCGACGTCGATGGTGGTCAGGACGGCCTGGGGGCTCAGTCCACGCAGGAGGCAGACACCGGACACCCCTGCTCCTGATCCAACTTCCACCACGGTCTGCGCTTTGGACGCGGCAGCGAGGACCGTGAGCACAGCACCCACGCCCGGGCTGATGGGCGTTACGCCAAGTTCGAAGGACCGTTCGCGGGCGCGCAACAAGACGTCATCCTCAGCCGGCAGATCTTCCGCATAGGACCAGCTGCTTGACTTGTCGGCACTCATGAAGGTTTCGCTTTCCGCGGGTAGGGGTGTTTGTACCAGACTACTGTGTCCAACCCCGTACACCTGTTGTTGGGGAGCCGCCCCGGGCTGTGTCCATCGACGTTTTTCGCCTTGCGGGGAAAACGTCCACCAGTCAGGAAATTCCCAGACAACCTTGGGATGATAATGCTCCGGTCATCCATGAGGTGGACGGCACCGAGACTCGGTGAACCACAGTTTGAGGGGAGTGGACGATGCCGGCATCGCATGCTGCGCCAGTCCAAACATCGGAGGGCCTTGAGGCCGTTGCTGAGTGGGTCATGCCCAGCTGGGAGGAAGTGGTCGCGAACCACTCCGCCAAGGTATATCGGCTTGCCTACCGCCTGACCGGCAACAAGTTCGACGCCGAAGACCTCACGCAGGAGGTCTTTGTGCGCGTCTTTCGTTCCTTGGAGAACTTCAAGCCAGGAACGTTGGATGGCTGGTTGCACCGCATAACCACCAACCTCTTCCTGGACCAGGCCCGCCGCAAGAGCCGGATTCGTTTCGATGCCCTCGCCGAGGATGCCGAGTCCCGCTTGCCTGGCCGTGAGCCGGGCCCCGAGCAGAGCTTCGAGCACAACAACCTTGACCTTGACGTCCAGCGGGCGTTGGAAGAACTGCCGCCCGACTTCCGCGCCGCCGTCGTGCTGTGCGATCTTGAGGGCCTCTCGTATGACGAAGTGGCAGAGGCTCTCGGTGTGAAGCTGGGGACCGTCAGGTCCCGGATCCACCGCGGCCGGACCATGCTGCGCGAGAAGCTTGCCCACCGCGATCCCCGTCCGGCGGAGGCCCGCAAGCCGCGCCTGAAGATGCCCCGCATCGCAAGCATGCTTTAGGTCGTCCATGCCTCGACGACCACTTGGTCCGGGAGCCCTTTCCCGGCGCAAACTGGCTGCGCTGCGCCACACACGAGTCCCGGAACACCTGCAGGAATGCGCGGAATGCCGCGCCGCACTTCGCCGGGAACGGCAGTACTTGGAACGCCTGCGCGGCGCAGCTGTTCCTGAAGCAAGCCAGGACCTCGCCGCGAGATTGATCCAGCACACTGAGCGCCTCGCCAACGAGCCAGGTCAGCCGCTCGGGAATCCGCCGTATCCGAGCGGGCTGCGGCGGAGTCTCCGGATCGCGGGAGTCGCTGCGGGCACGCTGGCGGTCAGCGCAGGTGCGTTGGCTGCGTCCGCCTACGTCGTGGCGGGAGATACCGAGCCGATGGCCCTAGCCGAAACCTCACATTCCGGAGCCCTTGCCGGACTGTGGACGGGCGGCAGCGCCGAGGCAATGCTCCTGCCCGCGGTTCCCGCCGGCGGCACGGTCAGCTTGGATGCTGCGCAGTTGGACGTTCTGCGGGACGAAGGGTGGGCCTGTCCTGAGCTGCTCGGGATGGGCTTCCAGGTAGTGTCTGCCAATGCGACAGTGCGGAACGGCCACCCTGCTGTGGAGATGAGGCTCGAAAGCAAGGGGCATTACGCCACCATCGTGGAAGAGCATCTGCCGGTGGATCGCGACCTGCGTGGGCAGTCGACGTCAGCACAGCTTTCTGTCACGCAGGGAACCCCGTGGAAGGCCGTCTACGCCATGCCGGATGCCGTGATCAGCTACGTCTCCGACCTCCCTGCCGACACCGCGGATGACGCCGTTCCCGAAATCGTCAGGGCCGGCGAGTCCATGGCGCGTGGGTCCTCCGACGAGACCTCCGAGGCATGGTATGCGAGGCTGCTTCGCGGACTCCAAACCCTGCTCCGTCCCGCCGGTTTATGAGCGGCACCACAGACAAGGTAATCTTCGTAGCGTGTTTGGAATCAACGGCCCGGAGTTCATACTCCTTCTGATTATCGGCGTACTCGTCATCGGTCCCAGCCGTTTGCCCGAATACACTCAAAAGCTTGCCAACCTGGTCAAGGAAGTCCGGCGGATGGCCTCGGGTGCCCGCGAGCAGATCAAGGACGAAGTCGGCATCGATATCGACGAAGTCGACTGGAAGAAGTACGATCCCCGCCAGTACGATCCTCGGCGCATCATCAAGGACGCCCTCCTTGACGACGAATCCAAGCCGGTCAGCGCAGGGGCGCCCGCCGTCGCAGCTACTGCCGTCGCCGCCGCTTCCGCGGACGCCAAGCCAAAGGCCCCTGTACGGACCATCGAGCGCCTCGCAGAGGGCGAAGCTGCGCCTTTCGACTCCGAAGCCACCTGATTCCGGATCGGGATTCCCGACCGGAAGATCTAGCGGGGTTGAATTCCCAGCGGCAGGCCGGACAAGCCCCGAGGCCGCGCAGCGAGGGCTGAGGCGATCTCCTCCATGGCCTTCGCAGCCGCTGTGTCGGGTGCAGCCAGTACCACAGGCTTCCCGGAGTCGCCGCCTTCCCGCAACCGGATGTCCAAGGGAATCTGCCCCAGAAGCGGAACGTCACTGCCTACGGAAGCGCTCAACCGCTCAGCCAGGATGGCACCTCCGCCACTGCCGAACAGCTCCATGCGTCCGCCGTCGGGCATGTCCAGGAACGACATGTTCTCGATGACGCCGGCCACCTTCTGGCCCGTCTGGGTGGCGATGGTTCCTGCACGCTCAGCGACGTCGGCGGCGGCTGCTTGAGGTGTGGTCACCACCAGGATCTCTGCGTTGGGGAGCAATTGAGCCACGGAAATGGCGATGTCCCCGGTGCCGGGGGGCAAGTCCAGGAAGAGGGCATCGAGGTCACCAAAGTAGACATCTGTGAGGAACTGTTCCAAGGCCCGGTGCAGCATGGGACCGCGCCACGCCACAGGCTGGTTGCCGGCAACGAACATGCCAATGGAGATGACCTTCACGCCGTAGGCCACAGGGGGCAGGATCATGTCGTCCACCTGCGTGGGTTTTTGCGTAATGCCCATGAGGGCCGGTACAGAGAAACCATGTACGTCGGCGTCCACGATGCCCACGCGGAGCCCCTGGGCGGCCAGTGCACAGGCCAGATTAACGGTGACGGATGATTTGCCCACCCCGCCCTTTCCGCTGGCTACGGCGTAGACCTTGGTCAACGAGCCCGGCTTGGTGAAGGGGATGCCGCGCTGTCCACCCGGGCCGCGGAGCTGTTCCTTGAGAGCTTCGCGCTGGGCTGGACTCATGACCTTCAGCTCGACGTCCACGCCGGTAACGCCGGGCACCTTGGACAATGCCGCAGTGGCGTCTTCCGTGATGGTCTCACGCAGCGGGCACCCGGCGATGGTCAGCAGGACGGCCACGTGAACGGCGCCGGTGTGGTCGGCAGAGACCGATTCCACCATTCCGAGTTCCGTGATGGGGCGGCGAAGCTCAGGATCGATGACGGTTGCCAGGGCAGCGTGGAGCGCCTCGGCAGATGCGGTGCTCATACGATCAGGCTCGGCTTTCGGGGTTTTCAGGCGTTGGCTTGGCGGTGGAATGCTGTGGACCCGCGGTACGTGGCGGGCGGACCTTCGGGATCTGCTGTGTGCGGGGCCCACGCGACTTGTCGCGCTTCTCCTTCAGCTTCTCCTTGACCTTCTCGCCTGGCGACTCCGTGCCATCTGGGGAGCCTTCATTCTCACGGAGTTCTTCCTGGGCATCGATAATGTCTTCCAGGAGGCTTCGGAGCTCTGCACGGACGTAGTCACGGGTGGCTACCTCGCGCAGGGCTATGCGCAGTGAAGCCAATTCACGGGTGAGGTACTCGGTGTCGGAGAGGTTGCGTTCTGCACGCTGGCGGTCCTGCTGGAGCGAGACGCGGTCCCGGTCATCCTGCCGGTTTTGTGCCAGAAGGAGGAGCGGCGCTGCGTAGGAGGCCTGCAGGGACAACATGAGCGTCAACAGGGTGAAGCCAAGCTCCATGCGGTCGAACTGCCAGTCGGTGGGCGCGAACGAGTTCCACGCCAGCCAGAACACGCAAAACACCGTCATGTAGACAAGGAAGGTAGGCGTGCCCATGAAGCGGGCGAAGCCCTCCGTTGCGTTGCCGAAGGCGTCAGGGTTCGGCGAGAACTTGGGCAGGATGCGTTGACGCCCGCTCAGGGGCGTGTCCAGGCTGCTGCCGGAACGTCCGGTGGACTTGGGGGATCGGGTGGCGTTGTTATCAGCCAATGCGGCCTCCAAGTCTCCTTATAGGGGCGTCGTCCTCGTGGGCGCGCCAGTCATCCGGCAACAGGTGATCCAGCACGTCATCAACAGTCACCGCCCCCACGAGGCGGCCGTCGTCGTCGACAACTGGAAGTGAATTCAGGTTGTACGTGGCCAGGGTCCGGGCAACCTCGCTGATGTGGGCTTGGTCCGACAACGGCTCAAGGTTTTTGTCCACGAGATTGCCCAAGGGTTCCGGCGGAGGGAAGCGCAGAAGCTGTTGGATGTGCACCACGCCCAGGAAACGGCCCGTGGGCGTCTCCAAGGGTGGGCGGGCAATGAAGATGGATGAGGCCAGCGCCGGAGAGAGCTCCTCGCGGCGGACGTGGGCCAGGGCCTCGGCCACAGTGGCCTCCGGCGGCAGGATGACCGGGACAGGGGTCATCAGGCCACCAGCGGTGTCTTCGTCGTATTCCAGGAGTCGGCGGACATCTTCGGCTTCCTGGGGCTCCATGAGCTGGAGCAGCTCTTCGGCCTGCGCGGAGGGAAGCTCGGCGAGGAGGTCGGCGGCGTCGTCGGGATCCATCTCTTCGAGGACGTCAGCGGCGCGCTCCACGTCCAAGGCGGAAAGGATTTCAACTTGGTCGTCCTCGGGGAGCTCCTGGAGGACGTCTGCAAGGCGCTCGTCCTGGAGTTCGCTGGCTACTTCGAAGCGGCGCTTGTCGCTCATTTCCTGCAGGGCTTCGGCAAAGTCCGCAGGCTTGAGGTCCTCGTGGGTGGCAACGAACTGCGTGGCCGCCTGCGGCTCGTTATGGGCGCCGGTCTGGGCGTCGGCCCAATCAATGATCAGTGTTTCGTTGCGGCGCAGCCTGCTCAAGGGCGACAGAGAATGTCCGCGGCGCACGAACAGCTTGCTGACAAACCAGTCCTTGGACCGGTGCTGGTCCATGGCGATGTCCTCGATCGTTGCGTCACCGCTGCCGTCGGCAAGCGTCACACGGCGATCGAACATCTCCGCCACTACCAACGTTTCGGCGCCGCGCTGCTCAAAGCGGCGCAGGTTGACCAAACCGGTGCAAATGATTTGGGTCTGGTCGATGGACGTAATCCGCGTCATGGGCACGAAGACCCGCTTCTTCCCAGGCACTTCCACCACAATGCCCACCACGTGGGGCGCCCCACGCGTGCCGCGGGAGAGCACCACGACGTCGCGCAGCCGGCCCAGACGATCGCCCAAGGGGTCGAAGACGTCCAAGCCGAGCAGGCGCGCAACAAAGACGCGTGAGGGATGTGTGCTCATGTTTACAGGCTACCGAGTCTGCTCTCTTTTAGCTGAATTCCAGCCGCTTCACATGTCAATGGGACACAATGGGGCTATGTCTAACATTTTTGGTGCTCCCAAAGCCATTGAGGAATCCCGCAGCGTCCCCCAAGGCGACACTGTTGGTTCGTACACCTCGTATTTGGATGCCCAGAAGGCGGTGGACTACCTCGCGGACCAGCAGTTCCCGGTTCAGCTGGTGTCAATCGTGGGCAACGACCTCAAAATGGTGGAGCGGGTGACCGGCCGCCTGAGCTACCCAAGAGTGGCCTTGTCCGGTGCCTTGAGCGGCATGTGGTTCGGCCTCTTTGTGGGCGTCATGCTCTCCTTCTTCACTCCTGCCGGAGGTCCGTTCTCCATCATCACCTCGGTGCTGATGGGTGCTGCGTTCTTCATGCTGTTCGGCATCGTCACGTACGCCACCCAACGGGGGAAACGCGACTTCACGTCAACCAGCCAGGTGGTGGCAACCAACTACGACGTCATTGTCGCGGTAGAGGCCGCCCACGAGGCCCGCCGTCTGCTCCAGCAATTACCCATGAACCCTTCGCAGGCAGCCACGCCGCAGGCCGCCAACTACAACCCGCACAATGCGCCGCTGCAGCAGCCGGGTCAGGCGCCTGAACGTCCGTCCACCTGGAATGACCCGTACGGCCAGCGCGGCCCCGAGTCAGGTGCCGCCGGCGCCCCGGACAGCCAGAACGCTCCCACCACCCAGCCCGCACCGAATCCTGCACCGGCGGCCGTCCGCTACCCGGACTTGCCCGATGGTCGCCCTCAGTACGGCGTTCGCGTGACCGAAGTCCAGAACGCGCCCCAGAACGCGCCCCAGGACAACGGCCAGCAGTCCGACCCCGAAGGCCAGCCCAAGCAGTAGAAGCGCCTCCGGCAATACACACAGGGAAGGCCACCGGATCTCCGGTGGCCTTCCCCGTGTGCGTGAGTCGTGCAGCGATCCCGCCCTAGGCTTGCGCTTCCTGGTAAATGCCGGCCATCCAGGACTCGACGTCCTCTGTCTTGCGGGGCAATGCGGCGCTGAGGTTCACTGGGCCGTCGGCAGTCATGAGGATGTCGTCTTCGATCCGGACGCCGATGCCGCGGTATTCCTCCGGGATGGCCAGGTCTTCATTCTTGAAGTACAGGCCAGGCTCGATGGTGAAGACCATGCCCTCGGTGAGGATCCCGTCCAAGTACAGCTCCCGCTTGGCCTGGGCGCAGTCGTGGACGTCAAGGCCCAGGTGGTGGCTGGTGCCGTGCGGCATCCAGCGGCGGTGCTGCTGTCCCTCGGGGCTGATGGCTTCCTCAACAGAAACCGGCAGGAGGCCCCACTCGGCGAGGCGTTCGGCCAGGACCGTGGTTGCCGCCGTATGGATGTCGCGGAACTTCACACCCGGCCGGGCAGCGGCGAAACCGGCATCAGCGGCGTCGAGCACAGCTTCGTAAACCTTGCGCTGGACATCGGTGAACGTTCCAGTGGCGGGCAGGGTGCGGGTGACGTCGGCAGTGTAAAGGGAATCTGCTTCCACCCCGGCGTCGAGGAGGAGGAGTTCGCCCGCATTGACGGTTCCGGAATTGCGGTTCCAGTGCAGCACGGTGGCGTTGTTACCGGACGCCGCGATGGTGTCGTAGCCGAGCTCGTTGCCTTCCTCGCGGGCGCGGGCAAAGAAGGCGCCCTCAACAACGCGCTCACCCCGCTTGTGGGTCAAGGCGCGGGGAAGGGCACGAACGACGTCGGCGAAGCCCTCCACGGTAGCCGCGACGGCGATCTTCATCTGCTCGATTTCCCACTCGTCCTTGAGGAGGCGCAGTTCGGACAGTGCTTCGCTGAGCTTCTCATCCAAGGCGTCGAGCTCGCCGAGGTCCAGGGTTTCCGGGTCCTTTGCGGTGTTGTACCGGGCGGTGTCCACCAGTGCGTCGATGTTTTCATCCACCTTGCGGACCAGGCGGATGGAGATACCACCGATTTCCGGAGCTCCGACGTTCTTGGTAATCGCCATTTCGAGCTCGGAGATGTGTGCGGTGGGCAGGCCCAGGCGGGCTTCGAATTCGGCCAGCGTGGGGCGTGCACCGATCCAGAACTCACCAGCGCGGGAGTCTGCGTAGAACTGCTCGGTATCGCGGCCGGCGAGTGGACGGAAGTAGAGCGTCGCGCTGTGGTGACCGCCGTCGTCGCCCTTTCCAGCAGCAACCGGCTCCAGGATGAGGACGGCGTCGGGCTCATGGTCGAGGCCCAACCCGGTGAGGTGGGCGAAACCGGAGTGGGGGCGGAAGCGGTAGTCGCAGTCGTTGGAGCGGACCTTCAGCGGACCCGCCGGGATAACAAGCCGTTCGCCTTTGAACAGTTCGGAAATGGTACGACGGCGGCGGGCGGCATGGTCCGCGACGGCGTCACGCGCAGGGGTCACCTGCGGGGCGGGCGCCCAATTGCTGGCCATGAATGCCTTGAAGGCATCGGATGTGGGCCTCTGTGAGCGGTTGTTGACGCGCGCTTGCAGTGGCTGGGAGGACGAGTTCTGGGTGTTTTCGGCATCGTTCACCGTTACATCGTCCCACCAGTTAGGTGAGGAGGCCAACGGCGCAACGCTCCAAGCGGGCCCACATCCCATAGGCTGGGAAAGTGAGGATAGACCTGCATGCGCACTCCAATGTTTCCGACGGAACCGAGACACCGGCCGGGGTGATCATTTCCGCCGTCGCGGCAGGCCTCGACGCCGTAGCCTTGACGGACCACGATTCCACCGATGGCTGGGAGTCTGCGTCCGCGGCGGCACGCGAACACGGCATTGCGTTCGTTCCGGGAATGGAGATCTCGTGCCGGACAGAGCAGGGCATCAGCGTCCATCTGCTGAGTTACCTCCACGATCCCGCCCACGTGGGCTTGCTGGAGGAGATCACCAAGTCCAAGGACGCACGGCTGACCCGCGCCGAGCACATGGTCACCCTCTTGTCCGAGGATTACCCGCTGACGTGGGACGACGTCATCCACCACGTAGCTCCCGGTGCGACCGTGGGACGCCCGCACATCGCCGATGCCTTGGTGGCCGCCGGGGTAGTCGCGGACAGGACGGAAGCTTTCACGTCCATCCTCACGTCCCATTCGCGCTACTTCGTGCAGCACTATGCGCCCAACCCGGCAGTCGCCGTCGAGCTCGTCAGGGCCGCCGGCGGGGTTCCGGTTTTCGCTCATCCCGTGGCTTCGTCGAGGGGACGCATCGTGGGGGAGCGCACTTACCAGGACATGATCGACGCCGGCCTGCTGGGGCTTGAAGTGGAGCACCGGGACAATCCCGAGGAAGGACGCACTTTCCTGCGTGGGCTTGCGGCTGAGCATGGGCTGCTGATGACGGGATCCTCGGACTACCACGGAGCGGGCAAACCGAACCTGTTGGGCGAAAACACGACGCCGCCGGAGGTCTTGGCGCGGATCGAGGAGTTGGCAACCGGCAGCACGGTAATACGGTGAAGGGGTTCCGCTGATGGATCTGCAACTGCTCGCATCGGTGATCGTCACTCTGTTCGTGATCATGGACCCACCGGGAACCGTGCCGATTTTCATGTCGTTGACGGCTCAAATGTCGGCAAAGGACCGCAACCGTTCGGCGTTCCAGGCGCTCCTGGTGGCCACGGGCGTGATCGTGGTGTTCGCGATTTTCGGCCAGTCGATCCTGAACTACATGCACATCTCGCTGGCCGCATTGCAGGGCGCCGGCGGCCTGCTCCTGGTCCTGATCGCCCTGCAGCTGCTGACAGGATCCACCAGCGGCGAGGAAAACGCCGCCAAGTACAAGAACGTGGCCTTCGTTCCGCTGGGCACGCCGTTGATGGCAGGACCTGGCGCCATTGTGGCAGTCATGGTCTTCGTCCAGCAGTCCACTCAACTGGCGGAGTACTTGGCTGTTGGGCTGGGCATCGCGGTGGTGCTGGCGTCGTTGTACCTGGCCATGCGGTTCGCAGGTGTGGTGCAGCGGGTGCTGGGCGAGAACGGCGTGGAGCTTGTCACCAGGATCGCCGGCTTGCTGCTCTCAGCCATCGCCGTTCAGATGATCGCCGACTCCGTGACTGCCTTCGTGAAGGGCGTTGCCTGACTGAGCCCCCCCAGGAAGCGGGCTCAGGAGGCCGTCGGCTGGATCTGGTGGAACTCAGCTTTGCCACCTAAGCGTTTTTGCATGACTGCGATCGCCTGTTCGTTCTGGTCGACGCACACAAAGCTGCGGCCCAGTTTGGCGGCAACGGCGCCGAGGGTGCCGGAGCCTGCGAAGAAGTCGAGGCACCAATCGCCTTCACGGCTGGAGGCGGAGACGATCCTGCGTACCAGGCCCTCGGGTTTCTGGGTGGGGTAGCCGGTTTTTTCCCGGCCGGTTGGTGACACAATCGTGTGCCACCACACGTCCGTAGGCAGCTTGCCAAGCTCGCGTTTGGCCGGCGTGACCAGGCCAGGCGCCATGTAGGGCTCACGGTCCACTTCGGCGTTGTCGAAGTGGTACCTGGTGGGGTTCTTCACGTACACCAGGATGTTGTCGTGCTTGGTGGGCCACCTGTTTTTGGCGCGGGCGCCGTAATCGTAGGCCCAAATGATCTCGTTGAGGAAGCACTCCCGGCCGAAGATGGCATCGAGCATCACCTTGGCGTAGTGGACCTCGCGGTAATCCAAATGCAGGTAGAGGGTGCCGTCGTCGGCCAGTAGCCGCCAGGCCTCCACGAGTTTCGGCTCCAGGAAGGACCAGTAATCGCTGAAGGCGTCGTCGTAGCTGTGGAGGGCGCCCTTGATGGTGTCGTACGAGCGGCCCTTGAAGCCGACGCGGTCACCGTCGCCGTCCGCGTTACGGACCATGCGGGTTTCCTGGCGTCGCTGGACTCGGCCCGTATTGAACGGAGGGTCCACATAAATGAGTGTGAAGGCGCCGTCCGGCAGCGTAGGGAGGAACTCCGCGTTGTCCGCGTGCACCACCAAGTTGCCGCCGTCCGGCGCCCAAACAGTTTCAGTCATTGAGGGCTTTAGGCCTCGGCGTTGCTGGACTGGGCCGCAGTGGCCTCACCGGAAACCACTTCGCCGTTGCGGCGACGCGTGCGGGTACGACGCGTGCGCGCCGGCTTCTCGGCGTTGTCGGCGGTTGCCGTACGTGTTTCCGAGGCACCGGCAGCGGGGGCTGCTTCACCATCAGAGGTACGACGGCGGCGCGTACGGTTGCGTCCACCTTCGCCCTTGGATTCGCTGGAGGCGGAGTCGCCGGACTTGCCGGAGCGGCCACGGCCGCCATCGCGTCCACGTCCACCATCCCGGCTGCCATTGCGGTCGGAGCCACCGGTGCGTGCATTCTTCTTGCCGGTCTCGCCCAGGTCTTCGAGGACCTCGGCGTCCACGCCTGCGAGGACGCGCTTGTTGCGCGGCAGGCGGCCCTTGGTGCCCTCGGGAATGTCGAGGTCCGTGTAGAGGTGCGGCGACGAGGAGTAGGTCTCGACGGGCTCCGGAACGCTGAGTCCCAAAGCCTTATTGATCAGGCCCCAGCGCGGCATGTCGTCCCAGTCAACGAACGTAACTGCGGTGCCCTTGTTGCCGGCGCGTCCGGTACGGCCAACACGGTGCAGGTAGATCTTCTCGTCTTCCACGCACTGGTAGTTGATGACGTGGGTGACGTCATCGACGTCGATGCCGCGGGCGGCGACGTCCGTGGCCACCAAAACGTCCACCTTGTTATTGCGGAAGGCGCGGAGCGCTTGTTCGCGTGCGCCTTGGCCGAGGTCGCCGTGGATGGCTGCCGCAGCGAAGCCGCGGTCGACGAGCTCCTCAGCGACCTTTGCTGCTGTGCGCTTGGTCTTGGTAAAGATGATGGTCCGGCCACGTCCGCGGGCCTGCAGGATGCGGGCCACCACTTCGGTCTTGTCCATGCTGTGCGCACGGTAGATGAGCTGGCGGATGTCGCGCTTGGTGAGGCCCTCATCGTTCGGGTCGGCTGCCCTGATGTGGGTGGGCTGCGTCATGTAGCGGCGGGCCATGGCGATGACCGGGCCGGGCATCGTTGCCGAGAAGAGCAGCGTCTGCCGAACAGCAGGGGTACCGGCGATCAAGGTCTCGACGTCCGGGAGGAAGCCAAGGTCCAACATTTCATCGGCCTCATCAAGAATCACCATCTTGACGTTTTTCAGGCTCAGGTGCTTCTGCTTGTAGAGGTCGATCAGTCGGCCAGGGGTGCCGACCACAATTTCGACGCCCTTTTGCAGGGCATCAATCTGGGGCTCGTAGGCACGGCCGCCATAGATGGTGGCGATCCGGGCATTGCGCTTGCGCGAGGCGGTCTGGAGGTCGTTGGCCACCTGGACGGCAAGTTCACGCGTCGGGACAATGACCAGGGCCTGGGGTGCGCCGGGAACAGCGAGCTTGGCGTAACCGGCGTCGTCACGGCCAGCGACACGCTGCAAGGCGGGAATGCCGAAGCCCAGCGTCTTGCCGGTACCCGTCTTGGCCTGGCCGATGATGTCGTGCCCGCTGAGGGCGACCGGCAGCGTCATGGCCTGGATGGGGAAGGGGTGCGTGATTCCGGCGTCGGCCAAGGACTCCACGATGTCGGCGCGGACGTTGTAGTCGGCGAACGACTTTTCTTCGATCTCGTGGGGCGTCTCATCCGAGATGATCGTTTCCTCGGGTTCGATGGTTTCTGTTCCGGTGGAGTCGGTCAGGACTTCATGGGTATGCAATTCACTCACAGGGAGTTTCCTTATTCATTTGGGCATTGGCGCTGCATGCTCAACGGGGGCGGCGGAGCCGTACCGGAGCACGAACGGGCGCGCAAGCAAGTCCAGTGGAAGCCGATCGCGGGCTATCTAAGTACTGGCACTGGTGACCAGTTGGTACATCTCAAGATCGCGTAGGGGCGGGCTTGTTGAGTTCAAAAATTAACTGAATCAACGACCGGGCATCCATTACTACAGGCCCAGTCTATCCTCTGGGAGCCCTAAAGCCCGGATCGCGTGTTTAAAGGGGTCTCGCCAATAGTTCGAACCTGATCTCCCGGCTGGCGATGTCGGCCTTCAGGAGACGTACCCTGACCTGGGTCCCGGACTCCAGTTCGCCGTCACAGCGGGCCGTGACGGCCGGCTCGGCAATCTGGACAACGCCGTAAGGGCCATTGCCGTTCCCATTACTCCTGCCGTTGCCGTTTCCGTTGCCATTGGAAGGCTTCGATCCGGAAATCACCACAGCATCAAACTCCTGGCCAATATGGTTGGCGACGAGCGCCGCTTCCACGGTATCCAGGGCTGCGCGCTCAAGGCGTCCGGCCAGCTGGTCCGAACCCGCCATGATGTCGGGCAATGTCGGCAGGGCATCACGCGCCCACGCGGGGATGTCATGGTTGTTGCTGAGGGCTTCACAGATCACCAGGACGAACCGGTCAATCAGGCGGCGCAGGGGAGCTGTGGTGTGGGCGTAGGGTGCGCCGATGGCTGCCTGGACGATTGTGTCAGGCACCTCGCCGTCAAAGGGCGTGTAGCCGGCACCTCGGAAGAGGGTCCCAGCCGAATGCAGGATGGCCAGTTGCTTGGGATCGGAGGCATCCAAGGTCCGCAAATACTCGCCATACGTGACTTGTCCGTCCCACGGTTTGCCGAGGGCGGTGGTTTGCCGTTTGAAGTGCTGCAACGAACGCTCGTCAGGTGCGGGCATGGTGCGCAGGATGCCCACTTTGCCATCAAGCATCAGCCGGGCTGCGGCCATCCCGGTCATGAGGGAGATCTGTGCGTTCCAATCCTCTACGGGCAGCGAGGGAGCCGCGGCGATCCTGTACCCGCCGCCGTCGGTCGCTTGGACTATCTCTTGTTCCGGCATGTTGAGGCTCGCGCCACCACGGAGCCGTTCCAGTTCGACCCGCTTCAGCCCCACTTCCTTGAGAAGCGCCAGGACGGGCGGGGCCGAGCCGTCGTCGATCTGCTGTTGGGCGCCTTTGTAGCTGAGCTTGGCACGGCTTCGGACCGTGGCACGTGCCACGGAAACGGTGACAACCTCCGCGTCGGTGTCCAGGTCAAAATTCCACACGAAGGCGCTGCAGTCCTGATCCGGCAGCAGGCTGCCGGCATTCTCGCTGATTACCTCCGGGTGCAGCGGGATTCGGCCATCGGGGGCGTAGAACGTCTGCCCCCGCTGTCGGGTTTCGGCGTCCAGGGCGCCGCCCGGAGCCACGAAGGAAGGCACGTCGGCGATGGCGTAGAGAACCTTGTAGCCGTCGCCTGCGCGGTCTATGAAGAGGGCTTGGTCCAGGTCCGTGGAAGTCGCAGGGTCGATGGTCACGAACGGAATGTCGCGCAGGTCCCGGTCAGGGAGCTCAAGGGTGTCCACGGCTTCCTGGGCTTCCGCGACTGCCTCCGCTGGGTAGGCTCCAGGCAGCTCCAGCTCCGTCCTTAGCGCGGCAAGGGCCGCCGCGAGCTGGTCCGTTGAGTCGTCGACGTTGGGAGCTATCCGATGATGTGACACGAAAATCAGGTTAGCCCTAAACACACGGATAGTCTTGGACGCCCTCACGCAAATGCCCGCTGTCCAAAGGACAACGGGCATTCGAAGCGCAGTGAATCCGGAGGAGCTGCTAGCTGGCCGGCGTCAGCGTGACCGTGGCAGCCTTATCGCCGAAGTCGTCGTTGACCACCACCGAGGTGGGGCCTCTCTTGATGTCGAAGGCGATGACGCCCTGACGGACTTGTCCGGGTCCGACTTCCTCGGAAGGCAGGCTCCCCATGGCTTCCTCAAGGTAGATCTGCTCTCCCTTGTTGCCGTCAGCGTCGAAGACCTCGAAGTTTGTCGGAGCCGAAAGGCTGGTTCCCGTGACCGTTTCCCACGAAACCTCCATCAGGAGGAACCCTCCGTTTTTCGGCTTCATGTAGGACATGTCGGGAATCTCGGTGGTGTACCCGGAGTTGACGATGCTGACTTTCACCGTGTTGCCGTCGGAGACGGTGACCATGAAGGAGTTGGCGTCAGTGACAGGCCCCGGCGACGGCAGAGGCGCTTCCTGGGAAGTCGAGGGGAGGGCCGGGACAGGCGTGGTACCTCCCTGGACTGCAGCCGCGACGAGCGTCAAAGACACCACCGTGGACACGATTCCAATGATGAGCCCGGCGAACCATACGACGATCGTGATGATCCAGGCCTTCTTCTTGTTCTCCGGATACCCCGCCAGCGGACGGCCTTGCTTATCGCGTGCATTTCCTGTGAGCGTGATGATGAGGTCCACGATGGACCAGATGCCCAAGCCGCCCGCCGTGAGCAACTTCGCAATGCCGGTACCGATCTTGCCCAAGTAGAAGCGGTCCACGCCGAGTCCACCCAAGAGCAGGGAGAGAATCCAGGTAACCAGGAAGGACTTGGCGGGACCACCAAACCCTGGAGCCCCGTACTGTGCTGAACCCGGGCCGGGTTGGAAATCGTTCTGCGGCCCGGCCTGGTACTGGCCTCCGTAGCCGACGGGCGCGGTGGGGATCTGCGGAACTCCTGCTCCGGCATCGTTCTGGGGCGAGGGCGGGTAGCTCGGGTGACTCATTAATGATCCTTCAGTGGGGTGGGTACGAGGTGAGGGCAGGGGCACGTTTGGGACGCCTCGCTGCCAACTCACTTCGAGCCAGCCTAGTAGGCCTCAGGGTTAGTCTTGGACCATGGGCACTTCACCGGACCCACCCGCCTCGGCCGATCAACTCGCAGCAGAGCTCTTCGGAGCCATGGCATATGGCGAGTTGTCCGCATTCGGGCGGCTCTCGTTCGATTCCCGCTACGCGCCCACACTCCATGACCGGTCGGTACTGGCCAAGATAGCCGTGGGTGCCTACGGAAACTTCGCCCTCCTCAGCGATCGACTCTCCGAAATGGGGATCGATCCCGAGGAGGCCATGCTGCCCTTCCAGCGGTCCTTTGACCATTTCCACGAGCGCACCAAACCGGGGGACTGGTTCGAATCCGTGATGAAGGCCTACGTCATCGATACCGTTTCCTCGGACTTCTACCGTGCTGTTGCAGGGTTCCTCGATGCCGGGACGCAGCAGTTCGTTGAGCGGGTGGCATCTCCCGACCAAGCCACCGAAGTCCTCCGCGTCCTGTTGAGGCGGGCGTTGGCCGATGACCCGAGGCTGGCCTCCCGGCTGGCGTTATGGGGCCGCCGGTTGGTAGGCGAAGCCCTGACGCAGGCACAACGCGTGGGAATGGAACACCCCAGGGTGGGGCCAACGTTGAAGAACGGCGGCGACGCCCGGGCCGCGGTGAGGAAACTGACCGGCGAGCTCGCCGAAAGGCACGCGCGCCGAATGACGGAACTCGGACTGACCGCCTGACTGCCCGCCGCGTTGGCGCTACCCGGCGTCCAGGGCTTCGAGCAGCGACTTGGCTGCCGCCGTCGGGTCTTCCGCCTCGGTGATGGCGCGCACGACGACGATCCGGCTGGCTCCTGCGGCCACCACTTGTTCCACGTTGTTGAGGTCGATGCCCCCGATGGCGAACCACGGCAGCTCGACGGCGACCTGGGTGGTTTCGTCTGCGCGCTTGGTGGCTTCTGCGGCATATGTGACCAAGTCCAGCCCCACTGCTGTCCGGCCCGGTTTGGTGGGTGTTGCCCAGACCGGACCAACGCAGAAATAGTCCAAGCCGTCGTTCCCGGGGGAGGCCGTGATTGCCGCATTCACCTGCTCCGGAGTGTGGGTGGAAAGGCCGATCACTGCGGGCTTGGGAAGGAAGGTGCGGGCAACCTTCAACGGAAGGTCCTTTTGCCCGATGTGGAACACGGGAGCCGCGGAAACACTGGCAACATCGGCGCGGTCGTTGACGGCCCAGAGTCGTCCGTGCCGCTGCGCAACGCTGCGCAGGACGGCCAGTATTTCCAGTTCCTCGGCCGCTTCGATGGTCTTGTCGCGGAGCTGGATGATATCCACTCCGCCGGCAAACGCGGCGTCGACGAAGTCTTCAAAATCGCCCTGCCGTTTGCGTGCATCCGTGCACAGATAGAGGCGGGCTGAGGCGAGGGATTCAGGCTGGGTCATGGAATCCAGAGTAGTTCCTCTAAACTGGGCACGTACTGCGGGAGCCGCGACCTTCGTCATATGACTGTCCGGCTGAGAGGGCTTCAGCGCCGACCGCTTGACCTGATCCGGCTAGTACCGGCGTAGGGAAGGAACCGAATGGCAGAATCCCGCCACGCTCCAGGCAACACATCGACAGTTCGCGCGGACGTCGCCGTCATCGGCGGAGGCATCATCGGCCTGGGGATAGCCCACGAGGTCCGTCGGCAGGGCCGCTCAGTGGCGCTCATCGACCCAGCCCCGGCATCCGGCGCCACGTTCGCCGCCGCCGGAATGCTTGCACCGGTCAGCGAATTGCACTACCAGGAGGAAGACCTTCTGGAGCTCATGCTCGAGTCTTCCCGTCTGTGGCCGGCTTTCGTGGGCGGCCTTCCCCGAGCCGGGGAAGGCACCGGATACTGTACGACGCCGACCCTCGCCGTGGGTGCCGACGCCGCCGACCGTCGCGCGCTCGCCGATCTGCGGTTGGTGCAGCTCGCCGCTGGTTTGGACGTCGAGCCGCTGGCATTGCGGGCGGCACGGGAACGCGAGCCCCTGCTCAGCCCCCAAATTTCCTGCGCCTTCGACATTCCAGCCGACCACCAAGTGGATCCCCGGAAACTGGCAAACTGTCTGCTGGCGGGGTTGGCCGCCCATTCGCCCGGCGACGACACCTGGGTGGCCGGTGCCGACCATGGATTCGCCGTAGCCGACTCCGCGCGCGGAGTGCTGTGGAATGGGAACCGGGTTTGCGGAGTGGAACTCGAAGCCGGAGGCACAGTCCTCGCGGGTGAGACAGTGGTGGCCAACGGACTGGGTGCTGCGCACTTGCTCGGCCTCCCCGAGGCCACGGGCCTCCCGGTGCGGCCGGTCTACGGCGACATCCTCAGGCTTCGAGTCCCGGCGCACCTCCAGCCGTTGGTGACAGCTACCGTCCGGGGCATGGTCCGCGGGGTGCCCGTGTATATAGTCCCCAGGGACGACGGAACCGTCGTTATTGGAGCGACCCAGCGCGAGGATGCCCTGTCGGCGACGTCCAACGCAGTCTCCGCCGGCGGTGTCTACCAGCTCCTGCGGGACGCCCAGGTCCTGGTTCCGGCAGTGGCTGAGCTCGAATTGCTCGAGGCCACGGCCCGTGCCCGGCCAGGCACCCCGGACAACGCTCCACTGCTCGGTCGCGTGGCCGATTCACGCGGGGACATCGCGGGGCTGGTCATAGCCACAGGCTTCTTCCGTCACGGTGTTCTCCTCACGCCTGTAGCCGCCAGGATTGTCGGCGAACTGATCGGCGGTTCGTCGGACTCCCGGTGGTCCCGCTTCCGGCCGGACCGTTTCGCGACCAACTTCCCGGAACCCCACACAACCACGCCAGCAGCCGCTCCCAGCAAGGAACCAGTATGAACATCAAACTCAACGGCGCCCACCATACAGTGGCGGACGACGCCTCGGTCAGCACCCTGGTCAGCTCCATCACCGGCCGGGTCCTGGACCACAAGGGACAGGCAGCCGACGGCGGAAAGCTGGGTGTCGCCGTCGCGCGTAATTCCGAAGTTGTGCCGCGCAGCCAATGGTCGGCGACGACGCTCGCCGACGGAGACGAACTCGAACTCGTAACCGCAGTCCAAGGAGGCTGAACCATGACCACAGCAAGTACTGAAATCCGCACAGACGCCTTGGTGATTGACGGCGTCGAATTCGGCTCCCGCCTGATCATGGGCACGGGAGGGGCGCCCAGCCTGGACGGCCTCGGAGCCGCCCTCCTGGCATCGGGGACGGAGCTCACCACAGTCGCCATGCGGCGTTATTCGCCGGCTGAGGCCGGCTCGCTGTTCCAGCTCTTGGTGGACAACGACATCCGGGTGCTGCCCAACACGGCTGGCTGCTTCACGGCCAAAGATGCCGTCATGACGGCGGAACTGGCACGTGAGGCACTGGAAACCGATTGGGTGAAGCTGGAAGTCATCGCGGACGAGCACACGCTTCTTCCTGACGCCGTTGAACTGGTGGACGCCACCGAGCAACTGGTGAACCGCGGCTTCAAAGTCTTCGCCTACACCAATGACGACCCCGTCCTGGCGCTGCGGCTGGAAAACCTTGGCGCCACAGCCGTCATGCCGCTCGGCTCGCCCATTGGAACCGGCTTGGGCATCCTGAATCCGCACAACATCGACCTCATCGTGTCACGGGCCTCCGTGCCGGTGGTTCTCGACGCCGGAATTGGAACCGCTTCGGACGCAGCGCTTGCCATGGAACTGGGCTGTGACGCCGTCCTGCTGGCCACAGCCGTTACCCGTGCGCAGAACCCCGTGCAGATGGGCGAAGCCTTCAAACACGCTGTCATCGCCGGTAGGCTGGCCAAACGGGCAGGCCGGATTCCGCGGCGGGAGCACGCACTCGCGTCCTCGGCCATGGAAGGCCGGGCGGAGTTCCTCTAGCCGAAGGAGCAATCATGGCCGACCAGGCAGACCACCTGACTCAAGCCGCGGTCGACGCCGCCCTCAGGGACCTTCCGGATTGGAAACTTCACGGCGGCCTGGTAACTGTCTACAAAACCTCGACGGCGGCCAAGGCGTTGGCATTGATCGCCGCGATTGGCCGGATCGCCGAAGAACAAAACCACCACCCGGATCTTGACTGGCGCTACAACCGGGTGTACTTGCGCTATGTCTCACATGACGCCGGCGGTCAGGTGACCCGGCGCGACGTCGCGGCCGCGGCCTCCGTGAGTGCAGCCGCGGCGGCGGTTGAAGCCGTTGCGGAGCCCGGGCGTTACCCGGCCGCTTGAAAAAGACTTGAACGCCACAAGCAATGGCCACCACCCCTGGGGGTGGTGGCCATTGCTGTCGTGTAGACGTGATGCGGGACCGGGTATGAGCCTAGAGCCGGAGGGCCTTGGTCATCACCGCGGTATCGTGCTTGGTCCGCGTCCGGCCCAGATAAACCACCACGCCGGCAGCTGCGGCAGTACCCAGCACGATCGGCAGGATCCAAGGGACCCATGTCGCGCCGGGCTGGTACCCCAAGCCGGCGCTGATGAACGCGATCCAGCTCAGCGTTCCGACAGCCGCCGAGACACCTGCCGGCAATGCGATTCCATACTTGCCGTGCCGCTTGTCATTCGCCCACACAATGAAGCCGGTGGCAACGGTGGCGAGAACCACCACGACGAGTGAAAGCATGAAGACTCCTTAGCGGGCGACGCGGGGTGGGAAGACGCTAGAGTGCACCGAAACCGACGCGGCGGACTTCCTCGGCGCCGATCTCAACGTAACCCAGAACGTTTCCGGGAACGATGATCTGGCGGCCCTTCTCGTCAGTGAGGCGCAGTTCCGAGCCCTTGGTAACGGCCTCGGCCACGATCTTGGCTACGGCATCGGCATCCAGGGCGGATTCGAGCACAATTTCACGGCCAACGTTCTGAATGCCGATCTTTACTTCCACAGCAAGGCCTCCAAGCCAATCAAGTGTTAAGTCAGTCCTCTATTTGTAGCCTAGGACTCTTTGGGGAATCGACTGATTCCGCGCCAAGCTAAACGATAGATCAGATCGCTGGCCACATCGAGGTCCAGGTTTCCGTCCGTTTCAAGCCAATACCGGGCGCTGACCTGCGCCATTCCGGCCAGGCCGCGGCCCAAAAGCTGCGCCTCAAGGGGAGGAAGCTTGGTGTCCTCGGCGATGACGTGCGCCACCGCGTCGGCGAACGTCTTATTGAAAGTCTCCAGGCGGGAGCTGACATCGGGATCGTTAATAAGGTCCGATTCAAATACCAGGCGGTGGGCTTGGTCGTCGTCGGCAATGAACCTGTAGTAGGCCCGCATGACGGCTTTGACGCGCTCCTTGTTGTCCGTAGTGGAGTTCAAAGCACTGAGCATCAAATCCGTCAACGTGGCCAGATGGCTGTCCAGGAGGGCCATGTAAAGCTCGCGTTTGGACGGGAAGTGCTGGTAAAGCACCGGCTTGCTGACATGCGCAGTTTCTGCGATTTCGTCCATGGCGGCGCCGTGGAAACCATTGGAGACAAACACTTCCAACGCGGCGTTGAGCAACTGTGCCCGGCGCTCGTCCCGCGGCAACCTTGGTGAACGAGGTGAACCTGTCCGTTCCTGCTTCGCGGGTGCCCCATCGTTTGCCCGTGTGCCGTCAGCCACAGTCTGCCGCCTTTCCTTTGCAGTTATGACCACTCTACCGGTGGGTAATATGACCGGGCGGCATCGGCAGGCATACATTGGGGTATGGCCTCAATTGTTGCTGCCCACTCTGCTGCGCCCACTGTCCTGCCGCCCCTTGTTGAACCGGCCGCCGAGCTTACGCCGGCCGAGGTGGAGCGGTACTCACGGCATCTCATCATTCCGGAAATTGGCGCTGTGGGCCAACGCAGGCTTAAGAATGCGAAAGTGCTTGTCATAGGGGCAGGTGGGCTCGGATCGCCCGCATTGTTGTACCTGGCCGCTGCCGGAGTCGGGACCCTGGGGATCGTGGACGACGACGACGTGGACCTCACCAACCTCCAACGCCAAGTGATCCACGGAGTGAAGGACGTAGGCACCCCCAAGATCGAGTCTGCGCGCAACGCCATTGCCGAGCTCAATCCGCTGGTCAACGTGGTCCTGCACAACGTCCGGCTCGATTCCTCCAACGCCATGGAACTGTTCGCGCAGTACGACCTCATCCTTGACGGTGCAGACAACTTTGCCACTCGCTACCTCGTCAACGACGCCGCTGCCATCCTTGGCAAGCCCTACGTTTGGGGCTCCATCTTCCGCTTCGATGGACAAGTCAGCGTTTTCTGGGCCGAGCACGGCCCCACGTACCGGGACCTGTATCCGGAAGCCCCTCCAGCCGGTTCCGTCCCGTCCTGTGGGGAGGGCGGCGTCTTCGGCATGCTGTGTGCAGCGGTTGGATCGCTCATGGTGACTGAAGCGGTGAAGCTGATCACCGGCGTCGGGCGTTCTCTGCTTGGCCGCGTGGCGCTGTTCGACGCCTTGGGTGGAAGTTGGCGCGAGATCAAGGTATCCAAGGATCCGGAAGCCGAACCCATCACCGAACTCACGGACTACGAGGCGTTCTGCGGCGTGACGCCTTTGGCGCCAACCGATCAGGACCACACGGTCTCTGCCAAGGAGCTCGCCGGGATGCTGGCGGAGCGGGAGTCGGGGGAGCGTGACTTCGAATTGGTTGATGTCCGGGAGTCGGGAGAACACAGCATTGTGAGCATCGACGGTTCAGTGCTCATCCCGCAGGGCCGCATCCTCTCAGGTGAGGCGTGGGTGGAGTTGCCGCAGAACAAGGACATCGTGTTCCACTGCAAGGCCGGGACGCGCTCTGCTGCTGTCCTGGAGGCTGCTCAGAGGGCGGGTTACACCCGGGTCAGCCATCTCGACGGCGGTATTCTCGCCTGGGTCCGGGACGTCGAACCCGGGAAGCCGGTCTACTAGGCGGCGTGGACCGCCCGGCCGTGGGGGAGCGGCCTGGGAAAGGGCCCAGGAAAGAGGGGGCCGCCTTGGAAATCCGTCAGGCGCTTTCGGAGCGGAGCTGCTCGTGGTCTACGGGGCATTCCGCAGCAGGCGCGGCGGCCCGGGGCTGTTCCACCTGGATGCCGTACAGAGCCTCAAGGGCTGCGACGTAGTCTTCCTGCTGGCCATTGGCCGCGAGTTCCCGCGCCCGAACCGTGGGGATGTGCAGGAGCTGCTTGACCATACGGCGCAGCGCGAACTCCACCTCTTCGGCGGCAGCAGTACAACCGTGGCGGGCACGGACCTTTTCCATCTCAGCGTCCAGGACGTTCATGGTGTGGCGGCGCAGCGCCACGATGGCCGTGTCCACGGAACGTGCTTCGCGCTCCGTCTCGAAGGACGTAGCAGCGCCGTTGACGATGGCGCTGGCCTGGGAGAGCGACTCTGCCTGCTCCTGGGGTGCGGCGAGTCGCACTGACTCCAGCGTCAGCAGTTCGACGCCGTCCAGCTCGCCCACGGCAGGATCGAAATCATGGGTAAGGGCGAGGTCGATCGCGATCAACGGCTTGCCGGAGTTCTCCCGTACGCGGGCAAGGTCTGCTGCTTCCACCCGGTTGTCCGAACCACTGCAACCGATCATGACGTCGGCTGCGGCAACGGCGGCGGGAAGCGTGTCGGCGTCGAGGGCCGTACCGCCACGGGTGGCTACGAAGCCTTCTGCCCGGCCGGAAGAGGAGTAGACGGAGATGTCCGTGCAACCGCGTTCCCGAAGAAGGGACATGGTGGCCCCGGCGTACGCCCCGGTGCCGAAGACCACAACCTTCTTGGTGGTCCAATCGTCGTTTTCGGCAAGATCGGTGGCAAGGTCCAAAGCGACGGAGACGATGGAAAGGCCACGGGAGCCCAGGGCGGTCTGTGCACCGACGTCCTTGGCAGTCTTGGAAGCCGCTTGGAAAAGCCGGACGAGGCCGGAGCTCGCGGTGCCTTCCTGCTGGGCGGTGATGAGGGCCCGGCGGACTTGGCCTGCGATCTCACGTTCACCCACGACGGCGGAGTCCAGTCCAGCGCTCACGGCGAAAAGGTGGCGGGTGACGTCAGGGCCCGTGTGGGTGGCGAAGGAACGGGAGACGAGTTGCTCGTTGAGGCCGCTCAGTTCGCTGATCTGGGAAACAAGGGCGGAGCGGGCTGCTTCAAGGTCAGCCCCGTTGGCCGTTTCGCCGTAAACCTCGTAGCGGTTGCAGGTAGCCAGCACCACAGCTCCGGAAACCACCGGGGAATCCGTCAGGGCTGCCGAGGCAAGCTCAGAGGAACCGTTGCTCAACTGAGCGACAGTTTCGAGGTCGATGTCGGCGTGTGTAGCCACCAATGAGAAAAGAACCACAGCACCCCAATCATAGCTTTTTCGTAGCCCGGTAGAACAATGTGGCGCCGTGGTGATCCACACGCAGGTGGGTGATCCCCGCCACAACGGCCCGGGCGGGGCGCGACGTGACAGCTTGTCGTTATCTTTTGCCCCGGATTTTCGGCACAATCGAAGGCATGACTTCTAGCGCGGCAGCATCCAACAGTACGGCCTCCACCGCCCCGGCGGGAACCCTCGACGCCAACCACCCGCTGAGGGACGGCCGGACCTCGGATTCGCCGCTGATCACGGCTTACCGCGGTGGCAAGCCGTCCCGCAGGCCCGTGTGGTTCATGCGCCAGGCCGGCCGTTCGTTGCCTGAATACCTCAAGGTCCGTGAAGGTGTTGCGATGCTCGATTCGTGTCTCAGGCCCGAGCTGGCCGCCGAGATCACGCTTCAGCCTGTTCGCCGCCACGACGTCGATGCCGCCATCTTCTTTTCCGACATCGTGATCCCCTTGAAGCTGGCGGGAGTGGGCGTGGACATCGTCCCCGGCGTAGGCCCGGTGCTGGACAAGCCCGTCCGCACTGCCGCGGATGTCGCAGCCCTGCCCACCCTGACGTGGGAAGCCCTTGAGCCGATCCGTGAAGCCGTGCGCCTGACCGTTGCCGGGCTCGGCAAGACTCCGCTCATTGGATTCGCCGGTGCGCCGTTCACCTTGGCCGCCTACATGGTTGAGGGCAAACCGTCCCGCGACCACCTCGGTCCACGGACCATGATGCATGCCGATCCGGAAACCTGGACGGCGTTGGCCAATTGGGCTGCCGATGCTTCCGGCATGTTCCTCCAGGCGCAGCTTGAGGCGGGCGCCTCGGCCGGACAGCTCTTCGACTCATGGGCGGGATCGCTCGGCTTGGCGGACTACACCAGGTTCGTGGCGCCGGCCTCGGCCCGCGCGCTCGACCATGTCCGCGGCCTCGGCGCGCCGCTGGTCCATTTTGGTACGGGCACATCAGAGTTGCTGGTTGCCATGCGCGACGTCGGCGTCGACGTGGTGGGCGTCGACTACCGCCTGCCGCTCGACGAGGCCAACCGTCGTTTGGGCGGAACGGTTCCGCTGCAGGGCAACATCGATCCCGCGCTGCTCTCGGCGCCCTGGGAGGTCCTTGAAGCCCACGTCCGTGAGGTCGTCGCAGCAGGAGCGCATGCACCGGGCCACGTCCTGAACCTTGGTCACGGAGTTCCCCCCGAGACGGACCCCACTGTCCTGACGCGGGTGGTGGAGCTCATCCACTCGATCCCCGCAGAGTAGGAATCATGCGCGGGGGACGAGCAACGCCCAATCCGCACGCCGGACGGCCGGAGGCCGTGGTGGTGGGCGGCGGCATCTCAGGGCTGCTCGCTGCCCGGGAGCTGGCCATAGCGGGCACATCCGTTACGGTCCTTGAGGCCAGCGGGAACTGGGGAGGCTGCGTCGGGAGCCACGTTGTTGCGGGATTGCACCTGGACAGCGGCGCCGAGTCCTTCGCTACGCGGTCCACGGCCGTGGCCGACCTCGCGCGCGAACTCGGCTTGGAAGACAAGATCGTCGCTCCCCATCCGGGCGGCGCGTGGGTTCAGTTGCCGGACGGTCCTCAGGAACTGCCCAAAACGGGAGTCCTCGGCATTCCGGCCAACCCTTGGGATCCTGAGGTCCGGCGTTCGCTCGGGTTGGCGGGGGCGGTGCGCGCCTCTCTTGACCGTTGGCTGCCGGCTTCGCTGGGTACGTCAGCCGAGGTCACCAGTGTTTCAGCGTTGGTCCGTTCCCGCATGGGCAAGAAGGTTTTGGAGCGGTTGGTCGCCCCGGTGGTAGGTGGCGTTCATTCGGCCGATCCGGCCCTCTTGGATGTCGACATGGTCGCGCCCGGGCTCCGGTCGGGACTCCGCGAACATGGCTCCCTGGCCGCAGCGGTTGCCGCCCAGCGCAAGGTCGCCCAAAGCAAGGCAAGCGCAGGTTCGGGTCCCGCCAAGGCCGGTTCCGCCGTCGCCGGTCTGATGGGCGGCATGAATACGATCGTCGAAGCGTTGGTCGCTGACCTGCGGGAGCGTGGCGTGGAACTGCTGACGGGCAAGCGCGCCGAGGACATCGTCAAGACGCAAGGCGGCTGGCGGGTCACCGCCGGCGATTCTACGTACGACGCCGGGCGGCTGGTGGTGGCGCTGGACGGTCCTGCTGCCGTCGGGCTGCTGGAAAAGTCCATGCCGGAGTTGTCCGGCTTGCGTCCTGCTCCCGGACCGTTGGTGAGCCTGGTGACCATCGTGGTGGACCTGCCGGAACTGGACCGCCGGCCTCGTGGCACCGGAATCCTGGTGGCACCGCAGACTCCCGGGGTGAAAGCGAAGGCATTGACCCATGCCACGGCCAAGTGGGACTGGTTGGCCGAAGAAGCAGGTCCTGGAACGCATGTCCTGCGTCTTTCCTATGGTCGGCGCGAGGAGGCCGGTGGGGGAGCCGACCTTGTCCTTGATGACGACTCGCTCCTGGCCGCAGCCCTGGAGGACGCCTCCACGTTGTTGACTGTTCCGGTGACCCAAGCTGACATTGTGGATTGGGACGTGGTGCGGTGGGCGGGTGCCTTGCCGTTTGCCGCCGTCGGTCATAAACAGCGCGTAGCGCAAGTGCGGAAGGCCTGTGCCGCCGTGGAGGGCCTGACGGTCGTCGGGGGCTGGTTGGCCGGTAATGGCTTGGCGGCCGTGGTCGCAGATACGAGGTCGCAGCTTGCCGCCGGAAATGCCGAGGGGCCGTCGATTCCGTGATTTGCGTCACTTCTACGCCTTGTAGAACTGATCCGTTTCGACTTAGTGGCTGGCACGGGGCAAACTTGAACCATGAGCCACACTTCTGCCGAATCTGTCACTAAAACTGCTGGTACCGAAGAGCAGTTCTTCACGCTCTGGACCGTCTTCAAGCGCTCGGCCGATGTCCTGCGCAGCGGCGATGCTGCCCAGGAATTCGAAGCCCTCGTGGAAAAACTTGCCGAAGATGGCGTGATCCTGCGCGGCAGCTACGACGTTTCCGCCATGCGCTCGGACGCCGACATCATGGTGTGGCTCCACGGCGCCAAGCCGGAAGACCTGCAGTCCGCCGTCCGCTCCATCCGCCGCAGCAAGCTTTTCGCGGGAACCGAGATCGTCTGGTCCGCCATGGGTGTGCACCGCGAAGCAGAGTTTGCCAAGAGCCACGTGCCGGCTTACGCCCGTGGCGTCGAGCCGAGCACCTGGCTGTGTGTCTATCCCTTCGTCCGTTCCTACGAGTGGTACATCCTGCCTGCCGAAGAGCGTGGCGCCATGCTCCGCGAGCACGGCATGCTCGGCCGTGAATTCCCGCAGGTCATCTCCAACACCGTTTCCTCGTTTGCCCTGGGCGACTGGGAATGGATCCTTGGCCTTGAGGCCCCTGAACTGGTGGACCTCGTTGACCTGATGCGCCACCTGCGGGCCACCGACGCGCGCAACCACGTCCGCGAAGAAATCCCCTTCTACACCGGCCGCCGGGTGACCGCAGCCGAGATTGCCGAGGTCCTGGCGTGAACGAGCTTGCAATCTCCACCGCCCGTAACGACGTGACCGAGCGCGGCCGGCAGGAACCGAAGCAGTACGATGCCGTGTTGCTTGCCTCCTTCGGAGGTCCCGAAGGGCAGGAAGACGTCATTCCCTTCCTCCGCAATGTCACCCGTGGCCGCGGAATCCCGGACGAGCGCCTCGAAGAGGTCTCGCACCACTACCGCGCCTTTGGTGGCATCAGCCCCATCAACCAGCAGAACCGTGAGCTGAAGGCCGCCATCGAGGCCGAACTGGCTCAACGCGGGATCGAGCTCCCAGTGCTCTGGGGGAACCGGAACTGGGACCCGTACATCGCGCCGGTCCTGCAGGACGCCTACGACGCCGGCCACCGCCGCATCCTGATGCTCACCACCAGCATCTACTCCTGTTACTCCAGCTGCCGCCAGTACCGCGAAGACATCGGCATCGCGTTGACGGAAACCGGTTTGGACGGCAAGCTGCAGGTCGACAAGATCCGGCAGTACTTCGACCACCCCGGCGTGGTCCAGCCCTTCCTTGAAGGCACCGCCTCCGGACTGCAGGAAATCCGCGAGAAGCTGGCAGCGGCGGGTGAAGCCGACCCGGACTCGAAGATCCGCGTCCTTTTCGCCACGCACTCCATCCCCACCCGTGACGCCGAGGCAGCTGGCCGCTCCGAGGACGAGCCCCGCGAGTTCGCGGAGGGTTCCGCCTACGCCGCCCAGCACCTGGCCAACGCCAAGGCCATCATGGATGTCGTCGCGCCGAACGTCGCATGGGACCTCGTGTACCAGTCCCGCTCGGGCGCACCCCACATTCCGTGGCTGGAGCCGGACATCAACGACCACCTGGAGGAGATCGCACCCCAGGGCGTTCGCGGCGTCGTTATCGTGCCGCTGGGATTCGTCAGCGACCATATGGAAGTCGCCTGGGACCTCGACACCGAGGCACTGGAAACCTGCAAGAACCTGGACATCGAAGCCACGCGCGTTCCCACTCCGGGCACGCATGCAGCTTTCGTGTCCGGCCTTGTGGACCTCATCTGCGAACGCACCGTGGACAACAACATTGCTGACCGTCCGCACGTGACCGACCTCGGTCCTTGGTACGACGTCTGCCGCCCGAACTGCTGTGAAAACTTCCGTGGTGCCAAGCCCGTCATCGCTGAGGTTGGGACCACCATCGGCAGCGGCCACGATGCCTACCCTGCGTCGGAGGCAGCCAAGTGACTGTTCGCATCGGCACCCGGGCGAGCAAACTGGCCCTGACGCAGACGCAGCAAACCGCCGATAAATTGGCTGCTGTTGGCGGCTTCCCGGTGGAGCTCGTGCATATCAAGACCGAAGGTGACGTCAAGACCGGGTCACTCTCGCAGATGGGCGGCACGGGCGTGTTCGTTGCGGCTTTGCGTGACGCTTTGCTGGCTGAAACCTGCGATGTCGCCGTGCACTCCCTCAAGGACCTGCCCACAGGGGCAGCACTCGGCCTCAGCATTGCCGCGACGCCCAAGCGCGTGGATGTGAGGGATGTTCTCTGCGCTCGCGAGGGCATGACCCTCGCCGAACTGCCCGGTGGCGCCAAGGTGGGCACAGGCTCGCCCCGCCGCGCAGCGCAGCTTAGGGCAGCGCGCCCGGACATCGAGGTCCTGGATATCCGTGGAAACGTCGATACCCGCCTTGGCCGCGTGCCCGGACTTCCCGGCAATACCAGTGACGAGGTTGTTCCCGGTAAGTCCTGCGACCTGGACGCCGTGGTGCTGGCGGCCGCCGGCCTGGAACGGATCGACCGGCTGGATACCGTCAGCGAGTTCTTCGAATTCGACGTCATGCTGCCCGCGCCCGGGCAAGGAGCGTTGGCCATCGAGTGCCGCACGGACGACGCTCCGCGGCTGGCAGGTTCCACTGAAGGCTCCAGCGGGGTGCTGGCACAGGCCCTCGCTGCACTGAACGACGACGACACCCGCCTCGCGGTAACCGCTGAGCGTGCAGTACTGGCCAGGCTTGAAGCGGGGTGTGCAGCTCCCGTTGGTGCTTACGCCTTCCGCAAGGGCAGCATGCTGCACCTCGAAGCAGTGGTTTGCGCCGTGGACGGAACCAAGATCGTGCGCGAAAAGAAGGCCACCGACGGTCTGACCGAAGTTGGCGCCACTCTGCTCGGCATCGAAGTGGCTGAGCTGTTGCTCGCCGCCGGTGCCGCGGAGATCGCGGACCTTGCAGCATCCTGAGCGGTTGAAACTCAACGGCTTGGCAGGTCGGCGTGTCCTGATCACCAGGACCGCCGACCGTGCCCGGCCACTGGCTTCGCGCCTCAGGAAACTGGGTGCTGAGCCGCTGGTCCTGCCGCTCATCGACTTTGAGCGGGCAGAGGACCAAGCTTCGCTGGAAGCAGGGCTGGACCAGCTTTCCGCGGGCAACTTTGACTGGCTGCTGATCAGCAGCACCACCACCGTGCGTGTCCTGCTGGAGAAAGCGGCTGGACGGAACACTACTGTCGCGCGCCTCGTCCCCTCCGGGACGAGGGTGGCCACCATCGGGCCGTCATCCCGGCAGGTCCTTGAAGCCGTCGGCCTGACCGTTGCCTTGGCCCCCAGCGAGCTGCAGTCGGCAGAAGGGCTGCTTGGCCAGTGGGGACAAGGTCCGGCAAGGGTATTCCTTCCGCAGGCCGATATCGCAGCGCCGAACCTGCGGGAAGGCTTGGCTGCCAAAGGCGCGGACGTAACAACCGTCATCGCCTATCGGACCGTTGACTACCCGGCCCGAGACGAACTCCGCCTTACAGCCGAACTGCCGTCCGCCGTCGCGTACTCCGACCCCGTCCAGCCGCTGACCGTCAGTCCGGAAGAGGCGAAGACTGCGGTGCACGCCGGCACTGTGGACGCGGTTGTTGCCGCCTCACCCAGCGCCGCCCGGCGCATCGCCCAGCTGTTTCCGACGCTGCGCACCTGCCGTTTCATCGCAATTGGACGCCCGACGGCGGCTGAAGCCGGCCGACTCGGCATCACCGTTGCAGCCATCGCCAAAGAACCAACCCCGGACGGCATCGTGGCCGCCCTGGAATCTGTTTTCGCTAACGAAGGGAACCTGCCATGAGCTTTCCAAACCACCGTCCCCGCCGCTTGCGCACCACGCCCGCCATGCGCAGGCTCACCGCCGAAAACCGACTGGCACCCGCAGACTTGATCCTCCCGGCGTTCATTCGGGAGGGCCTCACCGAACCGAGCCCCATCAGTTCCATGCCGGGCGTCGTCCAACACACCACTGATTCGCTCAAGCGCGCAGCCGCCGAGGCCGTTGAATTGGGCGTCGGTGGCATCATGCTCTTCGGTGTTCCCGCGGTTCGTGACGCGCAGGGAACCGCTTCCCTTGATCCCGACGGTGTCTTGAACAAAGCCATCCGCGACGTCCGGGCAGAAGTCGGCGATGACCTGGTGATCATGGGCGATGTTTGCCTGGACGAATTCACTGACCATGGCCATTGCGGCGTGCTGGATGCCGATGGCTATGTGGACAACGATGCCACCCTGGAGATCTACGGCCGGATGGCGGTGGCGCAGGCTGAAGCAGGCGCCCATGTGCTGGGCCCGTCGGGCATGATGGACGGCCAGATCGCCGTGATCCGCCAGGCGCTGGAGGAATCCGGCCACAAAAACACCGCCGTCCTTGCCTACGCCGCCAAGTACGCATCGGCTTTCTACGGCCCGTTCCGCGAAGCTGTCGATTCACAGCTCAAGGGGGACCGCCGCACCTACCAGATGGATGCGGCCAACCGCCGGGAAGCCATCCTGGAGGTTGAGCTGGACCTCGAAGAAGGCGCGGACATGGTTATGGTCAAGCCGGCCATGAGCTACCTCGACATCCTGGCCGATGTCGCCGCCATGAGCCCCGTGCCGGTCTCGGCCTACCAAATTTCAGGCGAGTACGCCATGATCGAAGCGGCTGCCGCCAACGGCTGGATCGACAGGCGTGGTGCCATTACCGAATCCGTGCTCGGCATCAAGCGTGCCGGAGCCGATACTGTCCTGACCTACTGGGCCTCCGAACTGGCAGGCTGGCTGAAGGAGTCCTGATGACATCCGATCCCACCGCACCCGTAGCGGCACACGAGATCCTGCTCGGCCTGAACACCTTCGGCGATGCAGGGCTCGACGCCGACGGGAACCCCAAGGAGCACGCGCAAGTCCTGCGCGAGCTTCTGGAGGAAGCAAAGCTGGCTGACGCCGTCGGGATTCACGCTTTTGGCGTGGGGGAGCACCACCGCCGCGATTTTGCGGTGTCGGCCCCCGAAGTCTTCCTGGCCGCGGCGGCTGCGGTGACGTCCCGGATCCGCCTTGGGTCGGCCGTCACGGTACTGAGCTCTGACGACCCCATCCGAGTGTTCCAGCGGTTCGCCACCGTTGATGCGATCTCCAATGGCAGGGCCGAAGTGATGCTCGGCAGGGGATCATTCATTGAGTCCTTCCCGCTGTTCGGCCTGGACCTGGCAGACTACGAGGTGTTGTTCGAGGAGAAGCTGGAGCTCTTCGACCAAGCTCGAGCGCAAAAGCCGCTCCATTGGGAAGGCCGCACCCGTCCCAGCGTCAACGGGCTTCAGGTCTACCCGCGGTTGCAGCACCACCTGCTGCCGGCATGGATCGGTGTCGGTGGAACTCCTGAATCCGTGCTGCGCTGCGCCGAATACGGGTACCCCATTATCTTCGCCATCATCGGGGGAGAGCCGCGCCGCTTTGCCCCGCTTGTCAACCTGTACCGGGACGCGATGGCCAAGCACGGCCACCCGATGCGGCAGATCGCAACGCACTCACCCGGGTTCATCGCTGACTCGGACGAGGCGGCCCGCGAGGAACTCTTCCCGCATTGGCTCGAGCAGCGCAACCGGATAGGTGCGGAGCGAGGCTGGGGTCCGGGCAACAGGGGCGAGTTCGACGCCATGTGTGGACCTGAGGGGGCGCTCTACGTCGGATCCCCGGAAACCGTTGCGCAGAAGATCGCCCTGCTCAAGCGGAACCTCGGCGTTGACCGCTTTGACCTGAAGTACAGCAACGGGACCTTGCCGCACCAATCCATGATGCGCTGCATCGAGCTCTACGGCACCGAGGTAGCTCCGAGGGTTGCCGAGCTGTTGGCTGCCGCCTAAGCCTCTGCTACTGCCGGGCGGCCCGACTGCCTTGGAATCACTGAAAGAATAGGAACCATGACTTCAAACACCCCTGTGTCCGACCAGCTGTTCGACCGTGCACGGTCATTGATGCCCGGCGGCGTAAATTCGCCGGTCCGCGCCTTCGGGTCCGTGGGCGGCAACCCGAAGTTCATGGTCTCCGCGAAGGGCGCCTACCTTACTGACGCGGACGGCAAGGAATACGTGGACCTGGTGTGTTCATGGGGACCGGCGCTGCTGGGTCACGCACATCCAGCCGTGCTGGACGCCGTACACGCGGCTGTGGACCGGGGACTGTCTTTCGGCGCCTCGACTCCGGATGAAGCGAACCTTGCTGCCATCGTGAAAGATCGCGTGTCAGCCGTCGAGCGATTGCGGATGGTCTCCACGGGTACCGAAGCCACCATGACCGCCGTCCGCCTGTCCCGCGGCTTCACCGGCCGCAACCTGATCATCAAGTTCGCTGGCTGCTACCACGGCCACCTGGACGGGCTGCTGGCAGCAGCAGGCTCCGGAGTCGCTACCCTGGCCTTGCCGGGCTCGGCCGGAGTAACGGAAGCCACGGCAGCTGAGACGCTGGTTCTGCCGTACAACGACCTCGACGCCGTCGAAGCCGCCTTCGCTGCCCACGGCAAGAACATCGCTGCCGTCATCACGGAAGCGGCTCCGGCCAACATGGGCGTCGTAACCCCGGGGGAGGGCTTCAACGCAGGGCTGTCCCGCATCACCAAGGAACACGGAGCGCTGCTCATCCTTGACGAAGTCCTTACGGGGTTCCGCACCGGCTACGCCGGCTACTGGGGGCTGACGGGCCGCCAGGAAGGCTGGGCACCGGACCTGCTGACCTTCGGTAAGGTCATCGGCGGCGGAATGCCGACGGCGGCACTTGGCGGCCGTGCCGACGTCATGGACTACCTCGCCCCCGTTGGCCCGGTGTACCAGGCCGGTACCTTGTCCGGGAACCCGGTGGCAATGGCCGCTGGAGTAGCAACGCTGACCCATGCAACTCCCGAGGTCTACGCCCACGTGGATGCCCGCTCACTGGAACTCTCGGCCGCGCTCTCCGCTGCGCTGGACGGTGCCGGCGTGGACCACTCCATCCAGCGGGCCGGAAACTTGTTCTCCGTTGCCTTCGGTACGTCCACCCACGGTGTTCACAATTACGATGACGCCCAAGGCCAGGAAACCTTCCGCTACGCACCGTTCTTCCACTCCATGCTGGACTCCGGCGTCTACTTGCCGCCGTCCGTCTTCGAGGCTTGGTTCCTGTCCGCCGCCCACGACGACGCAGCGATGAACCGCATCTTCGACGCCCTGCCGGCTGCTGCGAAGGCCGCTGCCTCTGCATCTGCCTGATCCTCGTGATGCCCCGGGCGGCTGCGTAAAGCAACTGCCCGGGGCATTGTCGTGCTCGCAGGGGGTAGGCTCGTAGAGGAAACCCAACCCCAACGAACTTACGGTTTACCATGCGCAAGACCCAGACAATTGCATCCCTCGGCATGAGCATTGCGGCTGGAGTCTTCGTCGCCATTGCGTCAGCTTGCTCAGCCGGCAGCGGAAATTCCGACCAGACCTCACCGGAGGGGACGCCCTCGGCCGCTCCTTCGTCTGCCACAAGCACGCCGGTTCCCGCCACCTCCACAGCGGACCCCACCGCCCGGTCGTCAGGTCCTTCCCCGAACGCCTCGGACGCTACGAGCCCGCCGTCAATAGCGGAGCAACAGCTCGCCTCGTTGAGCCTTGAACAGCGCGTCGGGCAGTTGTTCATGGTGGCAGCCAAAGCCACCGGCGCGGAGCCTGGAACCATGGATGCGCTGAAGAAGTATCACGCCGGCAACGTCTACCTCAGCGGGCGAAGTAAAGCGGGTACTGCCGCTACGGCGTCCGTGGTGTCCTCATTGACGGGTACCGTCTCTCCGGCGACAACCGGCGGGGTACCCCTGTTCGTTGCCACCGACCAAGAGGGCGGGTACGTCCAAGTCCTCTCCGGTCCAGGGTTCTCCACGATGCCCACGGCCCTGGTGCAGGCATCGTCAGGTCCGGCCAAGCTCCGCACCGATGCTGCAACCTGGGGCAAGGAACTTCGAAGCGTTGGCGTCAATGTGAACCTTGCGCCGGTTCTGGACACAGTCACCAGCCCGGAGTTCGCCCCGTCCAACGCCCCGATCGGCCACTTCCAGCGTGAGTACGGCTATGCGCCCAGCACGGTCTCGGCCCTGGGCAATGCCTTTGCCGACGGCATGAAGGACGCCGGTGTCGCCCCTGTCGTCAAGCACTTTCCGGGCTTGGGCCGAGTGGTTCCCAACACCGACGTCACCAGCGATGTTCGGGATACAGCCACCACGCGGACAGACCCGGCGCTGGAGCCGTTCCACGCCGCCATCAAAGCGGGCACCCAGTGGGTCATGGTCTCAAATGCCTACTACGACAAGATCGATCCCGCCAATATTGCGCCCTTCTCCCCGACGGTGATGGACACCATGCTGCGTGCGGATGCGGGGTTTAAAGGGATCGTTCTCTCGGATGACCTCTGCAGCGCTGCGCAATTGGAAGCCTGGTCGGACGCCGATCGTGCACTGAAGTTCTTCGCTGCCGGCGGAACCATGCTGGTGTGCGCCGATCCCGCGAGCATCCCCCTCATGCATCAGGCGGTCACGCAGAAAGCCCAGGCAGATCCGGCCTTCCGAGCCAAGGTGGACGCTGCTGCGCTGACGGTGCTGCGCGTCAAAGCAGGGCAATGAACGCAGCAAAGAACCCCGCCCTCCAGCTCAATCACCAACGTGACTGATCCGGAAGACGGGGTTCTTTGGAGCCTGTGTCCTGCTTAGAGGACGTCCGAAAGGAAACCCTGAAGGCGTTCCGTTCGCGGATCGGTGAACAGTTGCTCCGGAGGGCCGGATTCCACCACCACACCGGCATCCATGAACGTCACAACATCGGACACGTTGCGGGAGAAGCCCATCTCGTGGGTTACCACCACCATGGTCATCCCGCCCTTGGCCAAGTCCGTCATCAGGGCAAGAACGCCCTTGACGAGTTCAGGATCCAGCGCAGAGGTTGCCTCGTCAAAGAACATGACCTCAGGCTTCATGGCCAGCGCGCGGGCAATGGCCACACGCTGTTGCTGTCCACCTGACAGGTTGGCCGGACGCGAGTCGGCCTTGTGCTTCAACCCCACCAAGTCCAGCTGGGCGAGGGCCTCGTCCCGCGCCTGCTCCTTGGACATGCCACGGAGTTTGCGCAGGGCCAGCGAGATGTTCTCGGCCACTGTCTTGTGCGGGAACAAGTTGAACTGCTGGAAGACCATGCCGATGCGGCGGCGCAGCTCGTCGGGGTTGTCCTTGAGCACCGAGCGTCCATCCAGCAGGATGTCACCCTGGTCCGGTTCGATAAGCCTGTTCATCACACGGAGCAGCGTTGACTTGCCCGAGCCTGACGGGCCGATCACGGAAGCCGTGGTGCCCTTCTCGACGTGCAGGTCGATGCCCCGCAACACATGGTTGCTGCCGAACGACAAGTGGATGTTCTTCGCCGTCAGCGTGCCTGATGCGAATTCACTCATGCCTGGGCTCCTTTTCCTACGACGGCTGCTGCCTCGTCCGGTTCCTTCTTCTCCGGACGGCCGGCACGCATGCGGGCGTCAATCCAGTTCACGAAGTGCGTGAGGGGGATGGTCAGGGCCAAGTAGAAGATGGCCGCCGCCACGTACGGGGACAGGTTGCCGCTGTTGGCAGCTGCGTCCTTGCCGATCTGGAAGATTTCGCGCTCCGTTGCCAGCAGGCCCAACATGAACACCAGGGACGATTCCTTGATCAACGCAATGAACTGGTTGACCAACGCGGGAAGGACGCGACGGATGCCCTGGGGCACTACCACCAGGCGCATGGATGAGCCATAGCTGAAGCCCAGCGCACGCGTGGCCTCCAACTGGCCTTTGTCCACGCTCTGGATGCCGGAGCGGAAAATCTCGCCGATGTACGCACCAGACATCAAGGACAGCGCCGCGATGGCCATAGGGTACGGGCTGGTGGAGCCCGTCAGTTCGCGAATGATCGGGCCGAAACCGAAACCGATCACCAGGATGGTCAGCACCGGGGGGAGCCCGCGGAGAATGTCCGTGTAAATACGGGCTACCCACCGTGCTGCTGCATTCCGGGAAATCCCCATCAGGGCGAGCAGCATCCCGAGCGCGGTCCCGATGATGCCCGAGACGACGGCCAGGACGATGGTGTTGGGCAGGCCGACGGCGAACATCTTGGGGATGACTTCGCCCATTGCCTCCCAGTCGAAGAAGGTCTCGGCTAGTTGATTGAGGATATCCATGGAACGCCTTGGTTACTTGGCGGGGAGCTGGACGGCCTTGCTGCCCGGCTTCCAGCCCTGGGGGGTCTGCTCGGCGGCAGTCGGACGGTCCTTGTACCACTCAGCGGTGAGCTTGGCCCAGGTGCCGTCGGCAATGACAGCGTCCAAGCCGGAGTTCAGGGCGTCGATCAGCGGCTGGTTGTCCTTGTTCACGGCGTACGCGGTGAAGTTCTGGGTGTTGACGACCTTCTCGGCGATCTTGGTGTTGTCGCCTTCCTTGACCTGGCCTTCGGCCTGCTGCGACGGAGCAACCCACGCGTCGATCTGGCCGTTCTTTACGTTGCCGTAGACCGTGTTGTAGTCGGGGAATCGGACCGGCTCAATCTTGAGCGTGTTCGTCATGTAGTCATCCTGGACGGTGCCCTGGACAACGCCGATGCGGAGGCCTTCCTTGACGTCGGCGAAGCCGGTGACCTTGGAGTCGCTCTTGGTCACGATGGCCATGTAGCCGAAGTCGTAGCCGTTGGTGAAGCCGACCGTCTTGCGGCGGGCGTCCGTGGTGGAGATCGAGGAGGATCCGACGTCGAACTGCTTGTTGCCCACCTGGGACAGCAGCGCGGAGAAGTCGGTGGATGCGAACTCGACCTTGAGGCCCAGCTTGTCGCCGATGGCGCGCAGGAGCTCGTTGTCGTAGCCGGTGAATTTGCCAGACGGATCGATGAAGATGTTCGGCGGTGCGTCAGACAGGGTGCCCACGCGCAGGGTGCCGTCGGTGATGAGGCCCAGCTTGGACTTGTCGATCTTGTCCAGCGCCGTCACGTCGGCGGTGGTGAAGGTGTCCAGGGACTTCTGGTCGCTGCCGGCAAGAGCGTCGGTGGGCGTGCCGCTGGGCTCGGAGGTTCCTCCGCCGCATGCTGCCAGGGAAATCACCAGGGCTGCGGCCACGGGGGCAACAGACAGCCACTTAGGGGCTTTGAATTTCATGAAGAAATCACTTTCATCGGGTCACGGAGACGTTTCGCGGTGGGCGGGGAATGCGGCAGCAATACGAAGGTTGGCTGCCCTAGCAGACTTCAACCCGCCAAACTTAATTATGTCACCAGCCCACCAGCGCACGGTGAATCGAAGAAATGGTTGCTCACGCTCGATTCTGCCGAACAAAGTACCCTCAGAGGGGCCGCGCACCTCCGGACTATTCCAAGGGCGCGCCCACTAGTGGAATCCTCGCTCAGCTGGGGCGCTTTTCGGGGTTCCCGAAATCCTTGTGACTTGCGTCGCAGAACGTAACCTGACTGGCGGCTGTCCCGGACTTAGAAACCGCCGCGGCTTGCATCCTCGGGCGGAAGGACCGGCCACTCACCCTCAATTACAGCTGTGGGTTTGCTGCGCCTCAAGTACTGCTGGAAATCGGCGGCCTGCGACGCTGCCCAGTCTACTTGCAACTGGTGCAGCGTGGACGCCGGCATCTGAAGCTTGGGAAACTTGCCCGCCATGGCGTCGAGGACCCGGAGAGTGGCCAAGGCGTCGGCGGCAGAGGTATGCGCGTTGGTCAGGTCCACTCCGTATTCCTCGCACAGGGCAGTAAGGGTGCGCTTGCCCTTGCGGTAGCGGTCAACCTGCTTGTTCATCACGTAGGGATCCAGAACCGGGAAGCGGGTGAGCTGCGGAACACCGTACCGTGCGGATTCTGCCGCCAACACGGTGAAATCGTAACTGGCGTTGAAAGCAATGACGGGGGTGCCGTCGTCGAACAGTCGCTGAAGGACGCCCGCGACCTCGCGGGTCACCTCGGCAGCCGGGCGGCCCTCCGCCCTGGCTTTCTCCGTGGATATGCCGTGGACTTCACTGGCCTCAAGCGGGATCTCGACGCCGGGATCCGCAAGCCATTCGTGCTCCGCGATCAGTTCCCCGTGGGCGTCCACTACGGTGATGGACGCAGTCACGATCCGCGCTGAACGAGAGTTCTTCCCGGTGGTCTCGAGGTCGAATGCGGCGCGGGAGAGGGTGTTCCAGGAGCTCATGTTTTTACGCTACCGGCTGGCCCTGACAGTCTTGGGTACCAACACTCCTGCCGTTACGCTGAACACATGCGGATGGAGTATGTGACGGCGGTACTGGCCGTTGTGGACCTCGTTCCGTCCGGAACCGCCGTGTCCTACGGTGACGTCGCGGAACTGTTGGGCGCTGGTGGCCCGCGGCAGGTGGGCGCAGTGATGAGCCACTATGGCAGCTCCGTGGCGTGGTGGCGTGTCCTGCGGGCGAGCGGCGAGGCGCCCCCAGGCCATGAGGCCGACGCACTGCGACACTACCTGGCAGAATCCACACCTCTTCATGGCGCGTATGAAGCGTTCCAACGGACAGGTGAAGGCCGTTGGAGAGTGGATCTGGCGGCGGCTCGTTGGGCACCCACAGACGCCGATTTCGACCAACTTGATGTGATCTCGGACCAGTTGGAGCGTCAACTCCATATTTTGTCGGTGCCCGATGATGAAATGACTGTGTGACCGCGACTCCCACCAAAACCCGCCAGGCACCTGCAGCTCTCCGACTGCTGCCGCCGCGTGAGACCCACTACGCGGCACCCGTTCTTTCGCCGGACCAAACTGCAGTCGTTTCCCTGCGGCAGGGGAGCGGCCCTGTCCTTGTCCCAGGAGGCCCGGGAACGGGCAAGTCCACGGTACTTGTCGAATCCGCAGTGCGCCGCGTCCACGAGGATGGCCTGAACCCTGAACAGATTCTCATTCTCGCTCCTGGTCGGCACGCAGCTGCGGCTTTGCGGGACTCCTTTACGGGGCGGCTGGACCGGAGCCTCAGTACGACGCCGGCACGCACCTGGGCGTCGTACGCCTTCGATGTCATCCGGCGCGCCAAGGCCGAAGGCGTTCTGCCGCTGACGCGGCCGCCGAAGCTCCTGTCGGGTCCTGAGCAGGACCTCATCATCAAAGAATTGCTTGAAGGACATTCCCGGCCCGGCTCCCGGCTCCCGTGGCCTGAGGACCTCGCTGCGGCCCTTCCCACGCGCGGCTTCCGCCATGAAATCCGCCAATTGTTCGACCGCGTGATCGAGTCCGGCAGAACGGCCGAAGACCTGGTGGGATTGGCCTACGAATGCGGGCGGCCGGATTGGATGGCGGCCGCCGAGCTGTACAGCGAGTACAGGGACGTCTTGGACCTTCGCATGCCTGAGGCCTTCGATCCCGCCGGGATCATCACCACTGCCCGGCAGATCTTCCAGGATGCGCCGGAATTCCTCGCTGCTGAACGCGATCGACTCCAGCTCATCCTGGTGGATGACGCCCAGGAATCCAACCCGGCCGTTTTCGAGCTCCTGGCTGATGTGGCGGAGGGCAAGGACGTCGTGGTGACCTACTCGCCGGATACCGTGGTGCAGGGCTTCCGTGGAGCACGCCCGGATCTGGTGGCGGAGTTGCCGTCCCTGCTGGGCGGGCCGCATCAAACGGTCCTTGAACGTCCGCTGTCCGTTACCCACCGCCACAGGCCACAGCTAGCCGAAGCTTGGACGAGGGTTGCTGCAAGGATCTCGCAGCGCTCGGGCGGCCAGCTGGCCCGGCAACTGGAACAACCGGTACATCGGGATCCGGCCACCCACGACTCCGGCGGGGAGGGCCGGGTTGAGGGGCACGTGCTGCCGTCTGCTGTCCATGAAATGCGCTACGTGGCGCAGCGCATCCTTGAAGCGCAACTGCGTGAATCCAGGGAGTTCAGCGACATTGCCGTGATCGTCCGTAACGGAGGGCAAATCTCGCAGCTACAGCGGTACCTGGGCGGCCAGGGGATTCCCGTTCGGGTTCCAGTGGCGGACTCCGCCGTCCGTGACGAAGTCGCAGTACGCCCTTTGTTGGAAGCCTTCGCCGTTGTCCTGGACCCGCAGAAACTGACCCCCGAAACAGCGGTTTCCCTCCTGACGTCCCGCATTGGAGGAGCAACTGCCATTGAGCTCCGCAGGCTCCGGCAGTCCCTCCGCCGCGAAGAACTCCTGGGTGGTGGCGGCCGTTCAAGTGACGCCTTGCTGGTGGAAGCCCTGCTTCAGCCGGGAGCGCTGGCTACGTTGGGAATTGAGGGCAGCTCCGCGCGGCGTCTCGCCCGTATGTTCGCCGCAGGCGTCGAGGCCGCTAACGGGCCGGGGGCCAACGCCGAGTCGGTCTTGTGGGCGTTGTGGCAGGCCACCGGTTTGTCCTCCCGTTGGGCCGAAATGGCCCTTGATGGTGGTGCCTCAGGGGCTCGTGCCGATCGCGACCTCGATGCCATGATGGCGTTGTTCCATACGGCCGAGCGCTTTGTGGACCAGTTGCCTGGTTCCGGTCCTGAGCAATTTCTGGACTACTTGTTGAACCAGGAACTGCCCATGGATACCCTCGCGGCCCGCGCCCAGCTGGAAGCCTGCGTGGAAATAATGACCCCTGCCAGTGCAGCCGGCCGTGAGTGGCCAGTGGTGATCGTCCCCGGCCTCCAGGAAGGTGTCTGGCCGAATACGCGGTTGCGCGGCGAACTTCTGGGTAGCACGGTCTACGCCGATGCTGTGGAACACGGGGTGGAGTACGCCCTTCGACGGGGACCCCTGAGCAGGCTCCGCGACATCCGCTACGACGAACTCAGGAGTTTCTCAACGGCCGTCTCACGTGCCCGGGAGGTACTGATTTGCACCGCAGTGTCCTCGGAAGATGAACAGCCCTCTTCATTCTTGGACTACGTGGCACCGCTGGGTCCGGGGGAGTACAAGCGCGACTATACGCCCGTAGACCGGCCCATGACGCTCAGGGCTCTCGTCGCAGAACTCCGGCAGCATGTCCAGTCAGTCGATGCCGTATCCGGCAACGCCCGCGCGGCGCACGAAGCGGCCCGGGTTTTGGCCAGGCTTGCCAGTACGGAACCGCCTGTTCCCGGAGCGCATCCGGATACGTGGTGGGGCTTGGCTCCTTTGAGCTCCGAAGAAGCCGTGGTGCCGCCAGGGGGCACCGTCTCCGTCTCGCCGTCCAAAGTGGAGGCTGTCCATAAATCTCCCCTTGATTGGTTCGTCCAGGCCGCAGGAGGAGAGGCGGCCACCGACTTCGCCCGCAGCCTGGGCACGCTGGTCCACGGCATCGCCCAAGAGCTTCCCGATGCTTCAGGCGCCGAGTATGTGGCCGAACTCGTTCGGCGCTGGCCCACCTTGGGCATGAAAGACAACTGGGAAGGCAAGCTCGATTTCCAACGCGCAGAGCTCATGGTCCGCAAGTTGGCCCAGTATGTCCTCATCATGCGCAGTGAGGGCCGGAGCCTTCTGGCAGTAGAACACGACTTTGAGGTCCGACTACCTGATGTCCAGGTGGACGTGGTTTCACCCGAAGGGCCTGAAATGGAGGCCACCCGGCACGCAGTCCTCCGCGGCCAGGTGGACCGTCTTGAAATCGATGCGGAGGGTCGGCTGGTGATTGTCGACCTCAAGACTGGCAAGCGCCAACCGGGTAAGGCCGAAGTGGCCAAACACCCCCAACTGGGTGCGTATCAGGCGGCCGTCCTCAACGGCGCCTTCCAGGACGTCGGAACAAGGGAAGAAGATCCGGGCACCGGATCACTTGCTGAGTCGGCGAACGCGTTCGTCCCCGGTGGCGCAGTGCTGGCCCAACTGGGAACCAAGGCCAAGAGTCCCGCCGTCCAGCAGCAGGAACCGCTGGAAGCCGCCGACAATTGGGCGGAAGGCATGGTCAATGAAGCCGCTGCCTTGATGTCGGGCGCCACTTTCGAAGCTCGGCACGACCCCAGCAAAGGTGGTCACGGCGGACACGGTTGCCGCCTGCCTGATATTTGCCCGTTGTGCGCCAGAGGAAAGCAGGTCACTGAATGACAACCGAGCTCCTGGACGGCTTTGCCTCCAGCACTCGTGGCGAGGCGGACGTTCCGGAACCCCGGTTCTCACCGTCGCAGCTCGCGGACATCCTTGGTGAGAAGAACCACCCCACATCCGAGCAGTCAGACATCATTGCCTCATCCCTCACCCCACGCCTGGTGATCGCCGGAGCCGGTTCCGGTAAGACCGCAACCATGGCTGACCGGGTGGTGTGGTTGGTGGCTAACGGCTGGGTGCGGCCGGAGGAAGTCCTCGGCGTGACCTTCACCCGCAAGGCTGCCGGGGAGCTCGCCAGCCGAATCCGGACCAAGCTCGCCACTCTTCAGCGGATAGCGGCTGAGGACGACGGCAGCATTGGGTTTCCCGAAGGCCTCCTCGGCGCTGACGACCTCGAACCCAAAGTGTCCACTTACCACTCCTATGCAAGCGGCATCGTCTCGGACTACGGCCTGAGACTTGGCATCGAGCGCGACGTCGTCTTGTTGGGTGGGGCTCAGTCCTGGCAGTTGGCCAGCGAGATCGTGGAGGCCTACGACGGCGACTACGAACATTTCACCGCTGCCAAGTCCACTCTGGTCAATGCCGTCATCCAGTTGGCGGGAGAGTGCGCGGAGCACCTTCAGGATCCGGCCGCTGTTCGGGACTGGGTCTTGGAACGCGTCCAGACCTTTGAGGAGCTTCCCTATGTTGCAGGAGCCAAAAAGTCCCCGACGCAGGCCGCCGGAGACTTGGCAGCCATGCTGAGGACCCGGGCCAGCGTGGCAGATATGGTGGTTCGCTATCAGGAAGCAAAGCGTCAACGCGGCGTCCTCGACTTTGGAGATCTCGTGGCCCTGGCGGCCCGTATTGCCAGCGAAATTCCGCTCGCGGCCACTACTGAGCGTGCGCGCTACAAAGTGGTCCTGTTGGATGAGTTCCAGGACACGTCCCATGCCCAGCTCGTACTGTTCTCGCGCCTTTTCGGGCAGGGACACGCAGTCACGGCAGTTGGTGACCCCAACCAGTCCATTTACGGATTCCGGGGTGCCTCGGCGGGCCAGCTCTTCCACTTCGTTCAAGAATTCCCGGTACGGCACACTGACGGGTCCGGTGCCGCTGAGGCCTATTCCGTGGCCCCAACTTCGTTCCTGACCACGGCATGGCGCAACGGCAGGAACATCCTGGAAGCCGCCAACACCATTGCCTCGCCTTTGAACAGGGCAGCAGCACTGGAAGGTCCGGCAGGGGAGCGGGAGACCTCCAGCCACGTCTCGGTTCCGGCATTGGTCCCGAGCCCTGCCGCGGTGGACGGGAGCGTTGTCATCGGCCGCTTCGGAACCGACGAGGACGAGGCGGCCGTCATAGGCCGCGATGTCCGGCGCTACCAGCGGACGGTCTTTGAAGAAGAAAAGGACGGCACACCGATCAAACCCACCATGGCGGTCCTGTGTCGCCGGCGGGCGCAGATGGAGTGCATTCGCCGCGAGTTTGAGCTCCAGGGAATCCCCTACGAGATCGTCGGATTGGGTGGGTTGCTCGACACGCCGGAGATTGTGGATTTGGTGGCAACCTTGCGGGTCTTGGCCGATCCGGGCCGATCCGATGCCCTGATGAGGTTGCTTGCCGGGGCCAGATGGCGGATCGGACCGGCGGACTTGATGGCCTTCAACGATTGGTCGCGTTTCCTGGCCCGTCGCCGCTCAGCTCCGGACGCCCACCAAGGAAACATGGACGCCGACGAGGACCCGTCCTCCGTGGTTGTCGAGAGCGACATTACCGATGCTGCCAGCCTGGTGGAAGCACTTGACTACCTCCCACAGCCCGGCTGGACATCAGGACAGGGGAGGAGCCTGAGCGCTGCTGCCTTGAGCCGGCTCTCCAGCCTGGCTTCGGAACTTCGCTCCCTCCGCAGCTACATCGGAGACGACCTCACAACGCTCCTTGGAGAAGTCGAACGCGCCATGCTCCTGGACATCGAAGTTGCGGCAAAGCCAGGCACCAGCATTCACCAGGCACGCCGTAACCTCGATGCCTTTCAGGACGCCGCAGCGGGATTCCTTCAGACATCACAGCGCATCGATCTGCTGGCTTTCCTGTCGTGGCTGGAAGCTGCAGCCTCCGAGGAAGGCGGCCTGGACGTCGCCCCGGTTGATACCAATCGCGAAGCCGTCCAATTGCTGACTGTCCACGCCTCCAAGGGATTGGAGTGGGACGTTGTCTTCGTCCCGGGTCTCAACGCAGGATCGTTTCCCAGCAACAGGGATTCACGGTGGAGCAGCGGTGCCGCAGCGTTGCCGTGGCCTCTGCGGGGGGATCGCGGCGATCTTCCCCAGTGGGACCTCGATCAACCTGACCAAAAGGGCTGGCTGGACGCGGAGAAGGACTTCAAATCCGAGGTTCAACACCACGGAGAAGCAGAAGAACGGAGGCTTGCGTACGTCGCCTACACACGGGCGAAGTTCGTACTGGAGGTCTCCAGCGCTGCGTGGAACGGCTCGCGCTCGGGGATAGCGGACATGTCTACCTTCCTCTCCGAGTTGGCCCCCCTTGCAGGATTGGAGGGCGCTGGCCGTGAAGCCAGTCTTCTTCCGGTTGGACGGGCAGTTATCCATCCGGAGTCCGTTGCCGAGGAAGCCCTGCCGGAGGCCAGCCCGTTGACGGCAACGCTTGAGGTTGCCCAATTTCCTTATGACCCCCTCGAGGGACCTTCGGATCCGCGGACCGGCGCTCGTCTGAGGCTTGTTCCCGGCCGCAGGCTTGCCATGGACCAGGCCGCGGCCATGGTCCTTGAATACATCGAGAGACCTAACAGCCAAGGACCTTCGGCCGAACGGGAAGCAGCTGCGGGCGAACTCAGCGCACCAGCCGGGAAGTGGTCCCAAGAAGCTGAGCTCCTCCTGGATAGGCAGAGGCAACGCAAGACCATCCAGGATGTGCACCTGCCGAGCCACATCTCGGCGTCCCTCTTCGTCGATTTGGGCGCCGATCCGGCGGCGGTCCTGTCCCAGCTCCGCAGGCCGGTGCCCCGGGAACCGGGCATATCAGCGCGGAAAGGTACAGCTTTTCACGCGTGGGTGGAGGAGTACTTCGGGACGACGGGCATGCTTGACCTTGATGAAGCGCCGGGGTCCGATTCGCATATCGACGAGGCCTACGGCCTGGATGACATGGTGGCTGCGTTCAAACGGTCAGAGTGGGCCCAGCGCGCCCCGGCCTTTGTTGAAGTGCCGGTTGAAACGCGAATTGGTGACGTCGTAGTCCGTGGACGTATCGACGCCGTGTTCCGTGATGCCGATGGCCGCTGGCAGCTCATCGACTGGAAAACCGGTCGGCGACCCGCAGGCCAACAGTTGGCGACGCGGGCAGTGCAACTTGCCGTTTACAGGCTGGCGTGGGCGCGACTCAAGGAAGTGCCCCTCGAAGACGTCAGCGCCGCGTTCTACTATGTGGCGGATGATTCCGTGGTGCGCCCGCACGATTTGGGCAGTGCCGAGGAACTGGAACGAATCGTGGCAAAGGCGTTGGAGGACGACGCCTAGCTGTATTGTCCCGGCAGGTTGATGACACGGGGCTGGGAGTAACGCGATAAAGAGGACCTCCGGGTGTTGTGTGGAGCTTGTCGAGAGCAAACACAATGTCCAGGAGGTCCTCGTGTCCCACTCTAACGCGATCCTTGCCCCTGCCGGCCGGTTGAAGCTCGCCCGGTGCGTGGTGAATGATCATTGGCCGTTGCGCCGCGCGGCTGAGCGGTTCAACGTCTCTGTCCCGACCGCGGCCCGCTGGGCGAAGCGTTACGTCGAGTTCGGCGAAGCCGGGATGCAGGACCGGCCCTGTCGACCGTTGAGCTGTCCGCACCGCAGTGCAATGCGAACAGAACGCCGGGTGGTGGGCCTGAGAACCTCCAAGCGCTGGGGACCGGCCAGGATCGCCTACCACCTGCACTTGAACATCTCCACGGTCCACCGGATCCTGCGCCGCTACCACTGCCCGCCGCTGCGCTTCACGGACCGTTCCACCGGGATCAGGATCCGTCGGGAACACGCCCACCGCTATGAGTACATGCAGCCGGGCGAGATGATCCACGTTGATGTGAAGAAACTCGGCAGGATCCCCGACGGCGGAGGCCACCGAAGCCTGGGCCGGGTAGCAGGGGAAGCCAACGCCCGTGCCCGGAACCTGGCCGAAGGCGCCCGGAAGAACAGGGGCCTGCTCCGCGGCTTCACGTTCATCCACCACGCCGTCGATGACCACTCCCGCTACGTCTACTCCGAAATTTGCCCGGATGAGACCAAGGAAACGGCCGCGGCCTTCATGCGCAACGCGATTGCAGCGTTCGCCGCCCACGGTGTGAAGATCCGAAGGGTCCTCACCGATAACGGTTCCTGCTACCGGTCCCGCCTCTTTGCCCAAACCCTGACGGAAGCCGGCATCCGACACAAACGCACCAGACCCTACCGACCCCAGACCAACGGCAAAGTCGAACGCTTCAACCGCATCCTCTTGGAGGAATGGGCCTACGCCCGGCACTACACATCAGAAACCGAACGCCAAGCCTGCTACCAGGACTTCATCGAGCACTACAATCGCAGCAGGCCACACACCGCACTCAAAGGCGCCTCCCCAGCCAGCCGCGTCAACAACCTACCGGGTTAGTACACCTAGCGGGCTAGGACCGGTCCGCCGCATGAAGTGGGGTTACATTGACCACGCTGATGGCGGCAGTGGACGTATCGTCCTGGTCGCTGGTCCCCGAGGTGCCGGCCTCAGTGGTTTCGCTCTCGGATTCCGTTTCTCCGGCGGCTCGTTCCATGTCGCCGCCGCTGCTTGGAGCCGACCCAACAGAAGGCTCGTCAGAGGCATTATCGGTCTCCTCGACGGCCGGTATGGCGGCCACCGAAACTGAAGGACCGGCGTCGGATATTGCGACGACGCTGACAGCGGGCTGCTGGGCCGCCGCGACCTCGGAGGCCTGATGTTCAGCGGCCGCGTCTTCGGCGGCCTGGGCCGCTTCATCGCGTCGTGCCTGCTCTTCGATGTCGTCTGCGAGCGTCTGGAGCATCGACTCCGCCTCTGTCGTCATGCCCTGGTGCCCGGCAGCCATGGCTTTGACCAGGTACTGGGCGAGGGCAAACTCGGCCAACAATGCGGCTCGGCGCAACAGGTGGGCGTCGGGTGTTTCGCGGCGCGCTTGCGTGTAGTGGCTCAGGACTGCTTCAACAAATGAGGCTTCGTTGGAGGCCACCAGCCAAGCGAAGTCGTCGGCGGGGTCGCCAATCCGGAGGTCGGTCCACCCTGTCAGGGCTGTGACGGTGTCGTCTTGGACCATCAGGTTGTCTTCGTGAAGATCTCCGTGGACCACCGAAGTGTTGAAACGCCACAAAGCGACGTCTTCCAGTGCGTGCTCCCATCGGCGGAGCAAGGTGGCCGGGATCTTGCCCGTGGTGGCAGCTTGGTCCAGTTCGTTGAGCTTGCGCTGCCGGAACTCGTTGGCCGAGTAACTGGGGAGGTCCGCATTGGTGACGAGTGTCAGCGGAAGGTCGTGGATGGCGGCCAAAGCCACGCCAATTTCCTGCGCCAAGGCAGGGTTGCTCGCCGAGAGTTCCTCAATGGACAGCATGGAGCCCTGGAGGTGGGCATACACGAAGGTGGTGAGGGCGCCCTGCCTCACTGTGCCGGCGATGGTGGGCACATGGAATGGCAGTTCAGCGCGGATGGCGGGCGCGAAGGCGCGCAGCACCATGAACTCGGTCTCCAGCCGCGTGCTGGCTTCGGGATGGCGCGGCGAACGGACGCGCCAGCGCTTGCCTTCCGCGTCGAGCAGCAACGCCGAGTCGAAGTCGGCGTCGTCGTCGGGGGAATAGGCTGTAGCCGTCGGCGCCAAACCTGGCACCGCCGCGGTTGCTATAGCGGCCAGTTCGAGCGGTGTTCTTCTCACGTCTCCACGGTAGATTGAGTGGAGCCTGTGGCCATGATGCAGTGCGGCGAGTCTCCAGATCCGCTGCAAATACGCAGTAGAACCTCCCGCCGGGACACCTACTCGGGGCGCGTCCACAGGGGGGGGGCTCCGTCAAATGTTTTTTGTCGGTACGAGTCAGTACGGTAGATACATGAGTTACACGGAGCCACCGGCGCTGGCCAATCACCTGATGGACACTGTTCTCCCAGTGCGCGCAGCCATGGTGGACCGCGGATCGGGCGTCCGCGTGAAGCCGGGGATGGTTGATGATCTCATCGCCTCCGGCACGGCGAGGGCCATGGTGATTTCCCAGCGCAAGGCGCTGGTGACTGCCGATGGGCTATGGTTCGGCGACGCCGCCCCGCTGTGGAACGCCCTCAAAAGTGGCGATGCCGGTGCTGCCGCCATCTATTTGGGAACAACCCTGACGTCTTCCTCCCTGCAGGAAGGCACCGCCGTTCTGCTTTTCACGGCTGCTGAACCAGTGGACCCGGGGACCGCAACGGTCCCTCTGGATGCCGAGTGGGCGGGCTTCCGGGAGGTCGCCGCCCGTCTTGACGCTACTGACACCGCCTTGTTTATCGAGGCCAGCGCAATCTCCAACTGGCACGCAACCCACACGCATTGTCCCCAGTGCGGGACTCCTACGGACATAGAGGCCGGGGGATGGGTGCGGCGCTGTCCCCAGGACAACTCGGAGCACTACCCACGTACGGACCCCGCCATCATTGTCACAGTGGTGGGACCTGATGGCCGACTCCTTCTTGGCGGCGGGGGACCCCTCGACGCCAAGAACTATTCCACGCTCGCGGGATTCGTCGAGCCCGGTGAATCGCTGGAACAGGCTGTCGTTCGTGAAATAGGGGAAGAAGTGGGTGTCCGTGTGACGGCCTGCCAGTATCTCGGTTCACAGTCCTGGCCGTTCCCCGCCTCGCTCATGCTGGGGTTCACGGCCACCACCGACGACGCCGTTGCACGCCCCGATGGCGTAGAGGTCACCCGCGCACGGTGGTTCAGCCGCGATGAGCTGCAGGCGGCCGTGCTGAGTGGCGAGATCACCATCTCCACGCGTTTGTCCATCGCGCGTTCATTGATTGAGCATTGGTACGGCGGCGTCATCGAAGACCTCCAGCCGTGACAGAAGACATTTTCGACGCCGGGGGCTCGCTTGAGGAGCGCATCCTCGGCGGTTTGGATGAAGAGCAGCGCGAAGTCGCCAGTACCTTGTCGGGCCCTCTATGCGTGCTCGCTGGAGCGGGAACGGGAAAAACCCGTGCCATCACCCACCGCATCGCCTATGGCGTTCACTCAGGCGTGTACAGTCCGCAACGGCTGCTGGCCGTGACGTTCACGGCCCGTGCTGCGGCCGAGATGCGGAGCAGGCTTCGCGATCTAGGCGTTGCCAATGTACAGGCCCGTACTTTCCATGCTGCGGCCCTGAGGCAGTTGCAGTTCTTCTGGCCCCAGGCCATCGGCGGTACGCTCCCAAGCCTTTTGGACCACAAAGCCAACATGATCGCTGAGGCCTCCCGCAGGCTTCGCCTCAGCACTGATCGTGCGTCCATCAGGGATCTGGCCGCAGAAATCGAGTGGGCCAAGGTGTCCATGCTCACCCCAGCGAACTATCTGGAGAATGCTCAGGGCCGTGGAACTCCCGGAGGATTCGACCTCACGGCGGTTTCCCGCGTGTTCCAGGCGTACGAGGACATCAAAACGGACCGCAACGTCATCGACTTCGAAGACGTCCTCCTGATCACGGTCGGCATCCTCCAGGAGGATCCGAAGGTGGCAGCAACCGTTCGTGAGCAATACCGCCATTTTGTGGTGGATGAGTACCAGGACGTTTCGCCCCTGCAACAAAGGCTCTTGGACCTCTGGCTCGGTGGTCGTGATGAACTGTGCGTGGTGGGCGATGCCAGCCAGACGATCTACTCTTTTACCGGCGCTTCGCCCAAGCACTTGTTGGGGTTCAAGGCACAGTTCCCCGCCGCCACCGTCGTCAAGCTCATCCGGGACTACCGGTCCACACCGCAAGTGGTGAAGTTGGCCAACGAACTCCTCGGTTCCCGGCGCAGCGGTGGCCCCGTGGCGGATGCCGCTTGGGCTCCGCCGCTCAAGCTGGTGGCGCAGCGTCCCACGGGTCCGGAACCGCGGTTCATGGAGTGCCCGGATGACGAAGCCGAAGCCGCCGTGGTGGCAGGCCGGATTCAGGAGCTGCTCAACGGTGGCGTCAAAGCCAGCGAGATCGCCATCCTCTTCCGCACCAATGGACAATCCGAGGCCTACGAACAAGCACTGGCCTCAGCAGGCATCGGATACCAACTCCGGGGAGGCGAACGGTTCTTCGCGCGCAAGGAAGTTCGGGATGCCATCCTCCAGCTGCGAGCCGCTACCCGGGCGGTGGCCGAGGGACCCCAGGAAGCATTGGGACAGATCGTGCGGGACATCGTCGCCTCCCTTGGGTACACCGAAGCTGCTCCGCACAGCGGGGGAGCGCTTCGCGAGCGGTGGGAATCGTTGGCGGCGCTGGTTGCCTTGGCCGACGAACTTGCCGTCAGCCGGGGCGAATCCTTCACGTTGGCCGAATTTGTCAACGAACTGCAGGAGCGTTCGGTCGCGCAACATGCCCCCACGGTCCAAGGGGTGACTCTCGCTTCGCTGCACGCGGCGAAGGGCTTGGAATGGGACGCCGTGTTCCTGGTGGGACTGAGCGAGGGCCTGATGCCGATTTCTTTCGCGGACACCCCTGAAGATGTTGATGAAGAACGCCGGTTGCTGTACGTCGGAATCACCAGGGCGCGGGAGCACTTGAATCTTTCATGGTCCACAGCCCGTACGCCTGGTGGCCGGGCCAACCGCAAACCGTCCCGCTTCCTCGACGGACTCCGTCCGGATTCCGTGGCGTCCGCAAACGCGCGCAGCAAGACAGGCCCCACACGTCGCAAAGCTGCCGCACCGGCGTCGTGCAGGGTCTGCGGAAGCATGCTGGGAAGCGGAGCCGAACGCAAAGTCGGTCGCTGCAACCAATGCCCGCCCACCTACGAGGAACAGACGTTTGATGCGCTGAGGCAGTGGCGTTTGGATGAGGCGAAGTCAGCCGACGTCCCGGCGTATGTGGTCTTCACGGACGCTACCCTTACGGCGATTGCCGAGGCCAAACCTTCGTCACTTGAGGAATTGGCCGTCTTGGCGGGAATCGGCCCGTCCAAGCTGGAACGTTACGGCGAAGCTGTCCTGGCTGTCCTTGCTGAGAGCTCTGAACTCTGATGGCGCGCCCACCGGCTGCCGACGCCGGCGTTCCGCAGGTCACCGATGACGGTACCCCTGTAGTCGTGCGGCGATCATCGCGACGCCGCAGGACTGTTGCTGCGTTCTGGGAAGACGGCAATGCAGTGGTGGCCATCCCGGCGAGCTTTACCAAGTCCCAGGAACGTGAATGGGTCCAGCGCATGCTGGCCAAACTGAAGAAGCAAGGTGAGCGGCGGAACGCCCAGGGCAGGCGCCGTCCGGCAACGGACCAAGTGCTTGCCGACCATGCCGCGCACCTTTCCCGGACCTACCTGGGCGGTCGCGCGGTCCCGACGTCGGTCCGCTGGGTTGGCAACCAAAACTCGCGGTGGGGTTCGGCCACTCCGGCGGACGGCACCATCCGGCTTTCGAACAAGCTTCAGCCCATGCCGCAATGGGTCATCGACTATGTGCTTGTTCACGAGCTTGCCCACCTGCTGGTAGCTGGGCATAACGCCGACTTCTGGAGACTTGTCGAGGCCTATCCTGAGACCCAGCGTGCCAAGGCGTTCCTGGAAGGAGTGGCTTTTGCGACGTCTCGGGGCCTCGCGCCGGAATCAGGGCGTGACAATCAACCAGAGTGCGCTGCGGAACTGACTGATTAACCCAGCAACGGCCGCCATGAAGGACGGCCGTTGCTGGAGGACAATTGCGGAACCTGCCTACTTGCTCGGCGAGTCCGGGTCGTTGTCGTCCGTTTCTTTCTCGTCGTCCCGGGAATCCGAAGTCTCAGCATCGTCGGTGGTGTCGTAACCGCCGCTGAGCAGCTTCTGCAGGGCGTCGTCAACTTCGCTGTCACTGGCCTCGGCCAGCCGTCGGCGTTCGGAGAAGCCCTTCGGGTCGTCAAGGTCCTCACCCGTTGGCAGCAAGTCCGGGTGGTGCCAAATCGCGTCGCGGCCGGCGATGCCACGCTCTTCCTTCAGCGTTGCCCACAGGGTGGCAGCCTCCCTGAGCCTGCGCGGACGCAGTTCCAGGCCGACGAGGGAAGAGAACGCATGCTCGGCCGGTCCGCCGGTCGCGCGGCGACGACGGACGGTTTCGCGCAGCGCTGTAGCGGATGGCAGCACCTTGTCGGTAGCTTCCGCGGTCAGTTCGTCCACCCAGCCCTCGACGAGCGCGAGTGCAGTCTCAAGCTTCTCCAGTGCTGCCGTCTGCACGGGAGTGCGTTCCGGCGTAAAGACTCCCTGGGACAGTGCTTCCTGAATTCCCTCGGGGTTGCTGGGGTCCAAGTCCCGGGCCAGGTCCTCTATACGGGACATGTCAATGTGGATGCCGCGGGCGTACGCCTCGATGGCCCCGAGCAGGTGGCCCCGCAGCCACGGGACCTGCACGAACAGCCGTGCGTGGGCGGCTTCGCGTACCGCAAGGAAGAGCCGTACGTCGTTCTCGGGGAGGCTGAGGCCTTCTCCGAATTTGGCGACGTTGGCGGGCAGCAGTGCCATCTCCAGATCTGCCAGAGGGACACCAATATCAGTTGAGCTGACCACCTCAGCCGAGAGAGCGCCGATTGCCTGCCCCAGTTGCATGCCAAAGATCGCGCCGCCCATGTTCTGCAGCATGGAGGAAGCGCCGCCCATCATGGACTTCATTTCCTCGGGCATTTGTTGGGTGAGGGCGTTGGACAGGGCATTGGCGATGCTGTTCGCCACCGGCTCGGTCAGCCGCTTCCATGTCCCCAAGGTGGCTTCCACCCACTCGGCCCTCGACCACGCGCGGCCGATCAGGCCGGTTGCCGAGAGATCGGTAACGGGGTCAAGCCAAAGTTCCGCGAGCCGAAGTGCTTCGTCAACTTCCTTGGCCTGCTGGGCATTGACCGAGGGATCGGTGCCGGCTGCTGCGACCCGGCGTGCATTCTCGTGAGCGAGTTGCCAGTTCACGGGCCCTTCGGAGGTGGAACTCATCATGGCCTGGACCTGGGCGAACATCTGCTGGAGCAGCTGGGGGTCGTTGGGCAGGCCTGCGGCCTTGGCCAGCTCGGCGGGATCGATGTTGCCCATGCCCTGGCCGCCCATCAGGTTCTGCAGCATTTCTGCCAGCGGGTCCTTGGGTGTGTCGTCGTCGTTGGACGGGTTGTTGGGGTTGGAAGTCATGGTGCCGCCGATCGTCGAACTGGCTGGTGATCTCTTTCACCGTACCGCGCGGCCGGAGGGCTGTCTGCCCGGAAGCGGCGCCGTTCGCTGTAGGCAAAGCAGCCTCGCAGCGCAGGACCGCGTAGTGTTGATGTTTGGTATGTGCCGCTGCCGCCCTTCGGCGGGATGAGCCATGGAACCGGTCAAGCAACGCCGGCATAGAGAGGCCTCAATGCTTACTTCACCCAGCCCCGAGGGCTCACTGGACCCGCGTCAAACGCCCGACGCCGATCCCTCCTCCGTGCCGCCGGCGCCTCCCCGGGACAGCCGCTACATGATCATGGTGATTTCGGGGCTGCTGGCCTTGGGCCTCGGCATAGGCGCAGCGGCATTGCCTGTTCCCTACGTTGTTGAGTCAGCGGGACCCACCTTCAATACCTTGGGTAAGGACGGCGACAAGCCGGTGATCACCATCACCGGCCAGGAGTCTTTTCCGGCCAACGGCAACCTCGACCTCACTACCGTCGTGATGACCGGTGGCCCAAAGAGTCCTGCCACGATCTTCGATATTTTTCGCGCATGGTTGGACCCTTCCAAGGCCATCTACCCCGAGGAACTGATCTATCCCAAGGGCACCACGGCTGAACAAACGGTGCAACAGGGCGAAATTGCCATGGAAACCTCGCAGGAGAATGCCGTCGCCGCAGCTTTGCGGCAGCTGGACATCCCCTTTGAGCAGCGGCTGACCGTTGCGGGCTTGTCCGATCCATCGCCGTCAGCCGGGAAGATCCAGGAAGGCGACCGCCTGACGTCCATCAATGGCAAGCCCGTCACGTCCATGAGCGTGATCCAGGCGGAATTGGCAGCGGGGGCCGGTGCCCCGGCCGTCGTCGTTGTGGACAGGGACGGTGCCGCCGTGACGGAAACGGTGACGCCCACCAAGAACCAGGCGGACCGTTACGTCCTGGGTGTTCTTCTCGCCAGCGATTTCACCTTCCCGTTCGATGTCCGCATCTCCTTGGAGAACGTGGGCGGACCGAGCGCTGGAATGATGTTCGCCTTGGGAATCGTGGACAACCTCGAACCGGGGGACCTTACTGGCGGTAAACACGTCGCTGGTACAGGCACTATCACTGCAGATGGAGCCGTGGGACCTATCGGCGGTATTGCCCAAAAGATGATCGGGGCCCGGCAGCACGGGGCCAGCATGTTCCTTGCTCCGGCTGCCAATTGTGCGGATGTAGTGGGCCATGTCCCGGACGGGTTGCAGGTTGTCAAAGTGGAAACGCTGGCCGACGCCACTGCCGCCGTGGAGCGGCTCGGGTCCGGACAGGACACGACTGGCCTTCCCACCTGCACAAACAACTAGACTGGCGAAGGAACTTAGCTTTACTGCCACTCGTGGCATATATGACGGCCTCCGCCATGTCCCAGCGGCAGAGAATGTCAACCACTCGCACACCGACTGTTCACTGACACCAATGAGGTACAGAGTTTGTCCCGTCCCGCCAGCTCCAACCCGCCCGGAAGATCACCGCTGAGACGAGGTGCCCTGACGCCGACGCTCATTGTCGTTGCAGTGGCTGTCGTCGGGTTCATTTTCTTCGCCAATGTGTGGACTGACGTCCTCTGGTACCAGCAGCTCGGCTTTTTCGAAGTTTATATCCGCGAAAACCTCGCCAGGATCATTACCTTCCTGATCGGTTTCGCCATGATGTTCGCGGCCGTGTTCTTTGCCATCAGGATCGCCTACCGCTCCCGGCCCGTCTACGCGCCTGATGCGGAGTCCCGCGACAACCTCAACCGCTACCAGGCACAGCTTGAGCCAGTTCGCCGGGTGGTTATGGTCGGCCTGCCGATCCTGTTCGGGCTTTTTGCCGGCAGCGCTGCAGCCAGTCAATGGCAGAAGGCACTCTTGTTCTTCAACCAAGAGCCGTTCGGCCAGACGGACCCGCTGTTCAACCTCGACATCAGCTTCTACCTGATGTCCCTGCCGTTCCTGGGATTCGTCACCGGATTCCTGATCAGCATCGCGGTTGTAGCCGGTATCGCAGGCATCCTGACCCACTACCTTTACGGCAGTATCCGCCTCATGGAGCGTGGCATCTTCACCAGCCGCGCAGCCCAGATCCACATCGCTGTCACCGGCGCTGTCTTCCTGGTCCTGCTGGGCATCAACTTCTGGCTGGACAGGTACACCACGGTGCAGAGCAATTCCGGCCGCTGGGCCGGTGCGCTCTACACGGATGTCAACGCCGTTGTGCCTACCAAGGCCATCCTCGCCGTGGCGGCCGGCCTCGTGGCAATCCTGTTCATCATCGCTGCGATCATTGGCCGCTGGCGTTTGCCGGTCATTGGTACCGCGATGCTGGTCATTACGGCCATCCTTGCCGGTGGCGTCTACCCGTGGGTTATCCAGCAGTTCCAGGTGCGGCCCTCGGAAAACACCTTGGAGAAGGAGTTCATCGACCGCAATATCAAGATGACGCGGGCGGCTTACGGGCTGGATCAGATCGACGTATCGGCCTACAACGCCACTACTACGGCTACAACAGGGGCCTTGGCCGCGGACGCGCAGACCACCGCCAATATCCGCCTCCTCGATCCGAACCTCATCTCCTCGGCGTTCGCCCAGCTGGAGCAGTACCGCCCTTACTACCAGTTCCCGCAAACGTTGAATGTTGATCGATACATGGTGGATGGCAAAGTCCAGGACACCGTGATCGCCGTTCGCGAACTGAATCCGGATGGCTTGAGCGCCAACCAGCAGACGTGGGTGAACAGGCACATTGTCTACACCCACGGCTACGGTGTGGTTGCTGCCAAGGGCAACAAGTTCACCGCTGACGGTAAACCCGAATTCCTGCAATCAGGTATTCCCTCCAACGGCGTCCTCGGCAATGACACGACGTATGAGCCGCGAATCTACTTCGGTGAGAACTCTCCCGAGTACTCCATTGTGGGCGCACCCGACGGCGCTCCTAACCGTGAGCAGGACCGGCCCGCAGGGCGGGAAGGTGGCGGCGAAACCCAGTACACCTTCAGTGGCAACGGCGGACCTAACGTTGGCAATTGGCTCAACCGCATCCTTTACTCCATCAAGTTCCAGTCCTCGGACCTGTTGCTGTCAGATGGCGTGAACGCAGAATCCCAGATTCTGTATGAACGTAATCCACGGGAACGTGTGGAGAAGCTGGCTCCCTACCTGACTGTTGACGGCAATGCGTACCCTGCAGTCGTTGACGGCCGCGTGAAGTGGATTGTTGACGGCTACACCACCAGCCAGTACTTCCCGTACTCCCAGCCGCAGCAGTTGCAGAACGCCACTGCTGACTCACAGACGAGCGCAGGCCGCACTGTCGCCCTGCCGAACAGTTCGGTGAACTACATCCGTAACTCGGTCAAGGCCACGGTGGATGCCTACGATGGTTCGGTCAACCTGTACGCGTGGGATGACCAGGACCCCATCCTGAAGGCCTGGCAGAAGGTTTTCCCGACTGTCATCAAGCCGTACTCGGAAATGTCGGGCGACCTCATGAGCCACGTCCGTTACCCGGAGGATCTCTTCAAGGTTCAGCGCGAACTTCTGGGCCGCTACCATGTGACGGATCCTGACAGCTTCTACCAGAACAACGACGCATGGAGCGTTCCCAACGATCCCACTGTCTCCGAGGCTGTCAAGCAACCTCCGTTCTACATGTCGCTGCAGATGCCGGACCAGGAAAAGCCAGCCTTCCAGCTGACATCGTCGTTCATTCCGCAGACGGTCAACGGCAGCGCGAGGAACATTCTTTACGGGTTCCTGGCTGCGGACTCCGACGCCGGTAACGTCAAGGGAGTCAAGGGGGAGAGCTACGGAAAACTTAGGCTCCTGGAGCTCCCAACAGATACTCAGGTCCCCGGGCCGGGACAGGCACAGAACAAGTTCAACTCGGACCCCACCGTTTCCCAGGCCCTTAACCTCCTGCGGCAGGGCGCATCCGATGTCTTGAACGGAAACCTGTTGACCTTGCCGGTCGGCGGTGGCTTGCTCTACGTACAGCCTGTCTACTTGAAGTCCACGGGTGAGACGTCGTACCCAACGCTTCAGCGTGTGCTCGTGGCCTTCGGTGACAAGATCGGCTTTGCACCCACGTTGGACGAAGCACTCGACCAGTTGTTCGGTGGCAACTCCGGCGCAACAGCCGGCGATGCTGACAACAATGGCCAAACGCCCGCCACGCCCCCTGGTACTACTGCACCTCCCGCTGGCCCGACCGACGCCAAGGCTGACCTGAAGGCAGCGCTCGACGAGGCCAACAAGGCGATCCAGGATGGCCAGGCTGCTTTGGCAAAGGGCGACTTTGCCACGTACGGTGCCCAGCAGGCCAAGCTGTCCGAGGCCCTGAAGAAGGCACTCGACGCGGAAACCCGCCTGGGTGCAACACCAGCTCCAACCGCGACGCCGGGGACTACTCCCAGCGCGACGCCGTCGCCTTCGCCGAGCAGCTGATAGCCGCAGGCGATTGAAGGGCCGGTACCCGCTCCCGTTGGAGCAGGTGCCGGCCCTTTGCACTTGGGGGGGAGATGCACATCACGTAGCCAGGATTTGGTCTGACATTCACCGGACGGTAGTGTTGTTCTTGCGACGCGGGGTGGAGCAGTTCGGTAGCTCGCTGGGCTCATAACCCAGAGGTCACAGGTTCAAATCCTGTCCCCGCAACTGGAGAAAAAGGTCCGGATCAGTCAAGGCTGATCCGGACCTTTTGTTTTGCCCACAGTGAATTTTCCGTGAAAAGTGATCTGTGGCACCATTGCGGGCAGATGGTCAAAAGCACCCTTTCGGGTGCGGTAGAGTTGTTCTTGCGACGCGGGGTGGAGCAGTTCGGTAGCTCGCTGGGCTCATAACCCAGAGGTCACAGGTTCAAATCCTGTCCCCGCAACTGGAGAGAAGATCCGGATCAGTCAACACTGATCCGGATCTTCTGTTTAACCAGGTGCCGCTGCTGCCGGTGCTAGCATCGAACCCGGATTTGCTGCGGCAAGGGAATGGATGGAACAGCCCAATGGTCAATGACGACTACAAAGACGACTTGGGTCACCTCGCCCTCCAGCGCGACAGCCCGGTTGCCGTGTACCAGCAGGTGGCTGACTTTCTCACAGACCAGGTCAGCCGTTTGGAGCCAGGCTCGCGAATACCCACGGAAGAGTCGTTGATGGACGACTACGGCATTAGCCGCACCACCGTCCGGAAAGCCATTGAAACGTTGGTGGTGAAGGGCTTGCTGGTCCGTAGGCAGGGCAAAGGAACGTTCGTCATGGCCCAGCGTCCCGTAAAGATGCTGAATCGCTTGGCCCCCTTCATGGAGACATTCACTGCGGCGGGAATGAAGACGGTCAAAGGTCTCATCGAGTACAAGTGGATGGAGAAGGACTCGTCAGTTCCGGCCAAGCTGGTTTCTGACGACAACCTGGTCCTGGTGATCCGCCGGTCATATTCCAGTGCAGGCTGGCCCTACGCCATAGCGGAGATTTTCATTCCCTCACATATCGGCCGCCACATCAGCTTGGCCGATGCTGAACGGAACTCCATCTATCAGGTCATCCAGGACAGGACGTCGAAGCCTCTGCAGCGGGCCGAAATCACTGTCACCATGCACGCGCCACCAGAGCATCTCGCCGACGCCCTGAACGTCCGTGGGTTCGCCATGGTGCCGCGCCTGGAGCGGACGACCTTGGGACCGCATGGCGAGGTCTTGGAGTGCACCGTGACGTACTTCCACCCGAAGGGGTTTGAGATTCGCGCCGAAGTGGCAACTGATGCGAGTCCTGGCCACGAATTACCGCCAGGCTCCTGAAGCTGGCCGACGGGGCCTCACCGGAAGGTCAACACCACAAAAAGGGGCCGGATCCTTTTCAGGATCCGGCCCCTTTTGGGTTAGCGGCAGGTCACGGCAAACGGTCTGACCAGCGACTACAGCTTGTCGAAGTCGGCTTCGTCAACCGTTGCGCCACTGGACGTGGGAGCACCTGCGCCGATGGCGGGCTTGGAACCGCCCGATTTGAGTGCTGCGAGGCGCGCCTCAATTTCGGTCTGCTCACCAAGATCTTCCAACTGGTTGAACTGGGCGTCCAGGCTGGAGCTGGCGAGCTCCTGCTGGCCAAGCACCTTTGCCTCTTCGCGGCGGATCTTCTCTTCGAAGCGACCCACTTCGCTGGTGGGATCCATGATGTCGATGCTCTTGAGGGCATCGTGCACCTGGGACTGCGCAGCTGCGGTCTTGGAGCGGGCCACGAGCTCGTTGCGCTTGGCAGTGAGCTGGTTGAGCTTGTTCTTCATCTGATCAAGGCCAGTCTTGAGCTTGTCCACAACTTCCGTCTGGGACGCGATGCTCGGCTCTGCGGAGCGTGCTTCGGACTCGGCCGTCATCTGGCGCTGGATGGCTACCTTGGCAAGGTTGTCGAACTTCTGGGCATCAACGGTATCGCCGGCATTCCGGTACTCGTCGGCCTTCCTTGACGCTGCGAGGGCCTTGTTGCCCCAGTCCTGGGCGTTCTTGATGTCCTCGTTGTAGTCAGCCTGCAGCATCCGGAGATTGCCGATGGTCTGGGCTACGGCGGACTCTGCCTCGGCAATGTTGTTCGTGTAGTCGCGGACCATCTGGTCCAGCATCTTCTGCGGGTCCTCAGCCTGGTCCAGCAAGGCGTTGATGTTTGCCTTGGCGAGCTGAGAGATCCGACCGAAAATGGACTGCTTAACCATGGTGTTGCCTTTCGTCCTGCTCAGTGGTGCCCACTGAAATCAGTGATCAGTTGTTGTACCGCTTCTACACGGGGCATAGACCCCGCCTAGTCTGTCTGGCTAGAAGTCGCCTCCGCCGCCGCCGTCGCCACCCCAGCCACCGCCGTCGAAACCGCCACCGGAATCGCCGCCGCCGCCGAAGAAGCCACCGTCGCCGCCGCCGTCATTGCCTCCGCCGCCCCAGCCGCCTCCGCCGCCGTTCAGGATGGAGTTGATCAGGATGCCGCCCAGGATGGCGCCGCCGAGGCCGCCACCTCCGCCGCCCCCGCCGAACATGCCGCCGCGGCCGTAGCCTTGGTCGGCGTAACCGAACTGGTCCACGTCGGATTGCGCGAGTTGCGCGGCCTGCGCAGCAAGCGAGTGCGCCTGCTGGGCGTAGGTCAGGGCAGTTACGGGGTCATTACGTGAGATGGACAGCGCATAATCGAGGTTGCGCTGAGCCTCTGCCAACCTGGTCCGGGCCTCCGTACCGACGCCGCCGCGTCGGGCCGTGATGTAGTCCGAGGTTGCACTGATTTGCGCTTGGGCCGCCATGATGGTTTGCTGCAGCGACGCCTGGGCACGGCGGGCCTGTTCCTGCTGGTCGCGGATACCGGACAACGATTGGTCCAGGGCCTGATGCGCTGATTCGACGCGGCTGAGGGTGGCGATGGGGTCGATCTTGCCACCCTGGATTTCGGTTTTCACCTGGGCCAGAGCGGCTTCGACGCCGGCCACAGGTCCGGCGAGTTCAGGGTGTTCGCCCGACTGGATCATTGCCCTGGCCTGTGCCAGGTCCTGGCTGGTCTCTGCTACGGCACCCTCCAAGGACGCGCGGGCCTCATCGAGGCTTCCGGCCGTCTTGGAGATGGCATCGATCAACACGTTGGTCTGGTGCAGGCTTTCCTCCGCGGCACGGACGGCCACGGCGGCCAGGCTGTTCTCCCCACCTGCCAGCTTCTCCTGGGCTGCGGCAACCGCGTTCTGCACGAAAGCCAGACGCTCCTTTGCCTGGAGGATGTTGTCGGAGACCTGCGCCAAGGCAGAGTCGGCGTACTTGGCACGCAAACCTTCGAGCGATTGTTCAGCGCTGGCGATCTTGGCGTCCGCCTCCTTGGCTCCAGTGGTCACTGCTGCCAAAGCCTGGGGGGCATTTTTCTCCAGTTCCCGCAGGGAGTCGAAGTCGGCCTTCTGATCACGCAGGGATGCCAAGGCGGCCTCGGAGCGGCGGATGATTTCGCCGAGCCAGCTCCGCTGCTGCTCTTCCGTGTCAGGAATGTGGTCGTCAAGCTGCTGCTGAAGCTTGAAGGACTCGGTCATGTGGCCCTTGGCTTCTTCCAAAGCCTTGGTGAAGTTGCCGATTGCGGAGTCACCGTACTGCGCCTGTGCAAAGCCGAGTTCCTGCTCGCTGGACTTGATGGCGTCGTCCGCCTCGATCAACAGGGAGCCGCTCTTCTGCCGAAGTTCCGGGATGGTCAATCCTGCCAGCGGATCAAGCTGCTCACCCTGGGGGCCATAGCTGGCGCTGACAGCCTTGGTGCCCTTCTTCCGGCGGTTGCGCAGGTAGAGGTAGGTTCCAGCGCCGCCGGCGGCTACTACACCAACCCCTACGAGTACACCGACACCAGCATTTCCGTTGGGTACGGTTCCGCTGCCTCCGCCTGCGGCATCGCCGATGGCAGCTGCTGCGTCGATGACAGCCTGGGCATAATTACCGGCGCGCAGTTGGGGGTCGATGGCCTTGCTGGTGATCGTGTCCCGTTGTGCGTTGGTGATTTTGCTGTTGGCGGGCTTGCTCAGCTGGTACTGGCGCGTATCCGTTGCCACGGCAAGAACAAGCGCGTTCGGCCCGAGCTGCGCCTTTTTTGCCACTTCTTCGGTCCACTGAACCCGATCAGTGGGATTTTCGAACCGCTTGACGAATACGGCATGCAAAGTCATCGCGTGGTCCGTGCCGAGCTTTTGGATGGCCTCCTGGACTTTGGCCTTATCGCCGCCGAGCACTCCGGCGGAGTCCACGATCTTGGTGGTGGGATCCAGCGTTACCGGGCTCTCAGCCCAAGCCGCGCTGGCCGGGAAGGCCAGCAGTCCAGCCACGCCAATGACAGCGAGTACGCGTTTAAATATTGACCGCATGTGCAACCCTTCAGCACGTCTGCGACTGGAACAAGGCGTACCAATCGTCACAGAATGCTCAGCGCCCCCACGCATGGTGTAAAGCCGCAGGTCGCTGTGGCAATTCCTCTTGATTCTATGGTGCACCCCATGGCCCGTCCACAGGGGTGAATATGCCACCAGCGAAATATAGGAGAGAGCAGGATTGTTGAGCCGTTGAGGGTTATTCCAGCGACAGCGCCAGGGGCACTGCATCTTTCAGGAAGCTCCCAGCAAACGTCCGCTTTTGTTCCAGTAAATGGGTACATAGTTGTGGAAGACGAGGACGAAAGGAAGACCCATGACGGAGAACCCAGCGCAGGGCACCGCACCAGAGAACCGCGAGCCACGCGAACCATCTGAGCAGCGGGAAACCACTGGCCAGCATGATGATGCCACCGCCACCCAGCAGCCTGCCTGGACTTCAGGGCAAGACGAGACTTCAGGGCATCACCCAGAGGCTCACAATGCGCCTCAGCCGACGACTCCCTTGCCGGCTTTCCAGCCCCCGGCCGAGCAGCCGAGGCAGCCGCAGTACTACGGCGGCCCGCAGCAGCAGGATCCGGCGCAGCGCCCCAACTACCCCCAGCACCAGCCGTTCTATGGTGGAGGCCATAACCCCGCTGCCAACAACGCAGGTCCGCAGTTCCACAACGCCCAGCATCAGCAGGGCCCGGGTATGCAGCCCGGGCCGGGGCACTCGACTGCGGTGGCGACCAAGCGCAAGCCGGCTTTCGGCGTCGGGACGCTTGTGGCCAGCATGCTTGCGGCAGGCCTGATCGGCGGCGGCGTCGTGGCAGGCAGCAATGCGTTGTGGGACAACCCCGCCCCTGCCGCGTCAACGGGCGGACAGTCCAGCACGGTCATCGTCAACAACAAGGACGATGTCAATGTCATCACCGCAGCGGCAGCCAAGGCCTCGCCCAGCGTGGTGACCATCAAGGCAACCAGTGGAAGCGAAGGCGGCACCGGGTCCGGCATCATTCTTGACGACCAAGGCCACATCCTTACCAACACCCACGTGGTCACGTTGGATGGCGCCACGGCAAACGCCGCGATCGAGGTACGCACCAGCGACGGCAAGGTCCTCAAAGCCACCGTTGTGGGCACTGACCCGCTTTCCGACCTCGCTGTCATCAAGGTCAGCGATGCGTCGGGTCTGGTTCCGGCCACCTTGGGTGATTCCTCCAAAATCAATGTAGGGGACACCGCCGTCGCGATTGGTTCGCCGCTGGGCCTTACTGGCACGGTGACGGACGGTATTGTCTCCACGCTCAACCGGACCATCAGTGTCGCGTCGTCAGCTGTGCCGGAGGGTACTCCCGACGAGAGCCAGGGCGGAGACGAAGGCTTCCAGTTCGCGCCGCCAAACGGCGGCCAGAGCCAGCGGACTGCCAACGAGGGTTCCATCGCCATCAACGTCATCCAGACCGACGCGGCCATCAACCCGGGCAACTCCGGTGGCGCATTGGTCAACAGCAAGGGTGAGGTCATCGGTGTCAACGTTGCGATCGCATCGGCTGGCAGCGGTACGTCCGATTCCTCGGCCGGCAACATCGGTGTGGGCTTCAGCGTCCCGATCAACCACGCCAAGCGTGTGGCTCAGGAAATCATTGATACCGGCAAGGCAAGCCACGGACAGTTCGGTGTTTCGGTCCGTTCGAAGTCGTCCACGGGAAGCGATTCCGGCTTCTCCGTCGGCGCCGAGGTCGCTTCGGTGACCTCCGGCTCGGCTGCCGCGAAAGCGGGCCTCAAGGTAGGCGATGTGGTGACCAAGTTTGGTGACTACACCGTTAGCGACCCCAACCAGTTGACCGCAGCCGTCCGCGAACAACCGGCCGGCGCCAAGGTCAAGGTGACCATCCAGCGAGGTGGCCAGTCGCAGGAGGTCGAGGTAACCCTCGACTCCGCGCAACAGTAGGCAGCAAGACATCAAACAACGACGGCGGGCTGCACCTCCCAGGTGCGGCCCGCCGTCGAGCCGTTCCCGGCGGCGCGGGGGCAACTGAAACAGGGGTTAACGCTGGGAGTGGTTTTCTGCGGACAATATGCTTAGCTAGGACGAGCCCACGCGCTGGGCAATTCACGGCCACGCTGTTGCGGTTGGCCGTCCACAAGCATGGAAGGCTGCTTCGAAGACAGTGGAAGAGACATTGAAGATTGTCGTTCTGGTCAAGCACGTCCCGGACGCGCAGTTCGACCGGCACATTACTGGTCCTGCCAACACAACAGACCGCGATGAGAGCATCTTGTCCGAACTGGACGAGTACGCCCTGGAGGCAGCTCTCCAATTGGCGGAAGAACGCGGTGGACCGAAGGCGGGCAATGAGGTCATTGCCTTGAGCATGGGCCCGTCCGGGGCGGTCAACGCCGTCAAGAAGTCGCTCCAGATCGGCGCCTATTCCGGTGTCCACCTCAGCGATGACGCTCTGGCGGGTTCGGATGCCGCGGCTACCTCGTTGGCTCTCGCTGCAGCGATCCGCCACCTTGCGGCCGATGGGCGCCCGGTAGACCTGATCCTGACGGGCATGGCATCCACCGACGGTGAGACGTCGCTGGTCCCGGCCCAGCTCGCCGAGCGCTTGTCGCTCCCGCAGGTGACCTTTGCTTCCAGCCTTGAGGTCGCGGGAGGTCAGGTGACTGCCCGCCGCGATGCCGGCCACTTCTCGGAAACTGTGGAAGCGCAGCTGCCTGCGGTCGTCTCAGTCACCGACCAGATCAACGAGCCGCGTTACCCCAACTTCAAGGGCATCCTGGCCGCCAAGAAAAAGAAGATTGCCTCGCTGTCACTGGCCGATATCGGCGTGGACGCCTCGCAGGTCGGCTTGGCGGGCTCCTGGACGGTCGTGGAGTCTGCTGATGCCCGCCCGCCGCGCACAGCGGGCACCATCATCACCGACGAAGGCGACGCCGGCATCAAGCTGGTCGACTTCCTTGCCGCACAGAAGCTGCTCTAAAGGGGACTCCAATCATGGCAAATGCACTTGTTTTCATTGACAACCCGGGAGCTTCGCTCAAGAAGAGCAGCCTTGAGCTCCTGACCATCGCCCGCTCGCTCGGGGAGACCGCCGTCGCGATCACCGGCGAGTTGAACGACGACGTCGCATCCACCTTGGGTGCCTACGGTGCCACGACGGTCTTCCAACCGTCGGTGGACGACCTCGACCAGTATCTGGTTGGTCCAAAGGCCGCCTACCTGGCGGCGGCTGTGGCAGCTTCCGGTGCCACGGCCGTCCTGCTCGACAACTCGCCTGAGGGCAAGGAAATCGCGGGCAGGCTCGGCATCAAGCTGAACGCGGGTGTGATCACGGACGTTGTCGGCGTGGAGGCCGATGGCACGGCCCACAAATCGGTTCTTGCCGGCTCCTACAACACCACGGCGAAGGCCAACACTCCGGTAACGGTTCTCTCCGTCAAGGCCAACAACGTTGAGCCTGCACCTGCTGGTGCCGGGGCTGCTCCGGCAACCGCCACGGTGGACGTTCCGACCGACGCGGCAGCGAACTCCGCCCGCATCGCCGCGAGGACCGAGAAGCCCGTGAGCGGCCGTCCTGACCTCAGCGACGCCAGGATCGTCGTGGCCGGTGGGCGTGGCGTCGATGGCGATTTTGGGCCTGTTGAGGAGCTTGCTGACGCCCTGGGCGCAGCTGTTGGTGCCTCCCGGGCCGCAACTGATGCCGGCTGGATCGGACACGACGCCCAGGTCGGCCAGACGGGTGTCACGGTTTCCCCGCAGTTGTACATCTCGGCGGGTATTTCCGGAGCCATCCAGCAGAAAGCCGGTATGCAGACCTCCAAGGTCATCGTGGCCATCAACAAGGATGCCGAGTCGCCGGTGTTTGAAATCGCCGACTACGGCATCATCGGCGACCTCTTCAAGGTTCTCCCGCAGGCCACCGCGGAAATCAAGAAGCGGAAAGGCTGATCCCTTTGCCAACTGACGTACCGTCAGCGAAGAGCCCGTTCGACGCCTCCACGGAGCGCGTTGAGCGGGTGCTTTGTTTTACTGCCCATCCCGACGACATCGACTTCGGGGCTGCGGGGACCATCGCAGCCTGGACGGCAGCAGGAGTCCAGGTCAGCTATTGCATCATGACCGACGGCGACGCCGGCGGCTTTGATCCCGTGGACCGGGAACGGATCATCGAACTGCGGGTAGAGGAACAAGAGCGGGCAGCGGCCCTGGTGGGTGTCACGGACATCCACTATCTTCACGAGCGCGACGGGTACCTCGAACCGACGCACGGCGTCATCAAGCAGGTGGTGAAGCTGATCCGTGAAATCAGGCCCGACATCGTGCTGACGATGCACCCGGAACGGAACTGGGACCGCCTCCAGAAGAGTCACCCGGACCATCTCGCGGCGGGCGAGGCGGTGACTCGGGCTGTCTATCCTGCCGTGGAGAACCCCTTCGCCTACCCGGAACTGGCTGAAGCCGGTCTTGATGCCTTCAAGCTGCCGTGGCTGTGGTTTATCTCCAGCCCCGAGTCACGGGAGAACCACTTTGTGGATGTTTCCGGGCATGTCGACGCCAAGCTCCAAGCCATCCGGGTCCACGCAAGCCAACACCCCGATATCGAGGGCATGGAACGGGTGGTCAGGGCCATGATGCTTGGCAATGGGGAGCGCGCGGGCCTTCCCGCCGGAGCGAGCGCAGAGTACTTCCATGTAGTGGCCGTCAACGGATCCACCACGATCGCCGGCTTCTGACGTTGCCGTGGTGTAACCCGTGTCATATGCTTGATCTCGGTTAAATCATATTTATTCGAGGAAGGCAGACTTTGATGGCGAAGACTGCGCAACAACCCGTACTGGTGATTATGGGAGTCTCCGGTTCTGGGAAATCGACCGTAGCCGGCGTTCTGGCCGGCAAGCTGGGCTGGGACCTCGCCGAGGGCGACGACCTCCACCCGGAGGCGAATGTGGCCAAGATGCACTCGGGGCAGGCCCTCAGTGATGAGGACCGCTGGCCGTGGCTGAACATCATCTCGGAGTGGATCCGGGAGCGTGCTGATGCTGGAGTGCCGGCCATCATTACGTGCTCGGCCCTGAAAAAGAAGTACCGTGACGTGCTCCGGGGCGAAGGCGTCGTGTTCGTCTTCCTGCAGGGAAGCAAGGACAAGATTTCCGACCGTCTCGCTTCCCGGCATGGACACTTCATGCCGCCATCGCTCCTGGAATCGCAGTTCGATGCGCTCGAGGAACCCACGGAGGACGAGAACTACATCTCGCTGTGCGTTTCGGCGTCACCTGCCGAAGAAGCAGACGAGGTCATTGAACGCCTTGATCTCCGCCCCGTTGGCGCAGGCACCGAAACGACCACCCCGTGAGGGCGCTGGAAACCGCGACGCAAGTGCAGGAATGGACCGCGCACGACACCCAACTGCTTGTGGTGGCGGCGCTGGGCATCGCCCTGATTGTGGTTCTGATCGCCAAGCTCAAGCTTCATCCGTTCCTGGCCCTCGTCCTGGGTTCCGCCTTCGTTGGCCTGGCGTCCGGTGTTGAACTGGGCAAGGTCATCACCAACTTCGAAGACGGCGTGGGAGGCGTCCTTAAGGAGGTCGGCCTGCTGATTGCCCTCGGGGCGATGCTGGGGAAGTTGCTGGCCGACTCCGGCGGAGCCAACCGGGTGGTGGACACCTTGCTGGCGAAAGCCAGCGGGAACAAGCTCGTCTGGATGATCACGCTCGTCGCCGTGATCATCGGGTTGCCGATGTTCTTCGAAATCGGACTGGTGCTGCTGCTTCCCGTGATCGTCCTGGTGACCCAGAGATCCAAGATGAAGCTGATGCGAATCGCCATCCCGGCCTTGGCAGGACTGTCCGTACTGCACGGGCTTGTGCCTCCGCACCCGGGTCCGCTCATTGCCATCAGCGCAGTGAAGGCCGAACTCGGAACCACCCTTGGCCTGGGTATCCTCGTCGCGATTCCCACGGTCATCATCTGTGGCCCGCTGTTCTCGAGGCTGGCTGCCCGGTGGGTCCCTGTTGACGCACCAGCAGTAGCAGGTGGCATCGACACCCAGCACGCGGCAGACCTTAGCGAGGTCAAGCGTCAGCCGTCGTTCCTGGTGACCCTGCTGACCATCATCTTCCCCGTCGTCCTGATGCTGTTGAAAGCTCTGGGCGGGATCATCTGGCCGAACCCCGAGACGGCACCCGCGATCCGGATCTTCTTCGACTTCGTCGGCCAGCCCCTGGTGGCCATGACGCTGGCGGTACTCCTGGCCATCGTGACCTTCGGCTACGCCGTGGGCTTCACCGGTAGCAGGATCACGGCCAAGCTGGGTGAAAGCCTGGGGCCGATTGCGGCGATCCTCCTCATTGTGGGCGCCGGTGGCGGTTTCAAGCAGACCCTGATCGGCGCAGGCGTGGGCGACGCCGTCAAGAAGTGGGCCGAGGGCGCCAATATGTCCGTCCTGGTGCTCGGCTTCATTGTGGCAGTGGCCCTCCGGCTTGCCACCGGTTCAGCCACCGTCGCCACAGTCACGGCGGCGGGCATTGTGGCGCCTCTGGCCAGCAGCCTGAGCCCCACGCACGCAGCACTGCTGGCCCTGGCCATCGGGGCCGGCTCGCTGTTCCTGTCCCACGTCAACGACGCCGGGTTCTGGTTGGTTAAGGAACTCTTCGGCCTGACTGTGGGTCAGACATTCAAGACGTGGTCCGTCATGGAAACCCTGATCTCCGTGGTGGGCTTCGGATTCGTGATGCTTCTGTCGCTCGTGTTGTAGCTGCCGGAAATTACCAATAAATATCGACGGCGGCCGTCCCCCTAAGGTGGGACGGCCGCCGTCGAGCTTAAAGCCTTGTTCATCAAGCGTTCAGTGCCACCACCAGGACCGGTGGCGTGGTCGGGGCGGTGGATCCACCGGTGGGTTCCACCGTGATGGCCACCGACGACGCAGAGGACAGGCCCTTGACGACTGCCGGCTTGGAGAGCGTCTGGGCGTCCATGGTGCCCTGCGGGACCGGTGCGGAGCCGTCCTTGGGCAGCGTCCACAGCTGGTAGACCTTGCCATCCGGCGCGGGAGCCACGCCATCCATCAAGACGACGAAGGAGTCCTTGGCCGACGACGCTGAGATGGTGGCCGTTCCGCCACCAGGAACTGCCGCGGACTGTTTCTGGACGTCTTGGGCCTGCAGCACCTGGTTGACGGGATCGTTCTGTGCAGAGACGTACGCACCCACACCGATTCCACCGAGCGCAATGACGGCCGCGGCTGCTGCCCCAACGATCCACCGACGCGCACCACCGGTGCGTTGACGCTCCTCGCGCTTCGCCCTGGCGGCTGCGAGATCGTCGACGGCGGGGGCTGCTGCCGCGGGGGCTACCGGCTCCGCGTCTGTTTGGGCCACCGCATCCTTGGTGATGCGGTCCATGATGTTGTCGAAGAGGGCCGCAGGCGGTTCCTCTTCGGGGGCAAAACTGACAGCCAAGGTCTCGCGCGCTTGGCGCACCCTCTCAAGAAACTCCGGGCCCTCGGGGGCGTCCTTGATGTAGTCGTCGATCATGGCCCGTTCGTCGTCGCTGACGGCGTCCAAGGCATAGATCTCCGCCAGCTCGAGGACGCGGCCCTCGGCGAGGTCTGTTGGGATGTCGTTGGCAAACATTCTGCGGATAAAGCCTCCACCAGTGGTTTCACTCATATCAACCCACCCCCAGGCAGGTCTTCAGGCGTAAGAGTCCATCGCGGATGCGGGACTTGATGGTCGGCACGGCGGCACCGAGGTGCTCAGCGACCTCGCGATAGGTCAGTCCGCCATAGTAGGCGAGGCGAACCGACTCGCGCTGGGTATCCGTCAGCGTACCGAGGCACCGGCTGACGGCTTCAGCCTCAAGGTTGCTGTCGGCCTCATCCGCGACGAGATCCCTGTCCGGGTCCTGGCTTGCTGCACCATACTTGGCTTCGCGGTCCGTGGCGGCCTGCACGGCACGCACACGGTCGATGGCGCGGCGATGGGCAATGGTCATAAGCCACGCCAGGGGGCTCCCTGCGGCGCGATCAAACTTGGCTGCTCCTTGCCACACCTGGATGAAGACTTCCTGGGTGGCGTCCTCGCTGAGGTCAGGGTCTATGAGGACGCGCCGGGCCATGCCAAAGACGCGCCGGGAGGTCAGACGGTAGAACTCGGCGAATGCTTGCTGATCGCCTGCTGCCACGAGCTCGAGCAAACCAGCCAGCTGCGAATTCAGGTCAGTAGCGGTGCCTGTGGCTTCGAAGACCGGGGGGCCGGGATTGTTGGGGGTGTCCATCACCGTCCAGCATATGTCGTCCCGTTTGAAACCGGCAGCACGACAGGCTTGGAACGCATGCGCGGCGGTGCGGCGGCTTGGTGCCATCACCCGGGTCTGCAGCGCGGTCACGTAGGCTCCCTCAATGAATGTCCCAGCCAGGGTCTGTCCCTGCATAAGGTATTCGGTGCTGAGACGCCGTTGGATGGGACTACATCTTGGCGCCCGCGAATCCGTTCTGCCGCCAGGCCTCGAACACGGCGATTGAGGCAGCATTGGCCAGGTTGAGGGATCGAAGCGACGGCTTCATGGGAAGGCGCACGCGTGCGGTGACGTGTGGGTCCTGCTTGAGCCAGTCAGGGAGGCCTACCGATTCCGGGCCGAACATCAGGACATCGCCTTCGCGGTAGCTGATGTCCGTGTAGGAGGTTTCGCCGTCTGAGGTGTAGGCGAAGACACGTTCGGGCTGCAGGGCCGTCCACGCGGCATCGATGTCCTTATGGACCGTGACCACCGCGAGATCGTGGTAGTCCAGGCCGGCACGGCGCAGTTTGGCATCGGAAAAATCGAAACCGAGGGGCTCCACCAGATGGAGCTCTGCTCCCGTGATGGCGGCCAGACGAATGGCATTGCCCGTATTGCCCGGGATTTCTGGGGTGTGGAAGAGGATGCGGAACACTGTCCCATCTTAGTCAGCCCGTGGCAGCGGGCCCGCCGCCTGCAGGCCGGACCTAGTGCATTCCGCGAAGCAGTCGCGCCAGGACCGGGACCACCACGGTGTTTGGCGCCGGACCCGAGCTGAGGAATTGCTTGAGTCCCCGGACCAGTCCCGCACCATTGACTACCTCGACGGTGGTGAGGCTGGACTGGCTTTTGCCGTAGTGGTCGATGACCGGTTCATGGAGGTTGCCGTCGGGACCATGCAGCACCACCCAGCCGGTGACGTTGAGTTCGGGGAAGAGGTCCTGCATGTGGCGGACGATATGCGCCAATTGTGGGGGAGCGACCGAACGGCCGCCATGGCGCAGGGAATGGCCGTCCCAGGCGTACGCACCCTTGGGCAGCAGCATGGAGCCGACCAACGCCAAACGGTAGCCGGACAGGACCGCATGGTCGATGTGGTTGTTGTCCGATGGCGAGCGCAGCCCATTGATCAGGCGGGCAGCGGGAATCGCGGGAAGGACCTGCCGGGTGATGAGCTGGACGGTGCGCATTTCGCGTTGGATGCGGGCTTCGGCGCCGAAGATGCCCCGCTTGCGGGGGAGTCCGTGGACTTGCTGGGCTGCTTCCGCAGCAGTGATGAGGGGGACCTCGTTGGGATCGTCAAAAGCCGGTACGTAGACCGGGGGATCGCCTGCCGTATTGCGCTGGGCCTGGGGTCGTTTGACGTTGGTGGTGGCGGAGGGGCCCGGTGCCGGCGTGCCCGAATAGTCGCCTGGCCGTGCCTGGGTGCGGCCTGAGGTTCCGCTTGCGTACCTGCGATCGTATTCGGCCCTTCGCTGCGGGTCGATCAGGGTTTCATACGCGAGGGTTACCCGCCGGAACGTCTCCGCTTCACCGCCGTGGTCGGGGTGGGCCTTCCGGGCAGCCTTACGGTAGGCGACTTTGATCTCTTTGTCCGTGGCTGTGACGGACACTCGGAGAACCTGATAGTGCGAACTGCTGCCCTCGGCCAAGCATGGGCCCTTCTCTAAAATTTCGGTCCGCTCCGGGAAAGCGCGGTACAGGCAAGTTTATCCAGCCACTATGTGAACGTTGGCACCATGGCTGCTGGTTCCCGGCTGGCATAATTCGGGCTGTGAATCCTCCGGAACCCGTGCACCCCACCAACCCTCCGATGAGGATCGCCTTAGCCATCAACCCCGCGGCTGCCTTCGGCCGCACCAGCAATGCCGGGCACCAAGCCGCAGGCCACTTCCGCGACGCCGGGTGGGACGTCGTCGTCCTTGAGGCGGATGGCTATGACGCCTTGAGGCGGCTTGTTAACGAGACCTTTGCCACCGGAGCCAAGGTTGATGCGTTGGTGGTGGTGGGCGGCGACGGAATGGTTCATTTGGGCGTCAACGCGCTCGCGGGTTTGGACACACCCCTCGGCATTGTTCCCAGTGGGACGGGCAACGACGTCGCCAGGCTGTTGGAGGTGCCACTGAAGGACACCGCCGCCGCCTGCCGCCAAATCATGGCCGCCTTGGAGGCGGGTGGACGCACAATGGACCTCGGCCGGGTGAGTGCGGCTGGCACCAGTACCTACTTTGCCGGCGTCCTCTCTGCCGGGTTTGATGCCGCCGTCAACGAACGCGCCAACAGGTGGCGCTGGCCGCGGGGGAAGAGCCGCTACAACCTGGCGATGTTGAGGGAGCTCGGCTCGTTTCGGCCCATCGAGTACACCGTGACAGCGGACGAGGAGACGTGGCGGCAGCCTGCGCTGCTGATTTCTGTGGCAAATGGCCAGTCCATCGGCGGCGGCATGAGGATCACTCCGGATGCTTTGCCCGACGACGGGTGGCTGGACCTGTTCGTGGTCAAGCCGTTGTCCAGGATCCGCTTTCTCGCGGTGTTTCCCACAGTGTTTGCCGGAAAGCACACTACCCACCCTGCAGTGGAGATCAGGCGCGTCCGGAACGTGCGGCTGGAAGCAGCGGGCGTGGTTGCCTATGCTGACGGCGAGCGCATCGCTGAGCTGCCGGTCGTGGTCGACATTGTTCCGGGTGGCCTCAGGGTTCTTGCCTAGGCGGATAGACTCGATCGCGTCAGAAGGCGGCAGCAAACAGGCAAGGAGCAATGGTGGCGGGCAACGTTCGACGACGCTTGGCTGGGTTTGCGGCCATGGGAACCGCAGGCGTCGTACTCGCTGCGTGCAGCGTTAATGTTCCGGACCCTGCGGCACCGAAACCTTCGCCGTCGGCATCCACCCTCGCGACGCCGACCATCACCCCGGGGCATGACGCGGCTGCCGTGGCGGCGAAGGACTTGCCGCTGTCAGCTGGAGGAACGCTGGCTCCGGGGGAGCCGGTGACGGTGTCCACCAGGTTGGAGGAAGTGCCGGGTTGGTCTTTGGTCCACTCCGCACTGCAAGGCGAGGTCCGGTACAAGAAGACGGACGGGTGCACCTTCGCTGCCCGGGTGAGCGTGAACCAGGAGCCGCTGGTTGTTACGGGCGATGATGTCGCTTCCACCAAGGAACTTTTCCATTACCTCGACGCGGGCATCGCGCTGGAAAACCTGAAGCCTTCCTCGCTGCGCTGGGGACAGGAAGCCAACCAGCCGCAACACAGCGTTGAGGTTCTGGGCCTGGTGTCCTCTGCTGCGTCAGGCGGCAACGCCGCTGTCGTCTTGGCCAGATTATTCAGCGCGCCGGCATCCTCTGTGTACGTCTCGGTGGCTTGCCCGGATGACGTCGCCCTGGCCAAGGCCCGCACTGAGGTGGAGGCCCAGCTTGTAGTGGTCCCCCCAAGCTAGACCAGTGCGGGATCGGTGGCCTGGCGGCCTGTGATTAAGCAAAGGGTCTTGTTTTTAGAGATACCCTTGCTCCATGAGCGCATTGGGTCCTGCCTGGCTCCAAAGACTCGCGGCAGTCGCTTCACTGCATGACGCCCACCGCAGGGCGCTGTTCACCTACGTCCGCGGTGCTGATGATGCTGTAGGGCGCGATGAAGCTGCCCTTGCGTTGTGTATGCCTCGCAGTACTGCGTCCTTCCATCTTGACCGGCTTGCACGGGACGGCCTATTGCAGGTTGAGTTCAGGAAATCGACGAAAAAGGCGGCGGGGCCGGGTTCAGGTCGTCCTGCCAAGCTCTACAAGCCGGCCCTGGACGAAGTAGGAGTATCGGTCCCCGCGCGCCATTATGATCTCGCAGGCGATCTCATGGCCACAGCCATCCTGCGATCGTCTGCGGGAGGGGTTCCCGTAGTGGAGGCGTTGCTGCAGGTTGCGGAGTCCAAGGGGCGGGACGCGGGACGTCCCGGCGACCTCATGGGCGCCTTGGCTGACCTCGGTTACGAGCCCTTGCCGGATTCCGCCGGGGGATACCGCCTGATCAACTGTCCTTTCCGCCGGTTGTCGCGGGATCACGCAGAAGTCGTCTGCTCCATGAACGGCGCGTTCCTGAGGGGAGCGGCGGAAGCATCCGGACTGGACCCGTCCGTTGTCGTCCCTCATGCGTCCACTGGGCATTGCTGCGCACGTATTGCCGCTGTGGGGGACGGGCCTCAGTCCTGGGCCTCGGCGTCGGTAGAATAACAAGGTGCCTGTATACCTTGACCACGCTGCCACGACGCCCCTCTCGGCTGAAGCGCTTGCCGTGATGACGCGCGAGTTGGCTCGGACGGGCAACCCGTCCTCGCTGCACGGTGCCGGTCGTCGGGCCCGGCGGGCTGTGGAGGACGCCCGGGAGACGTTGGCTGCCGCAGCTGGGGCGCACCCCTCCGAAGTGATTTTCACCTCAGGCGGGACCGAAGCGGACAACCTCGCGGTCAAGGGCCTGTTTTGGGCCCGCCGCGACGAAAACCCGCGGCGGACCCGCATTCTCTGCTCCGCCGTCGAACACCATGCGGTCATGGACACCGTGGAATGGCTGGAGCGGCACGAAGGAGCGGACGTCGTGTGGCTGCCTGTTGACAGCGAAGGAACAGTTCGGCTTGAGGTCGTTCAGCAGGAAATCGACAAAGACCCTGAGTCAATTGCCCTGATCACCGTCATGTGGGCCAATAACGAAGTGGGCACCATCCAGCCGATCGCGGACATCGTTGACCTGGCAAGGCCCCACGGGATTCCGGTCCACTCGGATGCCGTTCAGGCTTTCGGTTCAATACCGTTGAATTTCCGCGCGTCAGGCCTTGCGGCAATGTCCGTGTCAGGGCACAAGCTTGGTGGCCCCGTGGGCGTTGGAGCGCTCCTCCTTGGCAGGGCCGTAAAGCTGACCCCGGTGCAGCATGGCGGCGGGCAGGAGCGCGATGTGCGCTCTGGCACCCTGGACACTCCGGCCATTGCGGCCTTCGCCGCGGCGGCCGAAGCCGTCACCGCACATTTGCCGGAGGAGCGCGAACGACTCGGCAGGCTGCGCAACCGGCTCATCGACGGAGTCCTGGGCTCGGTTCCGGACGCCGTGCTGCGGGGTGCGCCCGCTGACGGGCGGTTGCCCGGTAACGCCCACTTCACATTCCCCGGCTGCGAAGGCGATTCGCTGCTTTTCCTCTTGGACCTTGCGGGCGTTGAGTCATCCACTGGGTCGGCATGCACAGCCGGTGTGCCCAGGCCCTCGCATGTCCTGCTTGCCATGGGCCTGGACGAGGACACGGCCCGGGGAGCCCAGCGCTTCACCCTTGGCCACAGTTCCACGGATGCCGATGTGGATGCACTCCTGAAGGCCCTTCCCGAGGCCTGCTCCAGGGCCCGGCAGGCGGGCATGGCGGGTCATGAGTCTTCCATCCAGACGGCGGCAACGGTGGCACGGCAAGGGTCGGCAAGCCTCGAATAGAGTGACGCCGCTAGGCCTGTAACAATTCCTCCAGCGGCACGCCGGGATCCGAAAGCTGTTCAACACCTACGCGGACACGACCGGAAATCAAGGCTTTGATGGGCTTTTGGACGCGGCGTTGATTGACGCTCATCCCGGCAACTACTTCGCCCTCCCTCACCCAGAAGGCAATGAAGCTGCCGTCAGCCAACGAGCCACGAATCAGCGGCGGTATGCCGACGGTCAACGATGGAAACCCTGAGTATTCCATGCTCACGCTGAACTGGTCCGTATAGAAGTACGGCACCACATCCAATTGCGCGTCCTGGCCCAGCATGGACTTTGCGGCAACCTTTCCGCCGTTGAGCGCATTGGCCCAGTGTTCGCTGCGATGGTGCTCGCCAGTGAAGGGATGGAGGGCGTTTGCCACGTCCCCCGCTGCCAGCACATCCGGGGCGCTGGCGTTCAGCCCCGCATCCACCAGGATTCCATTCTTGATGGCCAGCCCGGCTGACTCCGCGAGCGCCATGTCCGGGATGACTCCAACGGCCACGATGACGACGTCGGCGGGCAGGGTTTCGCCGCTATCGGTTCTTACTGCCGTGGCCCGGCCGTCCTTGCCCACAATCTCGGCTGCGCTCGCGGGGAGACGAAAACTCACGCCCTGTGCCGTGTGGAGCTGCTGGAAGAATTCGCCGAGCTCAGGGCCGATGGCGGCGCTCAAGGGAATGTCCTCCAGACCCAGCAGCGTGACCTGGTTGCCGTAGGTCCGTGCTGCTGCGGCCAGTTCCATGCCGATCCACCCTGACCCGATCATGACCACCGAGAGGCCTCCGCCCTCCAGGAGCGACCGGAGACGCAGGCTGTCTTCGTAGGTTCGGAAGGTCATGACGCCCTCAAGGTCCGCGCCGGGGAGCGGGATTCTACGAGGTAGTGCACCAGTTGCGATGAGGAGCTTGGAGTATCCGATCTTCCGGCCGCTGGCGAGCCTGACCGTGTGGTCCGCCGGGTCAATCCCGGCGGCCGGGCTGCTGAGGAGGAGTTCGACGTCGTTCTCCTGGTACCAGTCTTCCCCTACCACCGCTACGGAGTCTTTGTCTGCTTTGCCCAGGAGGAATTCCTTGGACAGGGGCGGGCGAATGTAAGGGATCCTGTCTTCTGCCCCAAGCAGGGTAACGGGCCCCGCGTAGCCGTCACCGCGGAGGGTCTTCGCGGCGGTGGCACCGGCCAGCCCTCCGCCTATGATCAGCATTCGTTCTTGTGCCATGTCAGCTCGATTCTAAAACCAGTAGTTTTGACTTTAGAAGCGTGAAAGCTCGCGGTCAAGGGATTTAGCACAGGCGTAGCACCGCAGGCTAGAATGGATGGGCACCCCGGCTGTTCTGAGTCGGAATCGATGCCAGCACCCACAACAGAAAGCCAGCATGCGAGTACTTGCAGCAATGAGCGGCGGAGTGGACTCCGCCGTGGCCGCCGCCCGCGCCGTAGAGGCCGGACACGACGTCGTCGGAGTCCACCTTGCGTTGTCGCGCATGCCCGGCACCCTGCGCACGGGAAGCCGGGGTTGCTGCACCATCGAGGACTCCCGCGACGCGTGGCGCGCCTGCGACGTCCTGGGAATTCCTTACTACGTGTGGGACTTCTCGGAGCGCTTCAAGGAAGACGTCGTCCAGGACTTTATTGACGAGTACGCCGCCGGCCGCACACCTAATCCGTGCATGCGATGCAACGAACGGATCAAGTTCGCCGCCCTGCTGGAAAAGGCCATTGCACTGGGATTCGACGCTGTGTGCACCGGCCACTACGCCAAGGTCATCGAAGACGCTGACGGCAATCGCGAACTCCACCGCGCAGCCGACTGGGCAAAGGACCAGAGCTACGTTCTTGGCGTCCTCACCCACGAGCAGCTCAAGCACTCGATGTTCCCCCTGGCCGATACCCCGTCCAAGGCGGAGGTCCGCGCGGAAGCTGAACGGCGTGGTTTGTCCGTGGCCAACAAGCCGGACAGCCACGACATCTGCTTCATTTCCGACGGCGACACCCGCGGCTGGCTGGCCGAAAAGATCGACATGACCACTGGCGACATCGTGGACGAGACAGGCGCCAAGGTAGGCGAGCATCCCGGCGCCAACGCCTTCACGGTGGGGCAGCGTCGCGGGCTGAAGCTGGGAACTCCCGCGGCCGACGGCAAGCCCCGGTTCGTCCTTGAAATCCGTCCGAAGGAAAACAAGGTTGTGGTTGGTCCGGAAGCACTGCTGGCCATCGACGAGATCCGCGGCATCAAGGTTTCATGGGCGGGGTTGCCCATTGCCGAGGTCGCCACAGGCGCGGAGTTCGACTGCCACGCTCAGGTCCGGGCCCACGGCGATCCCGTTCCGGCAGTTGCTTACGTGGAAGCTGTCATGGATGAAGAGGGCGTGGAGCGGGCCGAACTGGTGGTGACGTTGACCGATCCCTTGCGGGGTGTGGCTCCTGGCCAGACCGTCGTCCTTTACCAAGGGAGCCGCGTCCTGGGGCAGGCAACCATCGATGCTGCCCGATCCCTGCAGAGGGTAGCCCTCTAAGGAGCCATTGCCTCCATCTTGCAGCCCCTCCATACTGGGTTAAGCAGCGCTTCCGCTGCGGTGTTTGGGGTCCGCATTCGGGACGGCGATGACTGTGGCGTTTCCAAAAAAGAGCCCGGGAGACATCAAAGCCGGGCAGATGGTCTCGGTGACCGTCCTGGCAGAGGGGCCGATCGGCTCTGCCGGGGCACCTCCGCTGACAGCGCAGGTCCGGATACCGGTGGAACGGTTGCGGCGTGGACCCACCGGACACCGCTACGCAATCCACATCCGGAAGTGGCGGGGGACCAGTGTGTCTCCCGTGACCTTGACACAGCAGGGGGATCCTTGGCACCTGGTCTCGGAACCGCCGCCGTCGGACCTCCGCGAGCTCCTGGACGACACGCGCTTCCTGGCCCAGCACGTCTACGGCGTGGCGATGAGCACGCTGGATATTTTTGAGTCCACGCTCGGCAGGCGCATGCCATGGAATCCGGAAGGCCGGGTGGTTCTCAAGGCTCGGGACCTGATCACTGCCACCGATACCGGATACGAACGGGGAACCAACGTCATCAGGTTCGGATCCGTGGATCGGATGGGCTACAAGGTCCCCACAGCCCTGTACCGGGATATCGTCGCTCACGAGGTGACGCACGCGATCTTGGACGGATTCCGCCCCGCATGGGCTGACCACATGGCCACCATGGAGCAACTGGCCATGCATGAAGCGTTGGCCGATACCGTGGCAATTCTTTCGGTCTTCTCTTCCAGGGAAGTCGTTTATCGGCAGCTCGAAGCTGCCGCAGGGGGCTTCGAAGCGGGCCAGATAGTGGATGACTCCATCCTGATGCGTTCCCTGTTTGACTTTGCGCGCGACCTTTTCGCCCGCGGCCCCCTCCGGGAGCCCTTTGTGGGTGCGGTTCCTGAAAACTGGCAGTCACTGCCCGAGCCTCACGCTCGGGGTGCCGTGGTTGTCGGAGCAATACTCAGGGCTGTCCAGCGCCTGTGGTCGGAGAGGAATGCACGCTTCGGTGACGGCCAGGGGCTGCAACAGAAGGCAGAATCGGGCTCCATCGTGGCCATCCGGGTACTCCGCATGGTGATTCGGGGACTGTCCTATATGCCGCCCGTCGACGTGTCGTGGCGGGATCTCCTCAGGGGTATCATTGCTGCCGACCTGGACATGGTTCCCGAAGATACCCACGGCTACCGCGATGCGCTGCAGTCGGAGTTCTCGGCCATCGGCATCCGACGGGTCTCCATGAACAACATCAGCGGTGTGGACACCTATCAGGGACTTCGGTATCCAATACGACTTTCGGCGCTTGGTTCGGACCCCCAGGAGGTCCAGCGGTTCGTCTGGGAAAACCCGCGGCTCCTGGATGCGGCGCGCCTTGAGCGGAGGACGCCCCTGAGTTCCACGCGTGTGCGCACTTCCGAGCGGGTATCCCCGGACGGCTTCATCATTTCGGAGATTGGTGCTTCCTTCATCCAAACTGTTCGCATGAGCCGGCGGGAAGCGAATGTCCGCCTTGGCTTGACGACGCGGCGGGACTATGTGGACATTCGTGGGGGAGGGCTGCTGCGGTTCGACGCCGGTGGCCGGCTGGTCTACGCCGCCCTGAAGCCGGTGATGGACCGTGAACGCCAAAGGCAATTGTTTGGCTCCGATCAGAACCACGATGCGGAGGAAGCTGCGTCGTCGGGAGTGCGGGACAAGTTCCACGGCACCGGAGACTAGAAAAGAATAGTCAGGCTCCCCACGCCGCTTTGCGTGCGGCCCTCGAGGCTTCCAATTGCGCCACTTGGTCGAATCCGCCGGCCTTCAGTCCTTTACTGACCTGCTTCAGGATGTCTGCCCGTCCCAAGGTGCCATCGCCCCGCAGGGATTTGACGAAGTGATAGGTGAATGCGCCGTTGTACCGGCCCTCGATCAAGGCATCGGCTGCGGTTTGGTCGGACCTGCAGGCGGCCATCAGTACCGGTGTCGACAACTTCGCCGCCTTGACGATGTCCCGCAGCGTCCGGGTCTCCAGGTCCTCGTTTGCGATGACGGCCCGTGGCGTGGGTGCCGGAAGGAAGCGTGGCCGCCGGCCAGGAAGCAGGTCCAGGGACTTCAACCCGGTACCGCTATGGCAGGTGTCCAGCACCACATCCATGAGGACCCCGTCGGGCAGTCGGGCGAAAACCGTTGCCAGTTCGTCGTCCGAGATCACCGTGTCCGGATCCCATGCATCTCCCGCGTTGTTGATGTCGTAGCATGCGAAAGCCTCATCGAGGCTGTCTTCCTCGTCGCCGCCGACGTCGGGAATCTGTGTTCCATGGCTGGAGAAGGTGAAGACGATGTGCTGCAACTTACCGGCGACTGCGGCGTCCACCAATTTGGTGACTTCCGCCAAGACCGTCTTCTTCACTGCTTTGGCATCCCTCAACACCGTGATCCCGGCCGCTGGGAAGCCGTAGCTTTCCTCCAACAGGGCTGCCAAGTCCTCGGCATCATTGACGCAGCCTTGAAGCCAGCTGGACTGCGGAAGGAACTTGAATTTGTTGATCCCTACACAGAGGGCTGCCTTGTCCATGTGCCTGTCCTTCGAACTGTGATCCAGCGATTGAACACCCTTAATAACGATATTCCCGAGCCTTCTACCGGGCAATGGTCCACGAGCCCCACGTCGAAGCTACTGGAAAGTAAATTTTGTGTCTCAAATCACTAAATGGTGGGTTCGCAGCCTTCTAAGTCTGGTTGAATCGAGGCACTAAGAGTGTGCGTCGTCACAAATATCCCACGGCGGCGCGCCGAATCCATCGAACAGAAGGTTCACCAGATGGCACTGAACAAGAAGGCCCTGCACGGCGTTATCGCGCTGGCGGGCATTTCCGCGCTCGCCTTGACGGCATGCACGGGACCGTCCGGCGGCGGCTCATCGTCCGCCCCGGCCGCCGCAGGCCCCATCGCCTACGGCACTACTGATAAAGTCACGTCCCTGGACCCTGCAGGATCCTATGACAACGGTTCATTCATGGTGATGAACCAGATCTACTCATTCCTCCTGAACTCCAAGCCCGGTGGAGTCGAGCCCGTACCGGACCTCGCAGAGTCGTCGTCATTTACGGCTCCCTCCGAATACACGGTCAAGCTCAAATCAGGGTTGAAGTGGGCCAACGGACACACGCTGGACTCCAAGGACGTTAAGTTCTCCTTTGACCGGCAGGTAGCCATCAACGATCCCGCCGGCCCCGCGTCGCTGCTGACCAACATCGAGAGCGTCACCACGCCCGACGCAACCACGGTGGTGTTCAAGTTGAAGAACGCCAATGACCAAACCTTCAGCCAGATCCTCAGCAGCCCTGCCGCACCGATCGTGGACGATGAAGTCTTCCCGGCCGACAAGGTCCTGTCGGATGACGAGATCATCAAGGCGAATGCGTTCTACGGGCAGTACACCATTGACAGCTACAAGAAGAACGAACTTGTCAGCTTCAAGGCCTTCGCCGACTACCAAGGCGTTTTGGGCAAGCCGGCCAATGATGCAGCCACCATCAAGTACTACGCCAGCCCCACCAACCTGAAGCTGGAAATCCAGCAAGGAGCGATCGACGTTGCCTTCCGCAGCCTGAGCGCCACCGACATTGACGATCTCCGGAAGGACTCCAAGGTCAAGGTCCTCACCGGGCCCGGTGGCGAGATCCGCTACATCACGTTCAACTTCGACACCATGCCGTACGGAACAAAGGCAGCGGGAGCGGACCCTGCAAAGGCACTCGCCGTTCGCCAGGCCGTGGCCAACCTCGTTGACCGTCAGGCGATCGCCGACCAGGTTTACAAGGGCACTTACCTGCCCCTCTACTCCAACGTTCCGAGCGGATTCCTCGGCGCCAACGAGTCGTTCAAGGACGCCTATGGTGACGCCGGAAAACCGAGCCTGGACAAGGCCAAGAAAGTCCTGACGGATGCCGGCATCACGGAACCGGTCGCACTGAACCTGCAGTACAACCCCGATCACTATGGCGGATCATCCGGAGACGAATACGCCATGGTCAAGGAGCAGCTGGAGAAGTCGGGTCTCTTCACAGTGAACCTGCAATCCACTGAGTGGGTCACGTACAGCAAGGCCAGCCGCGCCGATGAGTATCCCTTGTTCCAGTTCGGTTGGTTCCCGGACTTCAGCGATGCTGACAACTACCTCACGCCGTTCTTCCCCGAGGGTGGCTTCCTCAAGAACCACTACAACAACCCGACGGTGAACGAGCTCATCGCCAAGCAACTGACGGATGCTGACAAGACCAGCCGCGAGTCTGCCATCAAGGATGTCCAAAACGCCCTGGCCAAGGACATCTCCACCCTGCCCCTTCTTCAGGGAGCTCAAGTGGCGGTGGTCGGAAGTGGCGTGAACGGCGTCGAGAAGACGCTGGATCCGTCCTTCAAGTTCCGTCTCGGAACTATTTCCAAGTAAATACGCCCGGGGGAGGCGGGACACTGATCAGGTGTCCCGCCTCCTTTGCTGACCACGGCTGTGGTCAGCACGCATGAGACAACCCCGCGTAATCCACGGGCAGGAAATGCAGGTAACAAATGACAACACTTATTGAGGTGCCAGAGGCGGAGCCCGGCATCGTTGCTCCCAAGAGCAAGTCCAAAGCCGGGGGAGGCCTCGGCAGATACATCGTGGTCAGGTTCTTCCTGATCATTCCAACGGTTTTTATCCTTGTGACGCTGGTCTTCTTCCTGATGAGGGTCATCGGCGATCCCATCACGGCATCGCAGGGGGGACGTCTGCCCCCGGACGTCCTGGCCCAGAGAATCCATGACGCCGGCTACGACCGGCCGGTCCTGGTCCAGTACTTCGAATACCTTGGCCAGCTCATCACCGGCAACTTCGGTACAACCATTACCGACCGCCGTCCCGTGGTGGAAGTACTGACCACGTTCGGCGCGGCCACCTTGGAGCTTTCCATCAACGCGCTGATCGTGGCGCTTGCAGTGGGCATCCCGTTCGGACTCATCGCTGCTCAACACCGGGACAAGACTCCCGATGCCCTCTTGAGGTTCTTCGCGATCCTTTGCTACGCCACTCCCGTCTTCTTCTCGGGACTGCTGCTCAAGCTGACCTTTTCCGTGTGGCTTGGCTGGTTCCCGGTAGCAGGCCGCGCCTCCACTCGGACGGAGTTGGCCATGAGTGCCCTTGCCGCGCCGTCAGGTATTTACTGGTTGGATGCGCTGCGCAGCGGAAACTTCGCGGCGCTGGGAGACATCGCCGCCCATGCAGTCCTCCCGGCCATCGCCCTGGGTTTGCTCACCGCGGGTGTGTTCCTTCGCCTGGTGCGCACCAACGTCATTGGGACGCTCGGGAAGGACTACGTCGAGGCCGGGCGCTCCAGGGGTGTCAGTGAGTTCCGCCTGGTGACCAAGCACGCCTACAAGCCGGCGCTCATCCCCATCATCACTGTCATGGGCCTGCAGATCGCACTGATGCTCGGCGGCGCCATCCTGACGGAAACCACGTTCGAATGGAAAGGGCTGGGGTATCAACTCGTGCAGTATCTGAACGCCAGGGACTTCGTGGCCGTTCAGGGCATCGTTGTGTTGCTGGCGATCATCGTTGCCGTCACCAACTTCATCGTGGACATTATCGCCGCGCTCATCGACCCCCGAGTGAGGTACTGACCATGAGCACTCCTGCACTGACGCCGCCAAGGCAGCCGCTCTTCTCCCGGCTCCCGGTGGTCTCGCACCTTAAGAAGAGCGTGGGCCTCCAGCGAGGCATGCTCATCGTGGGAGTAGTCCTCAGCGGACTATTTATCCTCACCAGCATCTTCGCTCCACTGCTCGCACCGTACGGCTACTCCCAGCTCAGCGACGGGTCGGGATCCTTCCCCACCCAGGAGGCTCCAAGCGGCAAGCACCTCCTGGGCACCACTGTGGGCGGCTACGACGTCCTGTCGCGAGTCATCTGGGGTTCCCAGACGGCCCTGACGGTCATCGTGGTGTCCGTGGTCATGTCCCTCTTCCTCGGCGTTGCCCTCGGCCTGCTCAGCGGATACTTCGGCGGTTGGCTGGACCGGGTCCTGGTTGTGGTGGCGGACGCTATTTACGCCTTCCCCACCCTGCTCCTGGCGATCGTCATTTCCATTGTCATCAGCAGGGGACAATCCAGCTTCTGGGGCGGCATCTTTTCTTGTGCTTTCTCCATCACCGTGGTGTTCGTACCGCAGTACTTCAGGGTGATTCGTGCTGAGACCATTCGCCTCAAGGCCGAACCGTTCGTCGAGTCGGCCAAGGTCCTGGGGGCGTCCAGCCTGCGCATTATCGGACGGCACATCTTCAAGAACGCCACACGAACCCTGCCGCTCATGTTCACCCTCAACGCCTCCGAGGCGATCCTTACGCTGGCCGGACTGGGCTTCCTGGGCTTCGGCATCGAGCCGACGTCCGCCGCCGAGTGGGGATTCGACCTCAACAAGGCGCTCGCTGATACCTCCTCCGGCATTTGGTGGACAGGCGTCTTCCCCGGCATCGCGATCGTGCTCACCGTTCTTGGCCTGACGCTGGTGGGCGAAAGCATCAATGACCTCAACGATCCCCGGATCAGGGGACGCAAGCGCGCCGGTCGAACCCCGGCAGCACCAGTAACGCAGTCAACACCTTCAGAGGCAGGTAAGCCATGACCACCAACCTCGGACACATCTCCGACGACGCCGGTTCCGCCCAGCCTGTCCTCACTGTTGACCGGCTGAAGGTCACCTTCGCAACCGATGGTGGTGACGTCTACGCAGTGCGCGACGTCAGCCTTGACGTCAAAGCCGGTGAAGTCCTTGCCATCGTGGGGGAGTCGGGCTCCGGCAAGACAGTGACGGCCAAGACCATTCTTGGCCTGCTCCCGGAAACGGCCATCAGTTCCGGCGCGGTGGTCATCAACGGCAACAACGTGATCAGCGTCAGCAAGTCCACGCTCCGAAAGATCCGCGGGCGCGACGTCGCCATGGTGTTCCAAGAACCGTCCACAGCCCTGAACCCGGTGTTTACGGTGGGCTGGCAGATCGCCGAAGGTATCCGGGCGCACTCAACGGACGGGCACCGCGTCTCCGCGAAAGAGGCCAAAAAACGGGCCACCGAGGCACTGCGCAAGGTGGGAATCCCTGATCCCGAAACGCGGGTTAACTACTACCCGCACCAGTTCTCCGGCGGCCAGAAACAACGTGTGGTCATCGCTGCCGCGCTCGCCCTGAACCCCGGGCTGATCGTGGCAGATGAGCCCACAACTGCACTGGATGTCACAGTCCAAGCCGAAATCCTGCAGCTCCTCCGCGACCTCAGGGACAACTATGGGACATCGATTGTGCTCATCACGCACAACATGGGTGTGGTTGCCGACCTGGCTGACCGCGTCGTGGTGATGTACCAGGGCGACGTAGTGGAGGAAGCCCCGTCAAGGACCCTCTTCGCCGAACCTCGGCAGGAGTACACCAGGAAGCTCCTGGCAGCCGTGCCGCACCTTGGCCGTCATTCGGCCTCGGAGGGTGCCCGGGGCCGGCTCCACCAGGACGGCCAGGTCCTGGTGGAAGCCAAGAACCTCACCATCGAATACCCGGGGCGGTTCGGCAGGAACGGTTTTAAGGCCGTGGACAACGTCAGCTTCACGGTCTCGGAGAACGAAGTGTTCGGACTCGTCGGGGAGTCCGGCTCCGGAAAGTCCACCATCGGCAGGGCCATTGCAGGACTGACGCGCACCACGGGTGGCAGCCTGAAGGTTCTTGGCTACGAGATGCTGGACTTCAAGGAGCGGTCGTTCCGTCCACTGCGGAAGGACATCGGCTTCGTTTTCCAGGACCCGGCGGCGTCGTTCAACCCGCATCTCACCATCGGTGAGTGCGTCGCCGAGCCGCTCATCATCCACACCAAGCCCAGCGCAGCTGAGGCGAGGAAGAAGGTTGGTGAGCTGCTCGAGTCAGTCCAGCTGCCGGCGTCGTACGCGCAACGCTACCCGCACGAGCTCTCCGGCGGGCAGCGGCAGCGCGCCTCCCTGGCGAGGTCGTTGGCGCTCAACCCGCGCCTCCTGATCGCCGACGAACCCACGTCCGCACTGGACGTTTCAGTGCAGGCCAAGGTCCTGGACTTGTTCAAGGACATCCAGGAGCAGTTCGGCTTTGCGGCGCTCTTCATCAGCCACGACCTCGCGGTGGTGGATATGTTGGCCCACTGGGTTGGCGTGCTGTACAAAGGCCAGCTGGTGGAGCAGGGGATCGGCAACCACGTGATGGGTTCGCCCCAGCACGACTACACCAAGCGGCTGATAGCTTCGCTGCCGGTTCCAGACCCTGACGAACAAGCACGACGGCGGGAAGCGCACCGCGCGCTGCTGCGCGGCTAGGCCGCCTTCGGAAGAAGCGAAGGTGCGTCCCTCTTTGCGAGGGGCGCACCTTTCTGTGCTCCGGGAAACTGCCCTCGAACTTCTCGCGCTACCACCCCTCCACCGGCAGGTAACACCCACGACGGTAACGCCCCACACCATAGACTGGGATGCATGACCGAGCAGAACAACGCCCTTCCCCATGACGTCGATTCCTTCAACCCGGCAGCGAGCTCCTTGGCCGGCCACGTGGACCGTGCCGTCATGGAGGAACTGCTGTCCATCCGGTCCAGCATTGACAACATTGACGCCACACTGGTCTTCCTCCTCGCCGAGCGGTTCAAGGCCACCCAGAAAGTTGGAATCCTCAAGGCCACCCACAAGCTTCCTGCGGGCGACCCGGGCCGGGAATCTGCCCAGATCGCACGGCTGCGCCGTCTCGCGGAAGATGCGCACCTTGATCCTGCCTTTGCGGAGAAGTTCTTGAATTTCATCATCAGCGAAGTGATCCGCCACCACGAGGCCATCGCCGAGGATCACCAGATCTCCAGCCAGCAGGCGTGATCCGTGTCGCCTGAGAACGACCTGCGCGCCAGCGCCACGGCCCTGGGGCCGTGGCCCGGCAGCGATCCCGCGGAAGCAACCCGGATTATCCGGGGAGAGTTGGGCGATCCCCATCTTCCTTTCCTGCCCGAACTTCCCGATCGGGGGATAGGTTCGGACGCCGTTGGCCGTTCGGGCTCCCTGCTGGTGGATTTGGCCATCGATGTGCAGCCCCACGGCTGGCGCTTGGTGGACAGGCCGGGCAAGGATGCCCAACGCGCCCACTCGGCCCTCGCAACGGACATCAACATCCTGGCCGACGTCGCCGGCATGGAGGACGTGTCCGCGGGTGAACTAAAAATTCAGTTGATGGGACCCATGAGCCTTGCCGCGAGTCTTCACTTGCACAATGGCGAACGAGCCCTCCTGGATTACGGCGCCCGCCGCGACATCGCCGAGTCCTTGGCTGCGGGGGTCGCGGAGCACCTCCGCCGGATCTCGGCAGCAGTACCGGGCGCCGGAATAGTGGTTCAGATCGACGAACCGGAGATCGCCTCCGTCATGGCCGGGACCATCCCTACCGCGAGTGGTTACCGCACGCTGCGGTCCATCCCGGGTGAGGAAGTGACAGGAGCATGGCGACTGGTGATCGACGCACTGCAGGCCGCGGGCGCCTTCGAGACCGTTGTGTCCGTACCGGAGATCGAAGCGCCCATCGAACGGATTTTTGCCGCAGGTGCGGACGGCATCGCTGTCCCGCTCAAAGCCCTGACCACCCGCCAGTGGGAGCTGCTCGCTGCCGGTGTCGAAGCCGGGAAACGGGTGTGGGCCGGTGCGATGCCAACCTGGGTTGGGCAGGCGCAACTGCCACGGACCGGGGACGTCGTTGAAAGCATCTGGAAGCCGTGGCGCCAGCTGGGCCTGCCGGCATCGGGGCTCTCGGGAATCCGCGTCACGCCATCTACAGGACTGGCACACCTCAAGCCCTCAGCAGCCACGGACATCCTGACCAGGCTCACGCAAGTGGCCGATGGACTGGACCAGCTGGCTCAGGGCTGACCGGAACCAGGCTGACGGGAACCAGGGCTGACCGGAACCAGGCTGACGGGAACCAGGGCTGACCGGAACCAAGCTGACGGGAATAAGGCTTATTGGGTGAGGCTAGATCCGCTTCTCCCAGCGATCCGGTTCCGCGTACCGGGGGAGCGTCGTTCCGGGTGCGGCCCCTGGAAGGTAAGGTGCCAGCCTGTAGTCGAAGCGTCCGGCATACACCAGCACCAAACCGATTTGCGGCTGAATGACCTTGACCTGGATGCGGTGCTTTCCCTCGTCCTTATCCCACCACTGCTCGGCATAGGCCCGGGCGTCCAGGGCTGCCGGCAAAGGAATGCGCAGCGGACCCAGGAAGAGGCGGCTCTCCTTGGAAACACCACGAAGCCGGCCCTCAGCGGTGACACTGACGTCCAAATCCGTCACCAGCCGCCGATAGCGGCCTACGTGATCCACTAAACGGGCCGGTTCGCCGCCACCTTGGTCGTGCTGGGTCGTGATGGCGCTGGTCGTATCGTGGAACAACCTTGTCCCGGATGGGAAGTAGATCTCCCTCCGGGCAGTCAGGGCCGGACGCCCGAAAGGATCCACGTGGGCATGGTTCTCAATCCGGAACGGGATGCCCTCGCCATATTCGGGAAAGAAAGCCTCCTCACCTCCAGTAAGTGCCAGCAGGGGGCGCAGCCATTTCTGCCGGCAACCCACAACGTCGAACACTCCTTCGCCGATCCCATAGGATCCTGTACCTGCCGCCAGCGAAAAGTACTCCTGGAGCTCCGGCGCCAGCTTGGAGAAATCATCGCCGAGTGCCAGCCGATAGATGGGGGCGTTCATGGCAGTCCTTCCTGAGGAAACTAGAGTCGACCGGCTGCTTTGAGCCGGATGTAGGTGTCGGCCAGAAGGGGCGGCAGGTCAAGTGGCTCGGCGTCCACCACTTCGGCTCCGAGCTGCCGGAGCTGTGCCATGACTGCAGCACGTTCCAGCAGCGCACGCTCGGCAGCCGCTGCCCGAAAGACTTGGCTTGCCGTGGTCCGCTGCTCCTTCATTTCCTTGAGCAACGGATCCCGTACCGATGCAACCACCACCACGTGCAGGCGGGACAATTGCGCCACCGTGGGGAGCAGACCTTCTTCGGGGGCGCCGCCGTCGAGCGCCGTCAACAGCACCACCAGCGAGCGGTGCGCCGAGACGGTCCGTACCTGCCCCGGGATCTGCTGCCAGTCCAGTTCTATGAGTTCGGCTTCCAAAGGGGCCATGGCCTGGACCAGTTGTCCCAACAGATTGCCTTTCGACGCCGAATCGACCCGGGCGCGAAGCCTCCGGTCATAGGCCAGGAAGTCAACGCGGTCCCCGCCCCGTTCAGCCAGCACAGCGAGCAACAACGCAGCCTCAATGCCCGTGTCCAGCCGTGGCTCGTCCTCAATCCTGGCGGCTGCTGTTCGGGAAGTATCGAGCACAATGACCACCCGGCGGTCACGCTCCGGACGCCAGGTTCGCACCACTACTGACGTGCGGCGTGCGGTGGCACGCCAGTCGATGGAACGGACGTCATCGCCGCGGACGTAGTCCCTGAGGGAGTCGAACTCTGTTCCCGCGCCGCGGATCTGGACCGCGGCCCGGCCATCCAGTTCCCTGAGCTTCCGGAGCTTCGAGGGCAGGTGGCGCTTCGAGTGGAACGGTGGAAGGACCCGCAACTGGCCCGGGAGTACGCGTGTTCGCTGTCTGCCCGCAAGGCCCAACGGCCCCAGCGAGCGGATGGTCACGTGCGGGCTTGTGAGATCACCACGACGCCGCGGAACCAAGGTCACCGTCATCCGGCGACGCTCGCCGGACGGGACCACCAAGGACTGGGCAGGATTGACGGCGCCTGCGGACGGCTGCCACCCATCCCTGACTTGAGCCCGCAGCTTCCGCCCGGTGCCGTTGGTGACACTCAGCTCGGAATCCACGCTGCTCTCAAGCGTCACATTTCCTGGCTGCTTTCGTTCCAGTGCGAGCTTCGCCGGCGAGGCTGCCGCCACGAGGTCAACCATGAGCACCAGCAGCAGGCCAGCGACCACCAACAGGACGGTGCTCCACGCAGGAAGCAGCACCAACGGCACCAATCCCGCCAGGGCCAGCACTACAAAACGACCCGTGATGTACATTCAGGCCACCTTGGCCGTGGCCGGTAAAGAGCTCACCGAGGCACCGGGACGGATGCGAGGATGCTGCCCAGGACGTCGTCCACCTGGATACCATCCATCTGTGCTTCCGGCCGGAGCCCTACCCTGTGCCGAAGGCACGGCAACGACAACGCCTTGACGTCGTCCGGAGTGACGAACGACCTGCCGGACAACCACGCCCAAGCCTTGGAGGTGTTGAGCAGCGCGGTGGCTCCACGGGGGGAGACACCGAGCTGGAACGACGGCGCAGTCCTTGTGGCACGGACAATGTCAACGATGTACGCGAGGATTTCAGGGGCCACAGTCACCTGCGCTACCGCCGCCTGCGCAGCGGAAAGTTCGACGGCGCCAGCCACCGGCCGTACGCCGGCTGCGGCGAGATTTCGCGGATCAAAGCCACCGGCATGGCGACGAATGACCTCGATTTCCTCCGCCCTTCCGGGCAGCGGCATGGTCAGTTTGAGGAGGAACCGGTCAAGTTGGGCCTCCGGCAGGGGATAGGTTCCTTCATATTCCACGGGGTTCTGCGTGGCCGCCACGATGAAAGGACTCGGCAACGGGCGGGACACACCATCGACCGACACCTGACGCTCCTCCATGGCTTCCAGGAGGGAGGCCTGCGTCTTGGGCGGGGTGCGGTTGATCTCGTCCGCGAGCATGATGTTCGTGAAGACTGGACCTTCCCGGAAGGTGAACTCGGAGGAGTGGGAGTCGTAGACCAGCGACCCCGTGACGTCTCCCGGCATCAGGTCGGGAGTGAACTGGACGCGTTTGGTGTCCAAGCTCAAGGCAGTGGACAACGCCCTCACCAAGAGAGTCTTTGCTACGCCAGGTACGCCCTCCAGGAGGACGTGACCGCCGCACAAAAGGGCAATGAGCATGCCCGTGACGGTGGGATCCTGGCCGACGACAGCCTTGCCCACTTCGGCCCGGACATTCAGCAGCGACTGTCGTGCCGGGTCTTCAGCGGCGTGACCGTGGCCGTTCTCCGAAGCGCTGCTTCCTTGCTGCGTCCCCTGGGGCGTCGTACCGCCCGCGTAGTGGCTGTTGCTGTCCGTATAGCTGTTCGGCTGGCTGCTCATCGGGCGGTCGCCTCCTGTTCCATTCGTTCGATGTGTTGGGCCCACTGAACCAGTTGCCCTTCGGTTTCGGGCGTGAGGTCGATCAGGACCGACCGTACTTCAGAGGCCGGCCGCCCCAAGCGATGGGCAGTAGCGTCCACGATTGCTGCCCTGGTGGCGTCGGCGCCGAGATTGAAATGCCGGGCAAGACGGGTCAACGTTCCAGCCCGCAGGTTGTCGGCGGCCCTTCCCACAGACCGTGAGTCCTGGTAAAGGCGAGCCCTGCCTTCCGCAGTTTCAGCGGCCTTGACCACGACGGGGAGGGGCTCGAAAACGAGAGGTCCCATTCGCCGGCCACGCCACGCAATGGCCAGCACCGCCACGAGGGCCAACCACGGACCGGCGAAAGCCAACCACGGGGGTGCCAGTTCGCTGAGCGTCGGAGTGGAAGTCGTCGCGGAGACGTCTTCAACACCCGGGATATACCAAACCAGGTCGCGGTTGTTGCCCAGAGTACGCAAGGTAATGGCTGCGTTTCCCTCTGTTGTGAGGTGCTGGTTGTCCAGCAAGTCCGTGCTACCGAGGACAATGACGCGCCCATCGGACGACGCCGCATACAGGCCCGGTCCGTTGCCGCGGGGGGAGTAGCAGACCACGGGCCCCGAATAAACGGAACCTTGCGCGGAGACGCTTCCTGCTGCCTCGGCGTCTTCCTGCCCACAGGCAGGCTCCATGACCCTGGTCGCTTCGGGAACCACGCCACCCGGCCGGAATTCCGGACCAAGCCCGTTGAGGGTTCTGAGCCTCGGCTTCACCACCACCACACGGTCTGCAGCAGCCGTGAGGTCCTCCACCTGTGATTGATCCAGGAAGCCCTTGGGGTCGTAGAGGAGGACTGTGGCATTGTCTTTGCCTGACAACGCAGACAGGGTGTCCTTGAGGGTGTCCGTCGGCGCGATGGACACGCCTTGGCGCCCCAGGATTTCGGCTACGGCCATGGCGCCATCCGGGGCTGGATTCCGGGCGGACAACGGCCGTGGGTCCTTGGCGCCGGAGACACTGGCGATGGCGAGATAGGTCACCAGGCCAGCCAGCAGGGCGCCGATCCCAATCCAGACCAAGTGTTTACGGAACCAGGCCGTGAAACCCTGCATCGAGGATCGTTCGGGAGGCGCCGTATCGTCCGGACGGCGTGTTGTGTCCATGAGGGGTGTGGTCATCGGGGCACCGCAAATCTCTCCTGCGCCTGTCCCGCGAAATCGGGTTTCATTGCAAGCAGGTCGGTGTCCAACTGCCGGAGTCTCTCGTAGTCGGCCTTCGTCGCGCCCTCTTCGCCGTAACGCACGGCATCGAAGAGACGGGCGGCGTCATCCAACCGACGTTGTGCAGCACCAAATACCTGCCCCAACTGTCCGGCGGCCTCGTCTGCGGTCCTCCCGGCCCGGACGTCAATCACGTCACGCTCTTCGGCTGAGCGTACAAGAGCGCGAAACTGATCGACGACGGCGGCCGGCCAGTCGCCGTCGTCAGCTGCAGTTCCCGCTCGTCTCCGGTATCCGTCAGCATCGACGGTACTGTCATCCCCGTAAATGTCTGCGTGCGGTGTCTTTCGTCGTGCGTTCAGCCGAGGCCGGACCACAAAGATGGCCACGATGATGAGTGCCACGGCCAGGGCCACAATCATGGGAACAGCAAGATTGGGCTCTGTCCCTGTTCCGTCGCCCTCCAGGGATGCAAGCCAGTCGAGGAAGTCCCGCCACAGTTGGTCCAGCCAGCCGGGCTGCGCGTCAGGGTATTGGGATTTTGATAACTCTTCTGCTGCCCAGCGCCGCGCTTCGTCTCGGTCGGGCGTCACGGGCGGTTCCATCGGGGCTGCCCTCATGCCGGAGGTCGCTGCCCGGGGACACTGGGCGGAAAGTGGCCGCCGTGAGGAGGCCAGGTGTCGTTTCGGGGCAGGCCGGACGGAGCGCCCGGTATTCCATCCGGATCTGCGCCTGTTTCCATCAGCCGCATCAGCTCAACATCCAAGCCGTCCCGACGCATCCGGAGGTCCATGTAGAGCAATGCGGAAACCGAGGACTGGAAGGCGAACGTCACAGACCCCACCAGGGCTCCGATAGCAGTGGAGATCACCGTAGTGACGACCAAGGTGGAGGCGACCGTCTCCGGGTCCGGGTGGGGTGCCATCACCTGTCCGATGGCGGCAGCGGCCAAGGAAGCCGGGATCTGGACGATCTGGGCAATGATTCCCACCATGATGGCGACCACCAGGGTGATCCCGAAGATGCGCCACCAATTGTTTCTGGTCAAGTGCCAGGAGCGGAGCAGTCCGTCGTACACGCCGGTCCGTTCCACCACAATGGCTGCCGGCGCCAGCATCAATTTCAAGGCAATCCAGACGAAAAACACTATGGAACCCAGCCCCAGGGGAAGGACTACCAGCAGCGCGGCGGGACCCATGGCCGTAAACAGCAATACCGCGATCCCGATCACTGCGGCTGCCGCGAGCAACCCACCCAGCGTCAGCAAAACCGCAACGCCCAGCAGCGGCCAGATGCGCCGGCCGGCGAGCTTCCACATCTGCTTGAAGCCGGTCCTTCGGTTGAGGACGGCACGGGCTACCGGTACTGCCAACACGCCTTGGAGGACAGACCCAAGAAAGCCGATCAGAACAGAGACCCCCAAGGTTCCGGCCATGATGGCAAGGAAGGGGCCCATGGCTTCGGTGAATTCGGCCTCCGAACTCACGTTCTCAAGGGACATGGACAGCTGGAACATTCCCACGGTGACGATGCCGATGAAAACGGCCCCGATGGCTTGAACGATCAGGGCGGAGCCAAACATTGAAGCGGCATTGCGACGGATCGATTGGAAAGAGCCGTCCAGGATTTCGCCGAACTGCAAGGGACGCAGGGGAATGACGCCCGGCTTTGGGGGAGCGACGTAGAGGGGCTGTCCGTAGGGAGGTCCGGAAGGCCACCCTGGAGCGGGTTGGCCCTGGCTGTACTGCCCGCCACCTTGCGGGGCCGCCCATCCCTGGGGTCCACCCCACTGCGGCTGGTTGCCCCACTGCGGTTGGTTGGTCCAACCGGGCTGACCACCCGACGATGGATTTTGGCCGTGCTCTGGCTGTGACACCGATATCCTCCCCATGAGACCCGGCCCGCCGACATCCGACGTCCCCCTACGGACCTTCGCACCCAGCCTATAGTCCCGCCGTCGTCCCTCATAGCCCACCGACCGACCGTCCTTCCCGGCGAACCCAGGCCGGGGTGCAGTACGGTGGAAGTGCCCTTGGGGCGCCATGCCGGGCGCCGTGCCCAACGGGACAAAGACTTGGTGATAAGGGAATATATAACTATGAAGGCACGCATTCTGGTAGTTGACGACGACGAAGCACTCGCGGAGATGATTGGCATCGTCCTGCGCAATGATGGCTTCGAGCCGGTGTTCTGCGCAGATGGCGGCCAAGCCCTGGAAGTGTTCCGCTCTTCCAAGCCTGACTTGGTGCTTCTGGACCTCATGTTGCCAGGCTCCGACGGCATCGAGGTGTGCCGGCAGATCCGTGGCGAGTCGGACGTTCCCATCGTGATGCTCACGGCAAAGTCCGATACCTCGGACGTGGTCCGCGGTCTGGAATCCGGCGCGGACGATTACGTGCCCAAGCCCTTCAAGCCTGCTGAACTGGTGGCGCGAGTCCGCGCCCGACTGCGGCCGGGCGAACAGAAGGCCCCTGAAACTCTGCGTATTGCGGACGTGACCATCGACGTCGCAGGTCACTTGGTGACCCGCGGTGGCGAGCGAATCTCGCTGACACCGCTTGAGTTCGATCTCCTGGTGGCCCTGGCGCGGAAGCCTTGGCAGGTTTTCACCCGTGAGCTGCTGCTTGAGCAGGTGTGGGGTTACCGCCACGCCGCCGACACACGATTGGTCAACGTTCATGTCCAACGTCTGCGCTCCAAGATTGAACGCGATCCGGAAGCGCCCGAGGTCGTTTTGACGGTGCGTGGTGTCGGATATAAAGCAGGTTCCTGAGTCTCCGGTCGGCAAGTCCGGCACGGCAGGCAACGACCCCACTTCCAAGGGTTCTGAAGCGGCCGGTGTCCAGCAGGAGGCACCGGCCCCGCCAACGACCCCCGAAGCATCCCAGGAACAGTCTCGCCGTCAGGTCCGTAACCTGCCTTGGCTGGTTACCCGCGCGCGGATCTGGACGCGTCGCGGTCTTATTTTGGTCCTTCGGGTGTCGCGTCTGGTCGCCATCGGCGTCCGGCAGATCCGGCCGGGCCTGCGCTTCCTGTGGCGCTCCCTGCTTCGGCGCTGGCGGCGGTCCTTGGAATTCCGTACGGTCCTCACCACTTTGCTGTTGGCGGTGACGTCTTTCGCCATCGTCGGTGCATACCTCTCCAACCAAATCGCCAATAACCTCTTCCAGGAGCGTCTGGCCCAAGCTGAGTCCGAGTCGCGTTATAACGTCAAACAGGTCCAAGACACTTTCGACGGCGCGCAGGTCACCGACCAGTCCAGCGTCATCACCCTGGTTTACGACACCCTGACTGCCGTGGAGGGCAGGGGCTCAGTGATCCAACGCCGCTACGTCTTTGAAGCGAAACCGGAACAGACCAAACCCCGAAACCGCTGGGTCGAGTCCCGTGCCTCGGACCAACTGACAGTCCGTGTCATCCCACCTGAGCTGCGGAAGGCTGTCCAAGAGGGTGGCAAGCAGCAGTTCTGGGCCTCTACCCAGTTCCCGGTAGGAAACGAGGACCGCCCCGGGATTGCAGTGGGAAACCTGGTCACCTTCAACGGGACGGCCTACGAGCTCTACCTTATTTACGATCTCAACACAGCCCAGCAAACCCTGGATGAAATCCAGAACGTCCTGTGGGCAGGTGGGGCAGCCCTGGTCCTGATGATCGGCGCCATCGCCTGGTACGTGACCCGTAACGTCGTCAGCCCCGTCAGCCATGCTGCCGTGGTTTCAGAAAAACTCGCGGCTGGCCAACTGCAGGAACGCATGGTGGTCAAGGGAGAAGACGAGGTCGCCAGATTGGGCGCCTCCTTCAACCACATGGCCGCCAGCCTCCAGGAACAGATCACCCAGCTGGCCACGTTGTCGCAGATGCAGCAACGCTTCGTTTCCGATGTGTCCCATGAACTGCGGACTCCGCTGACCACCGTTCGCATGGCAGCCGAGGTGCTCTTCGAGGCACGCGAAGACTTCGACCCCATGAACAAAAGATCCGCAGAGCTCCTTTACCACCAGGTGGAGCGCTTTCAGTCCCTGCTGTCGGATCTGCTGGAAATTTCGCGCTTCGACGCCGGTGCTGCTGTTCTGGATGCGGAACCACAGGACATCTTCCAAGTGATCTCGCATGTCATCGACGGTGCAGCACCGGTCGCAGCAGAGTACGGCTCGGAAGTCCGGTTGAACGCCCGGCAAAAGAGCATCGTGGTGGAAATGGATTCCCGAAGAATCGACCGTATCCTCCGCAACCTGCTCCTCAACGCCTTGGAGCACGGGGAAGGCAAACCGATCCACATCTCTGTCGCGGCCAACCACGATGCCGTGGCGGTATCAGTCAGGGACCACGGAATCGGTATGAGCCAAGCTGAAGCAGCCCGGGTATTTGACCGCTTTTGGCGGGCAGATCCTGCGCGGGCCCGGACTACCGGAGGCAGCGGATTGGGCCTTTCCATCGCGGCCGAGGACACCAAATTGCACAACGGATGGCTCCAGGCCTGGGGTCGCAAGGGATCCGGCTCCAACTTCCGCTTGACATTGCCGCTCCGTCAAGGAGGGACCATTGTGAAGTCGCCTCTACAGCTTGAACCGGCAGACATCGAATTTCCTGGCTCGCCGAGCGAACGCCAGATGCTGGTACTGGGAACAGGGCCGGGAGGCGCCCCGCACCAGTCCCACGCCGACGGTGGGAAGCCCTCGACAACTGGAAACGAACCTGGGGAGGTGTCATGAGCAAGGGGCGGACCCGGCGGATGAAGGCCTTCGTGGCGGTTTTAGCTGCGCTGGTCTTCCTCCTCGCATCCTGTGCGCAGATTCCACGCTCCGGTCCCGTGGGCAAGAGCAAGGACGAAGGCGCCGGGAATCCCAACGCGCCTGTCTTCTTTCCGGCAGCCCCTCGGGCCGGGTCCAGTCCCGAGACGGTCATTGAGGACTTCTATATGGCCGGCAGCGGCTACGAAGACGACTATCCTGTGGCACGTCAGTTCCTGACACAAGCACAGTCGGTGACGTGGAAGCCAGACAAGCGAGCCATCGTTTTCCGTGAGGCCCAGGTGGTCAAGTCAGCCGTGGAAAATGAGTACCTCTTCGAACTCGATCTGGCTTATTCGGTGGATGCCGACGGCGTTGCAACCCAGTTTCCGCCGGGCACCAAGGAGACCATTCCGCTGACGCTTGAGCAGGTCGAGGGAGAATGGCGCATCTCGAAGGTTCCGGACGGTACAGCCATCGCGGAGGAGACATTCAAGGTCATTTACGGGGCGAATCCCATCTATTTCTATGACCCGACCTTTACCTACGCGGTACCCGACTACAGGTGGTTCATCAAGAAGAACACGGTGAAGTCCATGACAAGTGCACTGCTTGCCGGTCCGGCACCCTACCTAAGGGGTGCGGTCGTCAGCGCTTTCCCCTCGGGGATGAAGCTCGCGCGGGAATCCGTTCCCGTTGTTTCCGGGGCAGCACAGGTGGACCTCTCCGCCAAGGAACTGTTTGACGCCTCTGCGGAGGACCGCCAGAGGATGCAAAACCAACTGGCGCTGACTTTCCGGAGCCAGCCCGACGTCATCAACGTCCAATTGCGCGCAGATCAGGACTTGGTACGGGTTGAAGACAACGGCACGGTGTTGCCACCCGTGCTGGACAAGACTGTTCCCGCACGCCAAATCGCTGTAAACAACGGCGATCTGGTGCGGTACGAAAATAACAGGGTCACCCCCCTCCCGGACATACAGTCGGTGGCCGGACTGGGACCACACTCACCGGCAGAGTCGCCGGTGTCGCAGACTGCTGCATTCCTGAACGGTGACCGGACCACGCTCTACTCCATTGAGCCTGGACAGCCAGCACGTCAACTGACCACCAGGGCCACTCTCACGGGTCCTTCCTTCAGTCCCCACGACTGGGTGTGGACTGCGGGTCCGGGTGCCAACGGGGCAGCGGAAATAGTTGCCTACAAGCCCACCGGCGTAGCACCGGGCATGGCAATTCCGAATGTCACCATCACGCCTTCCTGGCTCTCCGGCCGGACAGTCAAGGACTTCCGGGTTTCCCGTGAAGGTACGCGGGCGTTGGTTATCTCCCAAGCGAATGGCAAGACGACGGTCCAGATCACAGGGATCGTCCGCAACCCGGACGGCGTTCCCAAGGACCTCACAGCCCCCATCACGCTGCTCAGCACAGGCGCAGCCGACCAGGGTGTCTGGGTCAACGGCTCCACAGTGGCCGTTATGTCCGGTTCGGCTACGGCGACAGTTGTGCCGGAGCTGCTCTCGCTGGCGTCGGGAGAACCGCAACAGTTGGCACCTTGGGACGGGTTGACGAGCATCAGCGCTGGAAATGGCTCCGAACAAATTTACGGCCAAGCCGAGGCCGGCATCTTCCAACGCGTTGGAAACGGCTGGGAGCTCCAGCTGAAGGGGCCCACAGAACCAGCTTTCCCCGGCTGATTTCGCCGAGCAGTTCACCTTTGTTGTCCACATAGTGTCCGTTGTGCCTTCTTGTGGGACGGCTCCTCGGTCAGGCTGACAGCATGACTTTCTCCGCTCCAGGCGCGTGGCTTCGTCAACGCTGGCTACATCAACGCTGGTTCCCTCATCGCGTCGACCCCGATCTTCATGCACCCGAGCCCGCCAGGGCTCGTCGTCGTGGGGTAGATCAGCGGCGTTCGGCGCGGCTCGTGGCCGGGGTGCAAGGGGCTGTGGGTGATCTGGCCTCCCTCTTGGTTCCAGTTGAGTGCGTCTGCTGTGGGGTTGAGGACACGGCGCTCTGCGGCGGATGCGCCAAACGCATACGGCAGCTGTGCAAGCAGCCTTTCCGTGCAGAGCAGGAATCGCCCGCGCTGGTCGACGTGGATGGCACGGCGAAGATCGGGGTGGTGGCCGCGGGGGCCTACCGGGATGAACTGGCACAGTGCCTGCTGTCCTTCAAACATCTTGGCCAGTGGCGCTTGGCCGGCGTTTTGGCGCCATGTCTCAGCAAAGCCGTGGAAGCCGCCACAGGTGGTCAGTCCGGATATTGCCTCGTCCCCGTGCCCACCAGTGGCAGGGCATACCGTGCACGCGGATTCAGTCCGGTGCACCTCCTGCTCCGCTGTATGCACCTTCGCCGGCTGCAGCCGCATTGCCCGAGTTTTGACGTACTGGCAAAAACGGAGGATCCACCCCTGGCCTGGCTGGCCCGTGGGGCACGCCTGCCCTGGGCAGTCGGGCAAATGAAGGCTTTGCTCTCTGCTGTGCTGCTGGACCGTGACACCACGGGTCACACGGGCGGCCAAAAGGGGCTGGGAAGGGGCGAACGGGCCAACAGGGTCCGAGGATCCATGCACGTGAGGGGGCGCCGGATCCAGGAACTGCGTGGGAGGCGGTGCATCCTTGTTGATGACGTACTCACCACCGGGGCTACTCTCGCTGAGGCAGCGAGGGCAGTGACAGCCGCTGGGGGACTCGTCTGCGGCGCTGTGGTGCTCGCGGCCACGAGGCCACCAGCCTACGCTTCATTCGCTGCCGGGCACGACCCCCATGAAGTCCTTAAGACTCAATCAAAAAATAAGTGGCTAAAGGATGAATAACCGGTGGCGATGAACTAACGTCGGTTGTGGGTACCAAGAACAGATGTACCTGTCGATAGCGGCTCGGAAAGGGGCTCGACTGTCCGTCAGACAAGCCCCCAACAGCGCCGTTGTCGTGTCACCTGAGTTATTTGGAGGGCACCATGGAGTTCATGATCAGCGGACGAAATCTCACAGTTTCTGACCGCTTTCGCGAATACGCCGGCGAGAAAATCTCAAAGATTGAATCGCTGGGGGATAAGGTCCAGCGAGTCGACGCCAAGGTTTCCAAGGAAACCAACCCCAGGCAGACGCCGGGCCAGCTCACCGTAGAAGTGACCGTCCTGGGCCGAGGCCCCGTGATCCGTGCCGAGGCCACAGCCGCTGACAAATTCGCTGCCTTCGATCTCGCGTACAACAAGCTGCTTGAAAGGCTTCGTCGGGCGAAGGACCGGAAAAAGGTGCACCACGGCCGCCACACACCTAAGGCCGTGCGGGAAGCTACGGCAACCCTTGAGCCAGCCAGCGCCAGTGAGCCGCTTTACGTCGAAGCCAGCAACCACCAGGAGCCCGCCCCGCAACCGGATGAGCGGTCTCCCTACGACATCGAAAACGACATTCCGGCAGGCGATTCACCCGTCCTGATCCGTCGGAAGGTTTTCCCCGCAGCATCCCTGACGCTGGATGACGCTGTGGACAGCATGGAACTTGTGGGCCACAACTTCTACCTGTTCCTGGACAAGGAAACCAACGCGCCATCGGTGGTATATCGGCGCAGTGGCTGGACTTATGGTGTGATAACGCTTGACTCCACCTGCGAGCCCGGCGAAGAGGCTGTGGAAGAGAAGATCCACGCGTATCGCTCTGACGATCAGGCCGCAACCGCCAAATAAGGCCTCATTTCCTGCATGAAGGGACTTCAATGACCGCTTCGCTGAGCCTCTCACAGGCACGGCGGATCGCATTGGCAGCTCAAGGATTGGCAAAGGTCCGGCCCACCGGTCCCGTGACTCCACGGGTGGTGGGCCGGACCTTTGCCCAACTCCAGCTTGTCCAGATCGATTCGGTTAACGTGGTGGCACGGAGCCACTACCTTCCATTCTTTTCCCGGCTGGGCAATTACGATCCCCAGATCCTCCAGACAATGGCGGGCCGAAAACCACGCAAAATGATGGAGTACTGGGCGCACGAGGCAAGTTTCATCCGCCCTGAGCTGTTCCAGGATCTGTTGCAATGGCAAAGACGGGCGTGGGTTGGAGCCCACCACCTTGACCCAGCGGAACGCCTTGACATGGAAGATCGCATCCTGGCGACCCTCAGAACCGGGCGCCCGATGACGGCGTCGGAAGTTACTGCCAAGCTTGGCCATGACGGCCAAGCCGAGAGTGACAACTGGGGTTGGAACTGGAACATCGTCAAGCGCGTACTGGAGCACCTCTTCGAAGAAGGCAGGGTTTCTGCCGCGTCGAGGACACCGCAATTCGAACGCAAGTACACGTTGACCTCAAGGGTTGTCCCAGCGACGCCGGTAGAGGTCGATGCTGAAGCGTCCCTTGACCGGCTGATCGACGCAGCCGCTCAAGCTCACGGCATTGGGACGGTCCGGTGCTTTTCGGACTACTTCCGGACGCCACTTAAAGCCGGATCGGAGTCAGTCGACCGTCTTGTCCGGGCAGGCCGTCTCGAACCGGTTTCAGTGCGCGGATGGGAACGGGACGTCTTCAGACATGTCAACGCCAAGCTGCCACGAAGAGCCGAAGGTCGGGCGCTTCTAAGCCCCTTTGATTCCTTGGTCTTTGAGCGGAGGCGCTTGGAAGAGTTGTTTGGGTTCCATTACCGCATTGAGATTTACACTCCTGCCGCCAAGCGTCGATTCGGCTACTACGTTCTGCCGTTCCTGCTGAGGGAGTCCATCGTTGCGAGGGTGGACCTGAAGGCAGACCGGCTGGCGGGAAAGCTGCTGGTGCGCTCGGCGTACGGCGAGGTGGACGCGCCGGCGGATACCGCCGTCGAGCTTGCCGCTGAACTTGAGCTCATGGCAGAGTGGCTCGGCCTGCAGGAGGTCGCGGTGTGGCCCGTGGGCGACCTCGCCGAAGCACTCTCCGAAGCGGTCTCCATTTGATCTGGCCGCCCGGCCGCCTACATGGAGTTGGTCAGTCCGCTCAGAGGTGAACACGGCCACGTGGCGTTAGTCTCTCCCGTAGACTGAAACAGCCAGAATTCGGCAGCATGAGACTGGGAGCAATTTCACGTGGCATCACTAATCGAAAAACTTCTCCGCACGGGTGACAAAAAGACACTCAAGCAACTGCGGAACTATGCCGATTCCATCAATGCCCTGGAAGACTCCTTCAAGTCGTTCTCGGATGCCGAACTCCGCGAGGAAACGGACCGGCTTCGGTCCCGCCACCAGGACGGCGAAACCCTGGACGCCCTTCTTCCTGAGGCTTTCGCTGCCGTGCGGGAGGCGTCCTCACGTACTTTGGGCATGCGTCACTTTGATGTCCAGCTCATGGGCGGAGCCGCACTCCACCTCGGCAACATCGCGGAAATGAAAACGGGTGAAGGCAAGACCCTCGTCGCCACAGCGCCGGCCTACCTCAACGCCCTCACGGGCAAGGGCGTTCACGTCGTCACGGTTAACGACTACCTTGCCGAGTATCAGTCAGAGCTCATGGGCCGCGTCTACCGTTTCCTTGGCCTCACCAGTGGCTGCATCCTGTCCAACCAGGACCCCACAGTGCGCAGGCAGCAGTACGCAGCCGACATCACCTACGGAACCAACAACGAATTCGGCTTCGATTACCTGCGGGACAACATGGCATGGGATGCGGGCGAACTCGTTCAGCGCGGCCACAATTTCGCTATCGTGGATGAGGTCGACTCCATCCTGATCGATGAAGCGCGGACCCCGCTGATCATTTCCGGCCCGGCCCAAGGCGACACGAACCGCTGGTACAGCGAGTTCGCCAAGGTCGTCCTTCGCCTGCAGCCTGAGGTCGACTATGAGGTTGACGAGAAAAAGCGAACCGTGGGAGTGCTTGAAGCCGGCATTGAAAAGGTGGAGGACTACCTGGGTATTCAAAACCTTTACGAATCTGCCAACACTCCGCTGATTGGATTCCTCAACAACGCAATCAAGGCAAAGGAACTGTTCAAGCGGGACAAGGACTACGTCATCCTGGACGGCGAAGTCCTTATCGTAGACGAGCACACTGGTCGTATCCTGGCCGGACGCCGCTACAACGAAGGCATGCACCAAGCCATTGAGGCCAAGGAAAATGTCGAGATCAAGGCTGAGAACCAGACTCTCGCCACCGTGACTTTGCAGAACTACTTCCGCATGTACTCGAAGCTTGCCGGCATGACCGGTACCGCTGAGACCGAAGCCGCAGAGTTCATGAGCACTTATAAGCTCGGTGTGGTTCCTATTCCGACCAACCGTGACATGCAGCGCATCGACCAGTCTGACCTCGTCTATAAGAACGAGGTAGTGAAGTTCGACGCCGTTGTCACGGACATCGCTGAGCGCCATGAAAATGGTCAGCCAGTTCTGGTCGGTACCACGAGCGTTGAAAAGAGTGAGTACCTGTCCAAGCTTTTGGCCAAGGAAGGCATCCGTCACGAGGTCCTGAACGCGAAGAACCACGCACGCGAAGCATCCATCGTGGCACAGGCAGGGCGGAAGGGTGCGGTGACTGTCGCAACCAACATGGCCGGCCGCGGTACGGACATCATGCTGGGCGGCAACGCCGAATTCACGGCGATCGCCGAACTGGCCAAGCGCGGGCTGGATCCCGAGGAGAACTCTGAAGAATACGAAGCCGCTTGGCCCGAGGCACTGGCCGCGGCAAAGCAAGCGGTCAAGGATGAACACGAAGAGGTCCTGAACCTCGGCGGCCTCTACGTGCTCGGTACGGAGCGCCATGAATCGCGCCGCATCGACAATCAGTTGCGCGGTCGGTCGGGGCGTCAAGGCGACCCGGGCGAATCCCGTTTCTATCTTTCACTGACCGACGACCTCATGAGGTTGTTCAATTCCGGGGCAGCGGAGCGCCTGATGAACAGTTCCGTGCCGGATGACGTTGCACTTGAGTCAAAGCTTGTCTCACGCGCCATTGCATCGGCACAAGGCCAGGTGGAGGGTCGCAACGCCGAACAGCGCAAGAACGTCCTGAAGTACGATGACGTCCTTAACCGTCAGCGTGAAGCCATTTACGGAGACCGTCGCCGGATTCTTGAGGGCGATGACCTCCACGAGAAAGTCCAGTATTTCCTGGAAGACACCATCAACGCCCTGATTGAGGCAGCAACAGCTGAGGGAACGGGTGACGACTGGGACTTCAACCAGTTGTGGGCCAACCTGAAGACGTTGTACCCGGCTACGGTCACGGCCGAGGACATCATCGAGGAAGCGGGTGGCAAGTCCAAGGTCACGGCAGAATTCCTGAAGGATGAGATTCTCTCCGATGCGCGGCTTGTGTACCAGGCCCGCGAAGAAGCCATTGGTTCTGAAAGCATGCGAGAACTCGAGCGCCGTGTTGTTCTGTCTGTCCTCGGGCGCAAGTGGCAGGAACACCTCTACGAGATGGACTACCTCAAAGAGGGAATTGGTCTCCGTGCCATGGCGCAACGAGATCCGCTGGTGGAATATCAGCGCGAGGGCTTCGTGATGTTCCAAAGCATGATGGAAGCTATCCGTGAGGAGAGCATCGGTTTCCTGTACAACCTTGAAGTTGAGGTGACGCCTGCTGAAGACGTTGTGGTGGCCGACGATTCTGCCGCGGGCGCGCACACAGAACACCATGATCCCCAGATCCGGGCCGCCGGCCTGCAAGCGCCGGAGAGGCCGGCACAGTTGCAGTACACGGCACCTGGAGAAGACGGGGCCACCCAGACGCGCATCGAGGGTCGCGCTTCCGGCCGGTCCGGGAACCCCGCCAAGGCTGCAAACCAGGACCAGCGCAAGCAGGCAAAGAAAAAACGGCGCTGATCCGTTACCGCAGCACGAACATTGAAGAAGGGCGAACCCCGGACGTCACCGTCCGGGGTTCGCTTTTTCTTCGAGCCATTCCCTATTCCAGCCGCAGCCACGCTGCTAACGTCGCCTAACCGATTTCCAGCGCGGTCACTCGCCAAACTCCGTCAAAACGTTCCAGCCGCATGGCCACGGCGCGGCACCGTTGTTCCTCCGCGACGACGATGCTGGCCTCGCAAATGGTGTCCGATATTGAACAGGCCCGAACCGAACGAACCATAGGGCTGCGATGCGGCTGCGCTTGCCCCCGGACCTTGGCTGCGTGTTTCCGGGTGAGGGCCGCCCGATGTTGGAGCGACACGTAACAATCAGGTTCAAGTGATCGCGAAAGCTGCTGCACCGGGCGGGTGCCGGCAAGAACCTCCAAGGCAGCCTGCGCGATACTTCTGGCTACGAGCCGAACGTCGACGTCCGACCCATTTGAACCATAGACGGCGATGGTGCGTTTTACCGCTTGGCGCTTTGCTGGTCGGCTTGCGGTGGCAAGGATCATGGTCATACCTCTGGCATTCACTACTTGAGCTGAAGCGTGGGGGCGCTTTGCTCGGGCTGCTAATGCTGGGATGACGCTGGGATTGACTTTGAGGCGTAAACGCCGCCCCTGAGCGGGTGGCGTTCAACGAATTTGAGGACCAAGCGGCCCTGAACTGTTAGGCGGGTAAAGGCGGCCGTAGGACCTGCCCCGGAAGCAGGACTGATGGGTCACTGCCGATGGTGTCGCGATTGACCTCGTACCACTTGGGCCAGGTCACTGCGACATCCACATCAGTAGCGAAGGGGCCCAGCCGCGCAGAGGCGATAGACCAAAGGGAGTCGCCGGCTTTGACGATGACGCTGGTTTCGTTCGGAGTCGCTTGACGGGATGAAGGACGGCTGAGCAGCCCGGGATCAACCACGGGGGAGCTGGGTTTCCAGCGCGGATCAAGCTCCCGAATCTCGGCATCCCCGTCAACGGAGGCTTCAGCGGCTTCGGTTGTATTGAGGGAAGTTCGCTTCCACGCCGCGTGGACATGGTCCAAAGAATGTGCCGGGGGAGGCTGCCATCCTGGGTCCGGCGAGGTGGCCGCTTGTGCCATGCCGGCGCCTAGAAGGTTCAGGCTCATTGCTGCCACGACAAGCCGCATCATGAACGCGGGGCTGAACTTTGAGAGGATATCGGCTGTCCGGCTATATCCGACACGACGCAGTACCGAGGCGATGAAAGCAATTGCCAGGGAGATTGCCCACCACGTAACCATCGTGGTTCCCGCAGCGCTGGCCACGAAGCCGATCAAGTGGTCAAAGGAGAGGCCTTGCCTGTGACGCTCTGCCGAAAGCCATTGGCCAAGCAGGACGTTGCCTGCAAACACCAAGAGAACTCCGAGTCCGAGAACTGATACGGCCAGGGCAGCGTCGCTACGCAGGTTACGTCCCATTCAAGCCCCCAGCTATTGTTTGATGCGGTTTGATGCCGTTTGATACATCTGTCTCATTTTGAGCATAAATGGCTCCTCTTGTCCAATTCCTGTATGTCTGCCCCGCCTGATTGGCTTCGCGTCCATTCTGAAGCCTAGTCTGAGCACATGAGATGGAACTCTCTCTTTGATGACTTGGAAGCACAATTTTCTGCTGAACGTGCTTTAGCGTCAGAATCCGAAATAGCCGAGCGGGCCAAGGTTGAACTTGCGGGCATCGAGGTCGGCGATCGTCTCAGGGGTGCCGTCGGCGCGGCGATCAAAGTGCTCCTGGTGGACGGCATCGTGCTTCGCGGGGAACTGGGCCACGTCGGAAGCGAATGGCTGGTACTGACTGAGGGCGCCCGGCAATGGCTGATTCCCTTGGCTTCGGTAATCTCATACCAAGGCTTGGGGAGGCTGTCACTGAAGCCCCTGACCCGGACCCGGCAGTCCCTCGGTATCGCCAGCGCCTTGCGGGCGCTCTCCAGGGACCGTGCTGAACTGGTCATTCACTTGACGGTCCGGACAGGAGATGGCCATAAGCTTCGGGGCGTCATCGACAGGGTGGGGCGGGATTACTTTGACTTGGCCGCGGTGCTGAATGGCGAGGCTCGACGGGTCGGCAACGTGGCCGAAGTCGTGACCGTGCCGTTCGGCTCGATTGCTGCCATCTGCTCAGACGGCGGCCTGGGGCTACAGGGTGGCGGGTACTAAGGCTGGTTCGCCTTTGCCTTGGACTCTTCGATCATCCGACTGGCTTCGGCGTAGCGGTCCTGAATGTACTGCTCAAGCATCGTCTCCTCGATGCGCCATTGCCCTCGTCCGCCCACCTGAATGGCTTTCAACTCACCGCTTCGAACCAAGGCATAAGCCTGGGGCGAATTGATTTGGAGCTGTTCGGCGACATCCGCCAGTGTCAGGAATCGGGGCATGGGTCCATTTTGCCATCGTTGCCGCTTATTGGGGTACTTATCCACAGTTTCAGCCCATTTGGAGTTGCTTGCTTTTGCCCTGCCCGAAGCGCCAGTAAGAATGAGGAGGCAGGTCCGTTGGCCGTGCCGTATCTCTTACCGGGGGAGCAGGAAAATTGGGTCCGAGTGCAACCGTAGCCGCCGCTAGATTGAAGAAACCTTCATGGAAGGACCCGCGGCTGCTGATCGGGATTCTGCTGGTTTTGGTGTCCATTGTCGGCGTCATTGCAATAGTTGGAACTGCCGATAGGACAACTCAGGTTTACGCAGCCCGCGAGGACATCGCGGTAGGCCAGCGCGTCACCAAGGCAGACCTTTCCGTTGTCAACGTCCGCCTGGACGACGTCGAGTCCGGCTACCTCACCGTCGAAGGTGGCCTCGATGAAGGCAAAGTCGCACTCCAGAGGGTGGCAAAAAACCAGCTGGTACCCCGCGAAAACTTGGGTATGGCGGATGCGCTGAACCGAAAGCCCGTTGCCATTTCCCTGGAAGAAGAACTTCCCGCACAGGCTGTTCCCGGTGCCCGGGTGGATGTCTGGGTCGCCATGCCGGGTTCGAACAGTTCGTTTGATAAACCGCAACTGCTGCTCCCGGGCGCGGAAATTGCCCAGGTGACAGAAGGGTCCTCGACCCTGGGATCGTCAAGAACGACTGTGGTGATGGTGCTGGTGACGGATGAACAGATGCCCAGGATGCTTGGAGCGCAAGCCAACAAAGCAAAAGTTTCCGTCGTTTGGAACCCTGCGGGCTTGGTTCGATGAGTATTCCCGTCATCACCGTTGGCCCGGCGCAGGAAGCTGTAGTGGGCGGTCTGGAACGTCTGCACGGCCCAGTCACCGTGGTCCGCAGGTGTTCAGAGCTTGCTGAGCTCATGGCTGCCTGCCAAAGCGGCCTCGCCATGGCGGCCGTGGTAGCCGAAGGGGGCGAAGAGCTCACCACCACGTTGGTTGATCGGCTTGGGGCGGTCGGTGTCTCCATCGTAGCTTTGACGGATGATCCCGCAGAAGTGCGGCGCTTGCACGCAATCGGGGTGGTTGCCGCTGCTACGGCAATTGATCCGGCGGACCTTGCTGCCAAGATCTCCGACGCAGTTGCTCGGGAAGGCCACCGTAATCGGCTGGGGTCCGGTCGCGATGCGGGTTTCGCGGATTCAGGGGCTGAATTGCTACTGCTGCCTGCAGCCAAAGTCGTCGAGGAAGAGACCGGCGGTTCAGGCCGGATCATCGCTGTCTGGGGACCTACTGGTGCTCCGGGGAGGACCCTGCTTGCTGTAAATATCGCCGCGGAATTGGCAGCCGAAGGTGAATCGGTGATCCTTGTGGACGCTGACAGCTATGGGGCCAGCGTGGCGGCTTCCCTAGGTCTACTCGATGAGTCCGCCGGGCTGGCCCAGGCGTGCAGGCTCGCGGATCAAGGCCTGCTCGACGCCGATGCGCTAAAGGCGGTTGCTGCCCCTGTCTTTACCAAAGGTGGAGCGTTCCGGGTACTCACCGGCACAACGCGAGCTGATCGCTGGACCGAACTCAGGGCGGCTGCGCTCTCTCAGGTCTTGGAGAAGGCCCGGCAAGTGGCCGACGTCGTAGTAGTCGACGCAGGTTTCTGCCTCGAATCAGACGAAGAGTTGAGTTTCGACACCATGGCTCCCCGCCGCAATGCGGCGACACTGCGCAGCTTGGAGATGGCGGACGTTGTGTTCGCTGTGGGAGCGGCGGATGCCGTTGGTGTGCCCAGGCTGGTTCGTGGCTTGGCAGAACTTGAGGTTGCCGTTCCCCAAGCGTCGCCTCGTGTAGTACTGAACAAGGTGAAGCGGTCGGCCGTAGGCCATTCGCCCAGTCAGCAGCTGCAGGATGCTTGGGACCGCTACGGTCCGGGAGCGGGTATAGACGCGTACCTTCCGGCCGATTCGTCGGCCTGCGATGCCGCATTACTGTCAGGTGCGGTCCTGCTGGAAGCCGCACCAGATTCTGCGCTTCGAACTGCCATCGCTAATTTGGTCTGTGCGCCTGTCCAGCGAAATGCCAATTCTTCTAGGCGAACTACCAGAGCTTTGCGTCTCCTTAAGCGCTAGGCTCGCCATGTGGGCTGCAGAGTCGCAGCAATTAACATTGTGATGGAGGCGTTTGTCGATGTCGTCAGGATCCAGCGTGGAGGATCGGTCCGATGCAGCAGTTGTCCGTGAAGGGTTCTTCGGTGACTACTATGAGCATCTCGCGGAGGAGGATTCCCGTGCGTACTCGCCTGACCTTCTGATATCGCGGGCAACGAACCACAGGAGCGTGGCCCAGTCGCGGCGGCCTGGAAATGCCATCGTGGAGATTACCCCCGAAGCCGACCGCAGTGTCGTCTATATCGTCACTGACGACATGCCGTTTCTTGTGGACTCTGTCAACGCGGAACTCGTTCGCCAGAACTGTGCGATCCGATTGGTGATGCACCCGTTGTTCGTGGTCGCACGTGATCGGGTTTCGGGGGAACTGAGCAACATCTCGAGGGTTCCATCCAACGTTGGAATATCCAGTGGCGATACCGCGGCTCTGCCCAGCGTCGCCCACCTGCTCGGTGACGGCGACAACGCCTCTCATATGGAGTCGTGGATCGCTGTTGAAATTGACCGCGTCAGCGAGGATGCCCGCGAGCAACTGATCAGCGGACTGCAGCGCGTCCTCGGCGACGTCAGGGCCGCGGTGGAAGATTGGCCGAAGATGCGCAGCAAGGCACTGGAACTTGCTGAAGCTCTGGGCGGAATTTCGCACCCGGAGCAAGTCGCCGAACTCCGACAGGCCCAAGACCTCCTGCGGTGGCTGGATAACGGCAACTTCACGTTCCTTGGGTATCGGGAATACGACCTCGTGGATGAAGACGGCGAGGACGTATTGCAACTTCGCGAAGACAGTGGCCTTGGGCTGCTCCGCGCCGGGGACACCACGCGCCAGGTGCAACACCTCACAGATGCCGGGCGGAAGCGGGCAAGGGAGAAGCGTGCCTTGGTCATCACCAAGGCAAATTCCCGCTCTACCGTCCACCGACCCGCTTACCTCGACTACATCGGCGTCAAGAGCTTTGACGCACAGGGCAATGTGAATGGTGAGCGACGTTTCATCGGGCTGTTCGCTACCAGTGCCTACACCGGATCTGTCCGCAGCATCCCGATCGTTCGCGACAAAGTGGATGCTGTACTCCGTAACGCCGGATTCCCGATCGACTCCCATTCGGGCAAGGACCTCCTGGGCATCCTCGAGACGTATCCCCGAGACGAGCTGTTCCAGATCGAGATACCGGATCTTGCTGCCACAGCCACCGGTATCCAGCGTCTGCAGGAACGCCGTCGAACCAAGCTGTTCCTTCGCCCGGATATCTACGGCCGGTTTATGTCCGCGGTGGTGTACTTGCCTCGCGACCGCTACACCACCAGCGTCCGCCTCCGGATAGAGCAGGAACTCCGCGAGACATTCCAGGCCGAAAGCATTGACTACGAGGCACGAATTACCGAGTCGGCCCTGGCACGCGTGTTCTTTAGGATCAGGCTGCCCCGTGCTGCCGAACTGGCGGACGTCAACGTTGAGGATCTTGAACACCGGCTGATGCGCGCGTCGAGGTCCTGGAGCGAGGGCATCGCCGAGGTTCTCCGGGAGCACCGTCCGATCGAGGACGCGGATGTCCTGTCTGCGCTTTGGGCAGAGGCGTTCCCTGCTGGCTACCGCGTGGACTACGAAGTGGAAGACGCGCTGGAAGACATCGAGCGCTTCGAGAAATACGGAGCGCAGGCGGAACGCGCCGGGGGAGCCCACAAGCAGGTTAAACCTGGTGTCCATGTGTATCTACCAGAAGGTGCAGGCGAAGCCTTGGAGGAGGATGCCCGCGTCAAGCTCTACTTGATGGAGCCCAAAAGCCTGAGCCAGATTCTTCCCTATTTCCACAACCTTGGTCTTGAAGTGTTGGACGAGCGGCCCTTCGAAATCGAGACCGCTGATCACCGCGACTTCTTCCTGTACGACCTCGGGCTCAAGTACCCCGCAGGTGTGGATCCTCTCGCTACCGGCGGCCTCTTGGGCGATTTCTTCGGCGCTGCCGTCACGGGGGCTGTCGAATCGGACAACTTTGATCGCCTGGTACTCCGGGAAGGCATGCACTGGCGTCAGGTAGTGGTTCTCCGCGCGTACGCCAAGTACATGCGACAGATGGGGAACACCAACTCCTTCGGATTCATCGCCGATACGCTCCTGGGTAACCCGGACGTCGCACGTGGGCTCGTTGAACTCTTTTCTGCTCGCTTCGACCCCTCCGTGGGAGAGGACGAACGGCCTGGACGCCAGGCTGCAGCACAGGCAGCGCTCACCGAATCCATCGAGCAAGTGGCCACTCTGGATGCGGACCGGGTGCTGCGAACCTTCGTGAACCTCATCGAGTCGACGCTGCGCACCAATTACTTCCAGAACAAGGAGTACCTCAGCTTCAAGCTGGATCCAACGTCAATTGACGGGCTGCCATTCCCACGTCCGATGTTCGAGATCTGGGTCTACTCTCCGAGGGTGGAGGGCGTGCACCTCCGCTTCGGAAAAGTCGCCCGCGGTGGCCTTCGCTGGTCGGACCGCAGGGAGGACTTCCGCACGGAGATCCTGGGCCTGGTCAAGGCGCAGACAGTCAAGAATGCTGTCATCGTTCCTACCGGCGCCAAGGGTGGATTCTTTGCAAAGAAACTGCCCAACCCCGCGGTAGACCGGGCGGCCTGGATGGCCGAAGGAATCGAGAGTTACAAGACCTTCATTCGGGGTCTGCTGGATATTACCGACAATCTCGTGACGTCCGCGGAGGGCGAAAGGCTTGTACCGCCGTCGGACGTTGTTCGGCACGACGGGGACGACTCCTACCTCGTGGTGGCAGCGGACAAGGGCACAGCCACATTCTCCGATACTGCGAACGGGTTGGCCGCTGAATACGGCTTCTGGCTCGGCGACGCATTTGCCTCTGGCGGGTCGGTTGGTTATGACCACAAGGCAATGGGCATCACTGCGCGGGGAGCATGGGAATCAGTTAAGCGGCATTTCAGCGAGCTCGACCTCGACACCCAAACCGAAGAATTCACGGTGGTGGGCGTCGGCGACATGTCAGGCGATGTCTTCGGCAACGGCATGCTGCTTTCCCGCCATATCCGACTCCTGGCGGCGTTTGATCACCGCCATATTTTCCTTGATCCTGCACCTGATGCCGCATCATCGTTCGCAGAGAGGCAGAGGCTTTTTGAGCTTCCCCGGTCGTCGTGGGATGACTACGACCGCACACTCATCAGCGAAGGCGGCGGAGTCTACGCTCGCCAGGCCAAGGCGATTCCGGTCTCGGACCAGGTACGCAAGGCGCTGGGCCTGCCTGATGGAACTACGCAACTGAGCCCGCCTGAACTTCTTCGCGCCATTCTGCTGGCACCGGCAGACCTCCTCTATAACGGCGGCATCGGCACCTACGTGAAGGCCAGTACCGAAACCCATGCGGTCGTAGGCGACAAGGCCAACGACGCCATTCGCGTGGATGGTCGTGACCTGCGGGTCAAGGTTGTCGGAGAAGGCGGAAACCTGGGATTGACGCAGCGGGGACGTATCGAGGCCGCCTTGCAAGGGGTCATCCTGAATACTGACGCGATCGACAACTCAGCCGGCGTGGACTGCTCCGACCACGAGGTCAACATCAAGATCTTCGTTGACCGCATGGTAGCCGCAGGCAAGCTGGAACCCACCGAACGGGCTTCCTTCCTGGCCGACATGACCGACGAAGTTGGACGACTTGTCCTCCAGGACAATATCGACCAAAACATCCTCCTCCTTAACGACCGGACTCGTGTTGCGGACTGGAGCCCGAGCTACGAGCGCCTCATGGATTGGCTGGAGAAGTCTGCCGACCTCAAGCGTGATCTTGAAGCCCTGCCGACCACAGAAACCCTGCGGTCGAGGTTGGAGCAGGGCCAAGGCCTGACGTCTCCCGAACTTGCAGTACTGGCCGCTTACGCGAAGATCGAGTTGGGTGCGGCGCTGCGCGACAGCAACCTCGCCGACGATCCTTGGTTCGCGGACACCATCCGCAACTACTTCCCAAAGCAATTGCGGGAGAAGTTCGACGCGGAACTGGATACTCATCCGCTGCGGCGGGAGATCATCGCAACTGTCGTCGCCAACGACATCATCAACCTGGGTGGCATCACCTTCGCCTTCCGAGCCATCGAAGAAACATCAGCCAATGAGGTTGCAGTGGCGAAAGCCTTTGTGGCACTGCGCGAAATCTACGATCTCGATCCGATGGTCGCCGAGTTGAACGCCCTGCCGGCTTCATTCCCGACTGAACACTGGAGTGAAGTCCACCTCGATATCCGCCGCCTGCTCGATCGCGCGGTGCGGTGGGTCTTGGGCCAGGGAATGGCGTCGAAGCCTATTTCCGAGGTCGTGGAATCATTCAAGCCGATGATGGCACCGCTCCGGGCCAAACTTCTTGAATATCTGCGTGGTGAAGACAAGGTCCGCATCACCGGCTGGCTGGATAAGGCGCGGGGATGGGAACTGCCGGAACACCTGGCGCACCGGTGGGCGGAGCTCTTTGAGAGCTACGCACTCTTGGACATCGCGCGGATTGCCCAGACCGGGAGCGACAGCGTCGAGGACGTTGCACACGTGTATTACACAGTGTTCAACCGCTTCCACGTAGATTCGCTGCTGGAACGGATCAGCTCGCTACCGCGGGACGACCGCTGGCAGGCGTTGGCGCGTGCGGCACTTCGGGATGACTTGTACTCGACAGTGGCAGACATGACTACTTCGGTGCTTGAGTCGACCGAGGCCGGCGCCGTAGCCGAAGATCGCCTTAAGGCATGGGAAGGCCTAAATGCCGAGCAACTCGGACGGGCAAAGACCATGTTCGATGAGGTCAACGCCCTGGAAGCCGACGACATGGCTTCACTGTCGGTAGCATTAAGGCTCTTGAGGTCAATCGTTCGACGCTAGGGTTTGCTCCCGGCGTCGCAAATGGAGGTGCAGTGGCAATCTTTACAGACCCCATCAGGGAACACGCTGATTTCGGGCCTGGAGATGCCGAATGGCTGCACCTCCTCGTCGGTGACTGGCAAATGGTCGCAGACTTGGCTTTCGCGGACCTCGCATTGTGGTTTCCGCACCCGGAGTTCGGATATATCGCCCTCGCCCACGTCCGTCCGTCGACATCCCACACGGTGTTCCACGCGGACTTCGTGGGTGAGGGCATCCGGTCTGATCTGCGCCCCCTTGTGGATAAGGCATGGAACAGCCGATCGATCGAACGCTCCAGCGAAACGAGCTGGAGCAGCGAGATGGCGTTGCGTGTAGAGGCTGTTCCCATGGTGCGTAACGGCAGAACGCTCGCCGTAGTGACGTCCCATATGGACTTGTCCAGCTCGCGCATGCCATCCAGGCTGGAACTAACGTATCGCCAGTGTGCGTATGACCTCCTGCGCATGGGAACCCTGGGACTGTGGCCTGATTTTGCTTCTCCGACGGGTTCCCGGCGGGGGGCGCCGCGCGTTGGCGACGGACTCATCAGGCTCGACGCTGAGGGCATCGTGCAGTATGCCAGCCCCAACGGTGTGTCTGCCTTCCGCAGGCTCGGTGAAGTTGAGTCCTTGGAAGGCCGCTCTCTGGCGGAGGTTACAGCAGGGCTGCTGAAGGACCGCAGGATGGTGGACGAGACTCTGCCATTGGTTGTTACCGGTCGCATGCCCTGGCGCAGCGAGATTGAGTCACGAGGCGTCAGCCTCTCCTTGCGCGCCATTCCGTTGCGCGACGAACAGCACCGTTTTGGAGCTCTCGTTCTGTGCCGTGATGTCTCAGAACTGAGGCGTCGAGAGATGGAACTTGTGACCAAGGATGCAACAATTCGGGAAATACACCACCGGGTGAAGAACAATCTCCAGACAGTGGCTGCCCTCCTGCGGATGCAATCCCGGAGAATGGTCAGTGACGAAGCGAAGCAGGGACTGGAGCAGGCAATGCGGCGCGTGGCCACTATCGCGCTCGTGCACGAAACACTCTCCCAAGGGCTCACGCAAAGCGTTGATTTTGATGAGCTCATAGGACGTCAATTCCGATTGTCCGCGGAGGTGGCCTCGCCGTCCCAGCAGGTACGTACGGAGCGTTCGGGTCTGTTCGGTGAGTTACCGAGTGACTTCGCCACGCCTCTGGCTTTGGTGATCAACGAACTTGTCACCAACGCTGTTGAGCACGGACTGGAGGGGCGCACTGGAACGGTGTGGTTGTTGGCCGACAGGGCCGATGGAGACGGAAACGACGAGTTCCTCACAGTAACCATTGCAGACGACGGCGTTGGTCTGCCGGACGGACAGTACACCGAGGGCTTGGGGTTGCAGATCGTCCGCACGCTGGTGACCAGTGAGCTTGGGGGATCCATTCAGTGGAGTCCCCGCGAGGGAGGCGGAACCGCCGTCGAAATCGTGCTGAACCTGGCCCGTGCGTAGGTTTGCGGGTTCCCTGATGGAGTCGGCAGGACCCTCCGGAAGCAGGGTTTAACAAAGGAAAGGCCGCGGACCGTATGGTCCGCGGCCTTTCCTAATCCGTGTTCTAGGAAGCGCGGCGTGCGCGTGCGGCACGGCGCTTGAGCGCACGACGCTCGTCTTCACTCATGCCGCCCCACACACCGGCGTCTTGTCCGGACTCCAGTGCCCACTGAAGGCAGGTGTCCACGACGGGGCAGCGGCGGCATACGCTCTTTGCTTCCTCGATCTGCAGAAGTGCTGGTCCCGTGTTGCCGACTGGGAAGAAGAGCTCCGGGTCCTTGTCGAGGCAGGCTGCGCGATTACGCCAATCCATGCTGATCAGTCACTCCATTCGTGAGAACTAGAAGGGCCTTTTGTGAAAACATTCACGAGAGGCTCCAAAGGAAAGGGGCCCGCATGGGCCCCCTTGGTCGTCTGAGTCAAGCGTTTCATGTTAACGCCTTGTAAACAAGGGGTGTTAGTGGTCGAAATGCCCGGAATCCGTGAGCGATGCATCACATCAGCCGCCAGTGCCCTCACTGCTAGATGACTATGTCCGGTAGTGTGCCAGTGTGTCAAGACCTCCTGTAAACCCTGCCCAATCCGCCTCCGGACCAGACGGAAATGACGGTTCCCACGTGCAAGGGAGCCCGGCGTCCGACGGTTCACATGGCATGCGCCGGCCGAACGGAATCACCGTCATCTCGGTTGTTGTTCTCCTTGAGGCCCTTGCGCTTCTCAGTGCCGCAGCATGGTACGCATTCGAACTCCTGACGGGGGCTCCCGTGCTGACTTTCTGGGGCGCCGTCTTTACTCTGGGACTGCTGCTTGCCTTTTCGGCATGGTTGTTCGCCGTGGGCCATTTCCTCTTCCGTGGATACCGATGGACGCGGGCGGCGGCACTGGTGGCACAGTTGTTTGTCCTCACCATCGGATTCCCTACTATGACCGGCGGGCTCGTGTGGCAGGGGTTGGCGATGATCGTCCCGGCATTGGCAGCGATCATCTTCCTCTTCCAAAAGGACGTCGTGGCTTTTGCGTCGCGCACGGGCGGTACTTCCGGGGCACTTTAGCCATGTCAGCCGTCTTCCTCGGACGCCGTGGGGGACGGCGGCCACACACCCGCCGTGAGCACTGCCTGAAACGGCGTCACCTCCGCTCCATTCACGACGAAGCCGCGACCGGGGCGTCCTGCGCGGTCAAGCTCCAGCCTTACGCCGAGCAGATCTCCGTCGTGGGCCGTTTGCGGCGCCAGGATCAAACCCACCCTGGAATACTGCACTTCCCTGACCAAAGGCAGATTCTGCATCAGTGATGGCCCTACGGTGGCGGTAAGAACGATTCCCCGGACCTTTCCGGCCAAGGCGGCAAGGGCTTGACGGCCTTGAACGTCCAAGCAATCGGCATCGTCCACTAACAGGACACTGTTAGTGTCCAGATCTCCCGCTGCAGCTTCCTGAGCAACGGATGCCCAGAAGGGGCCTGGGAGAGCTGCGTTTGGAGGGAAGACCCATCGCACCGAGGAATTCAAGCTCTGAAGAGATCCCAGCACGGTGCTTTTTCCGGAGCGTCGGCTACCGAGGACAAGGCTCACACCCTGCGCCGGAAGCGGTAGGGACATTGGAAGAGCTTCGTCGCCTCCAAGCCCGATCCACAGGCGGCACTGCGACTTTCCGGCCGACGTGCCGTCAGTAAGGTGGGTCTGAAATACCTGTTCGCTAAGAAGCTCGGGAAGTGGCCTTACTCGAAATGGTGGAGCGGCCGGCAGGAGACGGGCAAAGGGCCAGGCCTCAGAGTCCGGAGCCTCCCTGAACTGCGCCACAACGGTGCTCCCGTCAACTATGGTTCCCGTGACGGCAGCGCGCCCGGGAACGGCTTCCATCCCCGGAAGGCGTGGCCAATGAAACCGAGACTCGTCGGTGGACCCGTACGGAAAATAGGCTCGATTCTGAACAGCGGCAAAGAATCGTGAGCCGACGAGTTCCCGCTCGCCCGAAATCAGCACGGTGATGCCGACAGACCGACCGTCGCGGACGATGTCCAGGAGGCTCCCCTCCGCCCATCCGAAAGGCCCCGCCCTGAGCGCGGTTGCCCATGAGCACCACCCGGCTACCACCAGGACCAGCGGTGAGTGTTCTCCTTCGACCTCACCCACAGTGTGGCGGCGCGCCAATTCCGCGGCGAGTCGTTGCAAGACACGCGCGGCGCTGGGCAGTTGGTGCAGTCCCGCGATGGCGCCGATTCGTCCGTGTTCAACGAAGTCACCGAGTAATCCTGTGGCGTCCAGAATATAGAGGTGCGGCTGGGGACCTTGGGTCGCCAGCATGGCAGACACGGCCCTGAAGCAATTCTGCATGCCACTTGAGGCGCTGCCGATCATGGCCAGGTGTCCGTGTCTTGCAGGCGACCACAACAGCGGTTCCACCACCTGTTGCGCTGGCTTGTCGGCCAACCCCAGCGGCCCGACAACCCATGGTGAGTCTGTGTTTGATCGCACTTGGGCTTCCGGGGCCGGGAGATCCTCATTCCAAGGAATCTCAGTGGCCAACGGGGGAGCTACAGGGCGCCTGGGGAGAGGCTTGCCGAGGCGCTGCCAGGCTCCATTGACCGCCGAAACAACCCACTTTGCACTACCATCCGAGGATGCGTCGTGACGGCCGGCCCGCCCTGCCTCATCGGGGCGTCGCTGCAGAACCTGCAAGGCAGTCTGTACGGGGTGTTGCCTCCTGCCATGCGTCTCGCCGGCCATGGGGACACCTTCAATGGAGGCGGTTTGAAATTCTTCGGCGTCGCTCGAGGCCCTGGCTAGAAATGCCCTGCCCGGAGCCTCGACCGGTATGGAGGCCGCGGCTTTGGAGCCAATGATGTCCACGGACTCCACGTCCGATTGAACACGGAGGGCAATGCTTGACGTTACGTTTGCCCGGATATCTGCAGTTAATGCCCCTTGGGGCCGTTGCGTCGCCATCACCAGGTGGATGCCGAGTGAACGTCCAATGGTGGCAACCCGCATAAGCTCGCGAAGCGCACTGGGAGCTTCGTCAACCAGCATCCGGAACTCGTCGATTACCAGTACCAAATATGGGACGTTCGGATCTTTGCTCGAAGCCATGTGCTGGTACTGAGAGATGTCCGATACTTGTGCCGCTGCAAACAACTCCTCGCGACGCCTGATTTCCCCTCGGAGTGACGCAAGGGTTCGGTCCAAGTCGTGCTTGCCGAGATCCGTCAGTAGGCCAACGCAGTGCGGCAGCCCAGCAAGCGGCCCTAACCCTGACCCGCCCTTGAAATCAAAGAACATGAACGTTATACGCTCCGGAGAATCGACCAACGTCATCGAAGCCACCAAGGTTCGAAGGAGTTCGGACTTTCCGGAGCCTGTTGTTCCAGCGACCAGCAAGTGCGGCCCATCATATTTGAAGTCAAAAGCCACCAAACCGTGGCGTCCCTTGCCAAGCACAGCCGAGAGACCGTTCGCTACCGCGGTAGCGCCCCAGCGGCGGAGGATCCTTCGCGGGCCTGTTGGAAGCAAGTCCGGCAGGGAGCATTTGTCTGGAATGACGTGGCTGAGCTCGGAGCCTTCATGGCAGGCAGTGGCCGCCATGTTCCGGCAAAACGCGTCAAAAACTTCACAGGGTACGAGGTCCGGTATGAAGGGCCGGCGCTCGCCGTCCATCTCCATGTGGCCTGTCGTCCCCGCATCCCCAATCTCGATAACATGCCCGGGCTGCTCGGAAGAAGGAAGATGCTGTATTACCTGCCACCCGGCGACGCGTGCGGATGCCAGGAGCGAGGACGTGGGCTGAGTTTCGTCACTCGTCGGCTCGTTCACTATGACGAGCCTGCCAGGCGGACTGCCGCTGCGTTGCAAAAGGGCAGCCAGGGCCACCGTCGGAGTGCTGGCGAGGGTCACACGCGAAAGGAATCTGGCGCTCAAGGGCAGTCTCTCGATCTGCCCGAGGATAATGATGGACGTCCCCGCCGAGGCCGGGTAGCTTACAAGCTGCATCACCATGAAACGAAGCAATGCATCCACATAAGCAGCTTGACCGCGGATTACCACCAGCTGATGCCGTGGATCCAGATTCACCGCCGCGAACCCAATAGGCGGCGGACGGAAATGCGGATCGTCTGGAGCCAGCCGAACGTTTGCCAAAGCCCGCGTGGTGCCAAGCCGGAGCCACACTCCGGGATCCCCAGGGCTCACGCCCACAGCAGTAGCGGCAGTTGGAGTGGGAAGGACTTTGCCCTGTGAGGTCTCTTCGGCTGCAGCGCCCACAGCGGCTCGGCGGTGGGTGTCCATCACTATGTCCGCGGCAGACGGCGATGACCGGCGTCGCCGCTCGATATCGACTTGCACCGACTTCGCGACGGCCAGGCTGAGATCCCGGCGGCTCTTCCGGCCAGCGAATAATGGGACAAGCAGGCCGAAAGCCGATATGGCAGTGAACCCCAAGTACGCCCACATGCCTGTTACCACGGCAAGACCTATGCCGGCAGCGAGCGGGAGTCCCGCTGCCAAAGCCATCGAGAAGCGATGACCAGGGCTTCTTGTGTGCTGTACCTCAAGTGGTTCTTCCACGGAGCGACCGGCATCGGCTGAGATCTGCGGCAACGGACCGGCATCCGTGAAGACAGTGAAAGTGGAGTTGCCACACCGAATCCGTGAATCGGAAGCCAACTGTTTTTGGTGCGTGGGCCGGTCATCTATGAAAACAGGGTTCGCGCCCTCGATGTCGCTCAGCGTAACTGCAGTGCTGGAAACCTCCAATACGGCGTGTTCCCTGGACATACCTGGATCGGCAACCCGAATGTCGGTGGAACCCCTGCCAATTCGGAATCGGCCGCGGTGAATCCTGAAGACTGACCCGGCACCCGGGCCTGAATGGGCCAGCAGCATCAGGCGAACGGGGCCGGCCTCCGGGTGGCTTGGCGGCGCACCACCATCGACCACGACAGCGCCCGACACGAGCGGTGGCAGGCCAACCGTAAGTGTTGACAAATCCAGGCCTTCCACAGACAGAGGTCCCGTCCCGCGTGCTTCTTCAAGGAGTGACTGAAGGTGCAGGCCTGATGTGCCGGTTGATACTGCGATGGTCAATTCTTCCGGGGCTCCGCTTGCTGTTGCGGCGGGACCCCGTACCAATGTGCACTCCAAGGTCATGGATGTTCCCTCTCTCCTTCACGAGCCGCACCACCGACGTTATGGGCTTGGCCGCTGAACCGCTCCACCTTGCGTGGTGTATGTGGACAACTTGCGAAGCACTCGGCCACACCCCGGCTTGACGCCGGGGCATGGTGTCTCAGCTAAGATGAATCTCGTTGTCGCGTGTGCTCAATGAGGAAGGACCTTCACCGGTGATAATGGTTGCAGAGAGCGCCGATGTTTCAGACAAGGCGGTAATTGGTGATGGATCAAAGATTTGGCATCTGGCCCAGGTCCGCGAGCAGGCCGAATTAGGCGTCAATTGCATCGTGGGACGCGGAGCCTATATCGGCACCGGGGTCAAGATGGGGGACAACTGCAAAGTCCAGAACTATGCACTTGTTTACGAGCCCGCGGAACTGGAAGCCGGTGTCTTTATCGGCCCGGCCGTCGTGCTGACGAATGACACCTACCCCCGGGCAGTCAGCCCGGATGGAAGCTTGAAAAGTGCGCACGACTGGGAGCCCGTCGGCGTCACCATCCGTGAAGGTGCCTCTATCGGCGCCCGCGCAGTGTGCGTAGCCCCCGTGACCATTGGGCGGTGGGCCACAGTTGCCGCCGGAGCTGTAGTAGCCAAGGACGTCCCCGATTTTGCCCTGATGGTCGGGGTCCCGGCGAAGCGCCATGGTTGGGTTGGCAAGGCCGGTTTCCCGCTTCAGCGCAGTGGCGACAACTGGGTATGCCCCGAAACCGGCGCCGTATATGTTGAACAGAACGAAATCCTTCGAGAGGTAGAGGCATGAGCCCCGAATTCATTCCCCCCGCCAAGCCCATCATCGGCGAGGAGGAGCGCAAGGCAGTAGATGCCGTGCTGGCCTCCGGTCAGCTCGCCCAGGGTTCGGAGGTAGCGAGTTTCGAGCAGGAATTCTCGCAGGTCCTCCTTGATGGCCGGGCCGCTGTTGCTGTCAACTCCGGAACTTCCGGTCTGCATCTCGGTCTATTGGCTGCTGGGATCGGTCCCGGCGACGAAGTCATCGTTCCGTCGTTCACGTTCGCTGCGACCGCCAACTCAGTGGCACTCACGGGCGCAACTCCGGTTTTCGCTGATGTGGACTTGGACCATTACACGCTGGACCCCGCTTCCGTGGAGTCAAAAATCACAGACCGCACTGCGGCCATCATGCCGGTTCACCTTTACGGACACCCCTTCAACGTTGACGCCATCGGTGCCCTTGCTGCCAAGCACGGCGTCAAGGTCTTCGAGGACGCAGCCCAAGCGCACGGCGCTGCCGTCAACGGTCGCAAGGTGGGCACTTTCGGCGACTTCGCCATGTTCAGCCTTTACCCCACCAAGAATATGACTTCCGGCGAAGGAGGCATGGTCAGCACGGGCGTCGCGGACGTCGAACGCCGCCTCCGGCTGCTGCGCAACCAAGGCATGGAACGTCAGTACGAAAATGAGCTGGTTGGCTTCAACTGCCGTATGACCAACATCCATGCGGCCATCGGCCGAGTGCAGCTGACCAAGGTTGAAGGCTGGACCAGGACGCGCCAGGAGAATGCGGCGTTCTTCGATGCAAACATTGAAGGTGTCATCACTCCCAAGGTCGCTGAGGGCTACGAGCACGTCTACCACCAGTACACGATTCGCATCGCTGAGGACCGTGACGGATTCGCCAAGGCCCTTCGCGAGGAGTACAACGTCGGCTGTGGCGTTTACTACCCCATCCCCAACCACAGGCTGGCTCCCTTCCAGACCTCGGACGATCTTCCTGTCACCGAAGAGGCCGCAGCGAGCGTGCTGTCCCTTCCGGTCCACCCGTCGCTGAGCCAGGATGACCTTGACCGGATTGTTGCCGCGGTCAACGCCATCGCGAAGGCAGGAAGCTAGTGGCAAATCTGCGTGCCGGCCTCATCGGGTTGGGCATGATGGGACGCCACCACGCTCGCGTTATCCGTGAGCTTGAGGGTGTTGACCTGATTGCTGTCGCTGACTCCTTTGGCGACCCCCACAACGTCGCCGATGGCCTGACAGTCTTCAATACTGTTGAGGAACTGATCGCCCAGGGCATAGACATGGCTGTCGCCGCCGTGCCGACGATCCTGCACGAGGAGGTTGCGCTTCAGCTCGCTGAAGCGGGTGTTCACTGCCTCGTGGAGAAGCCGATCGCCAACGATTCAGCGTCGGGCCGACGGATCGCCGAGGCTTTCGAGTCCAAGGGCTTGATTGGCGCTGTCGGGCACATCGAACGGTTCAATCCGTCGCTGCAGAGCCTGAGGGAGCGGCTGGAGAACGGCGACCTGGGCGAGGTATATCAGATCAGCACGAGGCGGCAAGGACCATTCCCTGCTCGCATTGCCGACGTGGGAGTGGTCAAGGATTTGGCGACCCACGACATTGATCTCACGGCGTGGCTGGCACAGAGCAACTTCGTCAATGTCGTTGCCCACACCACCTCCCGCAGTGGCCGGGAGCATGAGGATATGGTTACCGCCATTGGCCACCTCAAGAGCGGCGTTGTGACGAACCACATTGTCAATTGGCTCTCACCCATGAAGGAACGCACCACAGTGGTTCTCGGTGAACGCGGAGCGTTCATTGCAGACACGATTTCCGCCGACCTCACCTTCGTCGAGAACGGTACGTTCCAGACAGATTGGGATTCTGTCGCGGCGTTCCGCGGCGTTTCCGAGGGATCCTCCACACGCTTCGCTTTGGCGAAGCGCGAGCCCCTCAAAATGGAACACGAAGCCTTCCGCGACGCGGTCCTCGGGAAGTCGCTCAACATCGTCACGATGGCTGAGGGACTCGAGACTCTGAGGGTTGCGGAGGCCGTTTTGGCATCCGCGGAATCCGGCTCAGTCATCACGCTCTGACTCAGCCTTAGCGAGTAGGGCATGAGGGGGAGGCTGGCCGCTGGCCAGTCTCCCTCTGCCATTTGTCGAGGTGCCCCTTAGCCGGGCAGCGGCGTCCCCCGATACAGGGAACGCGCGCCACGTCGGGTAGCCTTGACCAGTAGACGTGGGCATTTCTGTGCCCGCACGCCAATACACAGGAGAGTTTGTGAACGCTGATCTCGTCGTCGTCGGCTCGGGTTTCTTTGGCCTGACCATTGCAGAACGCGCCGCTACCGAGTTGGGGCTGAAGGTCGCGGTGCTTGATCGCCGCCACCATATTGGAGGAAACGCCTACAGCGAAAACGAGGCCAAGACTGGAATCGAGGTGCACCGCTACGGCGCTCACCTCTTCCACACCTCGAATGAACGCGTTTGGGAGTACGTGAATCGCTTCACCAAGTTCACCAGCTACCAGCACAAGGTCTACACCAGCCATAAAGGCGAGGTGTACCCGATGCCCATCAACCTGGGCACCATCAACCAATTCTTCCGTTCGGCAATGAGCCCAACCGAAGCAAAGGCTCTTATCGCCGAACAAGCCGGTGAACTGGCCGGCACCGATCCGCAGAACCTCAATGACAAGGGCATTCAGCTCATCGGACGCCCGCTCTACGAAGCGTTCATCAAGCACTACACAGGCAAGCAGTGGCAGACGGATCCAAAGGACTTGCCAGCCGAGATTATCTCGCGCCTACCGGTTCGTTATAACTATGACAACCGGTATTTCAATGACACCTACGAGGGTCTGCCGGTTGACGGTTACACAGCATGGATCGAACGCATGGCGGACCACCCGAACATCGAGGTCATCCTGAATGCCGACTTCTTCGACGACGGCGAGTACGGCAGGTCCTCGGTCCTCGGCCAGGTGCCGGTCATCTACACCGGCCCTGTGGACCGCTACTTTGACTATGCCGAAGGTGACCTTTCGTGGCGCACCATCGACCTCGAAGAAGAAGTCCTTCCCATCGAGGACTACCAGGGGTGCGCTGTCATGAACTACCCCGACGCCGACGCCGCCTACACGCGTATCCACGAGTTCCGCCACTTCCACCCCGAACGCGACTACACCAAGGACGCGACCGTCATTATGCGGGAGTTCTCGCGCTTTGCGGAAAAGGGCGACGAACCGTACTACCCCGTCAACACTTCAGACGACCGCCAGAAGTTGCTGGCCTACCGCGACCTCGCTCGTGGCGAGAAGTCGGTCCTCTTCGGCGGCCGGCTCGGAACGTACAAGTACCTCGACATGCACATGGCCATCGGTTCCGCCCTGTCCATGTTTGACAACAAGATCAAGCCGCACTTCACCGGCGGCGCCAAGCTTGAAAGTGGGGGAGTGGACGCATGACGGCTACTACAAACGAAAGCCAGGAGATTGCCATGACTGCCACGACGGACGCTCCTGCTTCGACAGGCGAAAACCTGCGCATCGTTCAGCGCGTCATTTTCCCAGCGAACCGCGACCTCGACACGCTCCCGCTCTACGTTGACCCCGACACCAACAAGGTGAAGAAGGAAGATGGCGGCAGCACCGCCGTCGTGCAGGCTGTCGGCATGGCCCGCAAGCTGCACCCGGAAGACATCCTGGACCGAGGCTCCGTGCAGGTGCGCCGCGGCGAACGTCTTTCCTTCGGCTCTTACTTCAATGCCTTCCCTGCCAGCTACTGGCGCAAATGGACTGTTGCTACAAAGACCGTCCTGCATCTGGAAACAGAGGGCGAGGGAACGGTCATTGTCTACCGCTCCAATGCACGCGGCGCCTCCCAACGCGTGGACTCGATCCTCGTTGAAGGCACGGCCAGCAACGACTTTGAGTTGACGCTTGCTCCCTTCGGTGACGGTGGTTGGTACTGGTTCGATCTGATTGCCGGCGGCGACGGCATGACGCTGACGGGCGCCCACTGGGCCGTTCCCGACGAAGGCCGCCCGCAGGGAAAGGTCACTCTGGGTGTTACCACCTTCAACCGTGCGGACTACTGCCTCGAAACCATCAAGTCAATTGATGCTGATGCAGGGCTGCGCGAGATCCTCGCCGAACTGATCATCGTGGACCAAGGCAACAAAAAAGTTGCCGATGAGGCCGGATTCGACGCCGTCGCAGAGTCAATGGGTGACCAGCTGCGAATCATCAACCAAGGCAACCTTGGCGGCTCGGGCGGCTTCGCCCGCAATATGTACGAAATGGTCGTCTCCGACAAGAGCGACTACGTCATGCTGCTGGACGATGACATCGAGCTTGAAACTGAAGGCGTCATGCGCGCAGTAGCGTTTGCTGACCTCTGCCGAAAGCCCACCATTGTCGGTGGACACATGTTCGACATGTACAACAAGTCAGTTCTTCATGCCTATTCGGAGGTCGTCAACTTCTACCGCTTCCTCTGGGGCCCGGTTGAAGGGCTCGGCAACCACGATTTCTCTGCTGCTGGTTTGCGCTCGACGCCGCAGCTGCACAGGCGTTGGGACGCGGACTACAACGGTTGGTGGATGTGCCTCATCCCAAAGACCGTGGTGGAAACAATTGGCCTGTCCCTCCCTGTCTTCATTAAGTGGGACGACGCAGAGTACTCCCTCCGCGGCCGTGCCGCTGGATTCCCCACCGTCACCCTTCCCGGCGCAGCGGTTTGGCACGTGTCCTGGGCTGACAAGGACGATTCTGTCGACTGGCAGGCCTACTACCACGAGCGCAACAGGCTTATCGCGACGCTCCTGCACTCGCCGTTCCCCAAGGGCGGACGTATTCTGCGCGAAAGCCTGAACACAGACGTCAAGCACCTGGTTTCGATGCAGTACTATCCTGAACAGGCCCGCATCATGGCACTGCGTGATGTCCTGGCCGGACCGGGCAATCTTCACCAGCAACTGCCCACCACCATGCCGAAGCTCCGCGCGATGCGTGAGGAATTCCAGGATTCGCAGGTCAAGACTGATCCCGGTGCCTTCCCGGAGGTCTTCCGCAAGCGCCCGCCGAAGAAGCCACAGTCCTACAAGCAGCCCGGCGCACTGGGCCTGCTTCCGTGGGCTGTGAAAACTGTCCTGAAGCAAACGCTGGCTCCGGTCCGCGATTCCGCCAAGGAAAACCCTGAAGCTCAGGTCGCCCACCAGGACGGCAAATGGTGGAGCCTGGCTCACTTGGACAGCGCCGTAGTCTCCAACGCCGACGGCACGGGGGCTTCATGGCATCTCCGCGATCCGAAGTTGGCCCGTCAGTTGGTGGTCGAATCGGCCAGGCTGCATGCCCAGCTCTTCTCGAATTGGGAGACCCTCCGGGCCCAGTACCGTGAGGCGCTTCCGGAGATCACCTCGATGGAATCGTGGCGGAAAACCTTTGAAGCTTCGGAGCCCAACAAGTAGCGATGTCAAACTCCACTGATACTTATGCTGTTCCCGGGGTGGGTGCCGGACTGCTGGATGTCTACCGGCGCCGGTACCTCCTCAAGCTGATTGTCCGCAAGGAACTCCGTGTCCGCTACCGCGGTTCGGTGCTGGGTTTGGCGTGGTCGTACGTCAAGCCGCTGGTGCAGTACGTGGTGCTGTTCTTCGCCCTCGGCATTGTCCTGCGGGTTGGGGACCAGATACCCAACTACGCGCTGTACATGTTCTCCGGCGTCATCGTCATCAACTTCTTCTCCGAAGCATTTTCGAATGCGACGCGGTCGATTGTGTCGAATGCAGCTCTGGTCAAAAAGATCTACCTCCCGCGTGAGCTTTTCCCCGTGGCGTCAGTCTGGGTAGCGGCGGTCCACTTCCTGCCGCAGTTGGTCGTCTTGCTCGCCGCGGCACTGCTAAGTGGTTGGCATCCGGATGTCATGCAGCTCTTTGGTGCCCTGCTGGGGTTCATCATTGTGGCAGTCACAGCAACGGGCCTCGGCTTGTTGGCCGGTGCCATCAATGTCTTCTTCCGGGATGCCGAAAACATCGTGGACATGTTGATGATGATTGTCACGTGGACTTCGCCGGTCCTGTACTCCTGGACCATGATCCGCCGGCTGGCAGAACCTTGGGTCCTGACCATCTATCAGCTGAACCCCATTACCGTTGCCGTGGAACTGTTCCACTGGGCGTTTTGGTATCCCACCGTCGATGCATCCGTCGAACTGCCGCCTCATCTCCTGGTGACTGGGTTCGTCGGACTGGGCATGGCGGCATTGTTCCTAGTTATTGGCCAGATCGTCTTCCGACGGCTCGAGGGCCACTTTGCGCAGGAGGTCTAGATGGGCGCTGCAGTAATCGTCAAGGGCCTGAAGAAGACCTTCAACCTCCGCCATTCCCACTCCCTGAAGGAGACGCTCGTCTGGCTCGTTAAGGGCCGGAAGGGTGACCTGACCAAGAAGTTCGATGCCCTGCACGACGTCAGCTTTGAGATTCAACCGGGCGAGACCGTAGCCCTGTTGGGCTTCAATGGCTCGGGCAAGTCCACACTGCTGAAGCTCATCTCCGGTGTCATCCTCCCCGATCAAGGAACCGTGCGTACCAAAGGCAGGGTAGCCGGACTGATCGAGGTGGGTGCGGGCTTCCACCCAGACCTGTCGGGGCGTGAGAACGTCTACCTCAATGCCGCCATCCTGGGGATGACGGAGCAGGAAATTCACGAGAAGTTTGACGACATCGTCGCCTTCTCCGAGATTGAGCAGTTCATTGACACCGAAGTAAAGTTCTACTCTTCGGGAATGTTCCTCCGGCTTGCCTTTGCAGTAGCCGTCCACACACAGCCGGATATCTTCCTCGTCGACGAGATCTTGGCCGTGGGTGACGAACCCTTCCAGAGGAAGTGCCTGGCCAAGATCAAGCAGCTCTCTGACGAAGGGCGAACCCTGGTGGTGGTCAGCCACGATCTCGACATGATTTCGCGAATCTGCGACAGGGGAGTCGTACTGTCTTCCGGCACCGTGCAGTTCGAGGGACCCGCCGACCAAGCTGTGGCTTGGCTGAGGGAACGCAACTAACCGGCATTCAATTGCAAGAGTCGTCTGTCAACGGATGGCTAGTGGAAGCATCTAAGAAAGGCGATCGTAGGAATGGGTATCGGCCCGCTGCTGTTGTGTGTACTCCTGATCGTTGTGTTGTGGTGGGGCCCAGGCTGGATTCTGGGCGAAGCGTTGGGCGTTCGCCGTGTGTTGCTGCCCGTGGTGGCACCTCTGCTTGGCATGGGCGTGTTGACGGTTATTGGCGTCATGGGCGACGCGCTGGGACTGAGTTGGCAGCTGCTTCCGGTGATGGCTGTCCTGCTGGTGCTGTCCGGCATCCTCTTTGGGCTGAGGATGGCCTTGAAGCGCTACTTCCCTGACAAATTCGATGCGCCGATCCGTACGCAGCCAAGCATCTTCGGCAAACACCGTTTCGCGGGCTCGTGGTGGATCCTTCTGGCGGGTCTGATTGCCGGCGGCGCTGTGGCTGCCGTGTCGTGGATCGTTGGTACAGAAGGTCTCCTTGGAATCAACCAGGACTGGGACATTCCGTGGCATGCCAACATGATCCGGTTGATCTCGGTGAACCACGAGTGGGATCCGAGCATTGCGGGTAACTTCGCTTACTACGACACCACTATTCCTGAGGCTCCCATCCGGAGCTATCCGATCGCCTTCCATGCAGTGTTGTCATTGTTCTGGCCAATGAGCGGCGTCAGCATTCCCGTCTTCCTCAACGTCTTCGTCCTGGTGATGATGGCAGTGCAGCTGCCATTGAGCACCATGGCGCTGACCATGCTTGTCACCCGCCGGCCGATTGCTGTAGCCGCAGCCGCCGCTGTTTCTGGCTGGTTTACGGTGTACCCCTACGATCTCCTGTGGCGCGGTCCGCTGATTCCGTTCTTCGCTGGCATGTTGCTGGTGGGTCCCTTTGCGCTGCTTGCGGTGAAGGGCGCCGTGGAGCGGCAAAAATTCTGGATCCCCGGTATTGCCTTTGGGGCGGTGGGTTTGATCGCCGTTCACCCATCACTGGCCTTCGTCGTGCTTCCCGTGCTCCTCTTCTGGATGCTGTCGGCCTTGGTGCGTCGCAAGGGCAGAATTCTGGGCATCACGGTTTACCTGGCGGTCTCCGGCGTCTTTGCAGTTGTCCTTGGATGGCCGATCATCGCCCAGATGTTGAAGGAATCCGAGCGCGTATCCAAGCAGGTGTGGGCTGCGGACACCGACCGCAACGGAGCTATCCAGAACGTCATCTTCCTGAACCACGGGTCAATGGCCATGCCCATCCTGACGGCTCTTGTAGCCCTTGGGTGCCTGGCCGTCGTGCTGAGGATCCGCATGTGGTGGTACTTCGGTCCCGTGCTAGCCTTCGCTTTCCTGTCGGTCTACACCATGGGCACTGATAACCCGCGGTTCATGACCCTGACGGCTCCGTTCTACGACGACCAGTGGCGCATCTTTGGCATCCTGGTGATGCTTCTGGTGCCGCTTGCCGGTTTGGGAGTGGCACAGTTGGCGGAAGCAATCGCTTGGCTGATCGGAAGGATCCGCAACAGGACCTCGGCTTCCCGGGATGACGGAAACAGGACGTCCAGGCGGCCCAGCCATGTGGTGACAGCCGTAGCTGCAGCCGCGGTGCTCTTGATCAGTGGCATCGCAGCCATTCCGTACTTCAAGCAAAACGCCCAGCGGATCAACATCAACACGAAGGTGGATGGGGCGACGCTGAGCGCATCGGAAGTGGGCCTCCTGAGCAAAATTGATCAATACGTGCCGCAGGACGCCACGGTGCTGAATGACTCGTGTGACGGCTCGGTTTGGATGTACGCCCTCGGCAACCGTATGCCGATGATCCGTCACTTCGAGATCCTACCCACGAACAGGCAGCTGCTTGTCCTTCAAAAACTCCCGGAGCTGGCCACGGATCCTGCAGTACGCGAGGCCGCTTCAGAGCTGGGCATTGAGTGGGTCTATATTGCAGATGGCAGGATCCGGGCATGGGACGAGCCCAAGGCAGGGCTTACCCAGCCTGACGCCATTCCATACCTTAAACTCGTGGTGCGCGAAGGAAACGCCGCTCTCTACCAGATCGATTGGTCCCAGTTGCCTGGAGGGAAAGAGGCCTTCGACGCGGCCGCCAAGGACCGCCTTCAGCTTGATGGCGTTTCGGGAATCCTTGAGAACAGGAACCCGGATGGGATAGCCCCGCTAGGAAGGATCTGCTGATCATGAAGAATTTCATCCGGAACTTCCTGGCTTCCAGCTTGTTCAAGTTCCTGCTGGTAGGCGGATTGAGCTTCCTTGTGGACCTTGGTCTTCTGGCCCTCTGCTTCCAGGTTTTCGGCTGGCCGTTGTGGCTGGCCACAGGCGCCGGGTTCTGGGGAAGCTTCTTCTTCAACTACTTCCTGCAGCGCCACTTCGCTTTCAATGGCGGTGGAACGGCGCTGGGCGGAGTCCTTCGATATTCGGGCCTCCTGGCCTTCAACACGGTTGCCGTCATGGGAATTGTTGAGCTTTTCCAATTCCTGGGTGCCGGATACGTCGTGGGCAAGGTCGTTGCGACAATCGTGACGATGGGATGGAACTACTTCATTTACAAGCACTGGATCTTCCCGCAAAAGAAGCAAGCGAAGAGCGAACAGCCAGATGGCCAGTCGGGTACCGACACGCCAACACAGAAACTCACACCTAACAGCAGCGAAGGATAATCGATGTATCGAGGCGTTCGAATTGCCGCGGTAGTACCGGCCTATAAAGAAGAAAACCACATCGCGCAGGTCATCGAAACGATGCCTGATTTTGTTGATGACATCGTCATTGTTGATGACTGCAGCCCTGATGATACTTCGGGTGCCGCCCTCCGCGCCGACGACGGCCGGGTCACCCTAATTCGGCACGAAGTCAATCAGGGTGTGGGCGGCGCTGTCTTGACAGCCCATAAGGCCGCCATGGAATTGGGCTCCGACATCAACGTGGTCATGGCCGGTGACGCCCAGATGGACCCCGAGTACCTTCCCCAGCTCCTGGATCCGGTAGTGGATGGCTATGGCTTCGCCAAGGCTAACCGTTTCTTCTCGGGTGAGTCTTTTGCTGGTATGCCGGGTTACCGCATCTTTGGCAACATTGTCCTGTCCTTCATGACGAAGCTCGCTTCGGGTTACTGGCACATTTTCGATCCGCAGAATGGCTACACAGCAATCCGGACGGAAGTCCTTCGTCGCCTGCCCATGAACAAAGTGGCAGCACGATACAGCTTCGAGAATGACCTGCTGATTCACCTGAATATCCTCGACGTTCCGATCGTGGATGTTCCGATTCCTGCCGTCTATGGAAACGAAGTTTCCAGCATTAAGCTGCGGAAGGTCATTCCCGAGCTTCTGGCGATGCTCTTCGGCGGTTTCTGGCGCCGTGTGTGGTGGAAGTACATGGTTTGGTCCTTCTCTGCAGTTGCGCTGCTGCTGATCGCGGGTCTTGTCCTTATTGTCATGGGCTTGGTTGCCGGAATCTGGGTCCTTGCAGCTAGTGTCGGATCTCCGACTGCGGGTTCGGTGATGTTGGCTGTGGTGCCCTTTGTGCTGGGCGTTCAGATGCTGTTGGTGTCACTCCAACTGGACATCCAAGCCAGTCCGGACAGGCCCACCATGCATCCCATGAAGGAACGCACCTAGCAATTGCTGTAGAGGCTTGCATGGAGGAAGAGCCCGGACGCCAAGCGTCCGGGCTCTTCCTTTTGCTATCCCTTAGGGAAGGGAAGTGAAGCCTCCCCAGCCCCAGCCCACCTGGCTGCGGGAGAGCCATCCGGATGTTCCATTACCGGGGTACAGGAAGAGGTTGCCACCGGCGTCACGGGCGAGCACGTCATTCTTGCCGTCCCCATTGAAGTCGCCAGGGCCCAGGATAGCGGTCATCCCGCTCCAGCCACTCCCAACCTGAACCCGGTTGAGCCACCCGCCCGTCCCATTGCCGGGATAGAGCCAGAGGATGCCCGAAGTGTCCCTGGCCAGGACATCGGTCTTGCTGTCGCCGTTGAAGTCGCCAGTGCTCAAGATAGCCGTCATGGCGTTCCACCCCGTGCCGATCTGAGCGCTGGAAGCGAAGCCGCCTGTGCCATTCCCGCGGTAGAGCACCAGGGCTCCTGCCGAATTCCTGGCCAGGACATCCGCCTTGCCGTCACCGCTGAAGTCGCCCGGTGCGAGTATCAGGGTCATGCCAGCCCAGCCTGTCCCGGCCTGGACCCTCGCTTGGAGGCCCCCTGTTCCATTCCCGGGGTACAACCAGAGGACGCCGTTGGTGTCGCGGGCCAGGACATCGCTCCGTCCGTCACCGTTGAAGTCCTTGGTGGGAACGATGGCATTCAACGAGTTCCAGCCTGTGCCCAGAGACCGTTGGGTAAGCCACCCTCCGGTACCGTTGCCCGGATACAGCCAGAGCGTGCCGCCGTTGTCGCGCGCCACGACGTCGTTCTTGGCGTCGCCGGTGTAGTCCTTCCAGGTGTTGACCGGGGGCGCCGTCACTGTGTACGCCTGCGTGACGATGGCTGAACTGTTGTTGGACGCATCAACTGCGAAGTACTTCAAGGTCATGGCCGTTGTCAGCGTTATGGCCGTGGAGTACTTGTTGGCTGCAATCGCCGTCGGATTCGTGCCGTTGGTTGTGAAGTAGATACTCGATCCTGGTTCGTTGGCCGTGAGCGTGATCTGCTGGTTGGCAGGGTAGCTGCCCGCGGGCGGCGCCACTGCTACCACCGGGGGCGTTGTGTCCAGGACGGTGTATGCACGGGTAGCTACCGCAGAGGCGTTTCCGTAGGCATCGACCGCCAGGGCCTTCACGGTGGTGTTGGCATTCAGGGCAAATGCTGCGGTGTACGCCTTGGTGGTTCCCGTGGCGGAAGTGGCGGGGTTTGTGCCATCCGTTGTGTAGAAGATGCTCCCGGCTTCATTGGATGACATTGTCACCAGTTGGCCCGAAGCGTAGGCGCCGGCGGCGGGATTCACGGTCAAGGTGGGTGCCGTGTCGTCCCGGATGTACGTCTGTGTCGCAACGGCTGAGGTGTTTCCCGCGGTGTCCCGCGCGAAATACTTCAGGGTCATCGATGTCAGCGGTATCGGGCCGGAGTAGACAGGGCTGGAGGCCGTAGGCGTCGTACCGTCCGTGGTGACGAAAACGGTGGCTGCCTCATTGACAGACAAGGTAATGGTCTTGTTGGCCCCGTATGTTCCTCCGACAGGATCGACTGAAACAACCGGAGGTGCCGTGTCGGCTGCGAAGACAGTCACGTTCCTGGTAGCCGTGGATGTGTTACCGGCGTTGTCCCTGGCTTCCACGGTGAAAGTGGCAGGACCACTTGGAAGATCCGCATAGGCCTTGGGCGACGTGCATGCCGTGAACGCGTTGGAGCCAAGCTTGCACCTGAACCCTGCAATGTCCGGGGATGAGGATGTGAAGGCAAAGGAAGGCGCGATGCCCACCGTTGCTCCTTCTGCCGGGGAGGTGACCGAAACTTGAGGCGCAGTCAGGTCGGCGGTTACCGTCACCGATGCCAGCGCACTGACGTTGCCGGCCATATCCGTGGCCCGAACCCTAAGCACGTGCTGGCCTGCTGTTGCAAGGTTGAATACGTACCCGTTACTGCATGCTGTGAACGTGGTGGTGGAATCGACCGAGCAGGCCAAAGTGGAATCCGCGGCCGAAGTGACACCCAGGACTGGCGACCCGTTGACAGTTGCCCCGGCAGCGGGTGACGTGATCACCGGTGCAGCGGGGGCGGTCAGATCCACCGTGAATGTCCGCGAGACGGGAAGGCCTGACGGTGCGGCCCGGACGGAGAACGTGTAGGCGCCGTTGGCCAAAGCCGTTGACGGCGTGAAGGTGCCGCCTGTGCAGACCTGCCACACCGGCGTCGCGGTGCTCAACTGGAGGCTGCACTCAAGGGCTCCGCCTGGCGGCGTGGACGCTACTGCGAACGTGGGCGTCGAATCGTTGGTGAAAGCCGGGTTGGCGGCTTGGGTTCCGTTGGCCGCCGTCGGGCCGCTGACGATGGACGGCACCACGCCGCCCAAAGTGAGTAGCCTGCCGCGTTCTGCGGGCTTCGCAGGTTCGAGTTGTCCCGGATCTTCCATCACCAGCAGCTTGCCGTCTCGCATGGTCAAGCCGCCCACTTTGCTGAAGCCGAGGGCCCACTGGTTGTCCACCGTGTCCGTGCTCAAGTCAATGCGGGAGATGGTGTCCTTGCCTGCGTCGGCGGTGGTGGTTCCACCGCCGGTACCGGTGTAAAGGACCAGGGGAGACTGCCAGTCGTAGTAGATCGCCGTCGGCTTGCCGACGTTATAGAGCGGTGCGGGTACGAAATTGGTCAACACACCGTCATCGGGTGCCGTGAAGACGGTCAACCCGGAGGTCTCGGCGACATACACCACAACGTTGCCTGCACTGTTGCGGTGCGTGGCAGCCAAGCTGAGGGAACTCGAGTTAACGGATGCGATGGACTCGATGCTCGGGTGGAGAGCTGTTGGGTTTACGATCTTGACGATTGACCGCGCATTCGCGAAGGACAAGTAGATGTTGCCGTCCGGGCCGTCACTAACGGCGTTCGGACGAAGATCGCCGTCAAAAATAGTCAGCGCGCCGTCGTAGTCGAAGACGCCTTCGTCGGGATTCCACAGCGCGCGTACGACGTCTGAACTTCCGACGGCGGCATCCGGAATGAACGCGATTTCGTCGCCATCGCCGTGGCTGGCAGGAGACGGATCAATCATCGCTGGAGTTCCAGCCAAGGCCGGCCCGCTTCCGTGACCGGTAAGGGTGCCTCCCAAGCAAGTGTTGGTTTCCAGGCCTCCAGGCGTTGAACCGGAAGCCTCCGTCACCCGGCAGAAGCCTGCACGTGCATCCGAAACCCACAGCCTGCCATCCGGGTCCACCAGTGTGCCCGCGGCCTTGGTGAGGCCAGTAGCCACTGTCTGGCGGGCTTGGTCTGCGAATGCCGGGCCGGCCCCGAGCACACCGGTCAGGGCCGCCGTAGCCAAGCTGGCTGTGGCCAATGCTGCAGTGACTTTGTGACGATGCCGTCCTCCAACGAGTCCGCTCCAGGCAGAGGTATGGGAGGTTTCATGAGAGGTTCTTGAGCGACCGGCGAAGGCAAGACATGCCAAACCAAGCTGAAGAACACTGCGATTGCGCGTGTCCACCGAGGGATCCCCACTTCATTCGGATGCTCCCCAGCTCCGCATGCATTGGTTATTCGCCCCACGCCGTTTCCGGCTGCGTCTTAGTACATCTTCCCCCAATTTTCACATTTGTCACTACTGAAATTATTTAGGCTGCTCATGTGGCTCGCATATCCGTCGGGTGGGCCGACATCTTGACCGCGCAACAGCGGCCCCCCACGATTGAGGTGGAGGTCACAATGCGCAGACTAATTCCGATGGCAGCATCGATGATCATGCTTGTGGCTGCCTGCTCGGCTCCATCGCCGCAGCCATCCGCCGGAACCAGTTCGCCGGCCACCAGCAGCGCCGGCGCAACCGCGCAACCCAGCGGGTCGCCGTCGGCAGGTCCCGGAGATGGCACGCCAGGGGCCGTTACGACCCCAGGTGACGATGAACCTGGCCGCTACGCTTACCTGTGCACCAGCCTCGATGCCTCGCCCGAAGTGCAGTTGTCGAGCCTCGCCGAAGTATGGGCTGCAAATAACTACACGAGAATGGCTTCCTGCGAGGTCACCTTCGCGGGGCCGGAACCCTTCGAGGCCACGCCCCGTGAGGCAGAAGCAATTTCGACAGCTGAACCGCAGGGAGCCGGCACGGATGATGGCCTGGCTACCATGCTGGACGTCCTCCGATTGTGCACTCGGGTGAGCGACGAAACCGGGCCGGGCGGATTCGAAGAGGCAAACCGAGGAACATTGCTGGCCGCTGCCGCGTTTTGTCCCGATGCGCCTCAAGGAAAAATCATCGCGGGCTGGGCGCAAGGCGCGAGGGTGGGAGACGGCAGCCATGCCGTGGGTGAAGCTCTGGAGCCAGGCGGCGTGCAGCTGGTAAAGCCTGGTCCGGCGGCCAGCGAATGCACCTGGTCCGTCACGCGTTCGGATGGTTCCGTGGTTGCTGATGGGGGATTGGCTGAGGCGGGCCAAATGGTCGCTGTGGAAGCCGGCCAAAACTTTACTAGTGACAAATGCGGAATTTGGGGGAAGATGTACTAAGACGCAGCCGGAAACGGCTTGGGGCGAATAACCAATGCATGCGGAGCTGGGGAGCATCCGAATGAAGTGGGGATCCCTCGGTGGACATGCGCAGGCGCAGTGTTCTTCAGCTCGGTGTGGCAACAATTGCCTTGGCCGGTTGCTCAGGAACCAAAGTAGATACTTCCCAACCTTCCGCACTTGATATGGCGCCTGTTGTCGCGAACGACGACAAAGTCCCCATGGAGCGGCCGGAACCTCTGATCCGTTATCAGTTCACTTGCACGGCGGCCGACGGCAGCTTGATAGGCAAGTTCTCAAGCCTGGAAGAAGTCTGGGCATCAACGAGATACATGCACATCACCGATTGCCAAGTGGCATATGTCGGAAGCGGGCCACAGGTGCTGACTCCCGAGGAAACAGCTGCAGTCAACACCGCCGTGGCAGCAGGTGCTCCACCCGGCCAGGCATCGGAGCTATGCCTGCGCATCGTCAGGGCATGCACCCGTACTGATCACAGAACGCTGGCTGCTTCGCTCGCAGGCTACGGGGTGCCAGTGGTGAAGGGCGCACTGACGCTGGCACCATTGGCCCCGCAGGCCGCACTCTTCACCCGATGGCTCAAGACTGCAGCGGTGGGTTAGTTGCCATCGACCGGGTGTGCGCTGCCGTGAATTTCTGACAAAACGCACCGTTTGAGAGGGCGACATCCGTCCTTTCCAACCGCACTAAATGGTGGGACCGCATGGTCTAATGAAGGTGGTCTCACGTATTGGCTGTTCATCGTATTCGGGACACGGACTTTGTTTGGAGGCAAACGAAGATCACCCGTTGCGCACAATCAAGGAGTGATCTTTTATGGCGTTTCGAATTGGAACTGCAAGCGCTGACATAACGCCGTCGCTGAGCACCAATCCGTATATGGCTGGGTACGGTTCTACGGACGGCGGACGCGAGGCCACCAGCAGTTCACCTTTCGAGCCCTTGTATGCCCGGGCCATCCTCATCTGGGAAGACGCCCATCCCCACATCATCATCAGCCTTGATGTCCTAGCGCTGCCGAGGTCAATGCACCAACGGATCCGCGACAGGATCATCGACCTTGCGGCTTGGACCAGCAGCGACATCCTGATCCAGGCGACACACACGCACAATGGTCCCGCTTTGATTGACACCCTGCATCCCTTCATGGCCTACGGATTGTCTGACCTGGGCTTGGTGCGTTCCTACAGCGCTGACCTGGAGGACACCATCGTGAATCTCGCGCAGGAAGCCCTGGACGCGGACGAAACCGCGGTGACATTCGACTACAAAGTCTCGACCCAGAATTTTTCGGCGAACAGGGTCGGCTTGCCCTACACGGAGACAGCAGTGCCCATCCTGGTGGCCCGGCGTGGAAACGGTACACCCGCGGCAGTCATCTTCAGTTATGGTTGCCACCCGATCAGTGCAGGTTTGCGCACGCTGTTCGATGGAGATTTCGCTGCCGGCGCCTGCAATTACATTGAGAACCGGAACCCGAATTGTTTCGCGATGTTCGTGCAAGGCCCGGCCGGTGACCAAGATCCTGGGGGAGTCCGCAGCTGGGAACTCAGGGACCAGCATGGGGATGCGCTTGGTGCGACCGTCCACTCAAACATGCAGTCTGCGGGGCGTGCGCTCAGCGGTCCCATGGTTACCCGCTACCAGGAAGTCCAGCTGCCGTTGGACATTACACCCACTGCGGGGAACCTCGCCGCAGTGCGTGCTGCCTATGTTGCCCGGCTCGCGAATCCCAACGGCCAGCCGCAGTGGTACCAGCGGCACGCGCAGGTCATGATTGGGCGCATCGACAGCAACAGTTACGATACTGCCGTTCCGTCGCCTTTCCAGGTATGGAAATTCAACGGCAGCCCACAGTTGAAGATCGCCATGATCGGTGGTGAACTCGTCAGCGGTTACGCGGCCTACTTCCGAAACCGCAATGGCGGAACGAACGGGATCATTGTGGGCGGTTATGCAAATGAATCATGTTGCTATATCCCCAGTAATGAATTCTTTCCGCCCTTCATGCCCCTTGGAAGCTACGAAGGAGGGTGGGAACCCGATTTCCCGGGAATCGCAGGCGGCTCCATGACGGTATACGGGCATCTGGCGCATTTCAAGGGCGGCACGAATGGCGTAGAAACCACTCTCATCAACGCCATGAATTCACTGCTCGCGTAGTCACGTAAAACCGCAGGTTGAAAGCTGCGAAGCAGTGAGGGCCTGTCCCCGGAAAAGACCGGGGACAGGCCCTCACTGCTTCGCAGGACAGGCTTTTCAGCCTGGCGCTATTTTGCTGCCGGGGCGAGGATGGTCAGGCCGTTCCAGCCAGTACCTATGCGGGTCGCCGTCCCCCAGGACTTGTTGGTTCCCACTGGGTAGTATCGCAGTTCCCCGATGGTGGTCCGGGCGATAATGCCGCTGGAGCCGGCTCCGGCAAAGCCTCGAACCGCCCCGAAGCTGGAAATGACATTCCAGCCCGTACCAACCACACTCGCTGCTTCCTGCACGAAGTTGCCAGTGCCATTGGAGCGGTAAAGCTTCAGGTCGCCGGTGCTGTTCTTTACCAGGAGGTCGGCATTGGAGTCTTTGTCGAAATCCATTTGAACGATCTCCAAGCCTGTCCAGCCCGTGCCAATGGCAACACCCGTGGAAACAGTCTTTCCGGAGGGGTTGTTGAAGTAATACAGCCGGCCCGTGGAGTCATAGCCCACGATGCCGGGGTGGGCGTCTGCCTTCTTCCAGGTACCGACGCTCAGAGTCCAGCCCTTCCAGTTGCTGCCAAGGGATATCGGCGATCCAAAGCCACTGCCGTTCCTGCCGGGGTAGACGTTCAACCGGCCGTCGGACCACTGCGCCACGATGTCCAGCGCGCCGTCCCCGTTCCAGTCCGTCACGAATCCGGCTTTGAGGCCCGCCCAGCCGGTTCCGATCAGGTCTTCCGGCATGAGCGCCGTGGCACCAGTGCCGGGGTAGCGGTAGAGGTTGGCGTCCGGTCGGACGGCCAGAAGGTCCTCTTGGTCGACGCCGAGGGTTGTCTCCACATCAAGGGCGGCACCGCTGATCAGGCTTGCATCGTTCCAGCCCAAACCAATGAGGCTGCGGTTGCCCCATGTCCCGGAGCCCGCAGGGTAGTAGTAGAGATCACCGTTCGAGGCCCGGGCATGCAGCCCCTGGGAGTCCGCTCCGGTGAAGTTTATCGAGGAGCTCACGGACGTCATGCCTCCCCAACCGGATCCGATCACCCGTCCAGGCTCGTTGAAAAAGCCGCCCACGCCATTGGATCGGAACAGCCGGAGGGTGCCGTCCGCGGTCCGGGTGACGATGTCCTGGTTGCCGTCACCGTCGAAGTCGATCTGGTTGAGTTGGTGGCCGCTGAAGCCCGTGCCGATCAGGACCCCGTTCCCGAGTCCACCACCGCCGCTGTTCGGGTATCTGTACACGTTGCCCAGGTAATCCTGACCTATGACGCCGGGATACCCGTCCTTGTAGTTCCACCACCCTACGGTCAGGGACATTTCCTGCCAGCCGGAACCAACTTGGATGGGAGCATAGAAACTGCCTCCAGGAGCGCCGCGGAACACCTTCAAAGTGCCGTCGGACCACTGGGAGAGGATGTCCTGGACGCCGTCCTGGTTCCAGTCCACGACGTACAGCGCTTTGGCCCCGGCCCACCCTGAACCTATCGCGACAGGGCCGGTGATTCGACCGGTCCCGCTGGCAGGGAATGCGTCCAACCGTCCGGCCGGGGTGGTGGTAAGAATGTCGGCTGCTGACTTGATGGACGGGTTTGATGGGTAGGAGACCCCCCGGGCGAAAGTCCTCAGCTGGTCGTAGCTGCCATTGAAGATGTTGGAATCGCCCTCGAAGGGGCCAGTGCTGCTGTACTGCCACATTGTGTAATTGCCCCAACTGGCCGGCATTGATCCCGGGGAGTTTGTTGGGTTGTTCCAGTACGAGGCGATCCACAGTGGGTAGCTTCCGAACGTGGAGTTGCCCACGCACGTGTTCCACCAGTCCGTGGTGCTGTAGATGACGGGGAACCGGCCGGTCAAGGCCTTGACCGTGTTGCCGAAGTCGGCAGCCCACTGTCCCAGCTGCGCTTTGGACATGTCGTAGCACGTGTTGCCGAAGTAGAAGCCATTGATGGTGCGTCCGGCGTAGGGGTTGTATTCAATGTCCAGCACAGGCGGGAGCGTATAGCCGTCGGCCGTCCAGCCACCGCCGTTTGCTACGAAGTACCTTGCCTGGTCAGCGCCAGAAGACCAATTGGGAATGGCAAAGTGGTATGCGCCCCGCACCATGCCAACATTGCGTGAGCCGTTGTACTGCTGCGTGTAGTTTTCGTTGAGGTAGTAGTTGCCTTCGGATGCCTTGACGTAGGCCCATCGGGATCCCTGGTTCCACTGGCTCTGCCAATTGACGTTGCCCTGGTGGGCGCTAACATCCTGTCCAGCAATGCCGATGCTTGGGCGCCAGTGTCCGGGGTCAGCGGCCATGGGAACCGCTGACGTGACCGCATTTCCAATGGCCCGCGCACCAGAAGGGGCCGACGCGCTTTTGTCCTGCTTCGCGGCCAAAACCCTGGGGGACCTTTGGCCCATTTCGGCACCGCCGGCTGGGATGGCTGCCCGCATGGCCGCCTTCATGGCCTCGGCGTCCGGGGCGTTGCCCGGCATCGACTTTGTCGCGGGGAGCTGCGCTTCGGGTTCACTCAAGGGTCCCGAGGCAGGCACGGGCGCATCTGCGGGAGAGGACTCGACGGCGGTCGGCGGCGCTTGCTGCTCGGGCGCCTGCGTTTCGGGAAGGGTAAAACTGCCGTTAGGTAAGGGATCGGTACTGTTCCCGGCGGGCCGAGGTCCTTGTGATGGCGTTGATACCTGTGTGTCCGAGGGCGGGGCAGGTCGCGGTCCAGTGGTCTCAGCCCACGCAGGAGCTCCGATGCAGCTGCCCGCAACGAGGGCGATCGTGAGCGCTAGGCCTGCCCGTGCCAGCGGGATGCGGCGGACCGGGTCAATTGAACGTCTTTTCATCTTCACATCCGGCCCTGTACCGCGGCTCAGCGGCGCATGGTGTGGCTTGCGGACAAGCTCCGGGGCGGGCGCCTGCGCATGGGACCAAAGGCCAGCTCCTAACGGCCTTTACCCTAACATCCTGAAACTGGAGTGACTAGTGGGATGGAGGTTGCTGACGTGACTGGTGATCCGAGGTTATCCACATCTCTTGAGAAGCAACTTGAGGCTGATAAGTGGCTCGCTTAGCGTGAATGACTCGAGATGCGCCTCTCGTTTACGGGTTCTAAATCATTTGGGGGAGATGTGGATGCTGTAGGGATCGTCGAAGGCGAGGTCCGGGAGCTCATCCGACGCCGCGGGCTTGATCCGTTGGAACAAGCTGCGGATGTCCGGCGCCTTGTTGAGGCGGCGGTCAACGACTACGACGAACGGACGCTTCTGGGCCCGCTTCCGCCGCTGGGCCACCTTGAGACCGCCCGACGACAAATTTTCGATGCCGTGGCGGGGTATGGGCCACTCCAGCCACTCCTGGATGATGCCGGGATCGAAGAGATATGGATCAACGCTCCGCACGAGATCTACGTTGCCCGTAACGGTGAGTCCGAGCTGACGGCCATAAGTCTCAGCGAGCAGCAGGTTCGCGACCTCGTTGAAAGGATGCTGAAAAGCTCGGGCCGCAGGCTGGACCTTTCGTCGCCCTTCGTTGATGCGGCCCTGCCGGACGGGTCCAGGTTGCACGTGGCGATTCCAGACATCACCCGGAAGCACTGGGCCGTCAACATCAGAAAATTCATCTCGAGGGCAAGCCGGCTGGAACACCTCGTGGACATGGGAAGCCTGACGCCTCAGGCCGCCAGATTCCTGGGTGCGGCAGTGGCCAGTGGGCTCAACATCCTCGTATCAGGTGCCACCCAGGCCGGGAAGACCACCATGCTGAACTGCCTGGCTGCGAATGTCGGTTCCCGGGAACGCGTCATCACGGTGGAGGAAGTCTTCGAATTGCAACTTCCTCTACGTGATGTGGTCGGGCTGCAATGCCGCCAGTCCAACCTGGAGGGGGAGGGCGAAATTCCGTTGAGGCGGCTTGTTAAGGAAGCACTGAGGATGAGACCGGACCGGCTGGTGGTTGGCGAGGTCCGCGAAGCGGAGAGCCTGGACATGCTGATTGCGCTCAATTCCGGGCTTCCCGGAATGTGCACCGTTCACGCCAACTCCGCCCACGACGCCGTCACCAAGATCTGCACGCTCCCACTGCTGGCAGGAGCGAATATTTCCAGTGCCTTCGTCGTCCCCACTGTCGCATCCTGCATCGACCTCGTAGTGCACTGTGCCCGGCACTCCACGGGCCGGAGGCAGGTGACAGAGGTACTGTCGCTGGGCCGACGCGTCGAAAACGGGATCATCGAGTCTTCAATAGTGTTCGGAATGGTCGCCGGACAGCTCCAGCCCCATGCCAACTCCATGCCGGCCGCGGAAAAATTCTCCCGTGCAGGTTTTGATGTTGCTGCGCTCCTGGAGTTGAACTGATGGCGCCACTGTTGGGGATTATATGCGGGCTTGGGGTGTTCCTCGTGTGGTGGTCAGCGTGGGAGCAGCCGTCTTCAGCCACCAAGGCTAGTAAGCCTCGACGCCTTGACCTCCTGCTGGTGTCCGCAGGAATTGAGAAGGTCAGCGGCGGTGGACTGCTTGCTACATGTGCGGGTTTGGGCGTCTTTTCACTCCTTGTGTTCTACATCTTGACGGGATCGCCGCCGGTGTCCGTGTGCTTCGGGCTCTTTAGCTCCTGGATTCCTTTCGCGGCTGTGCGTTGGAGAGCGCGGAAGCGGCGGGCGGCACTCCGCCTCCTGTGGCCGGACGTTGTTGACCATATGCGTTCCGCCATTCGCGCAGGTCTTGCCTTGCCGGAGGCACTGATCCAACTGGGTCACAAGGGGCCGGAGGAACTGAGGCCGTTGTTCCTGGACTTTGGGGCAGATTACAGATCCGGTGGTCAGTTTGACGCTGCCCTGAACAAGCTCAAAGATCGCCTGGCAGATCCCGTCGCGGACCGCATTGTGGAGGCACTTCGAATGACCCGCGAAGTGGGAGGTTCGGACCTCGGACGCATGCTCGGAACCTTGGCCGAATTCTTGCGTGACAGCGCGCGGACCCGGAGTGAGCTGGAGGCCCGGCAATCGTGGACCATCAATGCGGCGCGGCTGGCTGTAACGGCGCCATGGATCGTCCTGATGGTGATGGCCAGCCGGCCGGAAGCAATGCTGGCCTACAACTCCGGCATGGGAGCCATGGTGCTGCTCGGTGGCGTGTTGGTCTCAGTCGTCTGCTATTCCGTCATGCTTCGCGTTGGTGCGTTGCCTGAGGATGAGCGGATCCTTCGATGAGTACTTCCACCGCGTTTGCAGTCCTGTGCGGATTGCTTCTTGGAGCGGGCAATTGGTTGATCCTCGCGCGACTGCCTTTCATGCGGAGGCCGACATTTTCGGACCGCATCGAACCACAGTTGAAGGCCCGGAATCTGGAATCGCGCCTTCTGCGCGCCCCAACACATAACTTGACGCCGTTTGGACCGCTCGAACGGATAGTCCGTCCTATCTTCCGCGATGCAATGGCTTATCTACCCCGCGTCAACGTCGGGTCCGATGCCTTGGGGAGAAGGCTCGCGCGTGCCGGGTCGTCGAAGTCGACTCTTGATTTCAGGGCAGAGCAGCTTCTGTGGGCAGGCGCGGGTTTTGTGCTCGCATTGTTCTTAGTAGCCGCTGGCGCAGCTTCTGGGCAATTCAACCCAGCGGTGTCATTGGTTTCCGTCATGGGCAGCGCGTTGGGCGGTTACCTGCTCCGCGATTATGCGCTGGGTCAGCGGATCAAGCAGCGGGAAACAAGAATGCTGTCCGAATTTCCAAGCCTTGCCGAACTTATGGCGCTCGCGGTTGCCGCCGGAGAAAGTGCCATGGGTGCGATGGACAGAGTTAGCCGCAGCTCACACGGCGAGCTCTCCAAAGAATTCGCCATCGTCTTGGCGGACGCACGCTCCGGGAAGCCGCTGGCAGAGTCCCTTCAGGCCTTCGCTTCACGGGCCGAGCTGCCTCCGCTGGTCAGGTTCTTCGACGGTCTGGTGGTTGCCGTCGAACGCGGGACACCCTTGGCCGATGTTCTGCGGGCGCAGGCTGCGGATGTCCGTGACGCCGCAAAACGCGAGCTCATGGAGTCGGCCGGTCGAAAGGAGATCGCCATGATGGTGCCGGTCGTCTTCGGCGTGCTTCCACTCACGGTTCTCTTCGCAGCCTTTCCGGCCATATCCGCTTTGGAATTGAGTCTTTAGTGCCTCATCAAGAATCCACGAACCACCACTAACTGGTACCACACACGTTGAGGAGAACCATGAAACGAATCACGAAACGAATCACGAAGCACGCGCCAGCCGCATTCATCCTGCTCCTTGGCTGCGGCTGGTGGCTCCTGACGATGGCAACGCGGAGGGCGCCCTTGACGGAAGAACGTGAGCGCGGCGATGTACCAGGCTGGGTGATGATCACATTAATGTCAGCTGTCCTCGTTGCCGCGCTTCTTGCGCTGGCCACGCCAGCTTTGGAGGGCCTCTTCAACCAGGCAATAGACATGGTGGGCAAGTAGGACACTCGGCGGGCAGAACCCGCGTTTCCTGCCACTGTTCCTCCACCGCACTGAGTTCCCATCCTGCGCAGCGGGGAGCCAAGGGTGAACCACGGCCGGTACTTACCAAAGAACATGGCTCTGCGGTGGTCGACTTCGTCTTGGTCGGGGCGCTGCTGACCTTGTTCTTCTTGTCGATTGTCCAACTCATGCTGGTGCTGCATGTAAGAAACACACTCATCGATGCTGCAGCCTCGGGAGCCCGCTACGGAGCGCTGGCCGACCGCACTCCTCTGGATGCCAAGGCGCGAGCCGAAGACTTGGCTGGACGGTCGTTGAACGGCGATTTTGCCCGGGATGTCACCTCAATCCAGGTGTCCGTCGATGGCATTCAGACCCTGGAGGTGACAGTGCGGGCACCCATGCCTGTGGTGGGGCTTCTTGGTCCCGGCGGATTGTTGGAGGTGAAGGGACATGCCGCTCTCCCGGGCTGATGTGCTCAATCCACTTTTGGACACTTTGAAGGGGAGGCTGCGTATCGCACTGTGCCTGCGCAGCGGTTCGACGGAAAAGCCCAGCACCTGCGCCCGGACATCCAATGCGCAAAACGGAAGCGCCGTGGTGGAGTTTACGTTTCTGGCGCTACTGCTCATGGTTCCCGTGGTCTATTTCATAGTGACAGTGGGCCAGGTTCAGGGCGGGTCTCTTGCTGTCGTCGGAGCAGCGGACCAAGCAGCAAAGGTCTTCGTTACCCAAGGCGATCCCGCCAACGCGAGAACCGCGGCAGAGCAAACCGTTTTGGTGGCGCTGAGGGACTACGGCTACACGCGGGAGCAAGCCAGCATGGATATCACCTGCGATCGATCGGATTGCCTGTCTGCAGGAACAATGGTCACGGTGACTGTGTGGTTGGATGTTCCGTTGCCCTTGGTTCCCTTTGGAGACCTGAGAGCCAGCCGGCTTAGTGCCTCGGCAGCGCAGGTCGTTGGGCGATTCGCATGACGATGTTTCGGCCAGCTGACCAGTCCAGTGAAGAGGGACAGATGACGGTTCTCATCGTGGGTTTCGTTGTGCTGGCGCTCCTCCTGGCCGCTGGTGTGATGGCTGCTTCAGCCGTCTACCTTGAACACAAGAAGTTGCTGTCCTTGGCCGATGGAGCTGCGCTCGCCGCCGCCGACTCATTCATGGTGGCGGACATCGGTGGAGGCGGCCAGCCTTCCACCTCGCTGGTGGACGAACGGGTGCTGACTGCAGCGGCCTCCTACCTCACCAGCAGCAATGCCTATGCCCGCCACGACCAGTTGAGCATCGGGGCTGGAACTGGAAGCGAGCCGGGAGGAACATCGGTGGTTGTACTCACCGCCGTCGCGCATCCGCCAGTGGTCAGCATCCTGTTGCCGGAAGGGATCATGGTCGAAGCCAGGTCCACCGCTCGGTCCAGGCTGACGCAGTGATCGTCGGGCAATCATTTCGACGTCCGCCGTCAGGGGAGCGCGGTGGATAGCGTACGCTGGGATGACCATGGCTGAGATAGATTTTCCCGCAGAAATCCGCGCACTTCGCGCAACTTACAGCTCCATCGAGAACGTTACCGATGTTGATGCCCTCAAAGCTGAGATCGCTGAACTGAGCGAGCAGGCAGGAGCCCCGGACCTCTGGGACGACCCCGCTTCGGCCCAGGTGGTGACGTCGCGGTTGTCGCACCGGCAGTCCGAAGTAGAGCGGCTTTCTAAGCTCGCTTCCCGGATTGACGACCTCGAAGTCCTCGTGGAACTCGGCCAGGACGAGGGCGACGACGCTTCGATGGAGGAAGCAGCGAAGGAATTGTCCTCCATCCGTAAGGCGTTGGCGGAACTCGAAGTGGTCACCCTGCTCGCGGGCGAATATGACGAGCGAGAGGCTGTAGTCACTATCAGGGCTGGAGCCGGCGGCGTTGATGCTGCCGATTTCGCAGAGATGCTGATGAGGATGTACCTGCGATGGGCCGAACGCCACGGCTATCCGACCACCGTCATGGACACGTCCTACGCCGAAGAAGCCGGCTTGAAGTCCGCCACTTTCGAAGTGAAGGCTCCTTACGCCTTCGGCACCTTGAGTGTCGAAGCCGGTACCCACCGGCTGGTTCGTATTAGTCCCTTCGATAACCAGGGGCGCCGCCAGACATCCTTTGCAGCGGTTGAGGTCATCCCTTTGATCGAACAGACAGACTCCATCGAGATTCCCGACAACGAAATCCGCGTTGACGTTTTCCGCTCCTCCGGCCCCGGTGGCCAGTCGGTCAACACCACGGATTCCGCCGTGCGGCTCACCCACATCCCCACGGGCATCGTGGTATCCATGCAGAACGAAAAATCGCAGCTTCAGAACCGTGCAGCCGCCATGCGCGTGCTTCAGTCCCGCTTGCTGTTGGTCAAAAAGGAACAGCAGGACGCTGAGAAGAAGGCCTTGGCCGGAGACGTCAAAGCGTCCTGGGGCGATCAGATGCGCTCATATGTGCTGAATCCGTATCAGATGGTCAAAGACTTGCGGACGGAACATGAGGTGGGCAACACGTCAGCTGTATTTGACGGTGAGATCGATGACTTCATCGACGCCGGCATTCGCTGGCGTACGGGCAACCGGAACGCAGCAGCGAACTAAACGCACCAGTCAACTACACCCACCAGCCGCGCGGGGGAGTCGTCGGTGGGCAGGCCGGCAAGTGATCCCGGATTCTGCGACACGCCCCTGAAACCCCCGGATGTGCGGCATACCCGTGCGTATAGTCGAGTGGCCGGTGCTCTCACTTCCCCCATCGAAAGCCCGCGCTCCGGCTGTTGGACTGGGCGACTATGTCATGTCCGGCGGGGTTCAAAAGGGCCATGATCAGATTTGAGAATGTCACCAAGGTCTACGAGCAGAATGCCCGACCGGCGCTCGACTCTGTGAGCCTTGAGATCAACCGTGGTGAATTCACCTTCTTGGTGGGCGCCTCGGGCTCCGGCAAGTCCACGTTTCTTCGGCTGATCCTGAAAGAAGACAAAGCCTCCTCCGGTTCCGTCTACGTCGCTGGCCAGAACGTTGCCAACATTTCAAGTTGGCGTGTCCCCAAGCTCCGGCGCGGAATCGGTGTGGTTTTCCAGGACTTCCGGTTACTCCCGCAGAAGAACGTTTTCGCCAACGTAGCTTTCGCCATGCAGGTGATCGGCAAGAGCCGCTCCATCATTCGCGAAACAGTTCCCGAGGTTCTGAAGACGGTGGGCTTGGAGGGCAAGGAACGCCGCATGCCCCACGAACTCTCAGGCGGTGAGCAGCAGCGCGTGGCCATCGCGCGCGCCGTCGTCAATCGTCCTGGCATCCTGCTGGCGGACGAACCGACCGGAAACCTGGACCCCATCACCTCGATGGGAATTATGGGAGTCCTGGACAAAATCAACCAGAACGGCACCACGGTGGTCATGGCAACCCACGACGACGACATCGTCAATGAAATGCGCCGCCGTGTGGTGGAACTAAAGAACGGCAAGGTCATCCGCGACGAAGCCAAGGCGCTCTACACGTCGATGATTCCGGTGGTCGGCGAATCGCGCCGGCTCAGGGACGCCAGTGGCGAAGAGCTCGACCGCGCGCAGGGGGCACAGCTGTGAGGCTTCTGTTTATCCTGGGGGAAATCGGCAGCGGTCTGCGCCGCAACCTGTCCATGGTAATTTCCGTGGTGCTTGTGACATTTGTTTCCCTGACGTTCGTTGGCGCTGCTGGGATGCTGCAGATGCAGATCAACCAGATGAAGGGCTACTGGTACGACAAAGTCCAGGTTGCTGTGTTCCTCTGCAATGACGGCTCGACGGCGGTGGGTTGCGCTTCCGGGCCGGCCACCCAGGAGCAGCAGGACAACCTTGAGGCCATGTTGGAATCGCCGGCGGTCAAGCAGTACATCAACGACTTCCAGTTCGAATCCCAAGCCGAGGCCTACACCCACTTCAAGGAGCAGTTTTCCAATTCACCGATTGTGGATTCGGTGTCGGAAGACCAGTTGCCGGCCTCGTTCCGCATCAACATGAAGAACCCCGAGAAGTACCAGATCATCAGCGAGACGTTCTCCTCCCAGCCGGGTGTCGAAATGGTCTCCGACCAGAGACAGGTTCTTGAACGCATCTTCTCCTGGATGAACGGCGCCTCCGTAGCAGCCATGGGCGTGGCGGCGGTAATGATCTTCTGCGCGGTTCTGCTCATCACCACCACCATCCGCCTATCGGCGTTCAGTCGACGACGGGAAACCGGGATCATGCGACTGGTGGGCGCATCGAAGACGGTCATTCAGCTCCCGTTCATCCTGGAAGGCGTTATCGCAGCCGTCGTCGGGGCGCTGTTGGCATCCACCACGCTCTGGCTGATGGCTCATTTCTGGCTCAACGGCGACCTGTCGAAGCAATTCCTCAACACTCCGTTCATATCCTCCACGCAGGTCCTGGTGATTGCACCGGTGCTCATAGCCCTTGGTGCGGGTTTGGCCGGGATATCCTCCTTGTTGACGCTCCGGCGTTACCTCAAGGTTTAGCCATGAAACGCCGGATTCAACGAACAACCGTGCCGATAAGCGAAAAAGGACTCCTGATGACCACGTTGGACCCGAACTCCCTGCGCCAGCGTCTTGCGTCGGGGCACGCTCGGATATTGGGTGCCGTTCTTGCCGTCGGTCTGGCTGTCAGTCTCCTGTCGGGCGCCCCGGCGGCGCAGGCCGACAATCTGGAGGACCAGCAAGCCGCGCTCGAAGCAGAAGCGGCCCGTGTCCAAGCCTCCCTTGAATTCGTCGACGCCAACATCGCAAAGGCCGCAGGGGACCTGGTGATCTACCAGGGACGCCTCCCGGGGGCGCAACAGGCCCTGCTCGAGGCACAGGGGCGAGTTGCGAGTGCGGTCAAGGAAGTCGAAGCCTTGGCAGCAAGGGTTGAGTTGGCCCAACAGAACAAGGCCAAGATCACCGAGCAGTTGGAAAGCGATAAGCAGAAGATTACGGACACCAAGAAGCTGATCGGGCAGATCGCTTCCCAGGCCTATAAGTCCGGTGGCGTTCCTACGAATATCGCCCTTTTGTTCGGGTCCAGCGAGTCCGGCAGCCTGACGGAGTCCATGGACTTGGCTGACCAGGCCATGCGGAGCCAGAACGCCGCGATGACCAAGCTGACCCAGCAGAATGCCACCAACGTGAACTCCCAGGCAAGGCTCGTAGCAGTCGAGGAAGAGATTCAGGACCTGAAGGCGAAGGCGGACGCTGCGCTGGAACGCGAAAAGTCAGCCAGGGACGAGGCAGCAAGCAAGAAGGCCGAAGTCGACAAGCTGATTGAAGATACCACCCGCCTCAATGGGCAGCTGCAGGCCGCCAAGCCGGGCATCGAAGCGAACCTCGCCCGGGTGAAAGCGGAGCAGGACTCAGTGGCAGCGGAAATTGTTGAACGCGACCGTAAGCTCAGGGAAGCTTGGGAGGCAGAGCAGCGCCGTCTTGCCGAAGAAGCGGCTGCGGCGGCCGCCGCAGCAGCAGCGGCAGCCGGGCGGCCTGCGCCCCCGGAACAGCCGTATGTTCCACCGGCAGCTGGATCGCCATCAGCCTTTGGGCTGCGTCACCCTTTCGCCAGCTATGTGCCCATCACTTCGGGGTTTGGCTGGCGGGCGACACCGCCAGGCACCATCGACTTCTACGGTACGGGTGGGTATATGCACACCGGCATTGACTTCGGTGCAGCGTGCGGTACTCCCGTTTATGCGGCTGCCGCCGGGGAAGTCTTCAACTCGGGATGGAACTCTGCCGATGGCGGTGGCTGGCGCGTGAAGATCTCCCACGGCGTGGTGCAGGGAAACTCGCTGACCACCATTTACTACCACAACAGCAGCATCGTGGTGGCGAACGGCCAGCGGGTCTCGGCCGGGCAGCTCATCGCGTACTCGGGGAGCACCGGCAACTCCACAGGTTGCCACGCGCACTTCGAAACCTGGCTGAATGGTTCTGCCCAGGATCCCATGAACCTTCTCTAGCGTTGAGTCAGCGCGGAGGTGTCTTCGTGCTGGCGTACACTAGTTGAAATCCGCATCTAACAAGGAGTTCTACCGTGCCCAAGGAAAGTGGCCGTAAGGTAGTGGCCACCAATCGGAAGGCCCGGCATAACTACCATGTCCTGGATACCTATGAGGCTGGCATTGCCCTCATGGGAACAGAAGTGAAGTCCCTCCGCGAGGGGCACGCCTCCATGGTCGATGGCTTCTGCACGTTCTACAACGACGAACTATGGATGGAGGGTATCCATATCCCCGAGTATCACCAGGGGAGCTGGACCAACCATGCCGCGCGCCGGCGTCGTAAGCTTTTGCTGCACCGCGAAGAACTGGACAAGATTTCGCAGAAGATCCGGGAATCCGGATTCACCGTGGTTCCCCTCCAGCTGTATTTCCTGGACGGCAGGGCCAAGGTGGAGATTGCCATAGCCCGCGGTAAGAAGGATTACGATAAGCGCCAGACCCTCCGCGAGCAGCAGGACAAGCGCGAATCCTTGCGTGAGTTGCGGGAACGCAATCGACGCTAGCAGCATGCGGGGCTGCTCCTGGGAATGACTTACCCGGCGCATGCGTTATGATAAGTAGTCCGACATGAACTCAAAGTTCTTGCCGGGTTTGGTAACAAAATACGGGGATGATCGGTTTCGACGATGTTAGTCGCGACAGGTGAAGCGGGCCGAGGATGCAGAATTATCTCGTAAACGCTGTCTGCAAACCAATAAGTGCCGAATCTAAGCGCACTGACTTCGCTCTCGCTGCCTAAGCAGTAAGACAGTCCGTCAGCCCGGGGTTGCTGTCGCCCCGGATCCTGGCGTCATTTAGATAGCCACTGCTGTTTGCCTTCGTCATTGAGGTAAACGGGACTCTTAGATGACTGGGCCCGGATCAGCCACCTGTTTGCAGGATGGCTGGGGCCGAGAAAATCCGACGCAAACTGCGCCCGGAGAAGCCCTGACAAAACGACATCGGACGGGGGTTCAATTCCCCCCATCTCCACCTGGGAAAGCCCCTGGATCTTCAAGATCCGGGGGCTTTCTTTGTGCCCGGAAGCAGAAGCGTTCACCCACGGCGTACCCGGATTTGGACTACCGGACCGGGCCTGGCGGTTGTAGTGGCTAGGCACGGAAAAGCGGGCAGCAGGAGGCAGGCGATGAGCACAGAGCCACAGTTCGAACAGCAGGACCAGGATGACGATCAAGTCCTGGATGCCTACTCACGAATCGTCATTCGCGTGGCTGAGTCCGTCACGCCCCATGTTGCCGCCATCGAGATGACCAGTTCCCGCCGCCGAGGAGGAGTACGCGTGGGAAGCGGGTCGGCTGTTGTATTCACGGGTGATGGTTACATGCTGACCAACGCCCATGTGGTTGCGGGTATCCAGTCCGGCAGGGCCGTGTTCGCCGACGGCAAGCACACCGATGTTGAGCTGGTAGGCGCAGATCCTTTGTCCGACCTTGCAGTGGTCCGGGGCCTCAAGTCCACCCCGCCACCGGCCTCGTTGGGCAATGCCGATACCTTGCGAGTGGGCCAGTTGGTGATCGCCGTCGGCAACCCACTCGGGTTGGCGGGCTCCGTGACGGCCGGCGTGGTGAGCGGCCTGGGGCGCTCCATACCTGTCCGGGCAGGTGAGCATCGGCGTGTCATCGAGGACGTCATCCAAACGGATGCGGCACTGAATCCCGGCAATTCGGGAGGCGCGTTGGCCGATACCCAGGGCCGCATCGTCGGAATCAACACGGCCGTGGCAGGTCTTGGGCTGGGACTGGCAGTGCCAATCAACACAACAACTCAACGGATTATCGCCTCATTGCTGAAGCACGGCCGGGTGCGTCGCGCCTATCTGGGCCTGGTCAGCACGCCAATACCGCTCGATGCGAGTGCTGTGGTGCGTACAGGTCAGAAGGAAGGTCTACGCGTGGTGGAGGTGATTCCGAATTCGCCGGCAGAACTATCCGGACTCCAGCCAGGGGATCTGGTGCTGCGTGCCCAAGGCAGGGCCGTCTCCAGCGCGGAATGCCTCCAGAAGCTGCTGTTCGGGGAAGCCATTGGGGAACCATTCCCTTTGACGGTGCTGCGGGAAGGAACAACGCTCCAACTCATCGCAGTACCTTCTGAGATGAGCCAGCAGTGACGGCAGGCTAGGCCTGGTTTTCTGGAACGTCCACAACGCCGACGAAGCGGCTGCCCACCCCTTCGTACTCGCTGCGGACTTCGCCGAGGAACAGTGCGGGGAGTTCGCTGTTGCGGTGTGTTCCGCAGAAGACGAAGGAAAACTCAGGCCACCATTTCTTGGGGCGTACGGCCTCGGAGTAACCGCACACAGCGCATGTGAGGTGGACCCAGACGGGTCGCTTGCCGGTGCGGTTTGCTCGGGACTGCGCCAACCAGGCAGGGGGATTGTCCTGCATCTCCCTGAGGTCGGCCTCGGAGAGGCGGGACGGAATACCGTGGCGTTGGGCCATTTCCATCGAGATATCAAGGGCCAATGCGGCATCACGTCTGCTAATCACCATTCAACGATACGGGACTTCCCCGGCGTAGGCTGTGCACATGACTGACTCAGTGGCCCTCCCGCCGAGTACCCCGCTCCAAAAGCGTGTCCTTGTGGTGGCGATCGTGGCGTCTTTCATCGCCATTCTGGACGGTTTTGTGGTGAATCTCGCACTTCCAGCCATCGGTCGGGAGTTGGGTGGAGGCCTGGCTATCCAGCAGTGGGTGGTGGACGCCTACCTGCTGACGCTGGGTGCCTTGATCCTGGTGGCCGGCTCGTTGTCCGACCATTTCGGCAGGGCTCGAATCCTCGAATGGGGACTGGCTGGATTCGCTGTTACGTCGGTGATGTGCGGGCTGGCGTGGACGGGTGAAATCCTGGTGGTGTCCCGGGCTTTGCAGGGAATCGCCGGCGCCCTGCTGGTGCCGAGTTCGCTGGCTATGATCATCACGTCGTTTTCGGGGCCAGCGCAGTCGAAGGCGATCGGGCAATGGTCGGGGTGGACCAGTGCGGCGGCCATCGTGGGCCCGTTGATTGGTGGCGTCGCCGTGGACCTGCTTTCCTGGCGGGTCATTTTCTTCATCAACGTCATTCCCGCCGTTGCCATTTGGCCCATGCTTGCCGGTCTGCGGTCATCCGACGCCGCGCGGGACAGGAGCAAGAGGATCGATTATCCAGGTGCCGTCCTTGCCATGGTTGGCTTGGGCGGGCCTGTCTATGCGTTCATCGAACAGGGCCGCATGGGCTGGAGCAGTGCTCAAGTGTGGGGGCCCCTGGTGGTCGGGGTGGTGGCCATGGTTCTGTTCCTGTGGCATGAAGCCAGGACTGCAGAGCCCATGCTGCCGCTCAGGCTGTTCACCATCCGCAACTTTGGTTGGGGGAACATCGCAACTTTGGCCATTTATGCAGGCATCTCGCTGGGTTTCTTCGTGCTGGGCATCTATCTGCAACAGGTGGGTGGCATGGGTGCCACGCTGGCAGGCATGGCGCTGCTGCCGGGGACGGTCATTCTGATGCTGAGTGCGTCCTATTTTGGTGGTTTGGCGGGCAAATACGGACCCAGATGGTTCATGACTGTGGGGCCGTTGCTGTGCGGTGCGGGCTTCCTGATGTCCTTGTCTGTTCAGGAACCGCTCAACTACTGGACCCAGGTGTTGCCGGGCCAGATTGTCTTCGGCATCGGCTTGGCAACCCTCGTGGCGCCCCTCACGGCCGCAATTCTTGGTGCCGTCCCACCTGAGGAGGCGGGAATCGGTTCCGCGGTGAACAACGCCGTGGCCCGTATCGCCGGTCTCATTTCGATTGCCTTCGCGGGTGTGATTGTGGGGCCCGTCTTTACCCGGCAAGGACTCTACAATGCTCTGGTGGTCACCGCTGGACTGTTCCTGATCGGGGCGGTGGCATCCGCCGTCGGGATACGAAACCCGCCCCGCGAGGCGGCCGCCCCTGTCGGCGAACCGGATGCAGCGTCCGACGACGGCGGTCCAGCCGAGCAGCGCAGCTGACCTTGGGTGGGGGCACCGGTCAGCGGGCGGGAAGGACGCAGCCTTCGTGCGTCTCGATGCTTTGGACCCAGAGAGCCGAGGTGACTTCGTCCGCGAGGTCGAATTCACGACGTTCGGGGCCGCTGCCGATCCGGACCACCAGCGCCCCGCCGAAGGGCTTGCGTCCCACCACTTCCACTGGTGCGTCAAGCGCGATCTCCTCCGCAGCCAAGTACCGGAGGAGGTCGGGGTTTTCGTCGCTGATCCGGGTGATACGGCCCGAGTGGCCCTGGTCCAGTTCGATCATGCGGTAGGCATGCGGCAGGTCGACCGTGCCATCGGCGGACGGAATCGGGTCCCCGTGCGGGTCGCGGACCGGATGGCCCAGCTTGGCGGACATGCGTTCGATGAAGGTATCTGACACCGCATGTTCCAGCATTTCGGCCTCGTCGTGGACTTCGTCCCAGCTGTAGCCGAGTTCATCCACCAAGTACGTCTCGATGAGACGGTGCCGGCGCACCATGGACAAGGCCAGGCGCATGCCTTCGGGCGTCAGCCTGATGGCGCTGTACGGCTGGTGGTCAACCAGACCTTGGTCCTTGAGCTTGCGGACCATTTCCGACACCGACGAATTGGCGACGCCGAGTCGCTGGGCAAGCTGGGAGGACGTAATCGGCTTGTCTTGCCACTCCGTGTAGGAGTAGATGACCTTGACGTAGTCCTCAATCGAGGAGGAGGGCGTACTGGTCTTCACACACCAAGCCTACCGTGGCGTGGCAGGGTGGATCTTGAACGCCCGCCACGTCTGCGTCATGTACGGCACCTGGACTGTTTCGCCCGGTGTGTGCCCGAGGTGGTCGTAAAGGTACCACTCGAGATTGCCCATGACTTTCGCCCGGGTGGCCTCGTTGGCACGGAGGTAGTAGCTGCGGGACTTGGTCAGTTCCATGATGTCTTCCGGCGACAAAGTGTCCTGCCACAGGGTGAGGTGGCTTTCCAATCCTTCGAACTCCGGTCCGATGACTGGCCGGAAGCCCGGTTTATGCACGTCTCCTGCGTGCATAATGCGGGAAAGGCGATGAACCCACGGAACAGCTGTATCCAACTGGTTCCAGACCAGGCCCAAGACCCCGTGAGGCCGTAGGATCCGGGCGATTTCCGTGCTCGCTGCGAGCGGCTCGCACCAGTGCCACGCCTGGGCAACGCTGACGACGTCGAATGCTGAGTCCGCCAGCCCTGTTGCCTCGGCTGTTCCCTCCAGCGCGTTGACGCGGGGGTAGGCCTTTCGCAGTTGCTCCAGCATGTCCGTGGAAGGATCGACGGCGGCCACCTCAAGTCCGTGGCCGACCAAGAGCGCGGTGAACTTGCCGGTGCCTGCGCCCAGGTCCGCGGCTGCAGTGGCTCCGTCGGGAAGGATCCAGTTCAGCGAGTCCAACGGATAGCCTGGCCGCACGCGATCGTAGTGCTCCCCGCCGTCCTGGAAACTCCGGCCGAGTTCCTGCCGGCGGGTGGCGTGGAGTTTGGGACCACGCGGTCCAGCGGGTCCGGGAATGCCGGCGGCACCGCTGGCGGCGCCCGGGGAACGCAGGGACACGCGGAACTCCTTCACAGGGTGGCCAAAAGGTACCCTACGAATTTACCGCAGCAGCTGGAATCGTTGGGGCTCGGTTCCTTTAGTCCACAGTCTTTTAATCCACAGTCCTTCTAATCCACAGTGCAGGGAGCAGCGCCTGCCGTGCCGGGAGTGTTCGGTGCCCACTCAGGGTAGCTGCGGTGGTCGTTGGCAGGCACCCACCGGCCCTCGTCCACCACATAGTCCCAACCAAGTCCGTCCCGCTTCAGTCCTTCGATGCCGGCCAGCAGCCTCGTGGCGTCCTCCAACCGGGAGCCGACGCCGAAGCTGGCACGCAGGGAACCGGAAGGGAGCCCAAGCCGCTTCAGGAGGGGATGGGCGCAGAAGCGGCCATCGCGCAGGCCTACGCCGTGTTCTGCCGCCAAGTAGGCGGCGACCAAACCGGCGTCGAATCCTTCCACGGAGAAGTTGACCACGCCGATGGTGTCCTCGGAGTCGCTGAAGATCCGGTGGACTGTTACGCCGTCGATCGCTTCGAGGCCTTCCACCAGGTAGGAACGGATAGCAGCCTCGTGGGCGTGCCAGGCTTCCTGGTCCAGTCCTGCGAGGACCTGCGTGGCACGCGCCAGGGTTGCCGCTCCCAGGACGTTGGGGGAGCCGCCCTCATGCCGTGCAGGGCCAGTGGCCCAGCTGACCGAATCCAGGCGGGCCTCGCGAACCGCGCCGCCGCCTGCCAGGTGGGGAATGCCGGAGTCCAGCCAATCCGGGCGACCCACCACGACGCCGGCGCCGAACGGGGCGTAGAGCTTGTGTCCGGAGAACACAAGGTAATCGACGTCTGCCTCCGCGATGTTGATCCGTCGGTGCGGTGCCAACTGGGCGGCATCCACCACGATCCGTGCACCGTGCTCGTGGGCAAGGGACGCAAGCTGGGCGATGGGAAGGATCTCGCCGGTCACGTTCGAGGCGCCGGTGACGGCGAGCAGGCTGACTCCACCCTGGGCAAGTTCCGCGCGGAGCTTGTCCAGCGTGGCAGCCAAGGTTGTGGCGGCGACAACGCTGCGGTGCGGGACTCCCTGCCAAGGGAGCAGGTTGGCATGGTGTTCGATGTCCAGGTAAAGGACCTCCCCGACGGGTTGGCCGTCCGTGTGCGGGAGGCATCCAGCCAGGAGGTTCAGCGAGTCCGTGGTGTTCCGCGTGAAGATTACGGAGTCGTCTGCCCGACCGCCGACGAATTCACGGACGATGTTCCGCGAATTCTCGTACACCGAGGTGCTGATCTGTGAGGCGTAGCCCGCACCTCGGTGGACACTTGCGTAGTAAGGAAGGATCTCGTTGAGGTGCGCCGAGACAATAGTCAACGCAGGAGCCGATGCCCCGTAGTCAAGGTTGGCGTAGCGGACGTGCCCGCCTTGAATCAGCGGCGCCTGCAACTCCGCGCCGGTGACAGCGGCAAGGGGGCGTGCGGCAGCTCCTGCCTCTGCCGTGGTTTCTGCAGCGAAGGACGGAATGATGTTGGAGTCGAGCGTGACAGTGCTCATGGGACCTCACTCAAGAGGGACCCCCATAGGGGGATCCGCGCTTGCCGCATCCGTTCCGGACCGGCCGGGTCGTCACCCGGGGCACCCCACCGCGAATGGAGGGTTGCCGGCCAGCAAACCGGGGTTTAGCGCTGGCACTCGTGACCTGTAAAAAAGGCTACGGCACGTCCGGCGGGCCATCCAAAGCCGCTGCCGATTATTAAGGCCTTTGTTACGTTGAATGCGAATCACCCCACTGACCGAATAAAAAACGGCGGACGGCCACAAAAGGGGCCATCCGCCGTCGAAAATTCCGATACCCGCCGTGTGGGGGGAGGTGGGGACAAATCAGAGAAGGTCGTCCAAGCCGGGGTTGAGACGCTTGAGGACCTCAGAGTGCAGGATCGAGTTGGTAGCCAGCGCGTTGCCGCCAAACGGGCCGTCTTCGCCTTCCAGCGACGTGAAGCGCCCACCGGCTTCGGTGACAATGGGAACCAAGGCTGCCATGTCGTAGAGGTTCAGTTCAGGTTCGCAAGCAATATCCACTGCGCCCTCAGCCACCAGGCAGTAGGACCAGAAATCGCCGTAGGCGCGTGTCCGCCAGACATCCTCCGTGAGGCCCATGAATTCGTCGAGGTTGCCGCGTTCCTTCCATCCGGACAGGCTGGAATATGACATGGAGGCATCGGCCAGCCGCGTAACGTTGGAAACTTTGAGCCGGGTCGCGGAAGCAAGGGATCGGCCCATGTAGGCACCCATGTCCTTGGCGGCCCACCACCGCTTGCCCAAGGCGGGTGCACTCACGACGCCAACCACGGGTTCCCCTTCATCCACCAGTGCGATCAACGTTGCCCACACGGGAACGCCGCGGACGAAGTTCTTGGTCCCGTCGATGGGATCGATAATCCAGCGGCGTGAGCCGTGACCGCTGCTGCCGAACTCTTCGCCGAGAACGGCGTCGCGGGGGCGCGACCGTGACAATTGACCTCGGATGGCTTCTTCGGCGGCCTTGTCGGCATCCGTGACGGGTGTGAGGTCGGGCTTGGTCTCGATCTGGAGGTCCAGCGCCTTGAAGCGATCCATGGTCTGGGCGTCGACGGAATCAGCGAGGACGTGGGCCAGCCGCAGGTCATCGTTGTAGGTGGAAACGGGATGGGTCATGCCACCAAACTATCCTGAAACGTTCGCTCCGGTGGGGACGTGAAGCGGCAAGGATCAGTTGACGGTGCCCAGTTCCTTGGCCTCTTTTGCTTCCAGGCGCGGATCCGCACCCAGCAACCGACGCAGGGATGCCAAGCGGGCCACTCCGGACGGTCCGGCATGGCCTTCATTAACCCAAGGATCCAGCCCGCAGTTGATGGCGGTGGCGTCGTGCTTGCAGCCACGGTCGCAGGACTCCGTGCCAGGCTCAAGATCCGGGAAGGAATGCAGGATCCGGTCGGGGTCCACGTGGGCCAGGCCAAAGGAGCGGATACCCGGTGTGTCGATGATCCAACTGCCCGATGGAGCATCGGCAAGCTTGAGGGCCAGCGCCGATGACGAGGTGTGCCGGCCACGGCCCGTTACTGCATTGACGCCCCCCGTGGCTCGCTCGGCTCCCGTCAGGGCGTTGACCATGGTGGATTTACCCACACCGGAGTGCCCGAGCATGACGGTGACTTTGCCACCAAGGTGGGAGCGGAGCTGGGAGACGGCGTCCCTGTCCAGTCGGGCGGATAATCCGTCATCCGAGCGGGCATCGATGCCACCGGCTTCGGAATCCGCCGTACGGCTGATGATCACGGGGAAGTCCAGGCTGAGGTAGTTGGCGAGCAGCTCGGCCGGATCTTTAACGTCTGCCTTGGTAATGAGCAGCAGCGGCTCGATGCCGGCGTCGTACGCCGCCACCAGAGCACGGTCGATGAATCCCGTGCGCGGTTCAGGGTTGGCTGCTGCCACCACAATGACGAGTTGGTCCGCGTTGGCCACAACCACCCGTTCGATGGGGTCGGTGTCGTCAGCGCTGCGGCGCAGGAGCGTCTTGCGGTCCTCTACGCGGACCAATCTCGCAAGAGTGTCCGGCGACCCCGAAACGTCTCCCACCAACGCCACGAAGTCGCCGGGAACGACGGGGTTGCGCCGCAGTTCACGGGCGCGCGCGGCGATAACGATGCGCTCGTTGGCGGAGTCTTCTCCCACGATTGCCCGGTAGCGTCCGCGGTCCACCGTGATGATCCGTCCAATCACGGCGTCATCATAGCTGGGGCGGTCCTTGGTCCTGGGGCGTGAGCCTTTTTTATTGGGACGGATCCGGACATCGGACTCGTCCCAGGAGCGTGCGTCGCGGCCCATGGTCAGTTGCTGGCCTCGCTGGTGCCGGCCGACTCAAGCATTCGTGCCCACATCTCCGGGAACTCCGGCATGGTCTTGGAAGTGGTAGCGATGTCTTCAACCTGGACACCTTCGACGGCGAGCCCCAGGATGGCGCCGGCCGTAGCCATGCGGTGGTCTGCGTAGCTGTGGACCACGCCGCCGTGCAGGGTTGCCGGGCGGATCACCAGGCCGTCTGCGGTCTCCTCGGCATCTCCGCCGAGGCGGTTGATCTCGGCCACCAGTGCCGCCAGCCTGTCGGTTTCGTGCCCACGGAGGTGGGCAATGCCGGTCAAGCGTGACGGGCCCGTGGCCAAGGCGCACAAGGCGGCTACCGTTGGAGCAAGCTCGCTGGTTTCGTCAAAATCCGCACCCTTGATCTCGTTCCCGCCGGTGACCGTCAGCGTCCCGTCGTCAAGGGTCACGGTTGCGCCCATGGCCGCAAGGATGGTTCGCCACAGATCACCCACCTGCGTGGTACCGGTGGGCCAGTTGGGAATGCGGACAGTGCCGTGCGTGGCCAGTGCGGCGGCCAGGAAGGGGCCTGCATTGGAGAGGTCTTGTTCGATCCGTTGGTCAAAAGCCTTGATGGGCCCGGGGGAAACCCGCCAGTGGTTGGGGACGGAGTCGTCCACGGTGACCCCGACGCTGCGGAGTACCGCCACGGTCATGCTGATGTGGTCAAGGCTCGGAACCGGCTTACCTACGTGCTCCAGGTGCAGGCCTTCAGTGAAACGGGCCCCCACCAGCAGCAAGGCGGAAACGAACTGTGACGACGCACTGGCATCGATGACCAGGTGGCCGCCCCGGACCTCGCCGGTGCCCTCAACCGTGAAAGGAAGGGCCGACGGCGTCCTGCCGCCTTCAGCCGCGACAGGAACACCGAGGGCGATCAGGGCTTCGATAATCGTTCCCATGGGCCGGTTGCGAGCGTGGGGATCGCCGTCGAAGACGGTGGAGCCATTCCGCAGCGCTGCCAGCGGTGGAACGAAACGCATAACCGTGCCGGCCAAGCCGCAGTCGATGGCCGTCCCTGCGCTGGAAGCGGCCGGATCCAGTGGTGAGATTTCCAGATCGGGACCGTAATCACCGTCGCCCGGAACCTCCGTGACGGTGGCACCCAACTGACGGAGGGCTTGGATCATCAGGGCGGAATCACGTGAATGAAGCGGAGCCCGAAGGCGGGAGGGGCCATCCGCCAAAGCCGCCAGCACCAGGAAACGGTTGGTCAGGGACTTTGAACCGGGTACCGTCACCGTGGCATCCACCGGCCCCTTGGCGTAAGGAGCCGGCCACAAGGGGAGGGCGGCGGCCGTGTGTGGTTCGGTGTTAGCGGCGGTGGTACCTGTCATGCTTCCTTATGCTCCAACTGCATTGTCAACGGCCTTGCGTACTGCTTTGTCTGCTCGCTTGATCTGTTTGCCTGTGACCTTCTTGGCATCTGCTGCCAAATGCTCTGCGCGCCAGGCAATGCTTGGGCGCCCTTCGGTGTCAACAGCGGCAAGCAGAACGCCACCGGTCAGGGAGATGTTCTTCAACAGCTGCGCCTTGCGGGCGTGGCGGCCTTCTTTGGTGCTGATGTCGGCAGAACGCCATTCGACGTAGGAGTTCAGTGCGGAGGTCACAGCGAGCACCGTGGCTGCGAAGCGGGAGAGCTTGCCGAGTCCGAGCAATGCTCCGGCACCCAGCTGGGCACCGCCGAGGACGCGCGCGAGGGTTTTCTCATCCGCCTTGAAGGGCAGGGACTCCGAGGCCCGGCGAAGGACGGGGGAGAGCTGCTTGGCAGTGTCGTCCGCGTTCCTGAGCTTGTCCAGACCTGCGACGACGAAGCTGGACGCGAGCATAGGTCGCGCGAGAAAACGGATAACTGACATGTCTTGCCTCCTGGGTGGCTTGCCACACTGTTCGATGAGTGTTGTGTTCACGGGGTGCAGTCTGCTCTAGTCTTGCACCTTTGCGGAATATTTACCCAGCGGCAGCCGTTGTGAGTTTCAGGTGCGGTGGAGACCGGACCGCGGCATGGTGTTGCCGCCTCGCTGAATGGAGTTGGTTTTTTGACTTTGGTGAAGGACCGCAGGGTTCTACCGGAGGCTGGGTTCGGGACGCAGCCGGATTCCCCCCAGCTGACAGTAGACTTGGCAACGATGAGCACCATTGAACCGGCCGCAGCGGCCATGTACGAAGCAGCCGACGCGTCAGCCGAAGGCAGCAGTCCGGCACCGGCCGCCGTCGATGTCGCCACGGAAACTCCCGAGCAGCGGCGGGCGCGCTTCGAGCGCGACGCAATGCAGTACGTGGACCAGCTGTACTCGGCCGCCATGAGGATGGCGCGAAACCCGTCTGACGCCGAGGACCTTGTCCAAGAGGCCTACACCAAGGCCTTTTCGGCTTTCCACCAGTACAAGCCGGGCACCAACCTCAAAGCCTGGTTGTACCGGATCTTGACCAACACCTACATCAACCTCTACCGGAAGCGGCAACGCGAGCCGCTGCAGTCCAATTCGGACACGATCGAGGACTGGCAGTTGGCCAAGGCCGAGTCGCATACTTCAGCAGGTTTGCGGTCCGCGGAAGCTGAGGCCCTGGACCACTTGCCCGACTCCGACGTCAAAAACGCGTTGCAGGCGATTCCGGAGGAGTTCCGGCTCGCCGTCTATTTCGCCGACGTCGAGGGATATGCGTACAAGCAGATTTCAGAGATTATGAACACCCCGATCGGCACGGTCATGTCGCGGTTGCACCGCGGCAGGAAGATGCTGCGGGACATGCTGGCGGATTACGCCGCCGAACGGGGCTTCAGGGCCCATACCGAAGATCAGGCCGCGGCCGGAAGCAACAATCAGGAGAAAGAGAAATGAGCGACTGCCAGGGATTGGGCGATTGCGACGATACGCGAATGCAGCGGATCTATGAGTACCTCGACGGTGCGCTGACACGCGAAGACCTCACAGAGATCAAGCAGCACCTGGACACGTGCGAGGAATGCGCTGAGCAGTACGACCTTGAATGCCTGATCCGCACCATGGTCAAGCGTTCGTGCACGGAGTCTGCGCCGGAGAACCTCAAGAACTCGATTCTGGACAGGATTCACTCCATCAAGCCGGTTGACGCTTAGCCGGCCACAACCTGATCTTTACCACCAACGTCGAAGGCCCCGGAAACCGCATGGTTTCCGGGGCCTTCGCTTTAAGGCTGTGACGCTAAGCCGATGGCTTAGGTGTTGGGACGCTTGCCGTGGTTCGCGCCGCCGCGCTTACGGTCACGACGCTTACGTGCACGCTTGCTCATAGCTGGCCTCCTTCAAGGATTGATACTCAATAAAGCTGCCCTCCAGTTTCGCACATCCGAGTGCTGCGCCGCGAACCGGGCTGCTGCTGTGCTGCTTCTGAGCCGGCACTTCGGTCAGTTCCGCAGCGAATTCCTGATGGAGATGCGGGCCTGGTCCAAGACGGCGCGAACCGTTTCCAGCGCTACGGGAGTCAACGGGTGGGAGGCGCCGTGCTGGCGTAGTTCAACCCTGATGTCATCCCGGAAGGACTGAACCATCAGCTCAGCTTCCTTAAGGATGCGCTGGCCTTCGGGGGTGTAGCCCGCAGTCCGGCTCCGGAAGGGGGCCGTGGTTGCGGTGGTGCGCGCGGCTTCCGCAGTCGCCGCCAGGTCTGCCCGCAGGCCCCGCATGTTGGTCCGGATGTCCTCTCGCAGATTGTCGGCGAGCCGCCTCACAGAGGCCGATATGGTGTCCTCGACATCGGCAAGCTCCTGGCGGCGGCTGTCCAGTTCAGCCCGGCCTGCCTCCGTCATGAGGTACTTGGTGCGGCGCCCTTCGGTCTCGGTGGCAACGAGGCCTTCCTCCTCCAGTTTGGCCAGGCGCGGGTAGATGGTTCCGGCGCTGGGGGAGTATGTGCCGCCGAATCTGTCACCCAGCGCCTTGATCAGCTCGTAACCGTGTTTGGGACCTGTCTCGAGCAGCGCCAGGAGGTACAGCCGCAGTGCTCCGTGCGCGAAAACCGGAGGCATCAGAGGCCCGCTTCCCCGGGGACCGGTTTCCCGTTTTCCGGTGCGGGCGCTGAGCCGTGGATGATGTAGGTCTTGCCGGATACTGTGTTGGTCCGAACCAGCATCAGCCGCTCATCCGGGCCAACAATGGTGTGGACATTGCTGCCGGGCTGGGCGTACATCTGATCGTCGATCACCACGGTTCCGCCGGCGGACTTTGCCACGATGTCCAGGCCGACATCATGCGGCAGGCGGATGGTGAGGTCCCCTGAAACGGAGTTGGCCCCGAGGTCGTTGGTGTAGTCCTGAAGATCGAAGCTGAGGTCGCCGCTCACCGTGCTGGCACGAACGTTCTTGAACGTGCCAGAGGCGGTAACTTCACCGGAAACGCTCTTGGCGGTCAGGACGCCGTCGTGGTTCCTGGCGATCACTTCACCACTGACCGTGTTGACGTGCAATTCGCCACTGGTTCCGTCAGCCATGACGGAACCGGACACGGTGTTCAGTCGCGTGCGGCCGCTGATGCCCGACACCAGGCCGTCGCCGCTCACCGTTCCCGCTTCGACGTCGACGCCGGGCGGCAGTGCTATGCCGACCACCACTGAGTTGGTGCTGGTGTTGTTGACGGTTCCCATCAGGTTGCGGAACCAGCCTTGCGGTCCCTGCAGTTGGTGGCGTACTTCCAAGCGTCCATCCACCAAAGTGACAGTGAGTGGGTCACCGGTGATCTCGCTGATCTCGATGCGGACGAAAGGTTCGTCGTGGGTCATGACGTCAAAGCGGCCTTTGACGATTCCCAGTTTGAGAGAGCGGACGTCGTCCACATCAATGGTTTGTGGTCCTGTCACGGTCCATAATTCGTCAGACATGATCCCTCCAAGTTGCGATATATCGCGTTAATGAAGTCACGATATATCGCGAATTGCCGAGAAGCAAGGGGCAATCGTGGAGAGTCAGGACGAAGCGCGGTAGACCTTGCCGATAAGGGAACGGGCAATAATCGAGGCAGGGTCCCGGCCGTCGGCGGTGGGTGCCAGGTTGGTCCACACCACCAAGGTGACGCCGTTGGTTGGATCGCTGCCCATGAAGGTGTTGAAGCCGGGAAGCTCTCCAGTGTGGCCATAGAGGTTGCCGAACTTCGCAATGCCCCAGCCGTAGGAAGCGCCACCTGGAATATCCGGGTTGGTCGGGGTGACGCTGTCGAGTCTCTTTTGCTGAAGTTCCGATTTCAGGAGCTTTCCGTTGACGAGGGCTTCGCCCAGGGTCTTCAAGTCCGCTGCTGTGGAGATCCCGGAGCCGGCGGCCCAAGCCCACGACGGGTTGACGTCAGTGACGTCGTTAGGGGCAAGGGTACCCGCCGTTGCTTCCTTCTGCATGTCCTCGGGAAGGGCGGGATTGGTCATGGTCAGGACGTTGTCGCCATAGAAGTAGCCCTGGGGGTGCGGCTCCGGAATGCCGTTGGAGGAGATATCGGGAAAGACTGTTCCGTTCAACCCAAGGGGCTTGAAGATGCGTTCGTCGAAAAGCTCACCGAGCGGCTTTCCTCCGACTTCCTCAGCGATGAGACCAAGAAGGACCGTGTTCGTATTGGAATAATGGAAGCCTTGTCCGGGCGCGAAGTACGGTTGATGGGCGAAAGCCAGGGCGAGCAATTCCTCCGGTTTCCACGCCCGTTGAGGTTCCTTGTCCATGGCTGAGTTGAGCTCAAGGGTCTCGGTGTAGTTGAACAGTCCGCTCCGCATGGTCAGCATTTGCTCAAGCGTGATGGCATCACCGTTGGGAACGTCCGGGCGATACTTGGACACGGGATCAGCGAGCGCGAGCTTGCCCTCCTGGACCAGCTGAAGGATCACCGTGGCTGTCCAGGTCTTGGTGACGGACCCTACGCGGATGTGGTCTTCCACTGATAACGGGCGTTCGGCCCCGCGGACACCTGTGCCGTACGAAGCGGTGAGGGTTCCTTCCGGAGTCTCCAGCAGCAGCATGGCGCCGGGAACAAGGACTTCCTTCGCGGTCCGTTCGAAGTCCGCGCGCAAAGTTGCTGCGTCGAAGGGCTGCAAGGCTGCGGGCGCCGCTGAAGAAAGAGGCGTGGACGTCGGCGCCGGTACGGCTGTGGAGGACTCCGCTGAGGGAGCCGGTGGACTGGAACTGCAGGAAACTGTGGCTGCCACTGCGGCTACTAAGGCCGCGGCCATTGCTGCTCTGACAGGTACCTGCACGTTCCGCGTCATGGCTACTCCGGTTGAGCGATGTTAAGCCACTGGAACCAGCCACGGTGCAGGACGAGCCACGCAATCAATCCGTAGCCCGCCTGGCCCGGTGTTCCCCCATTGGCTGCGAGGTCCGTCCTCCACTGCTCATGATTGAGCAAGGGAGAGAACGTGTCAACGTAATGGTGGTTCCGCCGTGTAGTCACATCGGCAAACGCAGTATTGAGTTCGGCAAGCCGCTTGTTCCGCGCTGGATCCAGAGTGGGAGGCGGACCCACCACAAAGACCTCCACGCTGCTGTGTGAAGCCCCGTCCAGGATGTTGGCCAGATTCAGTCGGCTCCGCGCCGTGGACAGGCCAAACTCAAGGTCGCGCCCCGAAAGACCGATTACCAGCCTGTTTTCGTGCGTATCACTGAAGCGCCTGCCGGCTTCGTCCTGCCAGCGGGCTGCGAGACCCTCAGTACCTTCCATGGGGCAGGGGAGCGGGAAACTTTCCACCGCAACGGAGTCCTGGGGTGTCCGGGCCAGCACTCGTCCGAGCCAACCCAATGCGCGGGGATCCCCCAGGCCCGCGAGCAGTTCATCTCCTACAGCTGCGATGCGCAGCTTCCTGTCTTCCACGGTTACCTCTTCACACTCGTTACGGTCCTTGCACGGATTGGCGGATCATCGGCCGGTTCTGGAACCGGGTACCTGTCCCATTAAACAGAACTGCCCGGCCTGAGGCGTGCTTATCGCTCCTCAGGCCGGGCAGTTTCGTTTTACTTGCGTTCGAACGCCTGCTTAATCAGGGCATCCTGCTCAGCAGCGTGGCGCTTCATGGAACCGGCAGCCGTGGAGGCCGACGCCGGACGCGACACCAAGCGAAGCTTGCGGTCGAGTTCCGGTGCCAGGTTCAGGCCCATGAACGGCCACGGTCCCTGGTTGGCGGGCTCGTCCTGGGCCCAAACGATGTCAGCGTTCGGGTACTTGGCGAGCTCGGCGTCAATCTCAGCCTTGGGCAGCGGGTACAGCTGCTCAACGCGGATGATCGCAGTCGACGTATCACCGGACTTCTGACGGTTGGACAGGAGATCGTAGTACAAACGGCCCGAGACCAGGATGACCCGATCCACGTTGGCCGGCTGGACGTCCGGGTCTCCGATGACCGGCTTGAAGCCGCCGTTGGTGAAGTCTTCGACGGCGGAAGCGGCACCCTTGAGGCGGAGCAGCTGCTTGGGCGTGAAGATGATCAACGGCTTGCGCGGACGGCTGTAGGCCTGGCGACGCAACAGGTGGAAGTGCGAGGCCGCTGTAGTGGGGTTGGCCACGATCATGTTGTCCTCGGCGCACATCTGCAGGAAGCGCTCGATGCGTGCGGACGAGTGGTCCGGTCCCTGTCCTTCGTAGCCGTGCGGAAGCATGAGCACCAGCGAGGAACGCTGGCCCCACTTCTGCTCAGCAGAGGAAATGAACTCGTCAATGATGGTCTGGGCGCCGTTGACGAAGTCGCCGAACTGGGCTTCCCAAAGCACCAAAGCATCCGGACGCTCCACCGAGTAGCCATATTCGAAGCCCATGGCAGCGTATTCGGACAACAGGGAGTCGTAGATCCACAGCTTCGCCTGATCATCGGAGAGGTTGCCCAGGGGCAGCCATTCGTTGCCGTTGGCGCGGTCATGGAATACAGCGTGGCGCTGGACGAACGTGCCGCGGCGGGAATCCTGGCCGGCCAGACGCACGGGGACGCCTTCCATGATCAGCGAGCCGAAGGCCGCGATTTCGCCGAAGCCCCAGTCGATTCCACCTTCGCGGGACATCTGCTCGCGCTTCTCCAACAACTGCTTGAGCTTGGAGTGAACGGTAAAACCGTCCGGGATTTCCAAGTGGGCCTTGCCAATGCGGGCAAGGGTATCGGCGGAAATCGCGGTGGACGTGGGGGAATTGGTCCCGAAGTCAGCCTGCTGCGCAATGGGGCGCTCAATGTCCGAGACAGCTGCGGAGTCCGCGGTGATAATCGGGATCGGCGACGTCTGCGCAGCGTGTGTCTCGGCGAAGACACGCTCGAGGCGCTCCTGGTAGTCGCGGAGCAGCTGCTCTGCTTCTTCTTCCGTGATGTCCCCGCGGCCAATGAGCGACTCGGTGTACAGCTTGCGAACGGAGCGCTTGGCTTCGATCAGGTTGTACATGAGGGGCTGGGTCATCGAGGGGTCGTCACCTTCGTTGTGGCCGCGACGGCGGTAGCACACCATGTCGATGACGACATCCTTGTGGAAACGCTGACGGAACTCGTAGGCGAGCTGCGCCACGCGCACCACGGCCTCGGGGTCATCGCCGTTCACGTGGAACACCGGAGCCTGGATCATCTTGGCAACGTCCGTGGAGTACGTGGACGACCGCGATGACGACGGCGCAGTGGTGAAGCCAACCTGGTTGTTGACGATCACGTGGATGGTCCCGCCGGTGCGGTAGCCGCGCAGCTGCGAGAGGTTGAGGGTTTCCGCCACAACGCCCTGGCCGGCGAACGCGGCGTCACCGTGGACCATGATGGGCAGCACCGGGAAGGACTCGCCCTGGTCCAAACGGTCCTGCTTGGCACGGACGATGCCCTCCAGGACGGAGTCAACAGCTTCGAGGTGGGACGGGTTGGCGGCGAGGTAGACCTTGGTCTGCTTGCCGTTGTCCGAGGTGAACGTACCCTCGGTGCCGAGGTGGTATTTGACGTCACCGGACCCTTGGACCGAGCGGGGATCCTGCGTGCCCTCGAATTCGCGGAATACCTGTGCGTAGGTCTTGCCGGCAATGTTGGTGAGCACGTTCAGGCGGCCACGGTGGGCCATGCCGATGGCAACTTCGTCCAGGCCATCGTCCGCTGCGTCCGAAATAACGGCGTCGAGCAGCGGAATCAGCGACTCGCCACCTTCCAGGGAGAAGCGCTTCTGACCAACGAACTTGGTCTGCAGGAAGGTCTCGAAGGCTTCAGCGGCGTTGAGCTTGGAGACGATGCGCAGCTGCTCTTCGCGGCTCGGCTTGGAGTACGGGTGCTCCAGCTGATCCTGGAACCACTTGCGTTCTGCCGGTTCCTGGATGTGCATGTACTCGATGCCCGTGGTGCGGCAGTAAGCGTCGCGGAGCACGCCGAGGATGTCGCGGAACTTCAGCTGCGGCTTGCCGCCGAACCCGCCCGTGGGCCATTCGCGGTCCAGGTCCCACAGGGTCAGGCCATACGTCAGGACGTCAAGGTCAGGGTGCTTGCGCTGCACGTATTCCAGCGGATCGGTGTCGGCCATCAGGTGGCCACGCACGCGGTAGGAGTGGATCAACTGCTGGATGCGGGCAACCTTGTTGATCTCGTCTGCCGGATCCACCTGGAGATCCGGGCTCCACCGAACGGGCTCGTACGGGATACGCAGGGCTTCGAAGATTTCGTCGTAGAAGTTCTGTGCACCGAGGAGGAGCTGGTGGACAAGCTTGAGGAACTCGCCGCTGCCCGCACCCTGGATGACACGGTGGTCGTAGGTGGAGGTCAGCGTGAGGATCTTGCTGATGGCGTTCTGGGCGATGATCTTCTCGCTGGCACCCTGGAATTCTGCCGGGTAGTCGAGCGCACCGACGCCGATGATGGCGGCCTGTCCCTTGGAGAGGCGGGGTACCGAGTGAACTGTACCGATGCCGCCGGGGTTGGTCAGCGAGACAGTGGTGCCTGCGTGGTCATCGGCCGTGAGCTTGCCATTGCGGGCACGCTTGATGAGGTCCTCGTAGGTGTGCCAGAACTCCGCGAAGTCCATGGTCTCGGCCTTCTTGATGTTGGGAACCATCAGGAGGCGCGTGCCGTCGGGCTTGGGCATGTCGATGGCGATGCCGAAGTTGACGTGTGCAGGCTGCACAGCACTCGGCTTGCCATCAATTTCGTCGTAGTAGACGTTCATCGAGGGGAACTGGGAGAGTGCGCGAACCACGGCGTAGCCGATGAGGTGCGTGAAGGACACCTTGCCACCGCGGGCACGGGCAAGGTTGGAGTTGATGACTACGCGGTTGTCGATGAGCAGCTTGGCGGGAACTGCCCGGACGCTGGTAGCGGTTGGCACTTCGAGGCTGGTGACCATATTGGTGGCAATGGCCTTGGCCGGACCCCGAAGGACGGAAACGACATCTTCCTCGGGCGCCGTTGGAGCCTTGGTGCTCTTGGGCAACTGGGCGGGGATGGGCTGGGCAGTGGTGCCGGCGGCGGGCTTCTTTGCTCCGTCCCGGGCAACCGTGGCAGGTGCCTTCTTCGCCGGGGCGGGAGCCGCCGCGGCAGGGGCCTCGGCAGGTGCAGCTGCGGGAGCGGCCGGCGCCGGTGCCGGTGCCGCTGCAGCCGGAGCTACCACGGGAAGTACTTGGGTAGGGGGATTGGCAGCTGCTGGAGCTGCTGAGGTTCCGTTGGAAGAAGTGCCGTCAGCGGAAGCAAAGGATTCGAAGAGCGGCCACCACTTGGTGTCCACCGAATTCTTGTCCTGTTGGTACCGCTCGTACAGTTCGTCAACGAGCCACTCGTTTCCGCCAAATTCCTCTGGTAGACGGTGGCTGGGCTGCTCTGGCACTTGAAATACGCCTCTTCCATGAGTGTTGTTTTCCCGCTGGCCAAAGTTGCACTTCCGCAACGATGGGACAGGGTCCGGGTCCCGCGAACTCAGACCCCTGACAGTCTAGTTAGGATCGTTGGTTAACTGCCAATAGTGGTGACCTAAATCATGTTGCGGCTGACTTAGTGAGCTGACTCGGGTTTTTTATTGCGAAGTTACCCGGCACGTGGGAGCCTTCGGCGGGCTGACTGTAGACTGAAACCCTTATGGACAGTAAATCTAGGTGCCGGCCTGGGAACTGTCGGGGGAGCCAATATGGCAACTCCGCACAGCGCGCCCGTCGAGCCGGCAATACCCGTTCACATGCCCATCCCGCGCCGGCGCTTATAGCCGGTGGTGCCGCAGACCATGCGTCAGCGGCGCCCGACCAGCCTCCGCCGGGGCGAATTCCCCAGCCGAAGGCACCAAGCCCCTTGCACGCGCCCACCCTTGGAGTGATGCGCTAGGTGGAATGGATTCTTCTCCTGGCCGGTTTTGCCCTGATTCTCGGCACCGGCTTCTTTGTAGCAGTTGAGTTTTCCCTCGTTGCCCTGGACCAAGCAAGCGTCCAGCGGGCAGTCGACAACGGCGACCACGCTGCAGCCCCGCTGCTGAAGTGCCTCAAGTCGCTTTCCACCCAACTCTCCAGTTGCCAGCTTGGCATTACGCTGACAACACTGTTGACGGGTTTCGTGATGGAACCCTCCGTGGGGCAGTTGCTTATTGGGCCCCTCGGATTATTGGGCCTCCCGCCCGAGGTGGTTCACTCCGTCGCGTTGATTGTGGCCATGGCTTTTGCCACGCTCCTGTCGATGCTTATCGGCGAGTTGGTTCCCAAGAACATGGCCATTGCCCTTGCGTTTCCGTTGGGGAAACGCCTGGCACGTCCCCAACTGATGTTCACTGCGGTTTTCAAGCCGGCCATCGTGGTGCTTAACGGCTTCTCGAACAAGGTCCTGAACCTCTTCGGGCTCGAAGCCAAGGAAGAGATCTCCGGGGCAAGGACCCCGGCCGAGCTTGCTTCCCTGGTCCGCAGGTCCGCCGAGCTTGGGACCCTGGATGCCGGTACGGCCAACTTCGTTGCGCGCACCCTGAACTTCTCGGGTCGCACAGCAGCCGACGTGATGACGCCCCGTATTCGCATGGAAACGATCGACGCCGACCAGCCAGTGGCTGACATCCTGGACGCCGCCCGACGGACGGGATACTCCCGCTTCCCGATCATCGGTGATTCCACGGACGACATCCGCGGCGTGGTCCACGTCAAGAAGGCTGTGGCTGTGCCCGCGGAGCGTCGGGCGAAACTCCAAGCCGGAGCGATCATGACCGATGTCCTGCAGGTCCCCGAGACCATCCACCTGGACGCGCTCCTGTCCGAATTGCGTGAAGGCAACCTGCAACTCGCCGTCGTGCTTGATGAGTATGGTGGCACCGCAGGCATTACGACGCTCGAAGACCTGGTGGAAGAGATCGTCGGTGAAGTCTCTGACGAGCATGACAAAGTCCGCCCAGGCGTGCTGCAAAGTGCCTCGGGGGATTGGTACTTCCCGGGGCTCCTGCGGCCGGACGAAGTGTCCGAGCAGATCCCCAACCTCACTGTTCCCGACGAATCCGCCTATGAAACTGTGGGTGGCTACGTCATGAGTCAGCTTGGCCGCATTGCCAAAGCCGGCGACGTTGTGGACACGGTGGGCGGCACGCTGACGGTGACCAGGATGGATGGCCGGAGGATCGACAGGATTTGTTTCCATCATGTGGAGACCGATGAGTCGTCTCCGGCGGACGCCGGCAACGCGCGCAATGAAGCAGGTGCCGTATGAACGACTGGGTAGGAATTGTCTGGCTCGTCGTGCTGCTGATCGGCAACGCCTTCTTTGTGGGTGCCGAGTTCGCGGTCATGTCCGCGCGCCGCAGCCAGATAGAACCGCTGGCGGAGGCAGGCTCCAAGCGCGCGCAGACAACCCTGCGTGCCATGGAAAACGTGTCGCTGATGCTCGCGTGCGCGCAATTGGGCATTACCGTCTGTTCCCTTCTGATCCTTCAGGTAGCCGAGCCTGCCATCCATCATTTGCTGGCTGAACCCCTCGAATTGGTGGGCGTTCCGGTGGAGCTCGCGGACATCATCGCTTTTGCGATCGCCTTGCTGTTCGTCACCTTCCTGCACGTCACCTTTGGCGAGATGGTTCCCAAGAACATTTCGGTTTCCGTGGCGGACAAGGCGGCCCTGCTGCTGGCGCCGCCGTTGATGTTCATCGCGCGTGTGGTCAACCCGATCATTTGGTCCCTCAACTGGCTGGCCAACCACATCCTGAGGTTGATGAAGATTGAGCCCAAGGACGAAGTGTCTTCATCGTTCACCTTGGAAGAGGTGCAATCAATCGTCCAGGAGTCCACGCGGCATGGCTTGGTGGATGACGAAACGGGATTGTTGAGCGGTGCCCTCGAGTTCTCAGAGCACACGGCCTCGCACATCATGGTCCCCTTGGACAAGCTGGTGGTTCTCAAGACGGCTTCCACTCCGGTGGACCTGGAAAAGGCGGTCAGCCGTACCGGCTTCTCACGCTTCCCGATGGTGGACGACGACGGCGAACTGGCCGGGTATCTGCATGTGAAGGACATCTTGTCCATCCCTGACGAAGGGCGCAGGCACCCGATCGCCGAGGGTCGTATCCGGTCCCTTGCCAACCTGTCGCCGGACGACGAAATTGAGCAAGCAATGTCCGTCATGCAACGCACTGGTTCCCACCTGGCCCGCGTCGTCGGTCCGGGTGGCGACACCCAGGGTGTCTTGTTCCTTGAAGACGTCATTGAGCAACTGGTTGGTGAGATCCGCGATGCCACTCAGGCGACGGGGATTCGGCGCTACGGCGGTCAACAGGTGCAGTAAAACGCAGCGAAAGCAGTCTGGCGTCGACCGAATCCGGTCGGCGCCAGATGCGTCTAATAGGAATCATTCCCATTTAGGGTTACACTTGAACCTGCCAATAATTGTGTTTGATTCTCATTTTGAGTAGATCCGAGGTCTTCGTGCGTCGTTCCGCCGCCCGCCTGTCCGTGGCCGCTTCCGCCGGTCTTGCCGCCCTCTTGCTTTCCTCCTGTGCCGGCACGGCCGGGGCTGATAGTTCGTCGTCGCCGGGCGCCATCGAGGTGGTCACCTCCACCAACGTGTACGGGGACATCGTGAAGGCCGTTGGCGGGGACAAGGTCAACGTCAACGCCATCATCACCAAAACCAGCCAGGACCCCCACTCCTACGAGGCCAGCGCCCAGGACAAGTTGGTAATCTCCAAGGCCAAGCTCGTGGTGGAGAACGGTGGCGGCTATGACGAGTTTCTTCACAAGATCGCCGACGAGACCAAGATCGGCCACGAGAACATGATCAGCGCCGTGGAAATCTCCGGGCTCGCTCCCGAGGGGGAAGCCCACAGCGAAGAGGCGCACGGCGAAGAAGGCCACACGCACAACCACGGCGAGTTCAATGAGCACGTCTGGTACAGCCTGGACACGATGGGCAAGCTTGCCGATGCGGTGGCAAGCAAGCTCGGCAGCCTGGACGCAGCCTCGGCTTCAACCTTCACCAGCAACGCCGACGCCTTCAAAGCCAAGCTCACTGACCTGACAGGAAAGCTTGACGCCGTAAAGGCGGGCAACGAGCATGCTCCGGTGGCCATCACGGAACCCGTTCCTTTGTACCTCCTGGAAGCTGCCGGGCTGGAGAACAAGACGCCCGAGGCTTACAGCGCCGCCATTGAAGAGGGGACGGATGTCCCGGCCGCTGTGCTGAAGGAAACCACGGACCTCCTCAGCGCCAAGTCAGTTCGGCTCCTTGCCTACAACGAGCAGACCGAAGGCCCCCAGACCGAGGCAGTCAAGCGGGCTGCGGAAGCTGCCGGCGTGCCGGTCCTGAACTTCACGGAAACGCTGCCGGACGGCAAGGACTATGTCCAGTGGATGACCGACAACGTGGAATCCCTCTCCTCCGCGCTGAAGAAGTAGCGTTTCCCCACCCCGTATGCGGTGAAGGGCCCCGTCAGCGTCCTAAGATATTGAGGATGGCTGCGGGGCCTTTTGCCTGCCACCAGGACACTCGCCAACCCCAATGGCACAACAACTGCGTTCCCAGCAGCGCATGGATCGAGGACAACTTTTGACACCGGTAGTGAGCCTCCGCGGAGCCAGCCTGCAGTTCGGCAAGAGGACTCTCTGGCGGGATCTCGACCTCGACATCAACCCGGGAGAGTTCTTTGCTGTCCTGGGGCCCAACGGCAGCGGCAAGACGAGTTTCCTCAAGGTCCTCCTCGGACTGCAGGAACTGCACTCCGGAACGGTATCCCTGGGCGGCCACCCGGTGGAACGTGGAAGCAAGCGGATCGGCTACATACCGCAGCAAAAGTCGTTTGCACCGGACACCCCCCTGCGCGCCCGCGACCTGGTGGGCTTGGGCATCGACGGGCACCGCTGGGGCATGCGTGTCTCGTCCGGTAGTGTCAACCAGCGGATCAATGACCTGTTGGAGCAGGTGGGCGCTTCGGACTACGCCAAGGTGCCGGTAGGGCAGCTGTCCGGTGGTGAGCAGCAACGGCTCAGGGTTGCCCAGGCGCTGGCGACTGAACCACAAGTCCTCCTGTGCGACGAACCGCTCCTTTCCCTTGACCTTCATCATCAGCAGGGCGTCAGTTCGCTGATCAACAAGCAGTGCCACGAGCGGAACAGCGCCGTGGTCTTCGTAACGCACGAGATCAATCCCGTGATCGACTATGTGGATCGTGTGCTGTACCTGGCCGGGGGCCAGTTCCGTGTCGGAACTCCCCAAGAGGTCATGACCACCGAAGTCCTGTCCGAACTGTACGACAGCCATGTCGAGGTCATCCATACCAACGGAAGGATCGTCGTCGTGGGTCTTCCAGACGCCACCACGCACTTCCATGACGATGCCCACGCAGCCGCCGGGGAGGAGTTCTAAATGGACCTGGCCAACATACTGCAGACTATTTTCAACTTCGAGAACTACGGCGAATTGCTGGTCCTCGTCCAAAACTCCATCTGGGCCGGTGCCGTGCTGGGCCTTCTTGGCGGGCTGGTTGGCACGTTCGTGATGAAGCGCGACCTCGCTTTCGCCGTCCACGGCATCTCCGAGTTGTCCTTTGCGGGCGCCGCTTTTGCCTTGCTGATCGGTGCCGACATCATCTTCGGTTCCCTGATCGGTTCTGTGGCTGCGGCCGTCCTGCTGGGCTTCATGGGGGTGAGGGCGCGGGATAAGAACTCAATCATCGGCGTCATCATGCCTTTCGGGCTCGGCCTGGGGATCCTGTTTCTCGCTCTGTACGAAGGCCGTGCGGCGAACAAGTTCGGCCTGTTGACCGGACAGATCGTGTCCGTCGATACCGTTCAGCTACAGGTTCTGGCTGGGACCGCGGTGGTGGTGATGATCGCCCTGGTGGCCAAATGGCGACCGCTGAGCTTCGCCAGCGTGGACCCGGAGATGGCTGAAGCCCGGGGCGTTCCCGTCCGTGGACTGGCGATCGGCTTTATGGTGCTGCTGGGTGTGAGCGTGGCGTTGTCCATCCAGATCGTGGGTGCGCTGTTGGTTCTCGCCTTGCTGATTACGCCGGCTGCAGCAGCCCTGAGGGTGACCACCTCGCCCCGGCTCGTGGTGCTGCTGAGTGTGGCCTTCGCAATGACAGCCACAGTGGGTGGCATCCTCCTGGCACTCGGAAGCCGGATTCCCATCAGCCCGTACGTCACCACGTTGTCCTTCTTGATCTACGTGGTGTGCCGGATCATCGGTCGGGTCCGAGCCAATCGCGGCCTCAACGGCCGCGTGTCGCGGGACCTGCCCGCGGGGGCCCTCTAAAGTTTCCCGGCGGCCTTCTTGGCAGTGCACTCGGGGCACAGCCCAAAGATCTCCACGGTGTGGGCTACTTCGGTGAAGCCATGTTCGGCTGCCGTGCGGGCCGCCCAGGTCTCGACGGCGGGAGCCTCCACCTCAACAGCCTTGCCACAGTTTCGGCACAGCAAGTGGTGGTGGTGCCCGGTGACGGCGCAACGACGGTAGACAGCTTCGCCTTCACCGTTGCGGAGGACATCGATGAGTCCGTCGTCGGCCAGCGACTGAAGGATGCGGTATGCGGTGGCCAAGGACACGGAAATGCCCTTGTTCTGCAGCAGGCGGTACAGCTCCTGGGTGCTGACGAAGTCATCCAATTCATCCAGGGCGGCGCTGACGGCCAAGCGTTGCTTGGTGACGCGCTGCTCCTTTACGCCGCTGGTGGCCGGCGCGGCGGGAGCGGTCGTGGCGGAATTGGTGCCGTGTGGCATGGAAAGACTCACTTCCGTGGGGATGCTGGCAAAGCCTAATTTTACCAGTAGGCCAAGGTTGGAAACTGTCAGCGGGCGACCATAGGCTGTCCCCATGAAGCTCACCAAGTACACCCATGCCTGTGTCCGGTTGGAGAAAGAAGGAAAGGTCCTGGTGATTGATCCCGGGACATTCTCCGAATCGGAGGAGGCGCTGAGCGGGGCCCACGCCGTACTTGTTACACACGAGCACAACGACCACATCGACCGTCCTGCGGTGACGGCAGCCCTGCGGAGCAACACTGTGCTGGAGGTCCACGCTCCGGCCGGGGTAGCTGCTGCACTGAAGGAAAACAGTGATATCGCCGACCGCGTACACGCAGTGGAGCCCAACACCGGCTTTGAAGTGGCAGGATTCAGCATCCGGACCTTCGGTGGGCAGCATGCCGTCATCCATGCCCAGATCCCGGTGGTGGCGAACATCGGTTACCTGGTGGATGACAACGTGTTCCACCCCGGGGACTCTTTTGTGGTCCCGGACGGGATCGATGTCAAAACGCTCCTGGTCCCCATCCATGCCCCGTGGTCCAAAATTGGCGAGGTAGTGGACTTCGTCATCTCAGTCCGCGCCCCCAAGGCCTTCCCGGTCCATGACGGCCTGCTCAACGAGCTGGGACGCGGCATTGTGGAGGGGCATGTCACCCGGATCGGTGCACGTTATGGCACCAGCTACGCCCGGCTCGCAGCCCGGGATTCCGTAGAGGTCTAGCTTGTCCACACGCCGGTGTCGTGAAAGCGTTCCAGAACCGCTTCATGTGGCTCCGGGTCCAGTCCGTGCCCAGCCAGCCAGCCGGCGTCGTTGTAGCTGCCCGCATAGCGATCGCCGCCGTCGCACATGAGCGAAACGATGCTGCCCGTCCGTCCCTCGGAAACCATCCGGGCGACCAGCTGCCAGACTCCCCAAAGGTTGGTGCCGGTCGAAGGGCCGGCGTGCAGTCCGGTGAGCTTCCGGAGGTGGCGCATGGCTGCAACGGAAGCGGCATCGGGGACTTGGATCATATGGTCGATCACCGCGGGTACGAAGCTCGGTTCCGACCGTGGTCGGCCGATGCCCTCGATCCGGGACGGCAAGCCGGTGGCTGCGGCCGCGTTGCCGTCCCGCCAGGCCGGGTAGAAAGCTGAGTTTTCCGGGTCCACCACGGCCAGGCGGGTGCTGTAGCGGTTGTACCGGAGATAGCGGCCAATGGTGGCGCTGGTGCCACCGGTACCGGCGCCCACCACGATCCATTCCGGAACCGGGTGCTCTTCCAAGGAGAGTTGCTCGAATATCGACTCGGCGATGTTGTTGTTACCGCGCCAGTCCGTGGCCCGTTCGGCATAGGTGAACTGGTCCATGTAGTAGCCACCGGACGTCTTGGCTGTCTCTTCCGCCACGGCGTAGACCTCCGAAGCATGGTCCACGAGCAAGCAGGCGCCGCCGAACTCCTCGATCAGGGCGATCTTCTCAGGGCTGGTGGTCTTGGTCATGACGGCGATAAACGGCAAACCGATGAGCCGGGCGAAGTAGGCCTCGGACACAGCAGTGCTTCCGCTGGAGGCTTCCACAATGGTGGTGCCTTCCGTGATCCAGCCGTTGACCAGGCCATAGAGGAACAAGGACCGTGCCAAGCGATGTTTGAGGCTGCCCGATCGGTGCGTGGACTCGTCCTTCAAGTACAGGTGCACACCCCAGTGCTCCGGCAGGGGAACCGCATAAAGATGCGTGTCCGCCGAGCGGTTGTTCTCGGCTTCGATTTTGCGGATGGCCTCGCTGGCCCAGGTCCTGTCCTGAATACACGAATTGCTCACTGGATAAGCCTAGGCTGGAAAGCGGGCGCCGGCAGCAACGGAGCCCGAGCTGACGGAATGAAGGGAGAACCCATGGCCACGTTGATGACTGCGTCGGAACTACGCCAGCGTGTCGAATCAGGGGAAAGGACGGTATTGCTGGACGTCCGGTGGGTCCTTGGCAGGACTGACGGGCACAGCGAATACCTGGCCGGGCACCTGCCCGGTGCTGTCTTCGTGGACCTCGCCGAAGAGTTGGCCGACCACGCGCAGCCCGGCCTGGGACGCCATCCCCTGCCCTCACCGGATCGCTTCCAGGACGCAGCGCGCTCGTGGGGGATAAACGACGGCGACACCATTGTCGCGTACGACAACAGTGGCAGCATGGCCGCAGCACGTGCCTGGTGGATGCTGCGGAACGCCGGGGTGGAGTCCGTTCACCTGCTCGACGGCGGCCTGGCCGCCTGGCGTACCAGCGGCTACCCGGTGGAGACCGGCGAGGTGCGTCCCGGCGTCGGGAACGTGTCCTTGGGCGATGGCCGCATGCCGGCCATCACCGAGCAGGAAGCTGCGCAGTGGCACCGCAACGGAGTCCTGCTGGACGCCCGGGCGGGGGAGCGGTACCGGGGTGAGGTGGAACCGATCGACCCCCGGGCGGGACACATTCCGGGAGCCGTCAGCGCTCCAACCACGGGAAATGTCACAAGCGACGGCGCCTTCCTGCCGGTGGAGGAGTTGCGGCGGCGGTTTGAGGAGTTGGGACTGGATGAATCGTCCAATATTGCGGTGTATTGCGGTTCGGGCGTGACGGCATCCCACGAGATCGCAGCCTTGGAGATCGCGGGATACCGCGCTGCGCTGTTCCCGGGGTCGTTCTCGCAATGGTCCACCAATGATGCGAATGACGTGGCCGTGGGAAGCGAGCCATTCGAAGGGGACGCCGGTGGTCCAAGTGGCACAAGCACGACTGCCGGGAGTAGCGTCGGAGCATGACACCCGGACGCCCCGTGCCCCCACCCTTGGCCAAACCCATCCTGATTGACAGCAGTGAGTCCCCAGCAGCGACCACGCTGGCTGCCGCATTTGGGGCTACCTCTGCGGACAGTGGCCTGGTACCCCTGACGGTGGCACGCCGCGCACCCAAAGAGGACGACGTGGAGATCGCCATTGAATTCTGCGGACTCTGCCACTCGGACGTGCATGCAACCCGTGGGGAGTGGCGCGTCCCTCCTTATCCTTTGGTTCCCGGTCACGAGATCGTGGGCCGTGTCAGCCGGGTAGGAGCCGCAGTGCAGGATTTCGCCCCCGGTGACCGCGTGGGCGTGGGCTGTTTGGTGGACTCCTGCCGGGAATGCGAGAGCTGCCTGGAAGGGCTGGAGCAATACTGCGAGCGGGGCAACATCGGCACCTACGGCGCCATTGACCCACGCAACGGCGACTCGATCACCCAGGGCGGGTACTCGACGTCGGTGGTGGTTGATCGGCGCTTCGTGCTGCGCGTACCAGAGTCCCTTGACCCGGCCGCCGCTGCGCCACTGCTGTGCGCCGGCATCACCACCTACTCTCCACTGCGATACTTCGACGTCGAAGAGGGCGATTCCGTGGGCGTTGTGGGGCTGGGGGGACTGGGCCATATGGCGGTCAAGATCGCCAAGGCCATGGGGGCGGACGTCACCGTCTTCACCACCTCGGAGTCCAAGTTCGACGCCGCCCGCGGACTGGGTGCCGACCACGTGGTCCTCTCCAAGGACGCCGACGCCATGGAGGCGGCTAACCGAAGCATCGACGTCATCATCGACACCGTAGCGGCGCCGCATGACCTCAATCCCTACTTCCGGACGCTCCGCCTGGACGGTGCGCTCTTCCAACTGGGGCTCCCCGCCGACGACATGCCTCCTGTCAGTCCTGGACTGTTGATCCGCCGCCGCCTTGCCTACGCGGGCTCGTTGATCGGCGGTATCGAGGAAACGCAGGAAATGCTGGACTTCTGCGCCGAGCACGGTGTGGCCAGCGACATCGAGGTTGTTGGCGCCGATCAACTGAATGAGGCCTACGACCGCATGGTGGCAGGAGACGTGAAGTACCGGTTTGTGCTGGACACCTCAACGCTTCAAGAACCATCAGAAAGGGCCGACGCATGAGCACGCTGTTCACCAAGATCATCAACGGAGACATCCCGGGGCTTTTCGTCTGGAAGGACGAGGACGTGGTGGCTTTCCTGACCATTTCGCCCATTACCCAAGGACACACGCTGGTGGTGCCGCGCGAAGAAGTCGACTCGTGGACGCACGCCAGCCCGGAATTGCTGGCAAAGGTCATGGACGTTGCCCAGAGCATCGGCAAGGTCCAGGAGAAGCTGTTCGATGCGAAACGGGTAGGGGTCCTCATGGAGGGCTTCGAAGTTGACCATCTTCACGTGCACGTGTGGCCCGCCTACTCCACTGCGGACTTCGAGGTCCACAACGTGGATCACAACCCGGATCCCGCAGTCATGGATGCCACTGCGGTGAAACTTCGTGCCGCGCTTCGCACAGCCGGTCATGGAAACACCATCCCGGAGGACTGAGTCTTTGCAGGAAGTGAAGGTCTTTGCAGCGAGTTAACCCGGCGGTGCTGAATCAGCGCCGCCGGGTTTCTCGTTGCTGCTTGCTAAGCCGGGGCCAGTGCCTGGTTGAGCACCGTGCGGATGCGCTTCTCCGAGACGGAGTAGGCCGTGCCCAGCTCAACTGCGAAGAGGCTCACCCGAAGCTCCTCGATCATCCAGCGCACGCGGGTTAACTCGGCGCCTGCCCTGCGTCCGGGAAGCAGCGCGGAAACGGCGTCGTCGTAGTCATCCTCCAGGGCCTGCACGATTCCCATGTTCAAGCTGTCGCGCTGTACGTTCCCTGGAAGCTTTTCCAACCGCTTCTCGATGGCCTGCAAATACCGTGGCAGCTGGCTGAGCTGTGCATAGCCCGTCTGTGCCACAAAGCCCGGGAAAACCAGTTGCTCCAGTTGGCTCTTCATGTCGTTGAGCGCACTGATCAGCGGCAGGCTCGCATTCGACTTGAGTTCCTTCTGGATCCTGCGGGTGCTGGCCAGGACCCGTTCGACGACGGCCGTCACCGTGAAGACGGTATCGATCAGTTCTGCGCGGACAACTTCGTACAACGCATCGAAGGCCTGCTTATCCCAGGGCAGATCCTGGGGAACCAGTTTGTCGATGGCTGCCAATGCGCAATCAGCGATCAGGGCGCTCACGGAGCCATGCGGGTTCTGGCTGAACGTCAGCTTCTCCGTGTTGCTCAGGTGTTCCAGGACGTATCGGTCGGGCGAGGGAATCCGCAATGCCAAAAGCCGGATGACGCCGCCGCGCATGGCGGCTTCCTGCTCCGGCCGGGTCTGGAAGACCCGGAGGGCCACGGACTTGCCCTCATCGACGACGGCGGGAAAGCCGGTAACAGAATGCCCCTTGACCGTCCGGGTGACCTGGCGCTCCACCACGCCGAAGTCCCATTCTGTGATTCCGCTGCGCTCGGCGAGTACGCCGTCACCGGTCGGAGTGCCACCGGGGGTTGGTGTTTGGCCGTTGGGCGTGCTGGTTCCCTTGCCACTCTTGGCGCGTGTCGTCGTCGCCGGCGTGGCGCCGAGTGATTCGGCGATGGCGCGGCGTGTGGCCGGGGCCAACTTTTCCTGGAGCGCGGCGAGGTCCTTGCCCTCGTCCAGCACCTTGCCCTTGCTGTCCACCACCTTGAAACTGACCCGGAGGTGCGACGGCACTGCGTCCCAGTTCCATGATCCTGGTGGAATGACGTGCCCGCGGAGGCGGCGCAGGACCAGTTCCAAGGAGGCTTCGAGCTCGTCAGTGGCGGGGTCGAAGTCCGTTTCCAGGGCGGCAGTTGCCTGCCGGGCGACGTCCGGGGCGGGCACAAAGTTCTTACGAACCTGCTTGGGCAGCGATTTGATCAGCGCCGTGACCAGCTCGGCCCGTTGACCCGGAATCTGCCAGCGGAAGGGGGCGTCATCCAACTGGTTGAGGAACAGCACCGGAACCTCAGCGGTGACGCCGTCGGACGGATTGGGAGCCGAGCCGGGTGCCACGGGGTGGAACTCGTACGTCAGGGGGAGTTCGAAGCCCTTGTGGAGCCACGTCTTCGGATACGCGGAGTCATCCAAAGCCTCGGCGTCTTCGCTCATCAGGAGCGATTGGTCGAAATCCAGCAGGGTGGGATCCGAGTGGCGGGCGTCCTTCCACCACTTATCAAAGTGCCTCTCGGAGACCACTTCCTTGCCCACTCGCGCGTCGTAGAACTCGAACAGGGTCTGGTCGTCCACCAGGATGTCCCGCCGCCTCATGCGGGTCTCGAGTTCTTCGATTTCCTGGAGCAAAGCGCGGTTTCGGTGGAAGAACTTATGGTGCGTTTTCCACTCCCCTTCCACCAAAGCATGGCGGATGAACATTTCCCGTGAGAGTTCAGGATCGATGCGTCCGTAGTTGACCCGGCGGTTGGGAATGATCGGCACGCCGTACAGCGTGACTTTTTCATGGGCCATGACGGCGCCCTGCCGCGACGACCAATGCGGTTCGCTGTAGGACCGCTTCACAAGGTCCGGGGCAACCTGTTCCGCCCACAAAGGATCGAACTTGGCAGCAACACGGGCCCACAGACGACTGGTCTCCACAAGCTCTGCGGCCATCACGAACGCTGGTGATTTCTTGAACAGCGCCGAACCGGGGAAGATCGCGAAACGGCTGCCGCGGGCGCCCGCATATTCGCGCTTGCGCTCATCCAGGAGCCCGATATAGCTCAGCAGGCCTGACAGCAAGCTGATGTGGATACCCTCGTAGTTCCCTACGGGATCGGCCTCCCGCTTGTTGTCCAGCGCTATGCCCAACGGCTTGGCGAGCTGCCTGAGCTGCGTGAAGAGGTCCTGCCATTCGCGGACGCGCAGATAGTTGATGAACTCGTTGCGGCACAGTTTGCGGAACTGCGTGGAGGACAGCTCGCGCTGCTTTTCCTGGAGGTAGTTCCACAGGTTCAGGAAACCGGTGAAGTCCGAGAGCTCGTCCCGGAAACGAGCATGCTTTTCCGAGGCAAGCTGCTGCTTGTCCGTAGGCCGTTCCCGTGGGTCTTGAATGGTGAGGGCAGCTGCCAGGATCATGACTTCGCGGACGCAGCCACGCTTGCCGGCCTCCACAATCATGCGGCCCAGCCGCGGGTCCACCGGCAGTTGGGCAAGTTTCTGCCCGACGGCGGTCAGGCCACTGCCGCCGCGGCCGTTACCCTGGGCGTCCCCGAACTTGGGCGAGCTCAAGGCGCCGAGTTCGCGGAGGAGCGTGACGCCGTCGTTGATGGCCCTGGAATCCGGGGGTTCCACGAACGGGAAGTTTTCTACATCCTTGGGACTGCGGGCAACGCCCATGGCGGTCATCTGCAGGATGACCGCGGCCAAATTGGTCCGGAGGATTTCCGGATCGGTGAACTGCGGCCGCGACTCGAAGTCCTCCTCGGAGTAGAGGCGGATGGCGATGCCCTCGGACACGCGCCCGCAGCGCCCGGAGCGCTGGCTGGCCGAGGCCTGCGAGACGCGTTCAATGGGAAGCCGCTGGACCTTGGTCCGGTGCGAGTACCTCGAGATGCGCGCGGTTCCGGTATCAATCACGTACTTGATGCCGGGGACGGTCAGGGACGTCTCCGCCACGTTGGTGGCCAGGATGATGCGTCGTTTGCCGCCGGGATTGAAGACCCTGTGCTGCTCCTGGAGGCTCAACCGGGCAAAGAGCGGCAGGACTTCGGTTCCGGCAAGCCGCCGGTTGGTTTGGATCCGGCCGTTGATGGCCTCTGCGGCGTCACGGATCTCACGCTCGCCGGAAAAGAAGATGAGGATATCGCCCGGAGCTTCCTTGGCGAGTTCGTCCACGGCATCGCAGACGGCATCCAGGGGATCGCGGTCCTCTTCAAGTTCATCGTCCGAGCTGTCCTCATCCGCGCCGGCGGGTTGGGACAGCGGACGGTATCGGATCTCCACCGGGTAGGTACGTCCGGAAACCTCGATGATCGGCGCGGGATCTTCCTCGCTGCCGAAGTGCTTGGCGAAGCGTTGGGGATCGATGGTGGCCGAGGTAATGATGACCTTGAGGTCCGGGCGCTGGGGGAGGATGCGCTTGAGGTAGCCCAGGATGAAGTCAATGTTGAGGCTGCGTTCATGTGCCTCGTCGATGATGATGGTGCTGTACTTCCGCAGCAGTTTGTCCCGCTGGACCTCGGCCAGGAGGATGCCATCGGTCATCAGTTTGATCTTGGTGGACGCGCTGACCTCGCCGGTGAAGCGGACCTGGAAGCCAACCTCCTGGCCGATCTCGACGTCGAGTTCGGACGCGATGCGTTCGGCAACCGTGCGGGCTGCCAGGCGGCGCGGCTGGGTGTGCCCAATCAGGCCCTTCTCTCCAAGGCCAAGTTCGAGGCACATCTTGGGGATCTGGGTGGTCTTACCCGAGCCGGTCTCACCGGCAATGATGGTCACCTGGTTTGCGGCGATGGCCGCCATCAGATCCTCGCGGCGCTCGGAGACGGGCAGCTCTGCGGGGTAGGAAATATGAAGTGTCATGGCTGCTGCCAGTCTACTGTGGCTGGGGCCCCACGTCCGCTGTGCCCGTCACGGTCCGGGCTGCGGCACTCAGCCGGTGCGAGAGTTCGAGTGCGTAGGACGCGAATTCCTGGGGTTCGAGGATCTCGAAGTCCATGTCCAGCGCGGCCAGGTACGCGGCCGGTGCGGCCAGGTTGTCCCACCCGGACCTCAGTATTGTTGCCGCCGCACCATCAGCCGTCAGCGTCGCGTATTGGGAACTGACGACGGCGGCCACCTCGGCGAGGGGCGCGCGGAGCCGCACCACGACGTCGAACCTGTAAGGCGACCGGGTGATGGATTGTTGCACGTAGGCCGCGAGGTCCTCGGCAGGGAGTGGCCGTGGCGTGTATTTCTTGCGTTCCGAAGGTAAGGACGCAAAGCGGTCGGCGCGGAAGGTTCGCCAATCCTCCCTATCCACATCCCAGGCCACCAGGTACCAGCGGCGGCCAGTGTCCACCAGACGGTACGGTTCCACGAGCCTTCGTGCTGAGTCGCCGTCGGATTTTACGTATTCAAAGGAGATCTGGCGTCGGTCCGATATCGCGGCCGAGACCACGGTCAGCTGCTGAGGATCGACCGTGGCCGCATTGCTGGGGAGGGTAGTGACGGCGGCCTTCAACATGGCGAACTTGGGGCGCAGCCGGGACGGCAGGACCTGCTCGAGTTTGGCCAAGGCGCGCACCGATGCTTCGCCGATCCCCGCCACGGGGCCCGCCGCTACGGAATTCAAGCCCAAGGCGACGGCCAGTGCTTCATTGTCGTCCAGTAGCAGGGGTGGTAACTGGGCGCCGGCGCCCAGCTGATAGCCGCCGGCGATGCCGGGGGAGGCGTGGATGGGGTAGCCCAGGTTGCGGAGCTTGTCGATGTCGCGACGCACGGTCCGCTCTGTCACGCCCATGCGGTCGGCGAGGGCAGGTCCCGTCCACTCCCGACGCACCTGCAACAGTGACAACAGCTGGAGGAGCCGGGCAGAGGTTTGGATCATGCAAGTGAATCTAGCCTATGCGCCCTGTGCGCGGGTCCCGGGCGGCGTTGCGTCAGGCACTTACGCCGGACATAGGGACGCCCGCCGTTCGGGGAATCCTGCAGAATTCCTTGAACGGACGGGCGTCGGTTGGATATGGCGTGGTGGACCTTGCAGCGGCCTGGCATGCCCCTAGTAAATGCGGGGGTTCCAGTACGGGCTGCTCGGAGCATCGAAGGCGCTCCAAGGTTCCTTGGAATTGATGGGCGGGTTGTGTCCGCGGCCATCCTTCAACAGGGCTGAGACGGTAGCGGCGACGGCGGTGATGAGGACGATGAAGAGGATGATTCCGAAGATTTCCATGTCTCAAGCCTGCTCCTGTGACCGACTAAGAAACAGTGGCAGAAATGCCCCATTTAGATAATTTTCTGCCACACTGGAACTATGTTGAAATCAGTGGCAGTGATCGTTGTTCCCAACTTCTCGGTCTTCGAGTTCGGTACGGCTTTCGAGGTCTTCGGCATCGACCGATCGGACCGGGACGCCGGAGTTCCGGCTTTCGATTTCCGCGTGGTGACCCCCGAGCCAGGTGACGTCCGCATGAAGTCCGGCTTGTCCTTGCACGTAAATCTTGGCCTCGAAGCAGCCGCTGATGCCGACCTCGTCATCATGGCGCCCTTCGGCCGGGACCAGGAGGTCCCCGAATCGGTGATGGATGCCTTGCGCGCAGCCCATGCCAGGGGCGCCTGGGTGATGTCCATCTGTTCAGGGGCTTATGCACTGGCCCGCGCCGGCCTGCTGGACGGGCGGCGCTGCACCACGCACTGGCACTATTCGCAGGACCTGGCCAGCCGGTACCCGTCCGCCATCGTGGATGAGAACGTCCTCTACGTACAGGACGGAAACATCATCACCAGCGCAGGCACGGCAGCCGGCATCGATGCCTGCCTCCACCTTGTCCGGGTGGAGCTTGGCGCTAACGTGGCGGCCGCGATCGCACGAGACATGGTGGTTCCGCCTCATCGCGACGGAGGCCAGGCCCAGTTCATCGACAGGCCAATGCCCACGTGCGGCTCGGCGCCCATGGAAGCGCTCTTGCGGTGGATGGTGGAACACCTGGACGAGGAACACAGTGTGAACGAGTTGGCTGCGCGCCTCCATATGTCGCCCAGGACCTTCGCGCGCCGCTTCCGTGCCGAAACCGGTGCTACTCCTGCGGCTTGGCTGAACTCGCAACGAGTCCTTCGTGCCCAGGAACTCCTGGAGACCACCGAACTGAATATCGACGAAATCGCCCGTGAGGCAGGGTTTGGACACTCGGTGTTGCTACGCCACCATTTCACCAGGGTTCTGGATACAAGCCCGCAGAGCTACCGGCGGGCATTCCGGGGGCAGCTGGCCGAGGCTATCTAGGGCTCTGAGCCAGGTTGGTGCTGCGTCGGGTTGGTGCTGCGTCAGCGTCGGCCGCCGAGGCGGCCGCGGGATTCTGACCCCTCCGCCTTGGCGCACTCGACCAATTCCTGCCAGGGGCCGGTGACGGCGCGGTCCGGCAGGGTGGCGCGGCGTTGTCCGGCTCTGATGGAGTACATGAACCGGTCCGGCTGGTTGGCTGCGCGTGCCTGTCCCTTGGCCTCGTCCCAAGGGCACGCCTCAACAATGGGGAGCCACCGCTCCTTCTCGTCGGGGGACACAGCGTCAACGCTCCAGACACGCGTCATTGCGGCGATGCCCCCACTGCGTTGGACCGTGATCTTCATGACCGGCTGCTTCTCGTTCCACCTACTCACGTCAGTCAGTTGGCGGGTTCCAAACGTGGATGTCCGGTCCCGCCACCTGACTAAACCTTGACCTTCACAGTGTCCCACGCCTTCCGGACGGCGTCATGCTCCGGTGAGCCGGCACCGAAGAGTTCTTCCGCAGTCGTAACCGTGGTCTTCGCGAACTTGCCGAAGGTGCACGTCGCCGGGAGCGCTCCGCTGGTCAACGTGCCGTACCAGATCTGGCCGGGTGCCTCCCACGCCTTTCCCCCGAGCTCTTCAGCCACTACGTAGAAGGCCCGGTTGGGAATGCCCGAGTTGATGTGCACGCCGCCGTTGTCCGCACTGGTTCGCACGTAGGTGTCCATGGAGTCGGGCTGCGGGTCCTTACCCAGAACGTCGTCGTCATAGGCGGTGCCCGGTGCTTTCATGGAGCGAAGGGCCGCACCCTGGACTTGATCGGTGAAGAGGCCCTCGCCAATGAGCCAACTCGCCTGCTCAACGGATTCCTGCTTCAGATACTGCTCAACCAGGACCCCAAAAACGTCAGACATTGACTCGTTGAGCGCCCCTGCCTGGTTCCGATAGGCCAGGTTGGCCGTGTATTGGGTGACACCGTGGGCCAGTTCGTGGCCGATCACGCTGACGGACTTGGTGAAGCGTTGAAAGATTTGGCCGTCACCGTCGCCGAAAACCATCTGGCTCCCATCCCAGAAGGCGTTGTCATAGAGCGTTCCGTAGTGGACGGTGGCATCCAGGGCAAGACCGGCGTCATCGATGGAATCCCGGCCGAAGATCTCCCCGTACAGGCGATGCGTGCTTCCCAGGCCGTCATAAGCTTCGTCCGCGGCGGTATCCCCAACCGGTGGCGCACCCTCCTTGCGCACGACGCGGCCAGGGAGGTTTTCCGATGACTCGGCGTCGAAGATGGTCCGCTGCGGCGGCCCTGGCTTGGCTTGCCGGGCACTGGGCGGCGCCGGGGGAATCGGAGCCGTGCGGATGGCCTGCAGGTCCTTGATGTGCAGGAGGGACTCTTTGGCGGCCCGGGCAACGGCCCGCAGCCGGGGTTCGTTCTGGGCGGCAATCCGGCGCAGCATGTAAGGCGGGACGATGGAGCAAATCACGGCAAACCCCTTTGGCTATCGACTAAGACCAACTGGGATCAGCCTAGGAGCAAGGACGGACAATATTGCGCGGTGAACCCGGCAAGCCTTGAACTGATAGTCGGAATCCGGCAGACAAAAATACCCCCGCCAGCAGGACTGGCGGGGGTATTCATTGTGCCCTCGATAGGATTCGAACCTACGGCCTTCTGCTCCGGAGGCAGACGCTCTATCCCCTGAGCTACGAGGGCATCCAGGGTTCCCTCCGTTGCCGGTGGGACGTCCTAGAGCTTAGCAGCCACTGCGCCGCAAAGGAAAACCCGGCGCGGCGGACGTATGTACTGGTCAGCAGCGAGTCAGTACCCGGCAAACGAGTCCACATGGACCCGCCGGGCTCCCGCCCCACGTGCAGCAGCGCGCAGGGATTCAACACTCGAAGGCGAACCTGAGACGAACACTTCCCTGTCCGCGATATCCGGTACCAGCTCCTTGAGGCGTGTTGCATCGATCCGGGACGAGCCGGCGTCGATCATGAATTCCGGGGGAGTGGAGCCGTCGGCGAGCCTTGCGATGACCGCTGCTCCCGATGCTTCCAGCTGCTCAACGCAGGCCAACTCGTCGCGCCCCTTCGCCAGGTACAGCACCACGGTGTCGCGGGCGGTGCCGTCGGCTGCAAGTTGCGACAAGAAAGGTGTGATCCCGATGCCTGCGGCTATCAGCAGGACCGGCTTCCCGGCGTCGTGCGGTAACAGGAAGTCCCCACCAACAGCCGTCGCCGAGACGCTGTCCCCAGGGCGAAGTGCCAGGAGAGCCTTCTTGGCCGTCGACAAGGGCTCTGCAGTACCGACGCCGAAAGTTACCTCCGGCGCGCCGGGGGCACTGGTGATGCTGAAGACCCTCCGGCGGCCCTTGCCGTCGGAACTGGAATGCGGAAGGTTGAGTTCCATGAACTGGCCGGCGGCGAAACGGACCGGCCGTTGCGGTTCGAACCTGAATTCCGTGCTGCCGGGGGTGAGGGCGCGCGAACCCTTGAAGGTCAATTCCACTCCGCCGCGCTGTCCCAGGAAGAACGCGGCGAGGTTGCCCAGCAGGAGTGCCAGTTCGGGGGAGTTGGCCACGAAGCCAAAGTTGTAAGGAACAGCAAAAACAACACCCACGACGGCGGCAAGCGCTAACTGTTGCCAGCGGCGCGGAGGCAGGGTGAGGGGCTCCGAGAGCATGAAGCCCACGAAGAAGAGGAGCGGCCGCTGCGCCAGCGACTGCCACAAGGCCTGGCCAAAGGTCATGCTGCGGCCCAGAAGCTCAATGGTGATGATGCTCGTGGAGGCCGCCAGGAACACCCCGGCCATGAGCAGTTTTCGGGTGCGGTAGAGGACAGCCAGCACACCGGGCACCAAGAGCCACAGCATCGCCGGAGTGGCTGCCCACCACGTGGCGATGTTCAGCCCGGTCAGGCCGGTTATGAACGCACCGGCCGCGGCAGGATTGAAGATGTGCCGTCCGCGAAACGCCAAGGCGTACTTGGAAACACTTGCCAGCACGCAAGCCAAGGCCACGCCCGCCATGTCAGTGGCTCCGAAGGTAGGCCAGAACAGGAAGTAGAGCAGCAGCCCGGTGATGAGCGACGACTCCGTGTGCGGCTTGACCCGGAACACCACAGCGAGAAGGCGGTTGGAGGCATAAGTGACGCCCAGGCACAGCGCCAGATGCGCCAGCATTTGGGGAAGCCCGAAGGTCAGCCACCCCAACACGTTCAGAAGCATGCTGTAGGCGACCAGCACGCCCAATACCCAGAGGACCAGACGGTACATGGTGAAGCGGCCCAGCCAGGTGTCCAGTCGGGACTTAGCGGCAATCATGTGAACAGTCTCCCCTCAAAACGCCTCGAAAACGTGGCAGCGCCATTTGAGGACACTCTGAGCCACGAGAAATCGAAGTCCTCCTCCAACGAGGAAGGTTCCATCATGAACATGGCCGTGGCCAAGGCATCGGCCACCATGGCGCTCGCAGCCAAGGTCCACGTCGCCACTGTGGTTTCGATGGGCTTGCCCGTGGTGCCATCCAGGACATGGTGCAGCCCGTCACCCCATGCACGCCGATTCGAAGCCGACGCGCACAGTGCAGAATTCTGCAATTCCAGGGTGCCGATGGCTTGCTTGGGGTTGTAGGGGTGCTCCAACGCCACGGTGACCGGCTGGCTTCCAGCATGCAGCATGTCGCCGCTGCCATCCACCAGGAAATCGCTGTGCCCGGAGGCGCGCAGGACTTCGCCCAGGAGATCCACGAGCTGGCCTTTTCCGGCGGCACCGATGTCCAGGACCAGCGGCTCCTTGGCGGTCAGCTGTGTGCCGGACCACTCCAGGACGTCTTCCCACCGCGGCGCAGCCTCGGGGTTGCCCGAAGGTTTCAGGGTGTAGCCGGCATCGTAACCCAGCCGTTCGAGGCTGCTGCCAATGAGTGGGGTCATGGCGGCGTCACTGAGTCGATAGAGCGTCGAATAGAGGCTTTGGAGGGCCACTGCGTGCTCCGGAAGCGTGATGCTCCCAGGGCCCCGGGACAGACCGGAGACCAGCGAATCCTGCCGGAACCGAGACCACGTCGCGTCGTACGCTGCGACTGTCTGAAGCAGTTGGTGACTGACAGTGGGAGCCAGCACCTCCGGCGTCGAAATTTCCCACTGCGTACCGATCCCTTCGAAGCTGAAGCTGCTCCAGCCAGGGTGCGGCATGGCTGCTACTTGGCCTGGGACTTGATCTGTTCCACGGCTTCGTTGAAGCCGCCGGAAGTCAGGGATGACCCTGCAACCTTGGAGACATTGAGTTCGTCGATGTCCTTGCCCACGATCTGGGCGGCGATGCCACTGGCGAACTCGCCCTGGAACTTCTTGGTGTTCGGGTTGGAAGGGTGCACCGTGATGTTGACGGCGGATACCTTGTCAGCGGTGAGCGTCAGTTCAACGCCCACCGTTTCCTGGCCATTGGGCGACGTGTAGGTGCCATCGGAGCTGTAGGTTCCGTCCTTATACGTCGACTCACCGCTGGCGGCGGCCGCGCCAGACGACGAAGGGCTGGTGGTGGAGGCCTGCCCGCCATTCTGGGTGGCGGGGGTTTGGGTGGACGGGGACTCCGTGGTGGGAGCGCACGCAGCGGCTGTTCCCATGATGGAGAGACCTGCGATACCAACGTAGAGGCTCTTGCGGAGTGGCGTAGTCATGATTCTGCTCGTTTCAACTGGACAAGATTGGTCGATGGGCAATGGAGTCAAAGACAGTGAAGTCGACGGACACTGGGTTGCTTCGGGAGGACCAACGAGGCCACCTCCTACGTCTTCACAACGTTGAATTCAGCGTAATGGTTCAGTCTGTGGCGCCCGATAGCTGTTCCTGTGTGCTGGCTGTGTCCACATTTTCCACATAAAGGACCCTCAATTCCGCGACTTTGCAGGCCCCCGGTAGGCTAGATGCGTGACTCCCGAAGAACTCTCTGCTGCCATATCCGCCTGCCTTAAGGACGCCGTCTCTACCGGTGAAATCGCCTTGACGGAATCTGCTGTGCCCGACGCCGTGCGAGTGGAGCGACCCAAGAACAGGGATCACGGAGACTGGGCCACCAACATCGCCCTGCAGTTGTCCAAGCAGGCCGGTATGAATCCCCGCGAATTCGCCGGCATCCTCAGTAACCATTTGCAGGGTATTCCCGGCGTTACCGGAGTGGAAATCGCTGGGCCGGGCTTCCTGAACATCACGGTGGATGCGGCAACGGCGGGTGCCCTTGCCAAAGCCATTGTTGAGGCCGGAACCTCGTACGGGACCAACACGGCGCTCGCAGGCCGCGTGGTCAACATGGAATTCGTTTCCGCCAACCCCACGGGTCCGCTGCATATCGGACACACGCGCTGGGCTGCCTTGGGCGACGCCATCGCCCGTGTCCTGCGTGCCTCGGGAGCCGACGTCACGGCCGAGTATTACATCAACGACGCCGGCTCGCAGATGAACGTCTTCGCCAACTCCGTGCTCTCCCGCCTTCACGGCCGGGGCGTCCCGGAGGGCGGCTACCCGGGCGAATACATCCGCGAACTCGGTGACGAAGTCCTGAAGGCACATCCGGACATCCGCGAGCTGACGGATGAGGCCGCGCTGCCGGTCATTCGCGCCGCTGCCTACGAGGCACAGATGGCCGACATCAAGTCAACGTTGGCTGAATTCGGCGTGGAGTTCGATGTCTTCTTCTCGGAAAAGGAACTGCACGACGCCGGCGCCATCGAATCTGCCGTGGCCCGCCTTCGCGAGCAGGGCCATGTATTCGACGACGGCGGTGCCGTCTGGTTGCGCACCACCGACTTCGGCGACGACAAAGACCGTGTCATGATCCGTGCCAACGGTGAACCGACGTACTTCGCTGCTGACGCTGCCTACTACCTTTCCAAGAAGGACCGTGGGTTTACCGAAAAGATCTACCTCCTCGGTGCCGACCACCACGGGTACATCAACCGCCTGAAGGCCATTGCGGCCTGCGCTGGAGACGACCCCGAGGTCAACATCGAGGTCCTGATCGGGCAGCTCGTGTCAGTCAATGGTGCCAAGCTGTCAAAGCGTGCAGGCAACATCATCGAGTTGAAGAACCTCATTTCCTGGCTCGGCAAGGACGCAGTCCGCTACTCACTGGCGCGTTTCCCTGCTGACTCGCCGTTGACCCTGGACCCCGAGCTGTTGAAGAAGCACAGCAACGAGAACCCCGTCTTCTACGTGCAGTACGCGCACGCCCGTTCCCGCGGCACGGCACGCAACGCCGCCGAGGCAGGCGTGGATCGCTCGGTCTTCGACGCGTCGCTGCTCGATCACGCCACGGAAAACGAGTTGCTGTCCTACCTCGGCAGCTACCCGTCCATCGTCGCCAAGGCAGCGGAACTGCGCGAGCCGCACCGTGTGGCCCGCCATCTCGAAGTCATCGCGGGTGCGTACCACCGCTGGTACGACGCTTGCCGCGTTTCCCCGCTGGGAGACGAACCTGTTCAGGACGTCAACCGCACTCGCCTGTGGCTGAACGACGCCACCAGCCAGGTGCTCGCCAACGGACTCGAACTGCTGGGCGTCTCGGCGCCGGAACGGATGTAGGGAAATGAACACAGACGTTGCACACGCTTCTCCGCTTGCGCCGGAGTGGCTGGCCGTTCCCGGGGACCTCAATGCCCTGCAGGCGCCGATGTGGGCGGCCGGAGTCGAGAAGAACGACGCCGGCGAGGTCACCATCGACGGGATTCCTGTCAGTGTGCTCAAGGAACAGTTCGGCACCCCGCTTTTCGTGATGAGTGAATCGGACTTCCGTTCCCGTGCCCGGGCGTTCAAGAACGCCTTTGATGCAGCATTCGAGGACATTTGTGGGGGAGTGGACGTCTACTACGCCGGCAAGTCGTTCCTTTGCACCGCCGTAGCCAGCTGGGTGGCCGACGAGGGCCTGCGCCTGGACACCTGCTCCGGCGGTGAGCTTGCTGTTGCCGCCCGGGCGGGAATTGAGGGGGCCCACCTTGGGCTGCACGGCAATAACAAGTCGGATGCCGAAATCAACCGTGCCTTGGACATGGCGGTTGGCAGGATCGTGGTGGACAGCCTCGATGAACTTGAGCGCGTAGCCAAGATCGCGTCCAGCCGGGGCGAGACAGCCAAGGTCATGCTCCGTCTGACCCCTGGCGTGCACGCCCACACCCATGAGTTCATTGCCACCGCCCACGAGGACCAGAAGTTCGGCCTTTCCATGGCAGAGGACTCCACCGAGGAAGCAGGGCTGTCCGCAGCCGAGGAAGCGGTAGCAGCAGCCACGTCCTATCCCAGCATCGAACTGCTGGGCCTGCACTGCCACATCGGCTCCCAGATCTTTGAACCGGACGGCTTTGCCGTGGCAGCGGAAAAGCTCCTTGGCTTCCTTGCTGCCATGCAGGCCAAGTACTCCATCCACTTGCCTGAGCTGGACCTCGGTGGTGGGTACGGCATTGCCTACACCCCGGTGGACACTCCCCGGCCGCCAGCCGAGATCGCTCAGGCGATGGCCGCCGTCGTGCGTTCCACATGTAGTGAGCTTGGCATTACGCCTCCGCGAATCTCCATTGAACCGGGACGCGCCATCGTAGGCAGCACCACGTTCACCCTCTATGAAGTCGGCACCCTCAAAACCGTGCGTGTTGACGCTCCGGAGGGTGCAATAGGGCAGGAGAACGTTACGTATCCGCGGCGCTATGTGTCGGTGGACGGCGGCATGAGTGACAACGCCCGTCCAGTGCTTTACGACGCGGATTATTCGGCAATTTTGGCCTCCCGGGACTCGGAGGCGGCACCGCAGCTGTCCCGAGTAGTGGGCAAACATTGCGAGAGCGGCGACATAGTTGTTAGAGATGTATATCTGCCCGCGGATGTGGCAGCCGGTGATTTGCTCGCAGTACCGGGTACCGGCGCCTACTGCTGGGCCCTCTCCAGCAACTACAACTACCTGGCCCGGCCTGGCGTTGTCGCTGTACGCGACGGAGCCGCCCGGCTGATTGTCCGCGGGGAAACCGAAGAAGATCTCTTGAACCGCGACATGGGAGTGGCGAATGTCTGAAGTGCGAACCTTGAAGGTGGCCCTGCTGGGCTGTGGCAACGTTGGGGCCCAGGTTGCGCGGATTCTGATTGACGACGCCGAGGCCCTCGCTGCCCGCAGCGGTGCCCGTCTGGAACTGTCAGGCATTGCCGTGCGCAACATCGACTCCCCGCGCGATGTCGAATTGCCCCGTGAGCTGTTCACCACGGACGCCGACACCCTGGTCAAGGATGCAGACCTGGTCATCGAACTGATCGGCGGCATTGAGCCGGCCCGTTCGTTAATCCTGACGGCCATCCAGAACGGCGCCTGTGTCGTCACCGGGAACAAGGCCCTGCTTGCGCAGGACGGACCCACGCTGTACGAAGAGGCTGATAAGGCCGGCGTCCAGCTGTCCTACGAGGCCGCTGTGGCGGGCGCAATCCCGATCCTGCGACCGATCCGCGACAGCTTGTCCGGAGACCGCATCACTCGTGTGCTGGGCATCGTCAACGGCACCACCAACTTCATCCTTGACCAAATGGACAGCACCGGTGCTCAGTTCGCAGATGCCCTCGCCGAAGCGCAGCGCCTCGGATACGCCGAAGCCGACCCCACCGCAGACGTCGAAGGCCACGACGCAGCAGCGAAGGCAGCGATCCTTGCGTCGCTGTCTTTCCACACACGCTTTTCCCTGGACGATGTCTACTGCGAAGGCATCACCAAGGTCAGCGCCGAAGACATCGCTTCAGCCAAGGAAGCCGGCTTCGTCATCAAGCTTCTTGCCATCGCCGAGAAGATTGGCTCCTCGGACAACGGCAGCGGCATTTCCGTGCGGGTGCACCCCACCCTTCTGCCGCGCGAACACCCGCTGGCGGCCGTCCGCGGAGCCTTCAACGCTGTCTTCATCGAGGCAGAGAACGCCGGGGAGCTGATGTTCTACGGCCAGGGGGCCGGTGGAACCCCCACCGCTTCCGCCGTGCTGGGCGACCTCGTCTCTGCTGCTCGCAGGCTGGTGCTGGGCGGCCCGGGCCGTACCGAAACCACCACGGGCCACGTCCCGGCGCTTGCCATCGACGCCTCCAACACGAGCTACTACATCGGTCTGGACGTCGCTGACCAAGCCGGTGTGCTGGCCCGGATTGCCCACATCTTTGCGGAAAACGGCGTTTCCATCGAAATCATGCGCCAGACGATCCACCGCGACTCTGCCTCGAACGTTGAGTCGGCCGAGCTGAAGATCGTGACGCACCGTGCGTCCGAAGCTGCACTCGCAGCAACCGTTGAGGCCGTAAAAGGCCTGGACGTCATCAATTCTGTAACATCCGTTCTGCGGGTAGAAGGGGTCTAAGTGGCTCACCAATGGCGCGGAGTAATCCGTGAATATGCTGATCGTTTGCCCGTAACGGAAGCCACCAAGGTCATCACCCTCGGCGAGGGCGGAACTCCGCTTGTCCACGCCCGGAAGCTTTCCGAACTGACCGGCTCAGAGGTCTACCTCAAGGTCGAGGGCATGAACCCGACCGGTTCCTTCAAGGACCGCGGCATGACTATGGCAATGACGGCTGCTGTCGAAGCAGGAGCCAAGGCAGTCGTGTGCGCCTCCACCGGCAACACGTCCGCCTCGGCTGCGGCCTATGCCACAGCCGCCGGCCTCAAGTGTGCCGTGCTGGTGCCCGAGGGAAAGATCTCCATGGGCAAGCTGAGCCAGGCCATCGCACATGGTGCCACCTTGCTGCAGGTTGACGGCAACTTCGACAACTGCCTGGACATCGCTCGTAAGCTTGGCGAGGCCTACCCGGTGTTCCTGGTGAACTCCGTGAACCCTGCCCGCATCCAGGGCCAGAAGACCGGCGCTTTCGAAGTTGTTGACTCCCTGGGCGATGCCCCCGACATCCATGTGCTGCCCGTCGGGAACGCCGGCAACATCAGCGCCTACTGGAAGGGTTACAAGGAGTACTCCGCTCCCTTCGAAACTGCCAATGGGACGCTGCCGGCAGTGTCCACCAAGACGCCCATCATGTGGGGTTTCCAAGCTGCAGGTGCCGCGCCGTTCGTTGCGGGACACCCCATCACCGAGCCTGACACGATTGCCACAGCCATCCGAATCGGCAACCCTGCTTCATGGGACACCGCCGTCGCGGCCCGCGACGAATCGGGCGGACTGATTGAGGCCGTCACGGATGACGAGATCCTGGCCGCACACCGCTGGCTGTCAGCCAAGGAAGGCGTCTTCGTCGAACCCGGCTCCGCTGCCGGGGTTGCGGGCCTGATCAAGAAGCACGCTGCAGGCGAGGTTCCCTCGGGCAAGACCATCGTTATCACTGTCACCGGCCACGGGCTCAAGGATCCGCAGTGGGCCCTCCGCACCGAAGACGGCAGTGACGTCCAGCCCGTCAAGGTGCCGAACGACGTCGTGACCGTTGCCGCAGAACTGGGACTGGAAGAAAACTAAGAGTGGAATCAACGCAGCCCACCGCGACTGATCGTGCACTTGTCGCGGCAGGCCAGCGGCTGACCGTCAAGGTCCCCGGTACGAGTGCCAACCTGGGCCCCGGCTACGACAGCCTCGGCTTGGCCCTGTCCATTTACGACACCCTGACGGTGGAGACGCTGAGCACCGGAGAGCTCGAGTTCGAGCTCTCCGGTGAGGGCGCTGACACCCTCCCGCGCGATGCCAGCCACCTGGTTGTCCGTGCCATCGACCTGGCGTTGGACCGCCTCGGCTTCCAGCGGTCCGGCCTGAGAATCACTGCTGACAATGTCAACCCCCATGGGCGCGGATTGGGCTCTTCCGCCTCCGCTGTGGTTGCAGCTGTCACGGCCGCCAACGCGTTGGTGCCCGCGGAGTCACAGCAGAACCGCGATTGGATCCTGCAGCTGACCAGCGAGATGGAAGGCCATCCGGACAACGTCGCACCTGCGATTTTCGGCGGACTCGCGCTGTCATGGCAGGACAGCGAGCAGTACAGCAGTACCCATGCCGACGTCGCGCCGACCGTCATTCCCGTAGTGGCCGTCCCGGACTACGAGTTGTCCACGGAGACCGCGCGTGGTTTGCTCCCGGCATCCGTTGGTCACCATGCAGCTGCCATGAATTCCGGGCGGGCCGCCTTGCTGATCCATGCGCTGACGGCCCAACCTGAGTTCCTGTTGCCTGGTACCGAGGATTACCTTCACCAGAGCTACCGTGCCCAGGCCATGCGCCCCAGTGCTGACCTCATTGCCGCCCTTCGAACAGCCGGTCACGCGGCAGTCGTTTCCGGAGCAGGACCCACCGTGATGGTGCTGGCAAACGGCGAAGGCGAAGCGGCTGCGGTTGTTGATTTCATTGAGGCATTCACCTCGTCCAACACACCCGACGTTGGTTGGCGCGTGATGACGCTGGCTGTGGACGTTCAAGGTGCTAGAGTGGAAGTGCACCGCCGGTAAAGCCGCGGGCAGTTCCCTGATTTTGGATTTCGGTGGTTTCGCCGTACCTTTCGTCAACTGTGCCAACGTTGGTGGTGTCGTCTCTTTCCGGCCTGTCTCAGGTGCCGCAGAACTCTCTGTTTCCTGATTATTCAGCCGGCTGTCCGGGCAACTGGATCCAGTGAAGACGATCAGTATCCGGCCCTGTTGGCCACAATCCATCAGGCACGGCCAAATTCACCGGCTGCAGATCTGAACTGCAGCCCAGAACAAATCATCGCGTCCAGCTCTCGCTCTGGACGCCGTCGAGGGGGAAGGATCCTTCGTGACAGAAACCACTGAGCTGGCTTCAGCTGTGGACACAACATCTTCTGCTGCTGAGTCGTCAACTGCAGCAACCACCAAGAGCAGCGGCCTTGCAGGCCTTAAGCTCGCCCAGCTCCAGGCTCTCGCGAGCCAGCTGGGCATCTCCGGGGGATCCCGTATGCGCAAGGGGGACTTGGTCACGGCCATTTCGGCCCATCGTGCCGGTACCTCCACTGCCAAAGCACCGGCCAAGGCCACGGCTCCGGCAAAGGGAGCCACGGCTGTGGCCAAGGAAGCCCCGGCTGCCAAGTCCAAGGCCGCTGACGCCGGTGCTGCCGCTGAGGTTGCTGCCGAGACTCCGGCTGAGGAAGCACCCCGCAGCCGTGGACGTGGCCGCAGCCGCCGCGCCACCAGCGATGGTGTTGTGGCAGCACCGGAAACCGCTGCTGCTCCCGCGGAAGCGGCAACGGCAACGGCACCCGAAGCTGCCACTCCGGCAGCAGCCGAAGCTACCGACGCCGGTACCGAGCGTCGTCAGCCGCGCACCCGCAACCGCCGCCGTGGCGAAGCTGCCGCAGCCCCCGCTGAAGCAGCAGAGGCCCCGGCAACGGAGCAGCGCGAGCAGCGGGCTGACCGTACCGAACAGCGTGAGCAGCGTGCTGACCGCACAGAGCAGCGTGAGCAGCGTGCCGACCGCACAGAACAGCGCGAGCAGCGTGAGCAGTCCGATTCGGGCGACCAGCAGCGCGAACGCCGCGACAACACCCGTGGACGCCGCGAAGACAACAACGACGGCGAGGACGGCGGCAACCGCCGTAACCGCCGCAACCGTCGTGACCGCAATGACCAGAACGACCGGAGCGATCGTCGGGGAGGTCAGGACAGCCGTGACGGCGGCAACACCCGCAGCGATCGCTTCCGCGACCGCAATGAGCGTCGTCGTGGCCGTGCGCAGGGACCGGACGTTGACGACGTCGAGGTCACTGAGGACGATGTGCTGCTTCCCGTTGCAGGCATCCTGGACGTCCTGGAGAACTACGCGTTCATCCGTACGTCCGGCTACCTCCCGGGCGCGAACGACGTCTACGTCTCCTTGGCACAGGTCAAGAAGTACAACCTCCGCAAGGGCGACGCCGTTGTCGGCGCCATCCGTGCACCGCGTGACGGCGAAGACCGCAGCCAGCAGTCGGCCCGCCAGAAGTTCAACGCCCTGGTTCGCGTCACTTCCGTCAACGGCAAGACGCCGGAAGAACTCAAGGACCGTGTCGAGTTCGCCAAGCTCGTACCGCTGTACCCGTCCGAGCGCCTGCGCCTCGAGACCGACCCCAAGAAGATCGGCCCGCGTGTCATCGACCTCGTGGCTCCGATCGGCAAGGGCCAGCGTGGCCTGATCGTCTCCCCGCCGAAGGCCGGCAAGACGCTCATCCTGCAGTCCATCGCGAACGCAATCACCACCAACAACCCTGAGGTCCACCTCATGATGGTGCTGGTTGACGAACGTCCCGAAGAAGTCACGGACATGCAGCGCACGGTCAAGGGCGAGGTCATTGCCTCCACCTTCGACCGTCCCGCCGACGACCACACCACGGTGGCCGAGCTCTCCATCGAGCGTGCCAAGCGCCTCGTGGAAATGGGCATGGACGTGGTGGTCCTCCTGGACTCCATGACCCGCCTGGGCCGTGCCTACAACCTGGCAGCACCGGCCTCCGGCCGTATCCTGTCCGGTGGTGTGGACTCCGCAGCCCTGTACCCGCCCAAGCGTTTCTTCGGCGCAGCCCGCAACATCGAGAATGGTGGCTCGCTCACCATCCTGGCAACGGCTCTGGTGGAGACCGGTTCCAAGATGGACGAAGTCATCTTCGAAGAGTTCAAGGGCACCGGCAACATGGAGCTCCGCTTGTCCCGCCAGCTGGCAGACAAGCGCATCTTCCCGGCCGTGGACGTCAACGCGTCCGGCACGCGCCGCGAAGAGAACCTGCTCTCGCCTGAAGAAGTCAAGATCATGTGGAAGCTGCGCCGCGTCCTTTCCGGCCTGGAGCAGCAGCAGAGCCTTGAGCTGCTGACCAACAAGATCCGGGAGACACAGAGCAACGTCGAGTTCCTCATGCAGGTACAGAAGACGACGCTCGGAGCGAAGTCGGACAACGACAAATAGCGTTATCTGGGGTGGGGCCGTCGAGTAATATTGCCGGCCCCGCCCCTTCGCGTTGCTGCTGACGTACTGCGTACGTCAGCAGCAACGCTACGACAGGCCCGATGCCACTCCCGGGCCGGCAATATTACTCGACGGCGGTCAGGTCACCTTGGGCGTTGCCGTCACCTTCGCTGGCCGGCTTATTTGAGCGGTTGGTCGTTAAGACACCAATCGTCGCAACTAGACTTGTCTGCGAGTCGAAAGAGGTTTGAAAATGTTTGAGTCCGTACAGGGATTGCTTGATGAGCATGCTGCTATCCAGGCGCAGTTGAGCGATCCTGCCGTTTATGCCGATCAATCTGCTGCCAGGAAATTGGGGCGGCGGTCCGCTCAGCTTCAGGGCATTGTGGAGGCGTACAACAAGTGGCGCGGACTCAATGACGATCTGGAAGCGGCCAAGGAAATGGCTGACGAGGATCCCGAATTTGCTGCCGAGGTTGTGCAGTTGGAGGAGCAGATACCGGCGGCACAGGAGCGTCTGCGCCGCCTGTTGATCCCGCGCGATCCGGACGATGCCCGCAACGTCATCCTTGAAGTGAAGGGTGGCGAAGGTGGCGACGAAGCCGCCTTGTTCGCTGGCGACCTTCTGCGCATGTACATGCGTTATGCCGAATCGCGCGGCTGGAAGACCGAAATGATTTCCGCCACCGAGTCCGATCTTGGTGGCTACAAGGATGTCGCCGTGGCGATCAAGGGCAACTCGAATGATCCCGCGCAGGGCGTTTTTGCCCGATTGAAGTTTGAGGGCGGCGTACACCGTGTGCAGCGCGTCCCCGTTACTGAATCGCAGGGACGCATCCACACCTCGGCCGCCGGCGTTCTGGTGCTTCCCGAAGTGGACGAGCCCGAAGAACTCGAGATCAACCAGAACGACCTCAAGATCGACGTCTACCGGTCCTCCGGTCCCGGTGGGCAGTCCGTGAACACCACCGACTCGGCCGTCCGCATCACCCACTTGCCCACGGGCATCGTCGTCGCCATGCAGAACGAGAAGTCGCAGTTGCAGAACCGCGAAGCCGGCATGCGCGTCCTCCGCGCCCGACTCCTTGCCCACCAGCAGGAACAGATCGACGCCGCCAACTCCGAGCAGCGTAAGTCGCAGATCCGGACCATGGACCGTTCGGAGCGCATCCGCACGTACAATTTCCCGGAAAACCGCATTGCAGACCACCGCACGGGCTACAAGGCCTATAACCTCGACGCCGTAATGAACGGCGATCTTGAACCGGTCATCCAGTCGGCCATTGAAGCGGACGAACAGGCACGCCTGGACGCCATCGGCGAATAGCCGCACCCCAAGCGCCCACGAATTCAGCAATCAGGGTTCATCCATGACGTTTTATCAAGGCCAGAGCCTCGCGGAAGCTGTTCGCGAGGCTACTGCCGTTTTATCCGACGCCGGTGTCCCGAGCCCGCAGGTGGATGCAGAGTTGCTCGCCGACCACCTGCTCGGAGTGGGCCTCGGTCGTCTGCGTGCCATGTTGCTCGGCGATGCCTCGGCTCCCGAAGGCTATGGAGAACTGGTGGAGGAGCGTGCCGGACGCGTCCCACTGCAGCACATCACCGGCGTCGCGTATTTCCGCCATCTTGAGTTGCGTGTGGGGCCGGGAGTCTTCATTCCCCGACCCGAAACTGAATCGGTGGTCCAATTGGTCATCGATCACGTCTCGGCAATGGAACATCCCAAGGTGGTGGACCTCGGCACCGGTTCCGGTGCCATCGCAGGCTCCATCGCCCACGAGGTGCCGGGCGCTGACGTCCACGCCGTGGAATACAGCGCTCTGGCGCACGCGTGGGCTGCCGGAAACCTGAAACCCTTGGGCGTCACGCTGGTCCAGGGCGACCTGCGGGATGCCCTGCCCGAACACAACGGCACCTTCGACGTCGTGGTCTCCAATCCGCCCTACATCCCAGCCGAAGCGATACCCACGGAACCTGAAGTCGCACTGCATGATCCGCCGGAGGCGCTGTACGGTGGGGGAGCGGACGGCATGGAACTCCCGACGGCGGCAGCTGCCTCAGCGGCCCGCCTCCTGAAACCAGGCGGCTACTTCGTGATGGAACATGCGGAGGTCCAAGCGGGCTGGATCGCAGGAATGCTTCGACGCACGGGACGTTGGAATGACGTCACCACGCACTTTGACCTGAACGGCAAGGAACGTGCAACCAGCGCAGTGCTGGCGGGCACCGCTCCGGATGAGTGAAAGAATAGCGCTGTGACCACAACCTACAACTGCACTTCCGATGACCAGCGTGCTGAAGGACTTCAGCACGCCCAGCGTGCCATCAGCGAAAAGAAGTGCATCGTGCTGCCCACGGACACCGTCTATGGCATTGCCGCCGACGCCTTTTCGCCCCTGGCCGTGACCATGTTGCTGGCCTCTAAAGGACGCAGCAGGCAGATGCCTCCGCCGGTGTTGATCCCCCGGATCAATGCCTTGGACGGACTGGCGACCGATGTACCTGCTGATGCCCGGGCCCTCGCCCAGGCGTTCTGGCCGGGTGGCTTGACGCTGATCCTGCATGCCCAGCCCTCCTTGGACTGGGACCTCGGGGAGACCAAGGGCACCGTTGCCCTTCGGATGCCCGATGACCACCTTGCTTTGGACCTGTTGAGCATGACCGGACCCTTGGCGGTGTCGTCAGCAAACCGTACGGGCCAGGAAGCAGCGCAGACGGCTTCGGAGGCGCGCCTTCAGTTGGCAGAATCTGTTGAGGTCTACCTTGAAGGCGGGTTCCGGCCGGTGAAGGGCACCGCTGCCCTTCCGTCCACTATTGTCGATGCGACATCAACACCGTTCCGTGTGGTTCGTCAAGGGGCCATTGAACTCGAACGTCTCCGCGAGATCGTTCCTTCGATCCTGGGCTTTGGTGAGACCGTCCCGGTCGAAGCAGAGCCTGTTGAAGGCCAGCCTGCGGAACAATCGGCTCGGGACGAAGTGGGTGCGGGAGAAGCAACTCCCGAGGCGGAGGCTGTAGAGGAGGGCACCACGGCGGATGGTTCGCCGCTGGACGCAACCGAAGCCGCCGCCGTCGAGGTTTCAACGCCGGAGGCTGTTGCGTCCGACGCAGTGGAACCGGAGGCGACGGATCCCGAGGCAGTTGTCACTGATGCCGTTGGAATTGATGCCCCAAGAGAAGCCAAGCCCGAATGATTCCTGACCGCCAGCGCGTCCCCGTCCTGGACGTCGACGCTACTCCGTTGCGTGTCAATGAACTCATGGATGCTATGGCCGGCTTGATCGCTGACGGGACCCCCGGCACTGTGCTCGGACACAACCTGCACAGCATCACCCTGTTTCATTCCTGCCAGGATTTTCGTTCGCTCTACCAAAACAGCTCGATTGTCCTCTTGGACGGTGCCCCGGTCGCAATGCTCTGGGGGCTCGCGCACAGGCGGCAACTGCGGCTCCTTGGCCAGGGGACCATGTCCTACCGGCTCGGCTCGATGGACTGGATCCCGGAGCTCGGCAACGTTACTGGGCTGGAGCGCGTGGCCGTGATCGGCGCCGGTCGGGAGGCCAACACCACCGCCGTTGCCCGGTTGCGGTCCATCATTCCAGGCGCCACGGTGGATGGCATGCCCGGCGAAGGATGGGATGACGCCTTGGAGTCTGCTGTGGTGAAGTGGCTCAAGGAATTCCGCCCGCAGTTGGTTTTGCTTGGCTTGGGGATGCCACTTCAGGAGTCCGTGCTGCTTCGCAGGCTCGGACAACTTCCGCCGGCTGTTTACTGCACCGTAGGCGGAGCCATTGAGCAGGTAGCAGGAATCCAGAAACTGGCACCGCGCTGGCTCGGGCGCTTGGGGCTTGAATGGGCCTGGCGCCTGGTTCTCCACCCGGGCCGGGTTGCCTACCGAGTATTCGTTGAACCTTGGAAGCTGGCAGGCCTGTTGATTCGGCGTCGCTTTCAACCATCCAAGACCAAAGGCAAGTAAATGACGTCCCAACCCGTTGTGGTCGCTGTCGTGGTGACCTATAACCGGCGTGAACTCCTCCAGACCACTTTGGCGGGCATCGCCTCCGGCACCCGGGTGCCGGACGCCGTCGTCGTCGTGGACAACGCTTCCACGGATGGAACTGCCGAGTTCCTCCGTGACTACCAAGGACCGGTGACCACCGACGTCGTCACCCTGAATGCCAACGTTGGCGGTGCTGGCGGCTTTGTTGTTGGCATGGAACGTGCCCTCCTGGACCACGGTGCCCACCACGTGTGGATCATGGACGACGACACCGAACCGCAACCGAACGCACTCCGCGAGGCATTGGACGTTTCCCTGGCCTATCAGCAGGAGACAGGCCAGGCCCCGGCGTTCATCGCAAGCCGCGTGGTCTGGACCGACGGCCGGGACCACCCCATGAACCGTATGCGGCCCCGAATGGGCGCCAGCGAGGAAGCCCGCAGCACTGCTGCGCGCCTGGGTGCCACCCAGATCCGCAGCGCCTCTTTTGTATCCGTGCTGATCCGTGCCGACGAAATCAGGGAACATGGGCTGCCGATCGCGGACTACTTTATCTGGAACGACGATCTCGAATTCACCGCCAGGGTGTCCCGCCGAGGGACCGCGCTGACCACCAATGCGTCAGTGGCCAATCATCACACAAAGGTCTTTGGCGACGCCGGGGCTGACCCTGGCCCACGCTTCTACTACGAAGTCCGAAACAAGATTTGGGTTTATACGAGGTCGAATGCCCTGGCACCGTGGGAAAAGGTTCTGTTCACCGGCGCTTCGCTCCGGAACTGGACCCGTACCATTGCCGCCTCGCCCAACCGCAAAGTGCTGCTGGCCGGTCTTTTCAAGGGCCTGCGGCACAGCCTGAGGGCGCCGCGTTCCAACGCACAGGTGCTCGACGGAGTCTACGCATTGCGCAACGTCCAGGAGCCGGTCAGGTAAAGGCCACGCAGCTTAACCCCAGCCAAACAAGCTGGGCCCTGCGGCTGCGTCACAGGGTGGTCACGGCCGTTGGCATTAGTATCGTGACTAGAGTCCACAGAAATCCCGCAACATTCGGCACAGCCGGTGCAGGCATGGCGACGGAGTAGTTCCATTTATCCAAAGACAGAATTCCACACCTTGAGCTGCCCGGAAATTCTCGGTCCTCAAGCGACGCACCGGCTGCGTTCGCTGGTCCGGGTTTCCGGTGCGGTTGGCGGGCTGCTCGCGGGAGCCGCGTCATGATCATGTATCTGCTGATGGCCCTCACGGCTGCCGTGGTGGCCTATGCGGGAACGTGGGGTGCCCGCGTGGTGGGAAACAAACTGCGGTTGTACCGTCCCATCCGTAGCCGGGACATGCACTCGGCCCTGATCTCCAAGCTCGGTGGGCTGGGCATTTTCGCCGGTTTCTTCGTTGCCTTGGTGGTTGCCAGCAATTCTTTCTTCGTGAAGGACATCTTCAGGCACAACGATGCCCCGTGGGGGATCCTTGCTGGTGCGGTGGTGATCGTTGCAGTGGGAGTCGCCGACGACATCCTGGACATCCGTTGGTGGATCAAACTGCTTGGTCAGGCCGCGGCGGCGTTCATCGTGGCCATTTGGGGCGTTCGAATGTCCGTGGTGCCCTTCATTCCAGAACCGATCTTCCTCGAGTCCGAGGTGGTTCAGATCGTGCTCACTGCCGGTCTCATCGTCACCACCATGAACGCCGTCAACTTCATCGATGGGCTGGATGGCTTGGCGGCCGGGGTGGCGACCATCGGTGGGGGAGCCTTCTTCCTCACCGCCTATTGGGTCCACAGGAACAATCCGTCCACTGACAATTCGGACCTGGCAACGCTCCTGATGGCTATCCTCGTCGGCAGTTGCATTGGCTTCCTGCCGCACAATTGGTTCCCCGCGAAGATTTTCATGGGGGACTCCGGCGCGATGCTCATCGGCCTGCTGATGGCCTCCGCCGGTGTCGTGGCCACCGGACAGATCGGTTCCGGCCTCTACGACCGGGCCAACGGTATTCCTACCGTCGTGCCCATTCTGCTTCCGTTCGCGGTTCTGTCCCTGCCCCTCCTTGACTTGGGGATGGCTGTCGTCCGTAGAACGGCGCGAGGCCAGTCGCCCTGGTCGGCAGACCGAGGGCACCTCCACCACAAGCTGGTGGACCTCGGGTACTCGCACCGCACCGCCGTCGTCATGCTGTACGTGTGGACCTGCATCCTGGCCTTCGGCGGCGTCGCCTTCGCCGTGTTCCCCTGGCAGATTGTGCTCATCGTGGTGATAGCGGCGGCGTTGGTCATGGCTGCTGTAACGGCGTGGCCTTACTTCACCCGGAACTCGACGCGGCCGGGGGAGTAGTTATGACGGCCGGTTATGGTCACAGTTCTATCTCATGTAGAATTCTTTCTGCGGACAGTCACTCGCCCGTAACCCCACTTTGAGAATATGGCACCCGTGCCACGAGGATTGGTATCCCCATGACATCCAACGCCGATTCCGGACGCCCGTCCGGCAAGCGTCGTGTTGGAGTTTCCGGTGAGACATCCAATCTTTGGCTCCGGCTGCTCTTCTTGAGTTCCGTTGCTTCCTTGGCCGGCCTGGCCATCACGAGCATCGTGGCAGCATTGATGAACGGCGGTCAGGGTGCGCTCTCAGCTACCTTCGGCGGCGGGCTGGTCATGGTGTTCTTCGCCATCAGCCTCTTGATCGGCCACTTCGTGGGCCGTAATAACCCCTCCGGCGCTGTCGGTCTCTTCGTGGCCACCTACTTTGTCAAAGTCGTTGGATTCGCCGTGGTTCTCTTTGCGATCGGCACCCCGGCGTGGTTGCACGGCCGTTGGTTCCTCATCGGCGCAGTGGTCGCCGTCGTCCTATGGCAGGCAGCAGAAATCTACGGTTTCAGCAAGGCCCGCCTGCAGATCTACAACGATCCCGCTGATCCGAAGGGTGGTCCGGATGTCTCCGCGTAAGCGTTATTCCCGCCCGTCTCTCGGTGGCCAGCAGGCTTCTCACCGTAATGAATCTGCTGAAGCCGGAAACGACGGCGGATACAACGCCGGCATCGCTGTCTTCAGCTACATCGTTGGCGGGATCATTGTCTGGAGTTTGATAGGCTGGGGTCTGGATAATCTGTGGGGGACCCGCTGGATTGTGCTCCTCGGCGCTCTGCTGGGAGCCACAGGGGGGTTCTATCTTTCCCATATGCACGGCCTCACCAGACAAAGCTCATCTTCTGGCGAGAGCAACGCAGACAGCGGTCCGTCCACGGACGGGGACAGTAATGCCAAATAATTTCACATGGAATACGGATGCGTCCAACGTGTCCACGTTCCGCCAATTGCCCAATGATGGACACAGCAGAGAGGAAACGCGTTGATCGCGCTTGCGCTCCCCGCCCAGGATTCGGGGTCCTTCACCCCGCCCGGAATCGACGAAATGCACCTGCCGGCAATCCTGCCTTGGGGTGCGCACGACGGATTCTCCAAGCAGATGCTGCTGGTGATCCTTTCGGTCGTCATTATCGCTACATTCTTCATCCTCGCTGCACGTAAGCAGCAGCTGGTTCCCGGCAAGCTGCAGTTCGCAGGCGAGATGGCCTACGGCTTCGTCCGCAACAGCATCGCCAAGGACATTATCGGCGGCAAGGACTTCATCAAGTACGTCCCGCTGCTGTTCAGCTTGTTCTTCTTCATACTGGTGAACAACATCTACGGTGCCATTCCGGTGATTCAGCTCCCGAGCTTCTCGCACGTTGGCGGCGCCTATGTGCTGGCCGGCATCGTGTACTTCACCTGGATCATCATCGGCATCAAGAAGAACGGCCTGAAGTACTTCAAGCTCGCAACCGTTCCTTCGGGCGTGCCCTGGTACATCCTCCCGATCGTTGTTCCGATCGAAATCATCTCCAACTTCCTGGTCCGCCCGGTCACGCACAGCCTTCGTTTGTTCGCGACTATGCTTGCAGGCCACTTGATCGTGATGCTCGCAGGATCCGGCATCGAGTTCCTGGTCATGCAGGAAAACGTCCTCCTGAAGGGCACCTCGGTCCTGGTACTTGTTGGCGCCATCGCCATGTACATGCTTGAGGCATTGATTATGGCCCTGCAGGCGTATGTGTTCACGCTGCTGACCGCGATCTACATTGAAGGCGCCCTGCACGCCGACAGCCACTAGGCTCCCAAAAACTTCCCCTTGTGGGGATTGAAGTAAACCAAACAACCTGCCACATGGGTGGCATCTTGAAAGGAAAAAAATGGAAGGCAATCTCAACCTCGTAGGTTACGGTCTGTCCGCAATCGGCGGTGGTATCGGTGTGGGTCTCGTATTCGCGGCTTACATCAACGGTGTTGCTCGTCAGCCGGAAGCTCAGCGTGTGCTGCAGCCGATCGCGTTCCTTGGTCTGGCACTGACCGAAGCCCTCGCCATCCTCGGCCTCGTTTTCGCCTTCGTTCTCTAGTCTTCGGCTTCAGAACAAAGCGAATTCCGCAACCGAGTAGATAGGACGGGTGAAACATGAATCAGCTGATCATCTCAGCCGCCACTGAAGGCGAGGCCGCCAACCCTCTCGTTCCCAACGTTTGGGAAATGGGCGTCGTCCTCGTCGGCTTTGCTGTCCTCCTGTACATCGTGGTCAAGTTCATTGTCCCGATGTTCGAGAAGACCTTCGCAGAGCGCGCCGAAGCAATTGAAGGTGGCATTGCAAAGGCCGAAGCGGCCCAGGCAGAAGCTTCTGCAGCTCTCGAAGAGTACAAGCAGCAGCTCACCGACGCCCGCGCCGAAGCCAACCGCATCCGCGAAGAAGCACGCGCCGAAGGCGCCCAGATCCTCGCGGACCTGAAGGCCAAGGCAGCTGCGGAGTCCGCACGGATCACCGAGCAGGCACACGCTGCCATCGAATCGGAGCGCCAGGCAGCTGTTGTCTCGCTCCGTTCCGAGGTCGGTACCCTGGCCACCACGCTGGCCGGCCGCATCGTTGGTGAAGCACTCACCGACGACCAGCGCGCCGCACGTGTTGTGGACCGCTTCCTGGCAGATCTGGAGACCCAGAGCGCAGGTGCAGCTAAGTAATGGCAGGTATATCGAGCGAATCGCTGACCACAGCGCTGGCGCAGTTGGAAGCAAAGCTTCCCTTCGCTTCGCTGCAGTTGGCTAAGGACCTCTTCGGAATCCTGGGAACGGTGGACAGCTCGGCTGGCTTGCGCCGCGCCCTGACTGACCCGTCCCGCAGTGGAGACGAAAAGTCGGCGCTGGTCAAGCAGCTCGTTGGCGGAAAAGTCTCCGCTGATGCTGCTGAGATTGCAGGCGGATTGGCCAGCTCACGCTGGGCATCGGCACGCGATATCGGCGATGCACTCGAGACGCTTGCCGCCACGGTGGTTATCGCCGTAGCTGAAAACAAGTCGGCCGTTTCTGCCTCCGGTATCACGGGGCTGGAAGAGCTGGAAAACGATCTGTTTGCCTTCAACCAGGCCGTCGCCTCCAGCCACGAAGTACAACGTGCTTTGTCTGAGCCGCAGGCATCGCCCGCGGCAAAGATTGCACTGGCCGAGAAACTTGTTCCTGGCAGCAGCGAGGAAGCCAAGGTTCTCATCAGCCAGGCAGTTACGCAGCCGCGCGGTGTCAAGCCGAGCAAGCTCGTCGAGTCGTTCGCCAAGCTTGCAGCAAAGCGTCAGCAGCGCTGGATTGCAACTGTCAGCGTTACCCGTCCGTTGACGGAAACGCAGGCCAGCCGTCTGCAGGCCGGGCTGGATGCCCTGTACGGCCGCGAACTGAAGGTCAACGTCAATGTTGACCCCGCACTGATCGGTGGAATCCGTGTCCAGGTAGGTGACGAAGTGCTCGACGCTTCGGTAGTTGCCCGCCTGAGCGAACTCCGCCGTCAGCTCGCTGGCTAGCGAAGACAAAGCACAACTTAACTGATATAAAACCCGGTCATCGTGAGCAACGATGATCACGAAAACAGGAGAGCAGGGACTGCAGATGGCCGAATTGACCATCAACGCCGACGACGTCCGTAATGCGTTGAACGAGTTCGCGGCGTCCTACGAACCCGGTAACGCAGAGCGCGTAGAGGTTGGTCGTGTGACCACCGCAAGTGACGGCATCGCCCGTGTTGAGGGTCTTCCCTCGGTCATGGCGAACGAGCTGCTTCGCTTCGAAGATGGCACGCTGGGCCTGGCCCAGAACCTTGACGTCCGCGAGATCGGTGTCATTATCCTCGGTGACTTCACCGGCATTGAAGAAGGCCAGGAAGTTCACCGTACCGGTGAGATCCTGTCCGTTCCGGTTGGCGACGCCTTCCTGGGTCGCGTCGTCGACCCCCTGGGCCAGCCCATCGACGACCTCGGCGAGATCAAGGCCGAGGCCACCCGTGCACTGGAACTCCAGGCTCCGGGCGTTACCGAACGCAAGTCGGTTCACGAACCGATGCAGACCGGCCTCAAGGCTATCGACGCCATGATCCCGATCGGCCGTGGCCAGCGTCAGCTGATCATTGGTGACCGCCAGACCGGTAAGACGGCCATCGCGGTGGACACCATCATCAACCAGAAGGCCAACTGGGCTTCGGGAGATGTCACCAAGCAGGTACGTTGCGTCTACGTTGGTGTTGGCCAGAAGGCTTCCACCATCGCAGCCGTCCGCCAGACCCTCGAGGACCATGGCGCACTGGAGTACACCACCATCGTGGCGTCCCCGGCATCGGACCCCGCTGGCTTCAAGTACTTGGCACCGTATGCAGGTTCGGCCATCGGCCAGCACTGGATGTACGGCGGCAAGCACGTTCTGGTGATCTTCGATGACCTGTCCAAGCAGGCCGAAGCCTACCGCGCCGTGTCCCTGCTGCTGCGTCGTCCGCCGGGACGCGAAGCCTACCCGGGTGACGTCTTCTACTTGCACTCCCGTCTGCTGGAGCGTTGTGCCAAGCTCTCCGACGAGCTCGGTGCAGGTTCGATGACCGGTCTGCCGATCGTCGAAACCAAGGCAAACGACGTTTCTGCCTACATCCCGACCAACGTGATCTCCATCACCGATGGCCAGATCTTCCTGCAGTCGGACCTCTTCAACGCCAACCAGCGTCCCGCTGTTGACGTTGGTGTGTCCGTCTCCCGCGTTGGTGGCGCTGCACAGGTCAAGTCCATGAAGAAGGTCTCCGGTACTTTGAAGCTGGACCTGGCTCAGTACCGCGATATGCAGGCCTTCGCCATGTTCGCCTCTGACCTGGATGCTGCTTCCCGCCAGCAGCTGACCCGTGGTGCACGCCTGATGGAACTGCTCAAGCAGGGCCAGTACTCGCCGTTCCCGGTTGAGAACCAGGTTGTTTCCATTTGGGCCGGCACCAACGGTTACCTGGACGACGTTCCGGTTGAGGACATCAGCCGCTTCGAGTCCGAGTTCCTGGAGCACCTCACGCACAAGTCCTCCATCCTGACCACGCTGGCACAGACCAACGTCCTGGATGACGACACCGCTGCAGCTCTGAAGGAAGCAATCGTTTCCTTCAAGAAGGGCTTCTTCGGCGAGGGCGACAACCACTTGGTTGGCGCCGGCCACGAGGAGCACGCAGCGATCTCCGGCGGCGACGTCGACCAGGAAAAGATCGTCAAGCAGAAGCGCTAGTTTCGAGAACCTGCTCTGCCGGGGTCCGCAAGGGCCCCGGCAGGGCAGCACATCGGGAACTTAGGAAAGGATAAGTATGGGAGCCCAGATTCGGGTCTACCGTCAGAAGATCAGCTCGACGACGTCGATGCGCAAGATCTTCAAGGCGATGGAACTGATCGCTACCTCGCGCATCGGTAAGGCCCGCGCCCGCGTAGCAGCTTCACTGCCTTACGCGAACGCGATTACCCGCGCCGTTTCTGCTGTCGCAACTCAGAGCGAAATCGACCACCCGCTGACCACCGAGCCGGAGCAGATCCGCCGCGCCGCCGTCCTGATCATTACATCGGACCGTGGCCTTGCAGGATCCTACTCCGCGAGCGTGCTCAAGCAGGCTGAAGGTCTCACCGAGCTTCTTCACGCAGAAGGCAAGGAAGTCAAGGCGTACCTGGTTGGCCGCAAGGCGCAGGCGTACTTCGATTTCCGCAACCGGTCCTACGCCCGCGTATGGACCGGCGGCACGGACGCACCGGAATTCGAAACCGCGCAGGAAGTCGGAGCTGCACTTCTCGAAGACTTCTCCACTGACTTCGAAGAGGGTGGCGTGGACGAGATCCACGTTGTCTACACCCGCTTCAAGTCCATGGTGACGCAGGAGCCGACGGTCATCCGTTTGCTTCCGCTGGAGGTAGTCGAAGAGGAAGCAGCCTCGGAATCCGAGCTGTTGCCGTTGTACGAGTTTGAGCCGGAAACAGAGCAGGTGCTTGACGCACTGCTTCCGCGTTACATCGAGTCCCGCATCTTCGCAGCCATGCTGCAGGCAGCAGCTTCCGAGCTCGCAGCCCGCCAGCGTGCTATGAAGTCGGCCGGTGACAACGCGACGGATCTGATCAAGAAGTACACGCGCCTTCGCAACACGGCCCGTCAGGCCGAGATTACGCAGGAGCTTTCCGAAATCGTGGCTGGCGCCGACGCTCTCGCGTCCTAGCCGGCAACGGATTCGGCTCGAAGCCGCACCTGCACCAAACAGATAAACTTAACCCCACGCCATCTACTGAGTGAAGTGAGAGAGATGACTGCCACTGCTACCGAACACGTAGCTACGGCCGGTGCCACCGGCCGCATTGCCCGTGTTATTGGTCCGGTTGTCGACGTCGAATTCCCGGCTGACGCAATCCCCTCGATTTACAACGCTCTGACCACTGAGATCACTCTCAACGGCCAGACGAAGACCATCACGTTCGAGACCTCCCAGCACCTGGGTGACAACCTCGTCCGCGCCATCTCCCTGCAGGCAACCGACGGCCTCGTCCGCGGCACCACCGTGCAGGACTCCGGCGCTCCGATCTCCGTGCCCGTCGGCGACGGCGTCAAGGGCCACATCTTCAACGTTCTCGGCAAGCCGCTGGATGTCGAAGAGTCCGAGATCAAGGCCGACGCCTACTGGCCGATCCACCGCAAGGCTCCGGCCTTCGCTTCCCTCGAGGGCTCCACGGAGATGCTCGAGACCGGCATCAAGGTCATCGACCTTCTCACCCCGTACATCAAGGGTGGAAAGATTGGCCTGTTCGGCGGTGCCGGCGTTGGCAAGACCGTTCTGATCCAGGAAATGATCACCCGTGTTGCCCGCAACTTCGGTGGTACTTCCGTCTTCGCCGGTGTTGGCGAGCGTACCCGTGAAGGTAACGACCTCTGGGTTGAAATGGAAGAGGCCGGCGTCCTCAAGGACACCGCCCTTGTATTCGGCCAGATGGATGAGCCGCCGGGAACGCGTCTGCGCGTGGCCCTGTCCGCCCTGACCATGGCGGAGTACTTCCGCGATGTCCAGAACCAGGACGTGCTGCTCTTCATCGACAACATCTTCCGCTTCACGCAGGCAGGTTCGGAAGTTTCCACGCTGCTCGGCCGCATGCCGTCCGCTGTGGGCTACCAGCCGAACCTTGCTGACGAGATGGGTCTGCTCCAGGAGCGAATCACCTCCACCAAGGGTCACTCCATCACGTCGATGCAGGCTATCTACGTGCCGGCTGATGACTACACCGACCCGGCTCCGGCCACGACCTTCGCACACCTCGACGCGACCACGGAACTTTCCCGTGAAATCGCATCCCGTGGTCTGTACCCGGCCGTTGACCCGCTGACGTCGACCTCCCGTATTCTGGATCCCCAGTACATCGGCAAGGATCACTACAACACGGCTGTCCGTGTTAAGCAGATCCTGCAGAAGAACAAGGAACTCCAGGACATCATCGCCATCCTCGGTGTTGACGAACTCTCTGAAGAGGACAAGATCGTCGTGTCGCGTGCACGCCGTATCCAGCAGTTCCTCTCCCAGAACACCTACACCGCCAAGCAGTTCACCGGCGTTGAAGGCTCCACCGTCTCCATCAAGGACACCGTTGAAGGCTTCACGGCCATCTGCGACGGCGAGCTGGACCACATCGCAGAGCAGGCGTTCTTCAACGTCGGCGGCCTGGATGACGTCGAGCGTAACTGGGCCAAGATCCAGGAACAGACCAAGTAGTATGGCTGAGCTCGAGGTTGAGATTGTCGCGGCGGACCACTTCGTGTGGTCCGGTGCGGCCAAGATGGTGAAGGCCCGCACCAGCGATGGTGAAATCGGAATCCTGCCGGGCCACTCGCCCCTTCTGGCCATCATGGCCGCGGGCGAGCTGGCAATCCAGCCGGTTTCCGGTGATCGCATTGCGGTAGTCGTCGATGGCGGATTCTTCTCCGTCGACAACGATCGCGTGGTCATTGTTGCTGACAACGCCAAATTGGGCGAAGCGGCTACAGCGGGGATCCGATAGCACGACCTTGATGGACGATTCCCTTATTCCGTTCATCGCCCTGGCAACGGCGTTTACGTTGCTGATCATTTCACTGTGCCTTTTCGGGGTGCGCCGCTTCAATCTGCGGCGTGCCCTGGGCACGGTCGACGCCTCCATTTGCATGGCTGGAAACAGCTGGCAGATGGGGGTTTGTCGTTATCAGGACAACGAGCTTGAGTGGTTCCGCCTGATGTCGCTCAGCGTGATCCCCAAGCATAAATTCACACGCAGTTCGCTGGAACTGCTGGGCCGCCGCCAACCCACGGAAGATGAACTCGTCAGGGTGCAGCCCGGCGTAGTGGTGGTTGAACTGCAGTACGAAGGCACGAAGTTCATGCTGGCCATGAATTTCGACGCCTACGCAGGTCTGTCCTCCTGGCTGGAGGCCGGGCCGGTCATCGGCGTCGGCACCTGGCGCTAGGCGTTATGGATTTCCTTTCGGATATCAGCCTTGTGGATGGTCCGTTCCTCTGGTTCAGCATCGCCTGCGGTGCAGCCGGGGGGGCGTACCTGCTGTGGTGGCCACGACGTACGTGGCCACTCATTGTCGCAGCCTCCCTGATCATTTCCGTGGGCGTTGTGGCCTTGGTCCACTGGATCCTGATTGACTTATTGGCCACGTTCTCGGAAAACCTTCCCTTCGAAACGTTGGCGTGGTCCGTTCCTGCAGTAGCGGCCGTCCTCCTCTGCGGTGTCCGCTTCCCACGAAATTCCTGGCGTGGCCGCAGCCTCAGCGTTGTGGCGATGCTTGGTGTCGTTCTTCTCTGTGTGGTGCAGGTGAACTTGTACTTTGGCTTGAACAAGTCGGTAGCCGACCTGCTGGGTACGGCAGTAGCTCGGATACAGCCTCTCGAAGCTGGCCTGGAACGGAACCCGGACGCCAAAACGGGGCCCTCCCTTTCAGCGTGGAAAGCCCCGGAATCCATGCCTGGCAGCGGGATAGTTCGCAGGGCCGACATCCCCGGTACCGCTTCCGGCTTTGCTGCCAGGGAAGCGTACATCTACCTTCCCCCCGCCTACCAGACGACTCCCCGGCCCAGCCTGCCTGTGCTGGTGCTCTTCGCCGGCCAGCCCGGCGGTCCGGCGGACTGGCTGAGCGGTGGACAACTTCGTCTTCTCCTGGATCGTTTCGCTGCAGAACATGACGGGCTGGCCCCTGTCACAGTAGTTGTCGACCCGAATGGATCGGCCAACGCAAACACCATGTGCATGGACAGCCGCATCGCCCAAGTTGACACGTATCTTTCGCAGGATGTGCCGGCCTGGATAGCGAATACCTTGGACGTCTCGCGCGATCACCAGCAATGGGCAGTGGGTGGCTTCTCATTTGGAGGCACGTGTGCCATGCAAATGGGAACAGCCCATCCGGGGATTTTTTCGTCCATACTCGGTTTCGCGGCCGAGCGTGAACCAGCACTTGCCAAAGATCGCAGCAAGACGATCGCAGATTCGTTCGATGGGGACATTGAGGCATTCGAGGCCAACACGCCCTTGGTGATGATGGAGCAGCGCAATTACGCGGGCAGTGGCGTGTATCTGGTCTCTGGTGAAGCCGACCACGAGTTCACCGCCTACATGCGCGAGCTCGCCCAAGCGGCGAGGAACGCGGGCTTTGAAACCGAGGATCACTCCATCCCGCATGCCGGGCACTCATGGGACGCTGTGATCAGGGGAATGCCCGGCGCCCTCGATTTCCTCGCCTCCCGGTGGGGATTGCCGCAGTGAGTCTTGCCCTCAGAGCTGTGATCAGGCCAGCTATTGGGCAGGCTGGCAGACATCTGCGGGCCACTCCCTTCACCTTGATTGTCCTTGCCCTCTTTGTGGTGATGTCGTTTGTCTCCGGCAGCTTCCTGGCGGGACCTCCGGAACCGTGGCTTTCCGTAGCTGGTGTTTCCCTGGAAGGGCTGAGGTCGGGGGAGTGGTGGTCCATTTGGTCCTCGCTGTTCTTCACCACCAATCCGCTGGCCTATGCCACAGCGGTCCTGATGATCCTCTTCCTCCTGGGACTGGCAGAGCGGCATTTCGGCTTCCTGAGAACTGCGGCGGTGTTCTTTGGCAGCCAGTTCGCTTGTGTGTCTGCGTTCCTGTTAGTCACCCAAGTGGCACGGTATGCCGATGATGGATGGCTCTCACGGATGGCTGATACGCGGCTGATTGGCCCGTACGGTGCAGTCCTGGCCACCACTTTGGCTGCCAGCGCCCTCCTCCCTACGCTCTGGCAAAGACGCTTGCGGACGGTGGCACTTTCCATTTCACTGCTGCTGGTGCTGTACGTGGGACATGCGGAAACCGTGGTTGGGCTCCTGGGTGCGCTGATAGGGCTCGGCGCCGGTTGGTGGATGCAAAGCAGTCAGGGCCATCTCCATCTCCACCGGTCCACCGGCAGGGAGGTGCGGAACCTGCTGTCGCTGACCATGGCAATCTTCGCGGTGGGTCCAATCGTGACTGCTGCCGCAAAGAGCCCGTCAGGGCCGTTGGCATTGCTCCGGGATGTGATCCTTAACCCGCTACCCACGCTCAGCCAACTGGAAAGCAACTGCGGGGGCACCATCGACGTCGCTTGCTTGGAGGTTGGCCGTCAGGGCTACACGGGCCCCTTCGGCTTGGCACTGGCAGTAGTACCGGTGGTGCTGCTCCTTATTTGTGCCGACGGCATGAGGCGGGGACGTCGGCTGGCACTGGGAATCGCTATCGGTGTTCAGCTGGTGGTGGTGGCGTTGTCGGCCATCTACCTTGGACTATTCGCCGGAATGCCCCGGCCGCCGGGCCGCCCGCAGGTGGGAATGCTGAACTCGGCAGTTGTGCATCTGATCCCCCTCGTCCTGGTCCCGTTGGTTCTTGCCATCCTTCTGTTCGCTTACCGCGGCCACTTCAGGGTGGTGTCTTCGGACCGCCTCCGGCGCAAGGTCTTCTGGTTGGTAGGACTCACCGGGGGAGCATTGATTCTGGCCTATACGGTGGTGTGGTTGGCTTCGGGAGGCATGGACCGCGACGGCGGCCTCTTGGGATTGGCGGCTGAGCTCGCCAGGCAGTACCTCCCCGTTCCCCTGCCGGGGGTCTACCGGAAGGTCTTTGCCGAACGAGACGTTCTGGAGGTCTTCCTCTTTTCCTATTCGGGTACGGTTTTTTGGCTTGTTGCCCTAGTGGGCGTGTGGATCCTGCTTATTCGCGGCCACCATTCCGGCGGCTTGGACCATCAGACACGGCAGGCTGCCCGCGCCCTAGTGAAGCGCGGCGGTGATTCGTTGTCGTGGATGGCCCTGTGGGAACCGAATAAATACTGGTTCAACCCTGAAGGCACTGGAGCGGTGGCGTACCAGCAGCATGGACATGTGGCGCTGACTTTGGCCGGACCGATTGGTTCCGCTGAACACCACGTGACAACGGCCAACGGCTTCTTGGACTACTGCTCGCAGCACGCGTTGATACCTTGCCTGTATTCGTGCACCGACGAGCTCTGGCCGATGCTTCGGGGGCGCGGTTTCCGCAGGGTGGCGGTTGCGCAGGAAACAAGGCTCCGGATCAGGGACCTGGAGTTCAGGGGCAAGGAGTGGCAGAACGTCAGAACGTCCCTGAATCGAGCCGGGAAGTTGGGGATATCGGCCAAGTGGGGCCGCTACTCCGAGCTGTCGCACGGAGTGCGCGCACAGGTGAGCGAGGTTTCAGAGGAGTGGGCGGCGCAGAAGAAGATCCCGGAGATGGGCTTCACGCTGGGCGGCCTGGACGAACTCGACGACGACGATGTGCTGTGCTGCGTCGCCGTGGATGACACGGGGCTTGTCTATGGGGTTACGAGTTGGCTTCCTGTTTACCAGGACGGCAGGGTGGTCAGCTGGACACTGGACTTCATGCGCCGGCGGGGCGACACCTTCCCTGGAGTCATGGAGTTCCTCATCGCCTCGGCCGTCCTCCACTTGCGTGACTCCGTCGAGGTGATCTCACTATCCGGTTCGCCGTTGGCCCGGGAGAAGGGCGAGATCGAGCAGCAGGCAAAAGGCCTGGCCGGAATTCTGGACGTTGTGGGGCAGGCGCTGGAACCTGTTTATGGTTTCAGGTCGCTGGCTTCCTTTAAGTCGAGATTCCAGCCCGAGTACCGAACACTGTATATGTATTACCAAGACCCGCTGCACCTTCCCGCAATGGGTCGCGCACTGAGCAGGGCGTACCTGCCGGGATTGTCAGTGCGGCATTCTGCGCGGCTGCTCAGGACCTTGGTTGGTTGAATTGTCAACGCTTATTCGAGGCCACGTTTTCGCATTTCTTCAAGGTTAGTAACAGTCGTTGTCGAAATATCAGACAACTTCGCTGGCATTACCTTGGTTAAACAGGTTGACCCCGGCCCTAAAGCCGGGGTCAACCTGTTTGCTGCATCTGCGACAAGCAGAATTCAGCGGGTAAGGCTAGACGACAGTAACGCCGGTTGCCTGGGGGCCCTTGGCGCCCTGACCGATCTCGAACTGAACGCGCTGGTTCTCATCGAGGGTCTTGAAGCCGCCGGTCTGGATCTCGGAGTAGTGAACGAAAACGTCACCGTCCGAGTCATCCGGGGTGATGAAGCCGAAGCCCTTTTCAGCGTTGAACCACTTGACGGTTCCCAGTGCCATGTATTTCTCCTCATTATGGAACAGCAGTCCGATACACCTCGTACCGGCTTTGTTACTCCGCGAGAAGACCATGGAATCCGTCCGGGATGGGCCCGGATGGTTTCGCAGGAGCTTCACGCTCGCAACTCGTCTTGCGAGCATGAAAACCACCTACACAAAGACTGCTACAACACTTTCATGTGCCCTGCCGGAGGTCAACGGTCTTTTGGGCAATTCGGGAAAATTTTCGGTAAAAAGAAGGTAACAGGAGGCCCTGCAATTCCCTCAAGGCTTTGTTACGACAACCATTGGCCGTTGCGCAGCACGCCGGTGAGTTCCAGATCCTCATTGGTAACTACAACGTCGGCGCGGAGGCCGCGTCGCAGTCCGCCTACTTCGTCGGAAAGTCCCAGGACAGCCGCGGGCACTGCCGTTGCGGAACAAATCGCGTCAGGAAGTGCGACGCCGGCCGCGACAGTCTTGCGGACTATCTCCAGCATGGTTGCGGTGCCTCCTGCGATGGATCCGGTGGCATCCAGGGTGGCGACGCCGTCGCGGACAGTCACGGGGGAGGGGCCCAGCATGTAGCTTCCATCCGACAGTCCGGCGGCCGCCATGGAGTCGGTGACAAGGACGATGTTGGCGGCTCCCACGAGCTGGAAGACCGTGGCTACTGTGCTGGGGTCCAGGTGGGTGCCGTCCGCGATGAGCTCGACGACTGCCTTGCCTTCCTGGGCCATCCGCAGGCAAGCGGCAACAGGGCCCGGTGCACGGTGATGCATGGGAGGCATCCCATTGAAAAGGTGAGTGACCGTGGGAAGTGAGCTGACGCCGTCGAACCCCGCTGACTCAAGCCCCTCGCGGGCCGCAGCCAGCGACGCCGCCGCAGTGGCGTCGTCGCAGTCTGTGTGGCCCAGTGAGGGGGTGACACCGTGGGAGGTCATCAGGTCCACCAGCGCAGCGGCCCCCGGAAGCTCCGGGGCGTAGGTCATGGTGGCGAGTTTGCCGGCAGCGGCGCCGACGAGCTCGTCCATGAGGTCAAGGTCGGGTTCCAACAAGTAGTCCGGGTTCTGGGCTCCGCAACGGGCGTGGGACAGGAAGGGACCTTCGAGGTGGATGCCGGCCACAAGCCCTTCGTCAACGAGCTTTACGTAGAGCTCGATGCCGCGCAGGAGGTCCTCGCGGGGAGCCGTGACCATGCTGGCAAGGAATGTGGTGGTCCCTGAACGGTGGAGGAACTCGATGGCCTTGCGGGCCGAAGCCTCTTCGCCGCCAGGAAAATCACCGCCGTTGCCACCGTGGCAGTGAACGTCCACGAGGCCCGGGATGAGGTAGCTGCCGCTGGGAACGCCCAGGCGGATTGCGCTCTGGAAACCCTCGAACGTCTCAGCATCAAATCCGTCGGCTGGTCCGGCGTAGGCGATCCGGTCACCGTCGATCGCAAGCAGCCCGTCCTCCACCACCTCGCCATCGCTGACAAGCGTTCCTTTGATGATCTGGTGGCTTGGCGCGGAAGAAGTGGGAAAACGGGATGCGGCAGTCATGGTTTTGATTCTAGTGGTCTGCGGCACACTGGCTTGAAGGTGCGGGCCTAGAAGAGCCGCGACTCACTGTCATCCACGCCGCGCATCGCGTCATAATCCAGAGTGACGCAGTCGATGCCGCGATCATTGGCCAGGACCTTGGCCTGAGGCTTGATCTGCTGGGCGGCGAAGATCCCGCGAACAGGTGCCAGCAGGGGGTCGCGGTTAAGCAATTCCAAATAGCGGGTGAGCTGCTCAACGCCGTCAATGTCGCCGCGGCGCTTCAGCTCAATGGCCACTGTGGCGCCCTTGGCATCCCTGGCCAGGATGTCCACTGGGCCGATCGCCGTGAAGTACTCGCGTCGTATGAGCGAATATCCGGATCCCAGAAGCTCGATTTGCTCGGCCAACAGCCGTTGGAGATCCGCTTCGACGCCGTCCTTGATCAGGCCTGGATCAGTGCCGAGCTCATGGGAGGTGTCGTGCAGGTGCTCATAGATGTTGATGATGAGGCGGTCATCGGTTTTGGCGGACTGGACCGTCCACTGTTCCACCACCCCTTCTTCCACCTCGGTCTCCTCCGGGGACGTCACCCGCAGCGTGGCTGGTGGGCTCATCCAGTTCAGCGGCTTGTAGGAACCACCGTCGGAATGCACCAGCACGGAACCGTCCGCCTTGACCAGCAGCAGCCGGGTGGCGAGGGGGAGGTGGGCCTTCAGGCGGCCAACGTAATCAACAGAACAACGGGCTATGACGAGTCGCACCCGCCCCACATTACCGTCTGTGCCCGGTTGTCTGGGGCAGAATGGAGGTATGCCCCGCTCCAACCGTCCCCGCCGCAACGCGTCCGGCCCACGTACCGGCGGTGGTGGAGGCAAATGGACGGAACCGGTGCCTGAACTCGACCTCGAGCGGGCCCGGGCGGGGATCGCCCGGCGCGAAAGTGCGCCGGACGGCGACTGGATGGTGCGGACCATGACGGCCAAGAAGGCGGAAAAGCAGTACATCTGCCCGGGGTGTTCAACGGCGATCCTGCCGGGAATCGCGCACCTGGTGGTGTGGTCCGACAACCACCTGTTCGGCCAGGCGGCCGGGTTGGCTGAACGCCGCCACTGGCACACCAATTGCTGGACATCCCGGACCTACCGGTACCGCTGATTCGCTTAGGCTTGGAAGCATGACTTTCGACCCCGCCTCGTTCGTTTTCACCCCGCAGGATGCTCCCTCGGAGATCCGCGCCTCCACGGTCCTCCCGGCCAAGCGCGAAAATGTGGAGTTCACCACCGAGGACGGCAAAGTGCTGCGCGGCGAGCTTGCCATGCCGGAGTCGGGGGAGATCACAGCCACGTTGATTACACTGCACCCGCTGCCCACCCACGGCGGATTCATGGATTCGCACGTCTACCGGAAGGCTTCGTACCGGCTCCCTGCGCTGGCCGGAGTTGCTGTGTTGCGGTTCAACACGCGCGGCACCCAGTCGCCGCGGGGGACCAGCGACGGGCAGTTCGAGGAAGGCATTGGCGAGCGTTACGACGTCGAGGCGGCCGTGAGGTTCGCGGTGGAACGTGGCCTTCCCAATCGATGGCTCGTTGGGTGGTCCTTCGGTACCGAGCTCGCCCTGATGTACGGAGCGGTGGAGCCTGTTGCGGCGCAGATTGAGGGTGCAGTCCTGTTGTCGCCCCCGTTGCACCGGGCCACGGACGTTCATCTCAAGGAGTGGGCCGCCTCCGGCAAGCCGCTAACCGTCTTGGTGCCTGAACATGACGACTACCTGCAGCCGCCTGAGGCAGCCCAGCGGTTCAGTTTGGTGCCGCAGGCCCGGCTGGTCGGCGTCGACGGCGCCAAGCACCTCTGGGTGGGCGAGAAGTACGCGGCGCGGGTGCTGAATGAAATTGTCGACGACGTCACTCCCGCAGGTGCCGGCGTTGACGGTCTGCCCCGCGAGTGGGCGGGGCCGGTTACGACCGGATAGCCGGATTTTCCATGGAGTACAGGTAATGCCCCTCAACAACATGTCGGGGGGCATTACCTGTACTCCAACACAGGGAACTCAGTGCCGGTCTTGTCGGATGATGAAGACTTCCTTGATGAGCAGCATGATGGCCGCGGCAGTGGGGATGGCGATCAGGGCGCCGAGCACCCCCAGCAGGCTGCCGCCGGCGATAACGGAAATCACCGCTACGGCACCTGGGACAGCCACTGCGCGCTGCATGATGCGGGGCGAGATGAAGTACGCCTCGAACTGCAGGTAGGCGAAGTAGGCGATCGCGTAGACAACCGCCGTCTGCCAGCCGCCGGTGAGCGCCACCAGGATGACAACGACGGCAGCGATCATGCCGCCCACCAATGGAATGAATGCCAGCAGTGCAACGACGAACGCAAGCAGGACGCTGAAGGGGATGCCCAGGATGGTCATCACGATGAAAGCGAAGATCGCGTTCAGGAGCGCAACGCAGGCCTGGCCGATCACATAGTTGCCCACGGAGTCGGTGATGGCTTCGGAGAGCGCCTCGACCCTGGGTCGCCGGGAGCGGGGAGCCAGGCGGTAGGCCCACTTTTTCATGGACGGAAGGGCTGCGAGGAAGTAAAGGCTCAGGACCAGGACAATGAGCGAGCCGAACAGTCCATTCGCCACAGTGGAACCGAAGCCCACCACGCCGCCGAAGATGCCGCCCATGGCTTCAGGATCCTTGACGAACTTATCCAGCTCCGTTGTGATCCGGTCCCGAACGCCAAACTGGCTGTCGGCGTTGCGGAAGAAGTCGGAGTCGAGGAAGCCTCGGATCCACTCGGGTGCTTGGCGAACGATTTCCGACACCTGTTCAACGATGGTGGGAATCAATGTTGCGAAGAAACCGGCGACGGCGAGTACCAAGGCCGAGACGGAGATCAGGATGCCTGCGGGGCGGGGGACCCTGCGGGACTCCAACCACCGGACCACGGGGTCCAGGCCGAGTGCAATGAAGAGGGCGGCGACGATCCAGAGGATCAATTGGGTCGTGTTGCTGGCGATGTAGAAGACTGCCAAGGCAACGCCGACGCCTGCAGTCCCCATGAACCCTACATATAAGGGGTGCTGCGAGGACATCCGGGGGCCGGGCGCCCCGAAGCCGTGGTCGTCCTCGGGGCGGAGGCCCTCGCGGGTTCCTTCATCTTGGTCTTCCGGAGGCATCTCGAAGCGAACACGGGTACGGGCGCCGGGGATGGGCTGCCGCAGCCTGCGGCCGAGGGCTGCAAGGCGTCCGGTTCGGACAGGAACCGTAGCGGCGGTGCCGTCTGAGGGCGCCTCCACCGCACTTGACCCGGGCTCATTGGCGGGACGGGGTTCCAAGTGGTCTTTCACGCGGTTTAGCTGCCTTTTCATTGGTGGAGCGAGGGTGAATCAGGCGCCGGATGGCCCGAATATCATGATCATCGCCACACTATCAGGAGGGCCGAACAGGGCTGCAGGGGCGCCACGGCGGGGTTTTCCGGATGTTGGGGAGATCACGCCGATCTGACTCTCTGATAACAAAACGGTTACCCTTGAAGTTCAACGACCGCTGATGATAGGTGATCCTGTGCGTTTGAAGACTGCAGCCTTGCTGGTGCTGCTGGGCCTGCTGACGATGCTGGCCGGCATTGGCCAGCTGACTTTTTGGGCCCCCGCCGAGACGGTGACGGCTTCGGTTCCCAGCGATACCAAAGCTGCCCCGCTGACCGTGATCGACCCAAAGTTGATCGCTCTCCATGACGGGCCGGTGAAGATCAAGATCCAAGGTGAAGGCAACTTCATGGTCGCCACGGGTCGCCCGGACGACGTCGAAGCGTGGGTCGGAAAGACTGCCCACACCACGCTGTCCGGAGTCTCGGCTGACCAGAAATCGCTTGAGACCGCCTCAGTCGACGGAGAGGCCACTGCGCCGTCTCCGGCTGGATCCGATCTCTGGGTCAGCACCGAGGACGCCAGCGGCGACCTGGACTACACCTGGAACCCTCCCGCTGATGGCGAGTGGTCCCTTCTGGTAGCCGCAGACGGAACCCAGCCTGCGCCGTCGTCCATTTCCATGACGTTCCCGAACAACGCCACCACCCCCTGGGCCGTGCCGCTGATTGTCTTGGGCATCATCATCATCCTGGTTGGTGCGGCTTTGCCGTTCGTCGCCAAGGCCCTCAGCAACCGCCGTCATGACGGGGAGGGTGATGGCCCGCACGATGGCGGCGAAACCACCACCTTGCCCGTGCAGACGCCGGCCAGCGACGCCGCCCGCCGTCGTGGCAACGAAACCGAAGGCCCCGCCCTTCGCGTCACTGCCCTCGCTGCTGCCCTGGCAGCCGTGATGGTTGGCGGAACCGCCGTCGCCGCGCAGGCGACGACGACCCCCGAGCCGACCACCACCAGCGCTGCAGCGGCCCCCGCTGAAGGTGAAGACGGCACGCCGGTTCTGTTGGAGTCCCAGTTGCAGCGGATCCTGGAGCAGGTTGCCAGCACCGTGGATGCTGCCGACGCCGCCAAGGACGCCGCCAAACTGGCTCCGCGCGTTGACAAGATGGAACTTCAGATCCGCACGCAGAACTACAAGATCCGATCGGCTGTCTCTGCCTACGAACCGCGCATGCCTGTCCGTGCCACCAAGCTCCAGAGCAGTGTTATCAGCACCAAGCGCGATTGGCCGCGCACGGTCTTCGCCCTGACGCAAGGTGAAGGAAACGTTGTTCCGCAGGTACTGACGCTCGTACAACTTTCACCGCGTGAAAACTACAAGCTGTGGGCCAGTGCACCGCTGCAGCCCGGCACCAACTTCCCATCCTTCCCCGTCCCACGGGAGGGAACCGAGGCCGTTCCCGCCGCCGACAACACCGGCTTGGCCTACAGCGGCAACGAGGCCTTGGGCATCCTGGCTGAAATGCTGACCACTCCTGACTCTCCGAACCGAAGCAAGTTGGCCGATGGACAATCGTCGCCGTACATCGCTGGGGCCCTCGCCTACCAGGCGGACACTGTGAAGAACGGAACCAGCGCCAACTTCAAGTTCACGCACACTCCGGTTAATAACCAGACCGTGGTGTTGCGCACTGCCGATGGTGGCGCACTGGTTGTCGGCCGCCTGGACTTCGCTTTTGAGGGAACGCCCAAGGCCGCTGGCGATAAGCTCCTGCTTGAAGACGATTCCGCAGTCTTCGCCGGGGGCAAGGAAACCACAACAGGCATGGTGCTGAACTTTGCCGAGTCCGTGGCCGTGTACATTCCGCCGGCCGGCTCAACCGATCCGATGAAGCTCGTGGCAGCTACGCGTGGCCTGGTGGGGGCCAGCTTCAAGTAGGCGAACCCTTGGCAGGGCAGCGGCTAGAGTGGACGATATGAGTTCGCCCGGATACCGACCCACTCCAGCCGCTGCCAGCCAGCTCAATCTTCGCGGCGCAGTCGACCTCTCGTCGTTGCGCCGCCAGGCCGCGCCCCCGGCGCCACCGGCCTCCGTTTCAGCGGACGGCGGGGCGCCTGACGGCGGCGACGCCGGCAAGGCACCGCTTCGTGTGGAGGCCACTGAAACAAACTTCCAGGACCTGGTGCAGCTGTCTGCCCAGATCCCTGTGCTCTTCCTCCTGTGGTCGCGCTACGCAGCGGAATCTCCCGCAGTACTTGAAGCTGCCGAGCGAGTCGTTGAAAGCTACAGCGGTCGTTTGGTTCTTGCAGCCGCGGACGTTGACGCGTTCCCGCAACTTGCCCAGGCTTTCCAAGTGCAGGCCGTGCCTACCGCCGTTGCCGTGATCAAAGGCCAGCCCGTTCCCCTTTTCCAGGGTCCGGCCGACGACGAGCAGATCCGAAACCTCGTGGACGAGCTCCTCAAGGTGGCCGCTGCCAACGGCGTCACCGGAAGCATCGGTGACGCCGCCCAGGACGAGGACACCGAACCGGAGCCAGTGCCGCCGCTTCACCAAGCCGCCATCGACGCGATCGAGGCCGGTGACTACGCCGGAGCAGCCTCCGCCTACAAACAAGCCCTCCTCGAGCAGCCTGCCGATTCGGACGCCAAAGCCGGCCTCGCCCAGGTTGAGTTGATGGCCAGGCTGGACAAACTCTCCGCTCCCGACGCTGAAAGCCTTCGCGAACAGGCCGCCCAAGAGCCGGACAATGTCCAGGCCCAGTTGGGCGTCGCTGACCTCGACATCTCCGGCGGCCACATCGAGGACGCCTTCAACCGCATCATCACCTTTATTGGCAGGAATTTCGGTCCCGAGCGTGAAACTGCCCGCGTGCGGCTTCTGGAGCTCTTTGAGGTAGTCGGAACACAGGACGAACGGGTGGCCAAGGCCCGCCAGGGACTCGCGAGGGTTCTCTTCTAGTGCCGTCAGCACTGTTCTCCCCATTGCAGTTGCGTTCGCTCACCGTGCCTCACCGCGGTTGGGTGTCACCCATGTGCCAGTACAGCTGCCACCCGGAGACCGGAGAGGGCGTCCCCAACGACTGGCATTTGATGCATCTGGGCGCTTTCGCCGCGGGTGGCGCCGCTCTGATCATGAGCGAGGCCGCCGCGGTGAACGCGGCGGGCAGGATCAGCCCCCTGGACGCAGGCCTGTACTCCGATGAGCAAGCAGCGGGCTGGGAACGCATAGTCCGGTTTGTGCACCAGCATGGGGCCGTAGAGTGCAAAATCGGTGCCCAGTTGGCCCACGCAGGGCGCAAGGCCTCCACGTACTGGCCGTTCTCCGGCCGATCGGGTTCTGTACCGGAGTCCGACGGCGGATGGCTTACCGTGGGACCCACCAGCCAGGCTTTTGACGGCTATGCAGCGCCGGCGGCCATGAGCGAAGAGGACATCCAGGGCGTGGTGTCCGATTTCGCAAGTGCGGCAGCCCGCGCCGTGGCTATTGGCTTCGACACCGTGGAGATCCACGGCGCACACGGGTACTTGTTGCACCAGTTCCAGAGCCCCCTCATCAACACCCGAACGGACGGCTGGGGTGGAAGCGAGGACGGCAGGAACAAGCTCATGCTCGCAGTGGTGGACGCAGTCCGTGAGGTCATCCCTGATTCCATGCCCCTCCTGCTCCGAATATCGGCGTCCGACTGGGCGGATGGGGGAGTGGACGTCGCGGCGTCTGTCCGTCTTGCCCGTGCAGCGTCCGAGCGCGGGGTGGATCTGGTGGATGTCTCCAGCGGTGGCGCCGTGGCGCATCAGGACATCAGGGCCGTGCCTGGCTACCAGGCGGGATTCGCCGAGCAAGTAAAGCGCGACGCCGGTGTCCCCACCGGGGCGGTGGGGCTCCTCACGAGTGCCACACAGGCAGAGGATATCGTCGCCAACGGCCGCGCCGACGCCGTTTTCATGGCCCGTGCGGCCTTGCGCGATCCACACTGGTGGCTGAGGGCAGCCTATGAACTCGGCCATGACATTTCGTGGGTTCCGCAATACCAGCGGGCCGTTCCCCGCCACGGCTTCTAGGGCTCCCTCAGGTTCCCGCACGCGCGGTTAGGCTGGTCACATGACGGAACCACGCCATGAACCCACGCCCATGTCCGCGCCGCCACACCTTGACGCGCCGCCACACGCCCTGCAACCGCCCCAGGCCGCGGCTCCAGCCGCACCGAGCGAAGGTTCCGTTGCGGGGGCGCCGATTGCTGCGCTGTCCATTCGAGGCTTGGCCAAGCGCTTTGGAGAGAAGATCGCCGTCGATGGTGTGAGCCTCGAGGTACCCGCGGGGTCGTTCTTTGGGATGGTCGGTCCCAACGGTGCCGGAAAGACCACCACTCTTTCCATGGCTACAGGATTGCTGCGGCCGGACTTCGGCACGGCCCTGGTTCACGGCGTGGACGTTTGGGCGCGGCCGCTGGAGGCCAAGAAGCTCATGGGGGTCCTGCCTGATGGTGTACGCCTCTTTGACAGGCTGACGGGCGAGCAGCTGGTCACCTACTCGGGACTGTTGCGCGGCATGGACCGCGATGTTGTCGGGACCCGGGTGTCTGAATTGTTGGCAGCCCTGGACCTTGAAGCGGACGCCGGCTCTTTGGTGGTTGATTACTCGGCCGGTATGACCAAGAAGATCGCTTTGGCTTCCGCCCTGATCCACGCGCCCCGCCTCTTGGTCCTGGACGAGCCGTTCGAATCGGTGGACCCGGTGTCCGCTGCGAACATCCGCGGCATTCTTGAAAGCTACGTCGCCTCAGGCGGCACCGTGATCGTTTCCAGCCATGTGATGGATCTGGTCCAGCGCATGTGCAGCCATGTTGCAGTGGTGGCCGGTGGCCGCGTGCTGGCGGCGGGATCCGTGGACGAGGTCCGTAACGGGTCAACCCTGGAAGAGCGCTTTGTCCAATTGGTGGGCGGCGGACACCGGACGGAGGGGCTGGAATGGTTGCGCACCTTCTAGGCCTGAAGTGGCAACTGCTCCTCAATGGGTTCAAGCGCAGTCCTTGGCAGTTGGTCGGCATGGCCCTCGGGCTGCTTTATGCCCTGGGCGTCCTGGTCCTCCTGGTGGGCGGCTTGATTGCCCTTCGGTGGGCCGACGCCGAAATTGCCCACACCGTTGTGGTCCTGGGCGGTGCCGCCACTGTCCTGGGATGGGCGATCATTCCGCTCGTTGCCTCGGCTGCGGACATGACCCTGGATCCCGCACGTTTCACCACGTTCGCTATCCCGCCAAGGCAACTGCTGGCCGGACTCGCCCTGGCGGGCTTCATCGGGATTCCGGGGCTGGCTACCCTCATAGCGGCCTTGGGGTCTGTTGGAACCTGGTGGCGCAGCGTTCCGGCCGTTACCGGGGCGTTGGTGGGGGCGGTTTTGGGAGCCTTCACCTGCGTGGTGTTGTCGAAAGTGGTGACGACGGCGACTGCCGGTCTTGCCTCCTCGCGACGCTTCAAGGATGTCAGCAGCATCATCGTGTTCATCCCATTGATGTTGCTGGGGCCCATCATGGTTGGTGTCGTCGACGGGGTACGAAGCAGCGCTGACTATCTCCCCGTGCTTGCCCGCACTGTCTCCTGGACACCACTTGGTGCCGCGTGGTCCCTCGGGGGCGATCTTGAGGCCGGTGACTTCGCAGCGGCAGGATTGAAGTTCCTGATCTCGGCGGTCACCATTGCCGGTCTCCTCCTGTGCTGGCATCTCCTGCTGCAACGCGCCCTGGTGACACCTCCCTATTCCGGAGGATCGGCCAGGAAGGGCGGCAAGCTTGGACTGTTCGGCCTTCTTCCCGCAACGCCGTCCGGTGCTGTTGCCGCGCGGGCTTTGATCTATTGGATGAAGGACCCCCGCTATGCGGCATCTTTGGTGATTGTCCCGCTGTTCCCGGTCCTCTTCTTCTTCAGCGGCTCACAGGGAGGTGGCTATGGCTTGCTCATGATCCTTGGGCCTTTGACCGCCTTCATGATGGCATGGTCGATCTGCGCTGATGTTTCCTACGACAACACTGCATTTGCCCTGCACCTTGCTGCCGGAGTTCGAGGGGTTGACGACCGGCTGGGACGGGCCATGGCCTGCCTGGCCATCTCCCTCCCTGTGGTGCTGGTCTTCACGGTCGGACCGCTTTTCGTCACGGGTGATTGGCAATGGCTGCCCAACCTCCTGGGCTTGTCGCTGGGTACCCTCTTCACGGGCCTGGGCCTTTCCTCCGTGATTTCTGCGCGCTACAACATCGCCGTGCCCCTCCCCGGCGACAGCCCCTTCAAGAAGCCGCCAGGAAACGTGGCTCAGACCCTGGCCGTCCAGGCCGTGGGGATGGGTGTCCTGGCGCTACTGCTGATCCCGGAACTTGCCCTGGTGGCTGTCCAGGCGTTCAGCGGCGGTCCTGAGGCGGGCTGGATCAACCTGGCCGTTGGTCCTTTGCTCGGCGTCATACTGTTCGTAGTGGGGGTCCGTCTCGGTGGAAAATGGTTGGACGCCCGTGGTCCTGAAATGTTCGCCCAGCTCAGTGTGAACCGCTAGTTGCGTAACAACCATGCCCAAAGGTGGGACATGGGATAACCTCTCAGACAGATAGTTCGACGACCCTTACCTAGAAAGGCGTGACGATGGAAGTTGTCATTCTCCCTGGCACCAAACAGATCGGTGCGCTTGCCGCCGACGCCATCGAGGCGCTGGTCCGCCGCAAGCCGAACGCTGTGCTGGGCCTGGCAACAGGGTCCTCGCCGCTGCCTGTCTACGACGAGTTGGCGAGTCGCTATGAAGCCGGGGGCCTGGATTTCAGCCAGGCCCACGGCTTCGCCTTGGACGAGTACGTCGGCCTGGAAGCCGGACACCCGGAGTCCTATCGCGAGGTCATTCGCCGCGAATTCACCAACCGTGTCAACATCAAGCCTGAGAACGTCCATGGGCCGGACGGTGCGGCAGAAGACCTCGAGGCGGCGTGCCAAGGCTACGAAGACGCCATTAAGGCTGCGGGTGGCGTGGACCTCCAGATCTTGGGCGTGGGCACGGACGGGCATATTGGCTTCAACGAGCCCGGCTCCTCCCTGGCTTCCAGGACGCGCATCAAAACGCTGATCGAACAGACCCGCAAGGACAACGCCCGCTTCTTCGACAGCATCGACGACGTTCCCCACCACGTTGTGACGCAAGGCCTGGGGACCATCATGGACGCCCGGCACGTGGTGTTGATCGCAACAGGCGCTCAAAAGGCTCAGGCCGTGCGCGATTTCGTGGAAGGCCCAGTAGCGGCAATATGTGCGGCATCCATTCTGCAGATGCACCCTCACGCCACGATCTTGGTGGACGAGGCTGCCGCGTCATCGTTGAAATTGGCGGACTACTATCGGCACACCTACGACAATAAGCCGGAGTGGCAGGGCCTGTAGACGGTAAGATGTTTGGCATGACTACGCTTCCTCCGGATCCATTCGAAAACGACCCCATGCGCGAGCTTTCCGGAGCCGGAACGTCCACTGCCACCATTGAGCGCGAGGAAACGCGCCAGGAAGTGGAGCCCGGCGACCGCGAGCGGTTTTCCCACTATGTGCGCAAGGAAAAAATCATGGAGTCGGCTCTGACCGGCGAACCCGTCATTGCCCTGTGCGGCAAAGTCTGGACGCCGGGTCGCGATCCCCAGAAGTTCCCGGTCTGCCCGGAGTGCAAGGAGATTTACGAAGGCCTCCGCCCCGGCAACGACGGTGGAAAAAACGGCGGCCCGGGCAACTCCAAGTAGTGGGTGGGAAGAGAACACAGGCCCCTTCTGATCGTTACCGCCTCGCGGTCCGCTGCGGCGTGCCGGGAGAGCGTGGGACACTTGTCGCTGCCGTCAGGCCGGGGGAATCAGCATGACAGAAACACTTTTTGGCGGTCCATCCCTGCCTCCGGCGTATCCGGAACGTGCCGCGTGGGGTACAGCCCCCAAGCTCCGTGCCTGGCAGCAGGAGGCCCTTGATCTCTACATGACCCGTAACCCGAAAGACTTCCTCGCCGTGGCTACGCCGGGTGCGGGTAAGACCACTTTCGCGCTGCGGATTGCCACCACCTTGCTGGACAGCGGAGTGGTGAACCGCATTACCATCGTGGCACCCACCGACCACTTGAAGCGGCAGTGGGCAGATGCTGCAGCCAAGGTGGGTATCGCCATCGATCCCAACTTCAAGAACTCCGATGGCCAGCACGGCCGCGGGTTCGTGGGCGTAGCTGTGACGTATGCGCAGGTGGCCAGCAAGCCCATGCTGCATCGGGCGAAAACCGAAGCTGCCCGCACCCTGGTGATTCTGGACGAGATCCACCACGGCGGCGAAGCCCTCTCGTGGGGAGACGGGCTGCGTGAGGCCTTTGACCCGGCCGCGAAGCGCCTGTCGCTGACAGGTACGCCGTTCCGTTCGGATACTTCGCCTATTCCTTTTGTCGAGTACGCGGAGGACCGGGACGGTATCCGCCGTTCCAAGGCGGACTACACCTACGGTTACGGCAACGCCTTGCGGGACCACGTGGTGCGCCCGGTGCTCTTCATGGCTTATTCGGGCCAGATGCGCTGGCGGACCAGCGCTGGCGACGAGATGGCAGCCTCGCTTGGTGAGGCTGCCGTCACCAAAGACATCACCTCGCAGGCCTGGCGCACGGCGTTGAACCCCACGGGCGAATGGATTCCAGCCGTGCTGGCTGCGGCGGACAAGCGGCTCAGTGAGGTACGGAGGACTGTGCCGGATGCCGGTGGCTTGGTCATTGCCACGGATCACGACGACGCACGCGCTTACGCCGGGCAGCTGAAGAAGATCACGGGGCAGTCGCCCACGGTGATCCTTTCGGATGATTCGAAGGCCTCCAGCAAGATCGAGGAGTTCTCCGCCGGCGACAAACGCTGGATGGTGGCCGTCCGCATGGTGTCCGAAGGCGTGGACGTTCCTCGCCTGTCGGTGGGCGTCTATGCAACGTCAACGTCAACGCCACTGTTCTTTGCCCAGGCCGTTGGCCGCTTCGTGCGTGCCCGCAAAAGGGGAGAGACGGCGTCGGTGTTCCTGCCGTCAGTACCTCCGTTGATGATCCTCGCCAATACCATGGAGGCGGAGCGCGACCATGCGCTGGACCGTCCCGAGAAGGACGACGACGGACTCTTCAGCCCCGAAGAGAACCTGATGGCGGAGGCCAACCGCGAGGACAAGGCCTCAGACGAGCTGACCAAGGGAAAGTTCGAGGCCCTGGACTCACAGGCGTCATTTGACCGCGTGCTTTTCGACGGCGGCGAGTTCGGCACGGGAGCGGACATCGGTTCCGACGAGGAACTGGACTTCCTTGGCATTCCAGGACTTCTGGACGCCGAACAGGTTGGAACCCTGCTGCGTCAGCGCCAGCACGAACAGCAGTCACGGAAGAAACGCCAGTCGCCGTTGGCTGCTGCGGCATCGCCGGCAATTCCTGACCACCGTATGCTGATGGACCTCCGGAACGAGCTGGCGAAGAACGTGGCTGCATGGTCGGCCCGTACCGGTACACCGCACGGAGTGGTTCATACCAAGCTGCGTGAAGTGTGTGGTGGGCCGGCAGTTGCCCAGGCCAACGAGGAGCAGCTGCAGGCCCGCCTGCGGAAGCTCCAGGACTGGTTCATCGGCAGGAAGTAGCCACCCTGCCTTGGTCAGGCAGGGGTAGGCAGGGGCTGGTAGGGACAGACAAGGCCGACTGGCAGACAGACGAAAGGGCGCCGCTTTCTGCGGCGCCCTTTCGTGTGCTGATAGGTGATGGGAGGGTCAGTCGCGTTCAACCTCGACGCCGGCCGCTTCCATTTCGTCGAACGCCTCGGAGAGGTCCTCGGCGATGCCTGCCGTGAGCCCGGCGATCACGGAGGTGTTGTACCCGGCCTGGATGGCATCGAGTGCGGTGGCTTTGACGCAGTAGTCGGTGGCGAGACCCACCACCACAACCTCTTCGACATCGTGGCTCTGCAGCCAGTCGTCCAAGCCGATCGCGTCTTCATCAAGGACTTCCGCCACCGCGGCTCCGGCTTTCAGGTCGCCCGTGGGGACGTCGTCTTCCGGCGCCAGGACGCCCTCAAAACCGGAGTAGGCAGCCGTGTACTGTCCCTTGCGGAAGTAGGCCTGGATGTACTCGGGGTCCAGGTCCTCGTGGAGCTCCGCCCCTTTCGTCCGGGCCTGGCAGTGTGGCGGCCAGGAGTCCACCATGTCGGGTTCGTCGGAGAAGTGGCTTCCGGGTTCGATGTGCCAGTCCTGGGTTGCCACGATGTGGTCGAAGTGTTGCTGGTTGGCGTCAACAAATTCGGTGATGGCGCCGGCTACCGCGGCTCCGCCTTCAACTGCGAGGGTGCCTCCCTCGCAGAAGTCGTTTTGCACATCGACGATGATCAGGGCCCTGGACATCAGTTCTCCTCGTAGATGGTGGGAATGGCAGCTTCGCCGCGTTGCAGGCGGTTCACGACGGCGGGCAGTTCAGCCATGGTGGCCGCGTGCCTCTCCTTGGCCCGGACTACGCCTTCAGGGCCGGTCCACCCGGGCAGTACCTCGCCGTTCTTGACGAACTGCTGGAGCAGCGAGCGGTCGTTGCCGTCATCCTCGGGCCGGTGGCCGATACCCACGATTTCATGGGTGGCGCGGCCCCGTTCATTGAGCTTGCGGAGGGCGTATTTGCGTCCGCCCACGCTTGCCTTGTTCTTGGCGGCCTTGGCAACGGAGATGAATTCGCCGGCGTCGTTGGTGCGGCTGACCAACTTGTAGACCATGCTGGCTGTGGGGGCGCCGGAGCCGGTAACCAGAGAGGTGCCCACCCCGTACGAGTCCACCGGGGCGGACTGCAGGGCCGCGATGGCGAACTCGTCCAGGTCCGAGGTCACCACGATGCGCGTATTGACGTTGCCAAGGTCGTCCAGCATCTGCCGGACCCACTGGGCCTGGGCCACCAGGTCGCCTGAATCGAGTCGTACCGCTCCGAGCTTGTCGCCGGCGAGTTCGACGGCGGTTCGCACCGCCGTCTCGACGTCGTAGGTATCCACCAGCAGCGACGTTCCGGGCCCGAAGGCCGCGATCTGTGCTTCGAAGGCTTCACGTTCGGTGTCATGGAGGAGCGTGAAGGAGTGTGCCGCGGTGCCTACGGTCTTGATGCCGTACCGCCGCCCGGCTTCCAGGTTGGAGGTGCTGGCGAAGCCAGCGATTACCGCGGCGCGTGCGGCCGCCGTCGCCGATTCCTCCTGGGTGCGCCGGGACCCCATCTCGATGCATGGCCGGGAACCGGCCGCAGAGGTCATCCTCGAGGCAGCGGAGGCAATGGCGCTGTCGTGGTTGAGGACTGAGAGGATGTACGTTTCCAGGATGCAGGCCTCAGCGAACGTGGATTCCACGATGAGGATGGGGGAATTGGGGAAGTAGGCATCGCCCTCGGCATAACCCCAGATGTCCCCACTGAATTTGTAGTTGGCCAGGTAGTCCAGGGTCTCTTGGTTGACCACCTTGTTCTGCTCCAGGAACGCGAGCTCGGCGTCGCCGAACCGGAAGTCGGCGATGCCCTCCAGCAGGCGTCCGGTGCCGCCCACCACGCCGTAGCGGCGGCCGTCAGGCAGTCGCCGGGCGAAGGCTTCAAACACCGACCGGCGATGGGCGGCACCCGAGTGAAGGGCGGCCTGAAGCATCGTCAGTTCGTAGTGGTCTGTGTACAAGGAAGTTGCGGGGTGGTCCCACGACGTGGCTCTACTCACGAATTCACTCTAGTGCGAGCCGCCATAGAATGGACAGATGAGCCCTAGCGTTGCGTTTGGCACAGACATCGATGAACGGACGGAAGCTGCAGAGCAGACGTCCACCGATGTCCTGACAGCCCCTGATGTCCCCTGGAACCTGGTGATCTGGAACGATCCCGTCAATCTCATGAGTTACGTGAGCTACGTGTTCCAGAGTTACTTCGGTTACTCCGAGTCCAAAGCACACAAGCTGATGATGGAGGTCCACAAGAAGGGCCGGTCCATCGTGGCGTTCGGGAGCAAGGAACAAGTGGAGCAGCACGCGGTGGCCATGCACGGCTTCGGCCTCTGGGCAACGGTGGAGAAAGCCGCCAGCGGCAACGAGACACCCGGAAAGGGCGGCCGCCAACGTGGCTAAGGCATTCAAGTACGGTCTCAAGGGCATCACTGGATACCTTGAACCGGCGGAACGGGACCTCCTTCGCGGTTTGTTGGACGATGTAATTTCCATGCTGGAATCCGATGTCCGGGAAAATGAGGACCCGTTGGCGGCGCTGATCGGGTTGGACATGGACGTGAAGCAGCCCAGCGACCGCGCACTTCTGCGGCTCTTGCCGAACGTCATGAAGGACGACGACGGCGGCTCCCTGGAATTCAGGCAACTCACCGAACGCTCCGTCCGGGAGAATAAGATCGGTGCCTTGAAGGCTACGGCCATGGGCCTGGACAAGGACGACCTTGCCCTGACGCTGGAGGATGCCACCCGCTGGTCCATGGCGTTGAACGACGTTCGGCTGGTGCTGGCCGAACGCCTGGACATCCGGGACGAAGCAGACGCCGAGCACATCCACAGCATGCAGGACTGGAGCCAGGCGGAGGACGTGGAGAGCTATTTGGCCTTGGTGTACAACTTCACCACATGGCTGCAGGAGTCCTTGGTGCAGGCCATGATGTCCGCCAGGCAGGCAAAATCCTGATCCGGGCGGCCGACGGAGTTCCCGTCCTGTGACACATCAGACACGAGGCGGAGACCACAGGTAATGGCCGCACACCATGGGAAGCCTTATTCTCGAATAATTATGACTTCAGCATCGGGCAGTTCAGCGGGCGCCCAGGGCAGTGGCGCCTCCACCAGCACCGGGGGCATCGTGGGGGCGCGCCCGATCGGCATCTTCGACTCCGGCGTGGGCGGCTTGACGGTGGCGCGGTCCATCATCGACCAACTTCCCAACGAGTCCATCCTGTACGTGGGCGACACCGCCAACGGGCCCTATGGTCCACTGCCCATCGCCGAAGTACGTGCCAACGCCCTGGGCGTCATGGATGAACTGGTGGACTCAGGCGTCAAGCTGTTGACCATCGCCTGCAACTCCGCTTCGGCCGCCGTACTCCGGGATGCCCGGGAACGCTACACGGCCCGGTACGGCATTCCGGTCATCGAAGTCATCCAGCCCGCAGTCCGGCGTGCCGTCTCTGCAACGCGTTCCGGCAAGATTGGGGTGATTGGGACCTCTGCGACCGTGGGGTCGCGGGCTTATGAGGATACGTTTGCCGCTGCTCCGGACCTCACCATCACGTCCGTGGCGTGCCCCGCGTTCGTGAACTTCGTAGAGGCCGGCGTTACTACGGGAGCTGACCTCCTGGCTGCTGCCAATGAGTACCTGGCGCCGCTCAAGCAAGCGGGCGTGGATACGGTCGTCCTGGGGTGCACCCACTACCCGTTGCTGACCGGTGTGATCTCCTTCGTAATGGGCGAGGATGTCACCCTGGTGTCCAGCGCCGAGGAAACCGCCAAGGACGTCTACCGCGCACTGGCCAACAACGGCATCCAGCGCACCGAGCCCAGCGCTCCGAGTCACGAATTCATTGCCACCGGTGACGCCGCCCAATTCGAGACCCTGGCCCGCCGTTTCCTGGGACCGGAAGTCCTCTCGGTGAAGCACGTGGACCACGTTGCCGCGCAGTACCCCACAGGGAGCTTGGCTCGCATAACCCCTGAAATGCTGGAAGCGGCGCGTTCCGGATCCGGCCTGTCGCGGCGGTCCTACTTCGTGCAGCCCGATGACATCCTCAATGCCGGCGCAACCATGGGGCGTGCCTGGTGAAACTGACCATCGTAGGGTGCACCGGTTCCTTCCCCGGTCCGGGCTCCCCGGCGTCGTGCTACCTGGTGACAGCGCACGACGGTGAGCGCGAGTGGAAGATTGTGATGGATCTGGGCAGTGGTGCCCTCGGTGCCATCCAGCGCTACACCGATCTGGAGGACATTGACGCGATCTTCCTCACCCACCTGCACCCGGACCACTGCATGGATCTGTGCGGACTCCACGTCGCGGTCCGCTGGAAGCCCGGCGGCTGGGGCAGGGACAGGCTTCCCGTGTGGGGTCCTGCGGCTACCGCGGACAGAATGGCCACAGCCTACGGACTTGAGCTGGACCCGGGCATGCATGAGGAATTCGACTTCACCAACTGGACTGAGCTCAAGCCCGTTACGGTCGGTCCCTTTACCGTGACGCCCTTTGCCGTTAACCATCCTGTGGAAGAGGCCTACGCCCTCCGGGTGACGGCCACGGAACCGGGCAAGGACGGGGTCCCTGTCACCAAGGTCCTGACCTACTCCGGGGACACCGATTCCTGCCAAGGGTTGGAGGACGCGGCCAAGGGATCCGATCTCTTCCTCTGCGAGGCGGCGTTCGAGGAAGGCCGGGACGACGACATCAAGGACGTGCACCTCACGGGCAAACGGGCGGGTGAAGCGGCGACTAACGCCGGTGCCAAGCGCCTGCTCCTCACGCATATTCCTGTGTGGACCTCGCAAACCAAAGTATTGTCCGAGGCCAAGCCTGTCTTCGCAGGCGACGTCGCCGTGGCGGTTGCCGGGGTGCATTACACGATCTAGCGGCAGGCGGCACGGGTACCACCGTCATCGTCGCTAAGCTTGGAGCATGACTTCTGAAGCTACCGCCACACCCGTCATCCGCGCTGATGGCCGGACTCCCGACCAACTGCGCCCCATCAGCATCACCCGCGGTTGGTCGAAGCAGGCCGAGGGCTCGGCGCTGATCGAGTTCGGCAACACCCGGGTTCTGTGCACGGCTTCGCTCACCGAGGGCGTACCCCGCTGGCTCAAGGGGGAGGGCCGCGGTTGGGTCACCGCCGAGTACGCCATGCTTCCCCGGGCTACCAACACCCGTTCGGACCGGGAGTCCGTCAAGGGAAAGATCGGTGGGCGCACCCACGAGATTTCGCGCCTTATCGGCCGTTCTTTGCGGTCCATCATTGATACCAAAGCCCTCGGCGAGAACACGATCGTCCTGGACTGCGACGTCTTGCAGGCGGACGGCGGCACCCGCACGGCCGCGATCACCGGCGCCTATGTGGCGCTTGCAGAGGCCATCCGTTTCGCCCGCGAGAACAAGCTCATTGCCCGCAACGCCGAGCCGCTGGTGGACACCATCGCAGCAGTCTCTGTGGGCATCATCGACGGCGTCCCCATGCTGGACCTCCCATACGTTGAAGATGTCCGCGCCGAGACGGACATGAATGTGGTGGTCACCGGCTCCGGCAAGTTCGTGGAAGTGCAGGGCACCGCTGAAGGCGCTCCCTTCGACCGCGACGAGCTCAACGCACTGCTGGACCTCGCCCTGCTGGGTACCACCCAGCTGTCCGCCATCCAGCGTGAGACGCTGGCGGAGGCTCCGTGAGCGCCGCAGGTGTGGACCAGCCCCGGTTGGTCCTTGCAACCCACAACAAGGGCAAGCTGAAGGAACTCCGCGAACTTCTTCGAGGCCAGGTTCCGGGGTTGGACGTCGATACCCAGGTAGTGGATGCCGCTGCGGCCGGAGCGCCGGACGTTGCCGAAACGGGTGTGACGTTTGCCGAGAACTCGCTCCTTAAAGCTCGCGCAGTCGCTGAGGCGACTGGCCTGGTGGCCATCGCGGACGACTCAGGCTTGGCCGTGGATGTACTGGGCGGGGCGCCGGGCATTTTCTCGGCACGCTGGTCCGGACGGCACGGGGACGATGTCGCCAACCTGAACTTGCTGCTGGCGCAACTTTCCGATGTGCCGGATTCCTTCCGCGGTGCAGCGTTTGTTTGTGCCGCTGCCTTGGCCGTTCCCGGACCTGACGGCATTGCCCAGGAAACCGTGGAGTACGGCCAGCTGGAGGGAACGCTGCTGCGTGAACCTCGCGGTGAAGGTGGCTTCGGCTATGATCCCGTCCTGCAGCCGGCTGGAATGGACCGGAGTTGCGCGGAACTGACCTCCGAGGAGAAGAACGCCATCAGCCATCGGGGACAGGCGTTCCGGGCGTTGCTTCCGTCGATCGTTTCCGCGTTGTTGAAGGCCGGTTCGAACTAGTACCCTCCAGACAAAACAAATGGCACCCCGCGAATGCGGGGTGCCATTACTTGTTGGAGCTGGTCTCCGGCGCTCAGTGCTCGCCGTGCTTGCCGCCCTCGTGTTCCTCGATGAATTCCTCCACGGGGTCGGTACCTTGTGCAGCCGCCTTGCGCTTGGCCATGAAACCACGGGCTACCTCGATGAAGACCGGAATGACCGAGATGAGGACGATGACGATGAAGATGATGTCCAGGTTGTCGCTGACCCACGGCACCCGATCGCCAAGGACGTAACCCAGCAGGGTGACACCGCCACCCCAGAGTAGGGCGCCGATGACATTGAAGAGGAAGAACTTCCGCTTGTCCATCTGGGCCACGCCCACGATCACGGGCACGAAAGTGCGGATGATGGGGACGAACCTCGCCAGGATCAAGGCCTTGCCGCCATGCTTTTCAAAGAAAGCATGGGCACTTTCGACGTTCTCTTTCTTGAAGAGCTTGGAGTCGGGGCGGTTGAAGATCGCAGGGCCGGCCTTGGAACCAATGAGGTAACCGGTTTGGTTACCGATGATCGCAGAGACGATGATCAGGGCCGCCAACGCCCAGATGTTGAACTTGATGGTGTCTGTGGCCACCAGGAGACCCGCGGTAAAAAGCATGGAGTCGCCGGGGAGGAAAAAGCCCACCAGCAGACCTGTTTCGGCAAAGACGATGCCGCACACAAGCAGCACAACCCAGGGGGCGAGGGCCGGGTCGGCCAGGAAGATCTGGGGGTTCAACCAGTCCGGCAGGAACGAGGCCATGGCTGGCTGCACCGGTCCAGCGCCCCCGATGGTGGATACGGCAAGGTCGCTCATCGCAGAAAAGATCACCCAACAAGCCTACTTGACGGCCGTCGTTGTGATTTTCGGGGGAGACCCTTGACTCCTGCCTCACTGCTTGTATGGTTAGTTACATGAGTAATGAACCAGTGAGGCGGCGGTGCTCATGATCGATGACAGCAAACCGATCTTTATGCAGATCGCCGAACTCATCGAGAACGGAATCGTGGACGGCAGTATGGCCGAAGAGGCGCAAGTGCCCTCCACCAACGAGTTCGCAGCGTTCCACCGCATCAACCCGGCAACCGCTGCCAAGGGCGTCAACCTGCTGGTGGATTCAGGAATTCTCTACAAACGCAGGGGGATAGGGATGTTCGTGGCTACAGGGGCGCGCGCCCAGGTGATAGCGCGCCGCACCGAGGAATTCTTCGAACAATACGTGAAGCCGCTGGCGCTGGAAGCCCGCAAGCTGGGCATCTCGGCAGAGCAGCTGAACACCATGATTGAACGCAGCTCCGGACTCGCGCCGGAATCCGGAACAGACAAGGAAAGGAGCGCGGCCCTGTGAACGACACCATCGTCGAGGCCCGTAACCTGTTCAAGCATTACAAAGAGCTCAACGCGCTGGATAACGTCAACCTGAGCCTCACGGCCAACCGCATCTACGGCTTGTTGGGACGCAACGGCGCTGGCAAGACTACCTTGATGTCCATCCTCACAGCCCAGGCCTTCGCAAGCTCGGGGGAAGCCCTCGTCTTCGGTGCCAGCGCCTACGAGAACGACTCTGTACTGTCCCGGATTTGCTTCATCCGTGAATCCCAAAAATACCCGGATGACTTCCAGCCCCAGCACGCCTTCCGCTCAGCTGCGTTGTTCTACAAGAACTGGGACCAGGAATTCGCGGACCGGCTGGCCGAGGACTTCCAGCTTCCGGTCAAACGGCGGATCAAGAAGCTCTCCCGCGGACAGCTGTCCGCCGTCGGCGTCATTATTGGCCTCGCCTCACGCGCGGAACTGACGTTCTTCGATGAACCGTACTTGGGACTCGACGCCGTAGCCCGGCAGTTGTTCTACGACCGGCTGGTAGAGGATTATGCCGAGTACCCGCGAACCATCATCCTGTCCTCCCACCTGATCGATGAGGTCGCCAACCTCCTGGAACACGTAGTTGTTATCGATCGGGGCCGGATCATCATGGACGCTGATGCGGAGGACATTCGTGGTTCGGCTGTCACCGTTTCCGGTTCCGCGGACAAGGTGGACGCCTTCCTGGCCGGCCGGAAGATCCTCCACCGCGAAACGCTGGGCTCTTTGGCGTCCGTCACCGTGGACGAGGCACTGGACAGCCGTGAGCGGACCGAAGCCCAGGAGCTGGGACTTGAGTTGTCGCCCGTTTCCCTGCAGCAGTTGGTGGTCCGCAAGACCATGGCCGGGGCGGCCGCCACCGGAACAGGTACTGGAGACTTCGCCGATGACACGATGGAGGCAAGGCGATGAGCAGGACGGTAGCAGTTGCCCGGATGCAACTGATCAACAAATGGACGTACATCGGATGGCCTTTGACCATCCTGGCGGCATCCTTCCTGATGTCGCTGGCGATTTTCGCGCTCATTCCCGTCAATGAGGGCAAATACGGTGGCGGCAGCCAGGCTCCCATGTGGTACTTCCTGGTCCTCGGGATACAGAGCATGACCCTGGTCTTCCCGTTCTCCCAGGGCTTGAGCATCAGCCGCCGGGCGTTCTACCTGGGTACCTTGGGACTCTTCTCGCTCATCGCCTTGGGCATGACGGGCCTTTACCTGCTGGGTGGCGTCATTGAACGTGCCACCAACGGCTGGGGCGTCTACGGATTCTTCTTTAGCATTCCGTGGGTAACGGACGGTCCCTGGTATTCCACGGCAGCGTTCTTCTTCGTGGTGATGATGTTCATGTTCATCATCGGATTCTGGTTCGCCACCATTTTCAAGCGATGGGGAACCACTGGCACGCTGGTCTCAACGTTGGGAACGTCGATTGCCTTGATCGGCCTTGCCGCCCTCACCACGCTGCTTGAATGGTGGGGACATGTTGGAGCCTGGTTTGCCCAGCAGACACCGTTGAGCATCAGCGGGTGGGCAGCCCTCCTGTGCGTCGTACTTGCCGCAGGCTCCTACACCACCCTTCGTCGAGCCACGCCGTAAACGTGGCGATGTAGCGTTCGCCACAATGAAGTCCGGAAGGGCCGCCCCGCCGTAGAAATCGGCCAAGGGCGGCCCTTCCCGCCTGTAACCTTGTCCAGTGGCATTGGACTTTACGGCGATCGACTTTGAAACAGCCAACGGCTTCAGGGGGTCGCCGTGTTCGGTTGGCCTCAGCAAAGTCCGCGGTGGCGTGGTAGTTGAGGAAGCCTCCTGGCTGATGCGACCACCGGAGAACCACGATCACTTCGAGTTCCACAACACCCGCATTCATGGCATCCGCGCCGAGGACGTGGCTGGTCGCCCCAGGTTCGGGGAGCTCTTCCCGGAAATCGGCGCGTTCATTGGGAGCGACGTGCTCGCCGCCCATAATGCAGCCTTCGACCTTGGAGTCATCCGGTCCGGCCTGGAAGTCTCCGGTCTTGCCGGGCCTGCCTATGACTATGTCTGTACCGTGATGCTGTCCCGTCGCTGCTATTCGCTGGTGTCCAACTCTTTGCCGTATGCGGCAGAGGAAGCGGGTGTGCCCTTGGTCAACCACCACGACGCTGCCGAGGATGCCCGTGCCTGCGCCGGCATCCTGGTGGACATTGCCCGGCGCAACAACGCCAACAGCATCGCCGAACTCTATCTTTCGCTGGGCCTCACCTTGCCCCAGCAGCCCGCCTTCGACCCCGCGCTCGGCCTGTCCAAAGCAACCATGTCTGCGCTCGCAGCCAGGACCGGCAGCACCATGGACCGTACGCCGGGACAGGCTGTTCCTGTTGGTTGGTCAGCGTGGCCGGAAGAAGGCCCCAACCCCCTGCCGAATCCCGCGGCAGAACCGGGCCACCCGCTCTTCGGGCAGACCGTGGTTTTCACGGGCGACCTCACCATCACCCGACCGGAAGCGAAATCCCGGGCAGCAGACATGGGCGCACGGCCGGAGAGCCGGGTAACCGCAAGGACCACTGTGTTGATCGTTGGCGATGGGTTCGTGGCTGGCGATCTTCGGGCCGGGCGGTTGACGGGCAAAGCCAAAAGGGTCCTTGAACTTCACGCCAAGGGCCAGCAGATCGAGGTTGTCTCAGAAGGTGAGTTCCTCCAGATGGTCGGCGGCGCCTAAGAGCGTCCCACACGCTCTCTCACATCCCGCTTCCATTTCCCACACGCTCTCTCACATCCCGCGGTGTGCCCGCCGGACTATCGCGAGCGTCGTCACGGAGCGGATCGGCACTTGGACAGGATCTGCCTCTGGGCAGGTGAGAAAGGGGCGGGGACGGGGTTGTTAAAGTGCGATTGGGTCATACTGCGCAACAATGCTTCCCGCCGGATCGGCCGCGCTCCTAGCCTTGGTACATGACCAAGCCCTCTCTTCCCCCAGCACCGGTGAGCCAGCCAGCGGATGCTCCCGTGAGCAGTGGGGTTGATTGGCGGAGTGTTTTCGCGTTCCCCAACCCCGTCAATGAATATGCAGCACGGATCACCGCGGGGCTGGTAGTGGTGCTGGCGGTTGCCACGCTTCTGACCGGGTGGGCATGGGGGCTGGTCGCCTTGGCCGTCGGTTTCTGGCTGCGTGTGCTGTTCGGCCCCCGCATTTCTCCGCTGGCCCTGCTGTCCGTCAAAGTCCTGGCACCCAGGATCGGGCACGCCAAACTTGTAGCCGGTCCTCCCAAGCGCTTCGCCCAAGGCATCGGAGCCGCACTGACGAGCGCCGCCGTCGTGCTGTTCTTCATTGGTTACCAGCCAGCCGCGTGGGTTTTGCTGGCCCTTCTCATCGTGGCTGCTTCGCTGGAAGCATTCGTCGGTTTTTGCCTGGGCTGCGCCATTTTTGGTTTCCTGCAGCGCAGGGGGCTCATACCGGCTGAGGTCTGCGAAGCGTGCAATAACATCACGCTTCGCAGCGCCTGAGGTCCATCAGCCGGTGGTTACGGCAAGCAAGCTGTCCGCCATGCCGCGAATAACCTCGGGTGCTTCCAAGGCTTCAAGCCAGTCAGCCGGCAGGCACTCCTCGCCGTAGTAAGCCCCCAGGATATTGCCTGCTATGGATCCCGTGGAATCACTGTCGCCGCTGTGGTTGATGGCCACGGCAATGGCGCGGCGGAAGTGCTCCGTCGGTTCAGTGGCGCTGGTGGACAGGACGGCATAAAGCCCGACGGCGAGTGCCTCCTCGGCGACCCAACCCTCGCCGAGCGCTGCGGTCATTTCTTCGGGACCCAGCATGGTGGGCTGCGCCGACAGCTGCAGTGCGGCTTCCAACCGCTCCGCAAGCTCAGCCGCTTTCGTGGGGACGTTGTTCACATAGGCCAAGGCATCCGTGGCGGCACTGCGGATATCGCTGCCGGCAACGAGATTGTGGATCAGCAGGCTGAAAGCCGCTGCGCTGAGTCGTGCCGACGGGTGTCCGTGGGTCAAGGAGGCGGCGTCGGAGCTGAGTTTGTAGACAGCTTCCCGCGAGATATGGGGGATGAGCCCAAACGGTGCTGAGCGCATCACCGTGCCGCAGCCTTTCGAATCGGGATTGACGGGCCGGGCCACCGTCCCCATTTCTCCAGTCGCGAGGCCGCTGAGGCAGGCGTTCCCTGGAGCACGGCGATGCCGAAGGACGGCTTGGCCATCGATCCACCGCGGTTGCGGCACGGGGGCAGACGCGGAAACGGCGACGTCCTGGGTGCCCAGCCAACGCAGGTACGCCAGCCACAGGCAGGCGATCTCGTCCGCGGCGACGCCGTCGTTGGCCCACTCGAGGGCTTCCACGAGGCCATCAACCGTGTACAGCGTCATTTGCGTGTCGTCCGAGAAGTGACTTTCGCCGTCGAGCTGTCCAAAGGACGTCAGTCCGGCGGAACCGTAGTGTGCGCGAATCGCCGCGATGGAGTCGAACTCCACGGCGTAGCCCAGGGAATCGCCCAACGCTCCGCCCAACAGGGAGCCCCGGACGCGGGACTCGAAGGACGGGGCAACGGGGGAGGAAGCTTCAACACTCATGCCAGTAACTTACCGTGCCCGTCAGTGGCCGCTGGTATGGTGGGGAAGCTGCCCGCCACTGACCAAACCCTTGGAGAGACAACGTGCGTGAACCTGCTTGGCGACGGACAGGCAAGACTCCTGACTACAGGTTTTCGCTGGCGAACGAGCGTACCTTCCTGGCGTGGATCCGCACATCCCTGGCCTTGCTCGCCGGCGCAGTTGCTGTGGACCAGCTGGCTCCCAATATCGCTCCGACACCCGTCAGGCTGGTCCTGTGCGTCCTGCTGGCACTCGTCGGCGCCGGCCTGGCCGCACTGTCCTATCGCCGCTGGGGGCAGATGGAAGCCGCGATGCGCAACGACCAAGCATTGCCGTTCTCAAGGGTGATGCTGTTCATGACCATCGTGGTGGCCATCGCGGCCTTCGCCTTTGCCCTGCTGATCCTGGTGGCCCGTTGAGTCGAGTGCCCCGATGAGCATGGACGTCCGTGATCCCGGCCTGCAGCCCGAGCGCACCACATTGGCTTGGCGCCGGACGCTGATCTCGCTGGTGGTGGTGGACTTGTTCATCTGGCGGAGCTGGCTCACATCAGAGCCATCGACGGGAAACATCGTTGCCGGCCTTCCGGGGCTCGACTACCAAGGGATCTGTGCCTTGATGGCCGCAGCCGCCACTGTTGTCCTTGCCTCCGCAGTGTGGGTTCGCTCACGGCAGCTCCACGCCGGAAATGCGGCGGCTTCCGCGCGGCTGGTCCTGGTCAGCACCCTCGCGGTGATGGGTTTGGGCGCCTCCGCCATCGCGGCCATCGCCCTGGGCGGCTAAGCTCGGAGGCGGGATTCAGCAACCGTCCAGACTCGGCTGCCAAAATGCTCAGGGGCCCGGGCGCCCAAGCCGGGCATCCGCAGAGCTCACCCCAGAGCTCATCCCGAGAGCTCAACAAAGTGCAGCGCGCTGTGCCGCCGGCTTCAACCAACCGTTAGGACTCATTCGACATGACCACACCTGTGCAGGCCACTTCCGATCCACAACCGGGGCTCATTGCACGGTTGTCGGCTGAAGCGCTGGGATCGATGTTCGTTGTGGTGGTAGCTGTGGGTGTGGCCATCTTCTCCAACCCCTCGGGTGCGCCACTGCCGGCAGCCTTGGCAACGGGCCTGACGGTGACAGTGGCCATGCTGGCCTTCGGCTACGTCTCCGGAGGGCACTTCAACCCGGTGATCACCTTGGGCAACCTGATCGCGGGCCGTATCCGGGCCGTCGCTGCCCTGGCCTACATCGCGGCGCAGGTTATCGGCAGTGTGGTGGCCGCGGCCTTGGTCTACTTTGTGGTGCTGACCGTACCTGTCCTCACGGACGCGCGGGCGGCCTTTGGGTCCGTGGCGCCGGGGTACGGCGAGCATGCAGCGGCCCAGACGCAATTGGCAGGCGTCCTCCTGGTCGAGGTGGTGGGTTCAGCCCTGCTCGTTGCCGTGTTCCTGGGTGCGACGGCGGGTCGCCGAGCCATTCCGGCCTTGGCTCCTTTCGCAGTAGGACTGTCAGTTGCCGTGTTGCTCCAGTTCGGACAGGTCCTGGGTAACCTTCCCTTCAACCCCGCGCGCGCAACCGCCCAGGCCTTCTTCAGCCCGTCATGGGCGTTGGATGGATTGTGGCTCTTCTGGGTGGCCCCGTTGATGGGTGCCGCACTTGCCGGACTCGCTTTCCGGGGATTCCGTGGCCTTTCCTCCACCAACGACTCCGAAACAGGCGACCTTCCGGGCAGCAGCGATGGCGTCAACGATGCTTTCGATGACGCCGATGACCTGCCGGAGGACATTGACGCCAAGGACGCATCGCCAAAAGCCGAGGCCGTGTTGCCTGCTCCGGCTGCGCCCGCCAAAGATGACGCACGCGACTTTTTCGACGGCAAGAAGGGCTAGCAGCCGGCCAGGATCGACGCCGGGCGGCTTGTCTGCGCTTTATTGTCGGTGACCCCGGTTAGCTTGGAATTATGCGGTTACTCCACACATCCGATTGGCATCTGGGCCGATCATTCCACGGCGTTGGCATGCTCGAAGCCCAACGCAACTTTGTGGACCAGTTGGTGGCGTTCGTCGAAGCCAACTCGGTGGACGTCGTCCTGATTGCGGGCGACGTTTACGATCGTGCCCTGCCGGGCTTGGACGTCGTCAAGCTGCTGGACGATGCCCTCGTGCGCCTTACCCAGGCCGGCGCGGGCGTGGTGCTTACCAGCGGTAACCACGATTCCGCCATCAGGTTGGGTTTCGCTTCCCGCCTGCTGGAGCGCGGGGGAGTGCACTTGCGCACGCGCGTGGAGGATCTGGACGTGCCAGTGGTTTTTCCCTTTGGAGCGGAAGGGGAGAAGCAAGGCAACGTGGCCATCTATGGCGTTCCGTATCTGGAGCCCAGGCTGGTGGCAGAGCGGCTGGGCGTGGACAACGCAAGCCACTTCGATGTCACGCAGGAAGCCGTGGAGCGGATCAGGCGCGATGTTGAGCACCGCCGCGAAGCCGGGCCGGTTCATCCGGTGGTTCTGGCACACACCTTTGCCAGCGGAGGCATCACGTCGGAGAGCGAGCGGGACCTCAGTATCGGAGGGCTCGGTGCCGTGCCCCTGGATCTCTTTGACGGCTTCACTTATACGGCGTTGGGCCACCTTCACGGCCGTCAGCAATTGGCCGCCAACGTCCGTTACTCAGGCTCGCCGCTGGCCTATTCCTTTTCCGAAGCCAAGCACCTCAAGGGCGCTTGGCTGGTGGACATCAGTACAGCCGGCGAGATCGACGTCCGGGAAGTGGTGTGGGAAGCGCCCAAAAACCTCGCCGTGCTGCGCGGCACGCTGGACGACCTCCTGGGATCCGACCAGTACGCCTGGGCGGAAGAGGCCTACTGCCAGGTCACGCTTACTGATGCACAGCGGCCCAACCAAGCCATGGAACAACTGAGGGTACGCTTCCCGGACACCCTGGTCCTTGCCTTCGATCCTGAAGGTGCCGGGACCCGGACCACGACGAGCTACAGTGATCGCCTCGCCGAGGCCCGGGACGATCTTGAAGTCTGCTGCGGCTTTCTGGAGCATGTCCGGGACCGTAGCGCCGGGGACGCCGAAGAGGCCGCGCTTCGGGAAGCTCTCGAAGCCGTTCGCTTGGAGGAGGCGGAACTGTGAGAATCCATCGCCTGGAAATCGAAGCTTTCGGCCCGTTCGCCTCTGCCCAGCACATCGACTTCGATCACTTGGGGGCGCAGGGACTCTTCCTCCTCAACGGCGCCACGGGAGCAGGTAAGACCAGCATCCTTGATGCCATCTGCTTTGCCTTATATGGAGCCGTGCCAGGCGCACGCCAGGAAGGAAAGCGGCTTCGCAGCGATCACGCCGCACCCTCGGCCGAACCACGCGTCGTTTGTGAATTCTCGGCTCGCGGCCGACGTTTCGAAGTGACGCGGTCGCCTGCCTGGGAACGCCCGAGTGCGCGGGGCCGGAAGGGGTTCACCACCCAGCAAGCCAAGACCCTCCTTCGGGAATGGAACGCTGGAAGCTGGGAGGAGAAATCCTCAAGGAATGACGAGGTTGGCGCGGAACTCTCGGACGTCTTGGGAATGGACAGGGAGCAGTTCACCCGCGTGGTGATGCTTCCCCAGGGTGACTTTGCTGCGTTCCTTCGATCCAAGGCCAACGATCGCCTGGAACTCCTGCAGAAGCTCTTCGGCACGCAACGCTTCGAAGCCGTCGAGCGCCAGATCGCGCGTCAGGCTGCGGAAGCCGCCCGGGCCGTGCAGGAGAACGCGACGGAACTGAAGATGTTGCTTGACCGGGTTGCTGCAGAATGCGAGCAGCTGGGGCTCGACGGTGCCGAGTCGGAAGCCGGTGGCACTACTGCTGGAAATACGGGTGCTGGAACCACTGCCGCCGAGGAGCCTGAGTCATGGCTGGCCCAGATGGAAGCCATGGTGAACGCTGAATGGATGCGGAGGAAAGACGAGGCAAGCCACGCAGAGTCCCTGTCCTCGCGCCTTGATGAACAGCTGCAACAAGCCCAGGAAAAATCCTTGCGGCATGGTCGGCTCGGAGCCGCAATGCAGAGGCGCGTCCTCCTTGAACTAGCCGCGCCGCGGGCACTCGAAAACAAGGACAAGCTGGGGAGGCATCGCCGGGCTTCTGTCCTGAGCGGCCAGCTTGATGCCGTCGACTCCTCCGTACGCAAGTACCGCGCGGCCGTTGCCCAGGTTGAGGAAATCCGGGGGAGGCTCGAAGCAGCAGGCTTGGACGCGGCAACCCCCACCACATCCCTTGAAGGCCTCAAAGCCACGTATGCGGTTCTTGAGGCACGTCTTCCTGACGAACAGCGCCTGGAGGACATGGCGGCCCGCCTTGCCGCCAAGCGTGGCGAACTGGCACGCCATGAAGCATCCGCGGAGGAGGCGGTGGCCACCTTGGAACAGCTGCGCGAAGAAGCGTCAGCTGTGAGCGGCCTGATCGAACCCCTGGAACCGGTAGCCGATGGGCTCGCCGAACTCGAACGCGAAACGGCTGCAGCTGCCGAGCTGGTGGGCATCGTTTCCCGCCACGCCATGGCAGCCAATGAGTTGGAAATGATCTCCGCGAAGCACCTCCACGCCCGCGCCACGTCCCAGGACCACCGGCAGGACTGGCTGGACATCCGCGAGCTCCGCCTGGCCAACGCGGCGGGGGAGCTGGCGGCGGCGTTGGAGAGCGGTCAGCCGTGCGCTGTGTGCGGGAGCGTGGAGCACCCCCACCCCGCCGCTGCTGTACGGTCAGCCCTGTCCTTGGCTCAGGAAGAGGAAGAAGCCAGGGAACGGTTCGACGCCAGCGAGAAAGCTCTGGGGATCCTTGCTGAGCAAGTGTCTGTGGCAGCCCAAGTCCTTGCCGGACTGGCGGCCCAGGGAGGCACCCTGGATGCTGCAGAGGCTGAGGCGCGTCTGCTGTCCGCCCAAACGGCCACCTCGGCTGCGAAGAAGGCATCCCGGACCTTGGACCAGCTTCGGAGCAAGCAGGAGGTCATTACCAAGAGGCTCGCTCAAGTGCAGGAGCAACACGCAGAGGACACCGGCGCAGCTGCCCGGGCGTCATCGGCAGTCCTTCACCTGCAGGAGCAGCATGACGCCCTTGAAGCAGACCTGGCAGGTTTACGGGAAGATTTCCGGAGCTTGCGTGAACGTTTGGACGCCCTCTCCGCCGAGCGCGTGCTCCTCCAATCGGCAGCTGATGCTGACCGGGAAGTCGAGCGGGCAGGGCAGGCCCAGGCCGACGCCGCCGTTTCCCTCGAGAACGCCTTGCCTGACTCCGGGTTCGGCTCGGCCGAGGAAGCGCGCAGGGAACTCCTTCCACCCGCCGATGTGGTGGGCCTGGAAAAAGAGGTGGCTGATTTCGACACTGAGACGGCTCGGCTGGACGAGCTGTTTGCCAGCGAGGACCTGGTTCTGGCAGCCAAGGAAGTGCACATCGGCGAACTTCCATTGCCCGAGCCTGAACTCGCGGAGGCGAAGCTTCACGCGGCCAGTGCTGCGGACACGGCGAGGTCCGCGGCTTTGGCGGCGGCGCTGGCCGGCAAGTCGGCGGCGGCTGTTGTCCGGTTCCGGGACGAGTACAACACCTTGGCCCAGGCCGGCAGGGAGCCGCGGAAGCGGGCTCGTGTCCTGGCTGAACTGGCTGACACTGTTCGGGGTGCCGGGGACAACAACTACCGGATGAGCCTGAATGCCTATGTGCTGGCGGCCCGTTTGGAACAAGTGGCCCTCGCAGCCTCGGAAAGGCTCGTTGCCATGAGCGACGGCCGCTATACGCTGCAACACACCGACGCCAGGGCGGCACGGAACCAGAAGTCCGGGCTTGGCCTGGAAGTGGTGGACGAGTGGACCGGCCAACGACGCGACACGTCCACCCTGTCCGGCGGCGAATCCTTCATGGCCTCGTTGGCCCTGGCCCTCGGCCTGGCTGATGTTGTCCAGCAGGAAGCGGGAGGAGTCGACATCGAGACCTTGTTCGTCGATGAAGGCTTCGGCAGCCTGGATGATCAAGCGTTGGAGCAAGTGATGGACGCCTTGGAAGGTCTGCGCGACGGCGGCAGGGTAGTGGGATTGGTCAGTCACGTTGCGGAGATGAAGCAACGCATCACCAATCAGCTTCAAGTGGTCAAAGGACGGCACGGTTCCAGCGTGCGGATTGCCGAAGCAGTTCCGGTCTGACAGGTATCCGATAGACTTAACCCGTTACACCGGGTCGCGCGCATCGGGAGGAGGGACGATGCGCACTCTTTAGCGAACCCGGATTAATGGAAAAATCTTCTGTGGCCTCCCAGCCTTTGTCATCGGCGCCTACGCGCTCATCACGCCTGCCAGGCCGTTTCGCACGCCTTCCGGAACTGGCGGGACCTGGGTTCCTGCCGCTGGGCCTCTTTGCCCGGCTTCCCCTGGCCATGTTGACCGTTGGCACCCTGACGCTGGTGACCGCGGTCAGCCATTCGTATGCAATCGGCGGCATGGCTGCCGGAGCGGTCGGCATTGGCTCGGCTTTGGGCGCCCCCGTCCTTGGCTCGTTGGCTGATCGCGCAGGGCAGCGCATCGTCCTGCTCGTTGCCGCCGTCATCAATACCCTGGCTGTTGCCGGACTCCTGGCCGCGGCCTATGTAACTCCCGGCTACAGTTCAGTGGCCGATGCCACAGGCGTCCTCATCGCAGCCTTCCTCGCCGGCGCCAGCTGTCCCCAAGTTGGTCCCATGGCGCGCGTGCGCTGGATGGCGTTGACCACCCGTAACCTTTCTCCGAGCGGCCCTGGCGGCAGCAAGAGCGTCGCCGCCAACCGGGCGGACCTGGACACCGCCCTGTCCTATGAGGGCACTGCGGACGAGGTCACCTTTGTTCTTGGCCCGGCCTTGGTGGGCGTGTTGGCCAGCATGGTGGCACCGTGGTTGCCGCTCGCCCTTGCTGCTGTCATGACCATCACCTTGGTCCCCGCGTTTGCTGTCCACCCCAGTCAGCAAGCCGTGGTGCCGGCGCAACGGAAGGCGACGGCCGTCGTCGTGGTTTCCGGTGACCAAGGCACGCAGACAACCCCGCCGCGTCGCAGCCGATGGGCCGGTGCCGTAGTGGCCGTGCCGGTGGTGGCGATGGTGTGCATGGGCACCTTCTTCGGTGCCACGCAGAACGCCTTGAGCGCTTTCTCCGCTGAGTACGCGACGGCTGAGATCGCCGGGCTGCTGTATGCGGTGATGGGCCTCAGCTCGGCGGTGGCGGCTTTGTCTGTGGCTTTCTGGCCGCAGCGCTTCAGCTTGGCCTCGCGGTGGGTTGTGGCCGCGCTGGCGATGTCGGTTTTGTCCTTGCTTCTGCTTCTTCCTGCGGGCATTTGGCCGATGATCTTTGTGTTGCTGGTACTCGGCATTCCGGTGGGTCCGGTGATGGTCACGGTCTTCAGCATTGGTGGCGTTGTTGCACCGGCAGGCCGGATGGCGACGGTGATGACGGCCCTTGCCAGTGGCATCGTGGCCGGAACGGCCTTGGGCTCCTACTTGGCTGGACAGTTGGCCGAAACACAGGGCCCCGGTGCGGCGTTCGTGGTTTCCATGGCCGCCGCTGCCGGCCTGTTGCTGCTGGGGGTTGTCACGTCCCTGGCGATGAAGCGACGGCCTCAGGCGTAGTCAAGCGCTCCGGCGAGGGACAAGGCCATGAGTTCCACCAATCGCATGGACCGTTCCTCGTCGGGGTCGGCCAAATGTTGCATGCTGATGCCGTCGATCCCCGAAATGAACAAACGGGTGATGTCTGCCAGATTCGCGGGGACGGGTTCGCCGGCGGCCTGAGCTGCTCCGCGGAACAATTCCAGTGTTGAACTGACCCAACCGTCGTACATGGAGCGGTTCATCAGCAATGCCTGCGGCTGGTCTTCGGCTTCCACACGGAAGCGCCGGAGCAAGAGTTCGAACGTGGTGACCTGCTCGTGAGGATTCTCCAGCATACGGCTCCAGATGCGTCGGGCGTGGGCACCCACCATGTGGCGCAACCCCATGCCCGGGTCGTCCACGGGTTCGAGTGCCTTGGCATAGTCCCGGCTGAGGAAGTTGTACACCTCTTCGAGGAGCTCGTCCTTGCTGCGGAAGCAGTAGTGCAAAGCCGCAAGGGGAGCGTCGGCTTCACTGGCGATTCGGCGGGTCGTAGCCGAGGCGAGTCCATCCTGTGCGATCACCCTGGCTGCCGCTTCGACGAACTGCAGCCGCCTTTCTTCGGCGGGAACCCTGGCCATCCGTTCACCTTCCTCATGGTCATTCCACCCGTGATCGGCTTCACCGAACCAAGGGTCTCATCGATCGTAGGTGCTATCCGCCGTGACGGCCTTTTGGCCGTGCCGTGAAGGCGGAAAAGTCCTCTGGAAGAAATTTTACGTCAAAACCTAGTCAAGTGACCCAGTCAAGCGACATACTTCTTGGAAGAACGTTGTCTGCATCACATTTTGATGCGGTGACCTGAGGAGAACCGATGCAAGATTTCGCTGATCTGGTGATCGTGAATGCCTCGGTCCACACCATGGACCCGGCACAGCCAGACCGCATGGCAGACGCCATCGCCGTCAAGGACGGCCGCATCGCGGGGCTTGGCCAAGAAGAAGTGAGCCAGTGGATCGGGCAGAACACGCGTGTGGTCGATGCCGAGGGTGGGGCCGTCATACCGGGCATCAACGACGCCCATCTGCACTTCGTGTCGGCGGCCATGGCCGCCTTTGGGTATGTGCGCCTGGACCCGGCAGTGGCGCCGGACTGGGCGGCCGTCGTCGACGTCGTCTCGGCAGCGCAGGTGGGGGAGGACGGCTGGATTCGTGCCCATGGTTGGGACGAGGCCGTCCTGGGGCCGGCAAAGGGGCATCTGCTGGATTGCGCGCCCGGCACGCCCGTGGTGGCATTCGACAGCACAGGCCATCAACTCCTTGCCAACCGGGAAGCGCTCCGCCGAGCGGGGATTACCGCTGCAACGCCGGACGTCGACGGCGGGGTGATCGTGAGGGCAGTAGATGGCAGTCCCATCGGCCTGCTCCAGGACGGAGCCATGGAACTCGTCTCGCGGGCCATGCCGCCGGTTCCCGCAGCGACGCTGCGCCCCGCGCTGCTAAGCCTCCAGGAACAGTTGCACTCGCTTGGCATCACGTCCCTCACCGACCCTGGCCTGGGTCCGGCCAGCGCGGGACTCATGGACGGGGCCGGCTCGACGGCGGCACTTGAGTTGCTGGGCGACCTCGCCGCTGCGGATGAGCTGACGTTGAGGATCAACGTCCTGATGCTCTTCGCGGGAACCGGTGGAGCCAATGCCCAAGCCATCGACGCCGGCCTCCGCAGTGGGCTGGCAGGAACCTACCTGAATCGCGGCATCGATCCGGAGCAGTTGAGGATCGCAGGCGTGAAGATTTTCGCGGACGGGATTCCACGCAGCGGCACCGCCTGGATGAGCGAGCCCTACGGCGCGGCGTGCACGCACGGCAGCCTGGTGATCCAAGGAGCCACTGATGAAGGGCGGGTGGCCGAACTCAACAAGATCCTGAAGCTCATCAATGACGCCGGTCTGCAGGCCGGTGTCCACGCCACGGGAGATGCTGCCACCGCCGCTGCCGTGGAGGCGATCATCGCAGCGGACGGCGGATCCGGAGGGACGTCATCCTCGGCCGGGAATCGCCACTACGTCATCCACGGAGCCTTCAGCGATTCCAGCCTGCTGAACACCATGGCGTCCCGAGGCATTGGTTACAGCACCAACCCCCTGATCCGCCAAGAAGCAGGTGACATCATGCGCCAAGTGCTCGGTGAGGACAGATTCTCCCACCACCAACCCCTGCATTCAGCCTTGGAAGCGGGCGTCCGTTTCAACTTGGCCTCCGACGCTCCCGTGACCAGCGCGGACTGGCGACGCACCGTAGTGGCTGCCGTCCGCCGGGCCACCCGTTCCGTACCGGGCAGGCACCATGATCCGGAGCGGATCACGGGCCTTCAGGCGTTGGCCGCCATGACCGTTGACGCCGCCTGGCAGGACCACGCCGAGCACTTCAAGGGCGCACTGATACCCGGCAGGGCAGCTGACCTGTGCCTGCTGAACAACCCATGGCCCGCCGATGACGAAATCGAGAAGCTCCTGGACACAGGGGTCAGCCTCACCCTGAGCGGCGGCCGCGTAGTCCACCAATCCACCAGCTAGAACCATCCCTTTCCGTTCCACCATTCATGATTCAAGGAGCACCACATGCGACGCACTATTCCTTTGGCCGTGGCCGCAGTCCTGTCCATGGCGCTTGCAGCCTGCGGGGGCGGGTCGGGCCCGGCTGCCGCCCCAGCCGCGGACGGTACCACCACACTCAAGGTGGGAACCATCGGCATCGGGTCCGATGCCGGTATCCGCCTGGCCGTTGACAAGGGCTACTTCAAGGAGCAGGGTCTCAACGTCGAGATCTCTGTCATAGCCAACCCGCCGGCAGGCATTGCAGCTGCCCAAAGTGGTCAGATCGACGTCACCTACACGCCCTCCATTCCGCTCCTGAACGCTCTGAGCCAGAACGTGCCGCTCAAGATCGTCGCCGCCGCGGACGGTTACAAGGACGGGGCAGGAGAAGCCAGCGACCTCAACCGCGTGGACGACACTGGCCTCCTTGTCCAGAAAGCATCCTCCATCACCCGACCGAAGGACCTCGAAGGCAAGAGCGTCAGTGTTCCGGCACGGAAAGCGCAGCTGGAGGTCACGGTCAGCAAACTGGTCAAGGACGACGGGGGAGATCCCGCCAAAGTGAACTGGATGGTCCTCGACCCGTCGTCGGCCCTGCAATCGCTGAACTCCGGACGCGTTGACGCGGCCTCCCTGGTTGCCCCCTTTACGTCCAAGGGAGTCTCCGAGGGCAACCAGCTGTTGGCTTCGCCAGGGGTCGAATTCTTCGAACAGGGAGCCATTGGACTCTGGGTTTCCGGGGCCAACACTGTCAAGTCCAAGGAAAAAGCCCTGGAGGGTTTCAAGGCAGCCATCTACAAGGCGAACGCTTACGCCAACGGCCACATCGATGAAGCCCAGCAGCTCAGCGCCGAGATCACCAAGACTCCGTTGGAGGTGGTCAAGTCCGGTGCGGTGAACTACTGGCCGGAGGAGGTTCGCTTGGAGGACATCGAGCGGGCCAACAACAATCTTGCCGACCTTGGCTTCCTGAGTGCCCCGGTGAAGCTGCCTGCCGACATCATTTTCGACAAGTAGGCAGAGGAGCGACGTGGGAGATTCATCATGAAAGCATCCATCCGCCCCTTCGCCTTCAGTGTCCTTGGCGTCGCGGCAGCCCTGGTTATCTGGCAGGTCCTCGCGGACGCCAAGGTGGCAGGAAACGCTCTTCCTCCGGCCACCACGGTCTTCACCACCCTCGCGACCATTCTGGGGACTGGCACCTTCTGGTCCTCCCTCGGTGCCACCATCGGCATCGCATTGCTCGCATTGGCAGTGGCCGCAGTGGCGGGAGTAGCAATCGGGTTGCTTGTCGGCAGCTTCGAAGCCGTCCGGTACGCCACCTTGGCAGTGCTGGAGTTCCTCAAGCCAGTCCCGCCGATCGTCATCCTGCCCCTTGCAGTGCTGGTCCTGGGACCCACCGTCGAGATGTCGCTGTTCCTGGTGGTGTTCGGGTGCTTGCTCCCCATCGTTATGCAAACCGTTGACGGCGTGCAGGGCACCGATCCCGTGGCACGCGACACCGCCCGATCCTACGGCATGGGTGAGGGAGAAATCCTGGCTCGGGTGGTGCTGCCCAGTGCCATGCCCTACATCGGAACAGCGATGCGAGTGGCAGCGCCCGCCGCGTTGGTGGTCACCGTGGTGGCGGGACTGCTCGGCGGCGGTCCAGGCCTGGGCCAAAACATCTACCAAGCCCAAGCAGCAGGTGACTACGCCACTCTGTATGGACTGGTGATTGTCCTCGGTGTCCTGGGTCTGTTGTTCCAAGGTGCCACCAGGCTGGCCGAGCGCCGTGTCCTGCACTGGCATGAGACCTACCGGGAAGTGGTGCCCTGATGCGAAACCTCACAATGCGTAACTGGGTGATCGGCGCAGGCGCCCCCGTACTGCTGCTGGTGGCGTGGTGGTTCCTCTCCGCGAACTCCACCGATCCCTTCTTTCCCCCGTTGGAAACCATCCTTGTCCGTTTCCAGGAGTTGTGGCTCTTTGACCACTTCCAGTCCGATGTCCTGCTCAGCTTGGGAAACCTTCTTATCGGTTTCGCCATCGCAGCCGTGGCGGGCATTGCACTGGGCTTCATTACGGCCCTGGTTCCGCCGGTCCGGTGGATGATCGACCCTTTGATCCACTTCCTTCGGGGTATTCCGCCGGTGGCACTGGTACCGATCTTTATTTCCCTCATCGGCTTCGGTACCCAAATGCGTGTCACAAGCATCGCGCTCGCGGCGTTGTTTCCCACCATGATCGCCACAGTGGACGGCATCCGCAGCGTTAGCAACGACCTCTTGGACGTCGCCAGGGTCTACCGCCTGACACGGAAGGAGCGAGTGCTGAATGTCCTCCTTCCCGCGGCGGCTCCACAGATCTTCTCCGGGCTCCAGGTGAGCCTGCAGGTGGCCTTTATCGTGATGATCGCCAGCGAAATGCTGGGCAGTTCGCAGGGTATCGGGGCCATGACCTTGCTGGCCCAACAGAGTTTCATGACCGCTGACATGTGGGCAGGGATCCTGCTCCTGGGCGTCATCGGATTCCTGGTCAACATCCTGTTCGGCCTGCTCCGGCGCAAGGTCCTGTCCTGGTACATCGGATCCCGTCGCCTGGCGCGTGCAGCATGAGCAGCCGTCAAGCCCCGACTCTTCCCACCCGCAACAGAAAGTCCACCATGGCACAGCAACCAGAAACCCGCGTCAGCGAAACCACGCCACGGCTGGACGTGGCGCATCTCGCAAAGACGTACGGCAGCGGCGGAAAAGCCCGCACTGTGATCGAAGACCTGACCTTCACCGTGGATGCCGGCGAGGTTGTCTGCATCGTGGGTCCTTCGGGCGTTGGCAAGACGACGCTCCTGAAATGCCTGGCAGGGCTCCAACCGGCCACCAGCGGACGGGCGTCCATTGACGGGCGGACCATCAGCGGCCCGCCTCCGGAAATGGCACTGGTCTTCCAGGACTACAACCGATCACTGATGCCATGGCTCACCGTCCGGAAGAACTTGGTCCTTCCCCTGCGGCACCTCAAGCTGCCCGCAGCGGAACTGAAAGAGCGCTGCGACAGTGCGCTGGCCGCCGTCGGTCTCTCCCACGCAGACAACCAGTATCCTTGGCAGCTGTCAGGAGGCATGCAGCAGCGTGTCGCGATTGCCCGGGCACTGGCCTACCGGCCCGAAATCCTGATCATGGACGAGCCTTTCGCCTCAGTGGACGCGCAGACCCGCTTTGACCTGGAGGATCTGTGCTTGACGATCCGGAGGGACTTCAACATGACCATCCTGGTGGTGACCCACGACATCGACGAGGCTGTCTACCTCGCGGACCGGGTAGTGGTGCTGGGGTCCCGGCCAGCGCGCGTCCTGAAGGTGGTGGACGTGGACCTGCCCGCGCCGCGCGACCAGATCACCACGCGCTCGCTGCCGGAATTCGCGCGGCAGCGGACGGATGTGCTCTCGCTCATCAAGAGGCCCGCATGACGGGGCAGCGCCGCAGGACCGATAACCGCCGACCCAACGTGCTGTTCATCATCGCCGATCAGCTCCGGGCCGACCACTTGGGTTTCGGTGGCAATGGCACGGTCAAAACGCCGCGCTTGGATGCGCTCGCGGCCAAGAGCATCGTTTTTGAGAACGCGACAGTGGCCAACCCCACGTGTATGCCAAACCGTGCCAGCCTGATGACCGGAAGATGGCCGTCCGCGCACGGGACGCGGTGCAACGGCATCACCTTGGATCCGCTCACGCAGACCGTTCCAGGGTCCCTGGGCGCGGACGGCTATCGGACTGTGGGTGTGGGAAAGCTGCACCACCAGAACATGGGCTGGGAGTTTGAGCCGCACCAGGCCGAGGAGATCCGGGCCACCGACCCCATGTTGCTGGACGCGGGAGCAACCGACGCCCGTCGCCCGGCTTTCCCTCCGGGGTGGGACCAATGGGAGAACCGTGATGCACACGATGATCGGTTTATTGCGCTGCCCTCGGACTACTACGGCTACCAGCATGTGGACCTGGTGATCGGCCACGGGGACCGGCCCGGCGGCCACTACGTGCACTGGGCACGCGAACGGGGCGTCGACCCGGAAATGCTGGGTGGTCCTGCAAATTCATCCAGCACGTACGGCGGGTGGGACCAGGTGTACCAGACGGCCATTCCGGCGGAGGTACACCCCACGAGCTATGTGAGCGAGAAGGCAATCGAGCACCTCAAGGATGCCGCGGGCCAGGACCAGCCCTTCTTCATGTTCGTGTCCTTCCCCGATCCCCACCATCCGTTCTCTCCGCCGGCGGGCTATTCGGACCTCTATGATCCAGAGGACTTGCCGCTCCCGCTCGGCTTTGACCAGGATCACTCAGGGTCGCCGGCGCACGTGAAGGACATGATTGAGCGCCGTGGGGAGCCCAACATGGACCCGACCATGACGTGGGCGGCCACCGAGGACCAGTACAGGAATGCCGCTGCCGCGCAATATGGCCTGATCACCATGATGGACGAGCACATCGGCCGGATCCTGGACGAGTTGGACCGCCAGGGGTTGGCCGAGGACACCATTGTGGTGTTCACCAGCGATCATGGAGACCTGTTCGGCGACCACGGCCTGATGCTCAAGCACTTTGTCCACTATCGGGCAGTGACCAATGTGCCCTTGGTGGTGCATCTTCCCGGCAGCCCGCCGCGCCGCACCGAGGCTTTGGTTTCCAGCGCGGACCTTGCCCCGACACTCCTGGAGCTCACTGGCTCCCAAGGCTACCGGGGAATTCAGGGCCGCTCGCTGGTGCCGTTGCTGCAGGGGAAGGCGGAGCATCATCGGGACGCGCTGTTGGTGGAGGAAGAGCAACCGTTTGGTTTGGACGGACTTCCGGGGCCGGTCCGCATGCGGACGGTCATCACGCCCGAGGGCCGGTTGACCCGGTACTTCGGCACCGGGATTGCCGAACTGTACGATCACCTCTCCGATCCGGGGGAATTGATCAACCGTGCGGGTGATCCCGCTTGCGCAGGGTTGGAGGACCGCCTGCTGCGGACCATGCTGGAGGAGATGGCGGCCCTGACGGACCAGGGGACGGCCCCGACGGCGGCCGCATAGCAGCGGCCGCCAGGTTACTGCCGCCCAGCAACTGCTCGACGGCGTCTGCCGGGCTTTCGGTGCAAGGGCCGTCAGTCGCCGTTGCGGTAGCCGGTGGGGGAGTTCCCGAAGGCGGCCCTGAAGATCCGGCTGAAGTGCGCGGCGTCGGTGAATCCCCAGCGTGCGGCGATGGCCGTGACGGGGCGATCGGCCAGCACGGGATCCCTGAGGTCCCGCCGGCAGCGTTCAAGCCGGCGCTGGCGGATGGAGGAGGCCACGGTGGTGCCGATTTCCTGGAAGAGATCGTGCAGGTGCCGGGTAGAGATGTAGTGCGCCGCTGCAATGCTTCCGGGGGAGAGGCCGGGATCGCCGAGGTTGGCCTCGATGTAGTCGTGGATGCGCCCCAGCAACAGGAGGTGGGGATCCCGGCCGGTCTCGATCAGTTGGTCGAGCTCACCGTTGAAGAGCGTTGTCACCAGGTCCAGGGCATTGTGGACCAGCCGGAGCCCATTGGCACCGGAGAGGGCTTCAAGGTTGTCGGCCAGCTTCACCAGGAAGGGGCTGATGAGTTCGCCCAGGCCTTCATCTCCCGGAATCCTCAAGGCAGTCACGTGACCCATGGCTTCAGCCGGCAAGTCCAGCAAAACGTGCGGGAACATCAGCACCAGAGTGCGGAAGTCGTCGTCGAACGTTAGCTGATACGGGCGGGAGGTGTCGTAGATGGAAAGATCGCCAGGGCGCAACACGGCTTCACGTTCGTCCTGAACAAGACGACCGGACCCGGTGAGCTGGATGCTGAGCTTGAAGTAGCGACCACTGGACTTGGCAATCAGTTCAGGCGTACGCAGGACAGTGTGGGGTCCGGCGGTGATTTCCACAACGGAGATCTGCCCCAGGACGCGAGCACGCATGGTGCCGTGAAAAGTCGAATTGCGCGGCCCCTGGGCCAGCAGGGGTACGAAGGAGGCAGAGATTGCCCTGCTCCACTCCTGGAACGACTCCGCCACGATGGTTTCCACGGTTGCGGGGCCCGTATCAGCCGCGACGGTCATCAACTTCCCTTTCAATGGCCCGCGGTGCCGCTGCCACTGGGGCCTGAATGCCGGGTGCGCGGACGTGAGCTTGCCCACGATTCTACACCGGAGCCCGCATGCCGCCGTGCTTGCGTGCAGCGACAAACACCTTGCCGTGTGAGACAAGTCACGCGCGCTCCCTGCGGTGGAAGATTGCGGAATGACAGACACCGTGCCGTGCAATCTCCCGCGGCACCGAGGCAGGAGCACACTATGAGCGTGGATAACCCCGTCAAGGGCAGGACCGCCGGAGCGGTCGGCACCAAGAGGCGGCTTGGCGTACCGGCAGTGACCTTCATGATTATTGCGGCCTCGGCGCCGCTCACCGTCCTCGCAGGCGGAGTGACCACTACCTTCGCGGTCACCGGCGTGACGGGGGTTCCGTTGTCCTTCCTCATCCTGGGCGGAATCCTGGCGCTGTTCGCCGTGGGATATGCCGCGATGAGCCGCTACGTCACCAACGCCGGTGCCTTCTACGCCTACATCGCCCAAGGCATCTCAAGGCCCGCCGGGGTCGGAGCGTCGCTGATTGCCCTGATGGCCTACAACCTGATGCAAGTGGGCATTTATGGACTCTTCGGCTTCACGGTTTCATCGCTCCTGTCGGCCCGCCTGGGCGTCAGCGTTCCCTGGTGGATCCCGGTACTCGTCTGCATCGCCATCGTGGGGTGGCTGGGCGTGAACAGGGTGGATCTGTCCGCCAAAGTGCTCGGGGTCCTGGTGGCCCTCGAATTCCTGGTGGTCATTGTGTACGACGTCATCAGCCTCGCCGTGGCTCCTGAGGGAATCAGCGCTGTGACCTTCAGCCCCGAGAGCCTGTTTGTTCCCGGGATCGGAGCAGTCCTGTCCTTCGGCATTGCCGCGTTCATGGGCTTTGAATCCGCCGCCATCTACGGTGAGGAGTCCAAGGACCCCAAGCGCACTGTAGCGCGGGCTACGTTCGCAGCAGTGGGTATCATCGCCGTCTTCTACGCGGTATCGGCCTGGGCCATGACCATGGGGGCTGGCCCGTCCGCTGTCATCGAGACGGCCACCGCCAATGGTCCGGACATGATCTTCGCTTTCCTTGGCGCCAACGGAGGCGTGCTGTTGAGCGACATCGCCCAAATCCTCTTCGTCACCAGTCTCTTCGCCGCACTTGTGAGTTTTCACAACGCCGTGGCGCGCTACTTCTTCTCCCTCGGACGCGAACGCGTCCTGCCGTCGGCGCTCGCCAAGGTCCGGACGGACAGCGGGGCCCCGTTTGCCGGTTCACTGGCGCAGACGGTGATTGCCGTCGTCGTGACCCTGGCTTTTGCCATCGCGGGATCCGGTTCCGAACTTGGCGAACTTTACCCTGTGCTGACCATGTTCACCTGGCTGACCAACAGCGGTGCCATGGGCTTGGTGCTGCTGATGACCGTGGTGTCCTTGGCCGTGATCGGCTTCTTCCGCCGTCAGCAGCACGGAGCGGGTTTGTGGGTCAGGGTGATCGCCCCAGCCCTGGGATTTGTGCTCCTTGCCATCGTGTTTGTTCTCATAGTGGCCAACTTCAACGTCTTGCTGGGCCAGACAGAGTCCACCGCCGCTACGTTCGTCTTACCGATGCTGGTCCTGTTGCCCGGAGTGGTGGGTGTGGTGTGGGGCCTGCGTCTGCGGCGCTCGCAGCCGGCTCTTTACGCCCGGATTGGCCACGGGTCGGACGACTGAAACCGTACCCAGAGAGAAAACCCCGGCACGTTCCACGTGCCGGGGTTTTCTCCGTCCCACCTTCAGGTCAGGTGGCGGTGGCTGGATTCAGTTCCGGCGTGTGATGGGTGATGCTGATCAAGCGGCCGTGTGCGCCGAACGTGAAATGTACGGGTTCCGTGCCTTCCTCGTTCCAGCCGAAGAGGCTGCCGTGGGAGCGGATAGCGCGGGGATCACGGTGGTCGGCCACTGTGACCGAACCGCACGGGATGACTTTCTCCCGCCAGGTGAAGACGAAGATTCCGGGGCGGACCTGGAAAACGGTGTTGGAGTCGGTGTCTGCCAATCCGCGCTCCGGACCGGCGAGGCACTGCCAGGTGTACCAGGTGGGGCTGAGGTAGATGTGTTCGTAAGCGTGTGAGTTGCTGTACACCCATTCGACGCGCCGGCCGATGAGTGCCGTGCTTTCCGAGATGGCCTCGCCCGTGCCAGGGTAACCATCCAGTGTTCCGGGGCGGAAGTCGTGGTGCACGGCGACACTGGAGGCGGTGGCCCTGCCGAGCGCGGCGCCGATGTAGAGCGCCCGGCCCTGCGCAAGATCAAGGACCAGGGATACGGCGAGTTCCGGTTCCAGGACACTCTGCCATTGGCAGTAATACAGTTCCTCGGCTACAACGAAGGCCTCGTAGGCGGCTGTTCCTGCGTGGCCGGCTGCAGCCCATTGCACTTCTTCGTCGTCGAAGCTGAACGTCATGGGTCCGCCGTCACCGCGGACTGAAAATTGTTGTCCCGCAAGGTCCTGCACGGTTGGGGCCTTATTGGCGTCGAAGCCAGGGGCCAAGCCGTCAAGGGGCAGCCAGTTGGAGGTGTCAAGAAGATTCAGGCTCATGGATTCCTTCTCGTGCTCGAAAGAAGGACCGGACGGCGTGTCCGGTCCTTCTTCGAGTATTCGGTGCCCATGCTCCGGAGTCTTGTGCTGTGGGGCACATCACTTGACCTGGAAGGAAAGGCTTAGGCCAGCTGGCTTTCGATGCGTGCAGCACTGGCGGCCAGTGCCTTGCCAACGGCGTCGGCGTCCTGGTCCAAGCGGATATAGACGACGGCGATCGCGGCCGGCCGCCCGCCCGGAACCCTGATGGGGGAGGCGATGGAGGATAACCCGGCTATGACTTCGTCGTGGCTGGTGGCGTAGCCGAGGCGCCGGGCCTCGTGGGCTTCGGGGCGGTAGGGGTTGCCGGCACCCACTTGCTGCCAGCGCTCCTCCGTCATGGTTGATTGGATGGCGATTCCGGGAGCTCCGGTGCTCACGGGGTGCCGGCTTCCAGGGTGTTGGGCGAGTGCGGCGCCGGAGTGCCGCGGCTCCACGGTGACCAGCGTGACGCATTCCTGGTGATCCCATACCGCTACGAAGGCCGTCATATGCAGCGTGTTGGCCAGCTGGGTGAGCTCCGGCAGCGCCGCGGTTTGCAGGTTGCGCGAGACGCCGCTGGCGAGGACTGAAAGGCCGGGGCCGGGCTGGACGCGGCCGGAGTCGTCGCGAACCAGCAGGGAGTGATCTTCCAAAGTGCGCAGGATGCGATAGGCGACGGAGCGGTGCACGCCGAGTGCCTCGGTGAGTTCGGCGATGCTGAGGGGGCGCTCGGCCGCGGCGAGGATCTCCAATGCCCGGATTCCCCGCGAAAGGGTTTGCGACGGCGGAGCTTGCGTTGCTGCTTCCTGCTGACCGTTGACGTCGCTGCTGGCTTTCATGCGCACCATCCTATGTTGGCCGATGATCGCAGGGGCTGTGCTTTGGGTCACAAGCTGTAGTATTCTTTCCTAACTGACCGTTCTGTCGGTTAATGCATCTCGCTCGCCGACCAGTCACTCTCACCCCATGGAGTTCCAATGACCGCAACTTCCACTGTCGACTCCCCGTCAGGACCCAGCAGCAAGCGCGAAGAGCGCCGGGTACTGGCCGGGACACTGGTGGGCACCACCATCGAGTGGTACGACTTCTTCATCTTTGCCCAGCTCACGGCCACGCTGTTGGCGCCGTTGTTCCTCTCGCCACTTGAGAAGTCCAACCCGGGAGTCGCGCAACTCCTGTCGTTCGCCACCATCGGCATCAGTTTCCTGTTCCGCCCGCTGGGCGCGTTCGTAGCCGGCCACCTCGGCGACAGGATGGGCAGGAAGGCCGTCCTGGTCATGACGCTCGTCATGATGGGGGCTGCCACCGCGTTGATCGGCCTCCTGCCCACCTATGCCACCATCGGCCTGTGGGCACCCGTCCTGCTGATCACCCTTCGTGTGGTCCAGGGCTTCTCAGCCGGCGGTGAATGGGGCGGTGCCGCGCTCATGGCTGTGGAGCATGCACCGATCAAGAAGCGCGGGCTCTTCGGGGCCTACCCGCAGATCGGTGTTCCCATCGGCATGATCCTGGCCACTGGGCTGCTGTTCCTCCTGCAGTCGGGCATGTCAAAGGAAGACTTTGCCGCTTGGGGTTGGCGCGTTCCGTTCCTGCTGTCCGTGGTCCTCATTGTGGTGGGATACCTGATCCGTCGCGCTGTTGGTGAGAGCCCGGTGTTCAAGGAAATCGCCCAGCGCAAAGCCGAGAGCAAGGCACCGCTCGGTGATCTCTTCCGCAAGAACAAGAAGGAAGTTGTCCTCGCTGCGCTGATCTTCATCGCCAACAACGCCGCCGGCTACCTGCTGATTGCCTTCTTCATCTCCTACGCCACACGAACATTGAAAATGCCCACTCCGCAGGTCCTGTTGGCCACCACCATTGCGTCCTTCGGCTGGCTCATCTTCACCATGGTGGGTGGCTGGTTGTCGGACAAGATCGGCCGCGTCAAGACGTTCCTGATCGGCTATGGCCTGGTCTTCGCCTGGATGATTCCCATGTTCATCCTGATCGATTCCAAGGACATCCTGCTCTACGGAACCGCACTGTTCGTGCTGACCATTGGGCTGGGTCTTTCCTATGGACCGATGTCCGCTATGTACGCCGAGATGTTCCCCGCCCAGGTCCGGTATTCCGGAATCTCCATCGGCTACGCCCTGGGTGCGATCCTCGGTGGAGCCTTCGCGCCGCTGATCGCACAGGCACTCCTGGATTCCACCAAATGGTCCGGTTCGGTGGGCCTCTACATCATGGGTCTGTGCATCATCTCCGCAGTGGGCGTCATCCTTGCCAAGGAGACCAGGGGCCGGCCGCTGGGCTACAGCGTCCACCACTAGTCCACCTCGCGGAAGTCGTATACCGGGTGCGGTCCATAGGGGCCGCGCCCGGTATTCGTTAAGAGCCTGTGACCCGGGAAATGCGGCTACTGACGGCCGCTGACGCTGCAGCTTCCAATTGGCCTACGACGTCGGCATCGGAGAGTTGCTCGAATCGCTCGTAAAACGCGCCAACAGCGTGGAACTTTCCCGGCGTGTGGAGGGAAAATACGTGGTCGCACACCCTTGCCAGGGACGTCGATGCCTCCAACGATGCCACTGGGACTGCCGCCACCACGGTGCTGGCTCCTCCCGCCCGGACCGCTTCGACGGCGGCACGCATGGTGGCGCCGGTAGCGAGTCCGTCATCTGCCAGCACTACGGTTTTACCCCGCAGGTCATGGCCGGTTCCCGGGTACTGTTTTGCGCGGCGAAGCAGCTCGGACCGCTCGTGGGCTTCCACGGCATCCAGTGCTGATTGCAGAATTCCGTGGGCGAGAATGAGTTCCTTCAACGGCTTGTTGACGATGCGGAGGACCTCGCCCTGGGACCAAGCCAAAGCCCCAAAAGCGGTTTCGTCCCTGCCCGGGATGCCCAGCTTACGGACCAGGACGGCGCCGAACGGCAGGTACAGCTCGGAGGCTGCAGCCGCTGCCACCGGTACACCGCCACGGGCGAGGCCGAGGATGATGGTGTCCGGGCGCTCCCGCAACTGGGGGAGTCCTTCCGCCAAGCGTCGACCGGCTTCCGCGCGGTCCTTGAAACGCATGCCCATCTGCTCCACTTCCACGTTTTTCCTTGCACTTCCAAGCCTACCGTCCACACCTTGCCCGGTAACGCCTCCACTGAAAGCATGGCCTTGTGAACAAGCCCATCGGATATTGGATCAAGAGGCTCGACGCCGCGTTGGAGGTGCAACTGGACAGTACCTTGGCCAGGATCAAGCTCACGCGGCGCCAATGGCAGACCTTGGGCACCTTGTCGGAGGGCGCCTTGCTTCCGGACCAGCTGGAGACAGCCCTGCAGCCGCTGTGGGGTGGGGATGTACGGTTGCGTGAGCGGGAACTGGCCGCCTTGGTGGGCCGCGGCATGATCACCATGATCGACGACCGCCTCGCCCTGAGTGACCGAGGCCGGGAGAAGTACCATGAAGCCCAGCGCCTGGTGGACGATGCCCGCCACGACTTGTCCATGGGCATCGGCATCGATGAGTACGCCATGGCCCTGAGTGTCTTGGAAAGAATGTCCCTTAACGCCGAGCGGCTGGCCCGCTGATGAGGGGCCAGCCACTGCGGGACAAACTTCCCGGACCGGGAACAGGGACTACACGCCGAGGAACTCGACGGCCGCTTCCTTGAACGCCCGGCTTGTGATGACGTTGGTATGAGTGCGGCCCGGTACAACAAGGGTCTCCACCATGCCGCCATGCTTGCCCGCGATGGACGCAAGCTCCGGCATGGTCGCAGCCCTTTCGTCTTTCTCGCCGGCAACCAGCAAGAGGGGCATGTGCGGGGCCGCCTCTGCAGGATCGAAAGGCTCTCCCTTGATGGCCTCGATCAGCGACAACATGGCGAACAGGTTGTTGCTGGGCAGCATCTGCGCCATTTTCAACAGCCCTGCCGTAGAGGCATCCTCGATGGGCGTGCCGTCTGCCAGATGCCGTTGCGCAGCCACAAGGTCGAACGCTGCCAGCGGATCTGCTGAGCTTGGGCCGCCCAGGACCATCCGGTGGACAAGATCGGGCTGGGTGGCGCCGAACTCCCACGCCAGCCGCGAGCCCAACGAGTAGCCGATGACGTCAAGTCCCGTGGAGGGGTCGCCGTCGCGGAGGGGCCGGGCCCTGGCGTCGGTGACAATCTGAAGGAGATCCGCGCGGATGCGGCTGGGCGTGTAGGAATCCAGGTCTTCGGGGGAGTGGCTCCGGCCATGCCCCGGCAGGTCCACGGTGATCACCAGGCGCCCGGCATCCTGCAGGGTGGTAATCCAACCGCTGTCCTGCCAGTTCAGTTTGCTGGAGGACGAGAAACCATGAATCAACAGGACAGGGCGGAGTCCGGCATCGGTGGCTGGCTCATGGACTTCAACAAACAGTCCAGGGTCGGTACCCTCCACGGTGTGCCTGTTCTGTTCCACGGTGTGCCTGCCGGTCATCATGTCAGTCCTCATCGAGTACGGCGCTCAGGCGGACCCGGCGCTTGGGTGCTTCGTCCTTGGGAACAGTGCCCACGATCCCGGCGGTATCGTCCGGAACCTCGAACACGATCAGCGGTTCGCCAACGTTGATGGTGTCACCGGGCGCCCCGTGAATACGCACCACTTTACCCGCCTGGGGGCTGGGCAATTCGAGGGCCGACTTGCTGGTTTCGATCTCCACGATCGGTTGGTTGCGTTCCACCTGCTGGCCGGCCTCCACCAACCAGTCCAGCACTGTGGCCTCGATGAGGCCTTCACCGAGGTCGGGAAGCGGGAAGGAAATTTCAGCCACGGCGGTACTCCAGTACGCGTTGGATCCCAAAGAGGATGCGGTCGATGTTGGGGATGTATTCGTCCTCCAGGTCGCCGGAGGGGTAGGGGACGTCGAACCCGGTTACGCGTTCCACCGGTGCCTTCAGTGTTGCGAAACAGCTTTGCGTGATGAGCTGGGCCACTTCGGCGCCAAGGCCGGAGGTCAGCGGCGCTTCATGAACGACGACGGCGCGTCGCGTCTTCCCGACGGACCTCGCCAAAGCATCGGCATCAATGGGCTTGAGCCAGCGCAGGTCAAGGACTTCGATGTCGATGCCGTCCTCGGCCGCGAGCTCGGCCACCTGGAGGCATCGGGCCACCATGGCACCCCATGCCACCAGTGTGAGGTGGCGGCCTTCCCTGACCACACGGGCGCCGGTGAGGCTGCCGCCGTGGGCCGTGCCGTCGTCGTGCGCTGCTGTGACAGGGACAGCGGCCGCGGAGGTGACATCCACCGGGCCCTTCTGCCAGTAGCGGGACTTCGGTTCCATGAAGATGACCGGGTCCGGCCGTGTGGCCGCGTACTTGAGCAGATGGTAGGCGTCGTGCGGGTTCGAAGGGGAGACCACCTTGAGGCCCGGTACGTGTGCGAACAACGCCTCGAGGCTTTCGCCGTGGTGCTCGGGTGCACGGATACCGCCGAAGCTGGGCACGCGCAGGGTGATGGGCATGGGCAACGTGCCGCGGCTGCGGTAGTTCATCCGGGCGATCTGGCAGACGATCTGGTTGATGGCCGGATAGGCGAAGCCATCGAACTGGACCTCGGGGATGGGGTGGAAGCCGGCCATGGCCAGGCCCACGGACATGCCCAGGATGCCGGATTCGGCCAGCGGGGTGTCGAACACGCGGTCCTCGCCGTGTTTGGCTTGGAGGCCGTCGGTGATCCGGAAGACGCCGCCCAAGCGGCCGCAGTCCTCACCGAAGATGACGGCCTTGGGGTTGTCAGCCAGGATCTCGTCGAGTGCCTGATTGAGGGCCTGTTGCATGGACATCTGCTGTACGGCCGCCGCGCCTGCGTTGCTGTCAGCGCTGCGCGGATCGGTGATGGTCTCAGACATGTTCGGACTCCTCGCGCCACGCGGTGGCCTGGGATTGAAGGGCGGGCGTTGGTTCCTGGAAGACCAGGCTGAACATTTCGGCGCCGGGGCGGGGGCCCAGTTCCTCGATGCCTGTACGGATGGCTTCCTCTTCCTCTTCGGCCTTCCGCTGTGCTTCGGCGAAGAAGGCTTCGTCCGCGATCCCTTCGGCGAGCAACCGCTGCTTGAACCGCTCCAGGGGATCCTGGCCGGCGTCCAACCTTTCCTCCTCCAGCGTGCGGTAGCGGCCGGGATCGTCAGCGGTGGAATGCGGGCCCCGGCGGTAGGTCATTGCTTCGATGACCACGGGACCGTTGCCGGCGCGGCAATGGGCGAACGCTGAGCGGGTGGCTTCGTGTACAGCCACCACATCGTTGCCATCCACTTGGAGGGACGGGATGCCGTATCCGGCAGCTCGGGCCGCCACGGAACCGCCGGCCACTTGGCGATCGGTGGGAACGGAGATGGCCCAGCCGTTGTTTTGAATGAAGAAGACCACCGGTGCCTTCATGACGGCGGCGAAGTTCATGGCTTCATGGACATCGCCCTGTGAGGAAGCACCGTCGCCGAAGTACGTGATGGCTACACCGTGGTGGCCGGAAGCCTTGCCGGAGAGTGTCTGTCCGTGGGCCCAGCCAACGGCGTGCAGGACTGAACCCGCCACAACGGCCTGGATGGGCGCGAAGCGCGACTCCAACGGGTTGTACATGCCGCCATGCCAGGTCGCCTTGTGGGTGGACATGTAGCCCACCATGTCCAGCCCCATGGCCCGGGCTACGCCCATCTCCCGGTACGTGGGGAAAACGAAGTCGCGGCTCCGGTCGACGGCGTACCCGCTGCCTACCTGGGCTGCCTCCTGGCCAAGCTCTGGAGCATAGCCGGGAATGATGCCTTGGCGCTGCCAGGCGACGGCCGCTGTGTCCAGGTGGCGGACGGCTGCCATCAGCGTGTACAGCTCACGGAGTTGATGGTGTGTGAGCGGGGCCGCGTCGTCATCGACGGCGGCCAGCACTGGTTCGGTAGTCATGGCTGTGACCCTAGTCACCCATTCCAGGCATGCGCAATAAGCGTAGTTTGAAGGAAACACTTTGTACAACTTGGCTAACAGAAGAAGCCCTGCACAGTACAAACTGTGCAGGGCTTCTGTGTTGAGCTAAGCAGGTGGTTACTTGACGTCCAGGGTCTGCTTTCCAGCCTTCGCCCTGGCATTGAGGAAGCAGCCAGCGGCGATGACGAGGATGAGCAGGAATGTTCCGATCAGCTGCCCGGCGCTCTCCGGGTTGGCGAAGCCCACCACGAAGATGGTGCCCAGCAGGACCAAACCCACGATGGTGAGATAGGGGAAACCCTTCATGCGCAGGGGAAGCTCGGTTCCCTCGCGGTCCGCCCTGCGGCGCAGGATGAACTGCGACACCAAGGCGGTGCCCCAGACCACCAAGCAGGTGGAGCCCACCAAGTTCAGGAGGGCGGGCAGGATCTTCTCCGGGAACAGCAGTTCCAACACGGTGGCGATGAAGCCGAATGCGACGGAGATTCCGACGGCGGCGACCGGCACCTTGGCGCCGCTCAGCTTGGACAGGAGGCGGGGAGCCTCGCCGCGCTCGGACAGGGAGAAGATCATCCGGGACGCGCCATAGAGGTTGGCGTTCAATGCCGAGAGCAATGCCACTACGGCCACCAGTGTGATGGCTGTTGCGGCGCCGGGGATTCCTGCGATGTCCAGGACTCCGGCGAACGGGGACTTCAGTCCTTCGGAGCCGACCGGAAGCACGGCTGCGATAACGAAGACCGAGCCGATGTAGAAGACCAGGATTCGCCAGACAACCGTGCGGATGGCCTTGCCCACGCTGTGCGAGGGGTTCTCGGTTTCGGCCGCTGCCACGCTGACGATCTCAGTGCCGCCGAATGCGAAGATCACCACGAACAGGGCGGCAGCCATGCCGCCGATGCCGTTGGGAGCGAAGTCGCCGAAAGCGGAGAATCCGGGCGACGGGACATTCGGCAGCCAGCCGAAGAGCAGCGCTGCGCCGATGAGCAGGAAGATGACGATTGCTGCCACCTTAAGGATGGCGAACCAGAATTCAAACTCACCGAAGTTGCGGACGCCCACCAGGTTGATGGCGGTGAAGGCCACCATGAAGACGAGCGCCAGGACCCATACAGGAATGACCGGCCAAATGGAGAACAGGAGGCCTGCCGCTCCCAGGGCCTCGGCCGCGATGACCACCACCAGTTGCAACCACCAGAGCCAGCCGATGGTTCCGCCAGCGGTCTTGCCCATGGCCTTCTCGGCGTACACGGAGAATGCGCCGCTGTTGGGGTTGGCAGCAGCCATTTCGCCCAAGGCCCACATGACCAGGATGATCAGTGTCCCGGCGATGAGGTACGAAATCAGGACTGCCGGACCGGCGGCCTGCACTCCCGCGCCCGAGCCGAGGAAGAGGCCGGCGCCGATCGCGCTGCCGAGCCCCATCATGGTCAGCTGGCGCGGTTTCAGTGAGTGGCCTAGGCCGGACGTTGGTGCAGGAGCCGCGATGGACTTCGTTGTCATACGTGTCTACCTTCTATGGATTACATGCTGGTTTGGCGTGCCGGCCTCATGGGCTGGGCAAGCGGGCGTCGACGACGCAGCAAGAGCCGTGGAATAATTCTCGCAGTTTGTAAGATACATCACTTTTTGCTTTAGCGATGTGATGGGTACGGATCCCCGGGGACAGGAACTTTGATGCTGGTCGATGCGCTTGATGCAAAAATTGTACGTTTCTTCACTGATTCGCCGCGATCCTCAGTGTTGGAGGCTTCCCGCGTTCTGAGGGTGGCCCGGGCCACTGTGCAATCCCGAATCGACCGGATGATCGAAAACGGGGTCATCGGTTCCTGGGTCCCGCAGCCCGATCCTGCCAACTTCGGCTTCCCGGTAGTGGCGTTCTGTTCTGTCACCATCACCCAGGAAATCGGACACGACGCCATCATCGAAAGCTTGAGTGCCATTCCCGAGATCATCGAGGTCCACACGGTCACGGGAAACTCCGACCTCATGGTGCGGATCGCGGCACGATCCAACCCGGACATGCAGCGTGTGCTGGATGCCATGATCGCCACCAAGTCGGTGGTCCGTTGTTCTTCTGTGATTGTCCTCAACAGCCACATTCAGGGCCGCACCTTGCCCCTGATGGAAGCGGCAGCGAAGTCAGTGTGACGTAAGGCATTTTGCCAAGCGTCCGCAGAGTCGTACCATTAGTTCTAGTCAGTCTGACTTTAACTATTTCACCCGGTACCTGGACCGGACGGCGACGAAGCGAGGTGAACGCCGTGAACACCAACTCGGCAAATGTCGCCGAGCGGCGGCTCGCACCGCCGTCGTTGGCTATTTCCACAGTGATTTTCGCCCTCCGTCCCAGCGAAAAGTCCGGCCGCCCCACGCTCTGGCTGCCGCTGGTCCGCAGGATCCGGGAGCCGTACAAGGACCTGTGGGCGCTCCCAGGTGGCCCTTTGGCCCATGACGAATCGCTGCAGGACGCGGCCTCGCGAAACCTCCGCGAGACCACGGGACTCACGCCGCACTACCTTGAACAGCTCTACGCCTTCGGCGGCCTCCACCGTTCACCCACCCAGCGCGTGGTCTCGATCGTTTACTGGGCCCTGGTGCAACCCACCGAGGCGGCCCTCGCAGACGAATCCGAGAATGTGCGGTGGTTCCGCGCGGACAGGCTGGGCGAACTCGCTTTCGACCACAACGCAATCGTGGACTACGCACTGTGGCGGCTGCGCAACAAGATGGCCTACGGGTCCATCGCCTACCACCTGCTGGGGGAGTTCTTCACCCTCGCCCAGGTCCGCGAAGTCTACGAAGCCGTGTTGGACCGCCAGCTCGATCCCGCGAACTTCCGCCGACACGTCAAGGCCACACCGGAAATCGAAGAAACCGGTGAATACCTCCAAGGCGGAAAACACCGCCCACCACGCCTCTACCGCTTCACCGGCACGCCCGGCCTCGGGCCAGATAACAGGAGTACACCATGAGCAGCGTCAACACTGCCGTCCAGCTGATCACTCGCGAAGAAGCCGAGAAAGGCCTCTCCCTCGCAGGGTCCACGTGCAGCCCGGCCTTGGCCAGGGGCCCATGGGAATACGACCTTGCCGAAGCCCTCGCCGGCGAGCCCGCTTATGGCCCCGGTGCCTCGAGCAGCGACGTCGCGCCCCCCGCAACGCCGCGTCAAGGCCAGCTGCCGGAAGAGTACAAAAAAGCCAGCGACGCCGAACTTGACGCCCGCATCAAGGCCGCCAAAGCAACGCTCGGGGACCGCGCCGTCATCTTGGGCCACTTCTACCAGCGTGACGAAGTCATCCAGTACGCAGACTTCGTGGGCGACTCCTTCCAGCTTGCCAACGCGGCACTGACCAAGCCCGACGCAGAAGCAATCATCTTCTGCGGCGTGCACTTCATGGCAGAAACGGCGGATATCCTCTCCACCGCAGAGCAGGCCGTCATCCTGCCAAACCTTGCAGCGGGCTGCTCCATGGCGGATATGGCGGACGAAGACTCCGTGGAAGAATGCTGGGAGCAACTGGAGGAAATTTTCGGTACCGAGATGGACGAGCACGGACGCGTCCCCATCATTCCGGTGACCTACATGAACTCCTCCGCCGCTCTCAAAGCATTCTGTGGCCGCAACGGAGGCATCGTCTGCACCTCGTCCAACGCCAAAGTGGTCTTGGAATGGGCTTTCGAACGCGGGCAGCGGGTCCTGTTCTTCCCGGATCAGCACCTGGGCCGCAACACCGCCAAGGCACTGGGCGTCCCGCTGGAGCAGATGCCCATGTGGAATCCGCGCAAGGAACTGGGCGGCAATGACGAACATGTGTTGCTCGACTCCCGGGTAATCCTTTGGCACGGTTTCTGCTCGGTCCACAAGCGCTTCAACGTGGGCCAGATCGAGAAAGCCCGCCAGGACTTCCCGGGCGTCAACGTGATCGTCCACCCCGAATGCCCCATGGAGGTAGTGGACGCAGCGGACTCCGCCGGTTCCACGGACTTCATCAAGAAGGCAATCGCGGCCGCCACCGAACCCACCACGTTCGCCATCGGTACAGAGATCAACATGGTGAACCGCCTGGCTGCGGAATACCCGCAACACACCATCTTCTGCCTGGACCCCGTCATCTGCCCGTGCTCCACCATGTACCGCATCCACCCCGGCTACCTTGCCTGGGTCCTGGAGGAGCTCGTGGAAGGACGGGTCGTCAACCGCATCACCGTGGACGAATCCGTACAGGACAACGCCAAGATTGCGCTGGAGCGCATGCTGGCGGCCAAACCCGCCTAACCACCAGGCACACTCCACCGGGCATACTCCACCGGACCAGTCGAAGAGAGCGTCACATGACAACGGGAAGCCAAACCGGCCGCCTTCAGCCCCAGCGGCTGGTCGTCGTCGGAAGCGGTATTGCGGGACTGTACTCGGCACTGCTCGCCGCCGAAGCGGGAGCGGACGTCGTGCTGCTGACCAAAGGCGCGCTCGCGGACAGCAACACGTACTACGCCCAGGGCGGGATCTCCGCTGTGTTGGACGAGCCAGCCCCTGGTGACACGGTGGCTGCGCACATTGCGGACACTCTCAAAGCCGGAGCGGGACACTGCAACGAAGAAGCCGTGCGGGTGTTGTGCACCGAAGCGCGGCTGGATATCGCCGGATTGGGACGGTTTGGTGTCCGGTTTGACCTGGACGACGCCGGCGATCCCGCGTTGGGTCTTGAAGCCGCCCACTCAGCTCCGCGTATCCTGCACGCAGGCGGGGACGCCACCGGCGCCGGCGTGGCGGCCGCGCTCATCAGGACCGTCCTGGACTTCCAGGCCGAAGGCAGGATCCAAGTCATCGGCCACGCCCAAGTGACATCGCTCTCGCTGGGTGGAGAACAGGGTGGTCGTGTCGTGGGAGCGAATTTCCTCCACGACGGCCGCCACCTTGGGGTCCACGGTGACGCCGTGCTCCTCGCCACAGGGGGAGCCGGGCAGCTGTTCGCCCAAACCACCAACCCCGCAGTGGCAACAGCGGATGGCCTGGCGCTGGCATGGCGTGTCGGCGCGGCCGTGGCAGACCTTGAATTCTTCCAATTCCACCCAACGTGCATGGTGCTCCCGGCTGAGGCGCGGGAAGCAGAAGGCAACAACGACCCCCTGCTGATCTCCGAAGCGGTGCGGGGCGAAGGTGCCATCCTCCTGGACGCCAACGGGCACCGCTTCATGCCCGCATACCACCCTGACGCCGAACTCGCCCCCCGCGACGTCGTATCCCGCAGCATCGCCCTGCATCTCACAAAGCTCGGCGACCCCAATGGCCACGTGTTCCTGGACGCTACCGTGATTGAGGAAAGTCGAGGAAAAGGTTTCCTCGCCAAGCGCTTCCCCACCCTCAGCAAACGCACACGCCAAGCCGGAGTCGACTGGACCAGGGAACCCGTTCCCGTGGCACCCGCGGCCCACTACTGGATGGGTGGCGTGGTGACCGATCTCTACGGACGGACGTCTGTGCCTGGGTTGCTCGCTGCCGGTGAGGTGGCCTGTACCGGAGTCCAAGGAGCCAACCGGCTGGCCAGCAACTCCCTTCTCGAAGGCTTGGTGTTCGGAAGGCGGGCTGTCGAAGTGTTCCTGAGGAGCAGTTCCACAGGTCCCTTGGCGCCTGCGCTCGCGCCTCGTACCGTCGATTGTCTCGCAAGCTCGGCGGCCGGTTCGGGCGCTCGCGCGACAACGGCGCTGTCGGAACCTCTGGAACTGCCGGCTGGTGACTTCATCCCGATGCCGTGGGAAAAGGAGATGCCCAATGCTCCTGTTTCTTGGGAGTTTGAGTCTTTGCCGGGGCCCGGTGCTCGTGAGGCATCGTTTGCGCGGGTAGGCGTCTTTTCGCGGGGGGCTTTGCGGCGGTTGATGACTGCGAAGGCCGGGGTCCTGCGTACTGGCAGTCTGCTGCGGGAGGCCGGGACCGGCTTGGCTGCCTGGGCGGAGAACGTTCTGCCACAGAATGTCCCTGACTCCCTCAACGTGCGGGAGCATGAGGATTCCAACCTTCTGCTGGCGGCCCAGTTGCTCGTCCATGCGGCGCGGGAACGGCGGGAGTCTTTGGGGGCGCATTACCGCAGCGACAGCCTGAGCCAACCTGCCGCCGTCGACGATTTTGATAAGCGTTACACCATGAGCCGGAAAGCGAGCCTCGTCCATGACTAACCTGACCCTCCCCGCAGCCCCAGTCCGGGACATCCTGGAGCGGGCATTCGCGGAGGACGCACCCAGTGGGGACATCACCTCGCAGTTGCTGATCCCCGCTGACGCCCAGGCCACCGCCGTGCTCAACGCGCGTGTCCCTGGAGTGTTCAGCGGCGGCACCGTGTTCCGAGACGCCATGAGGATTGTGGACCCGGACACTGAGGTGGAGCTGATGCTCGCCGACGGACAAGCGTTCGACGCCGGAACGCACCTGGCCCGTGTCAGCGGCAGCGCCCGCTCGGTGCTGTTGGCTGAACGCGTGGGGCTCAACCTCGTGCAGCGCATGAGTGCCATCGCCACCAAGACCGCAGAATTTGTCAGGCTGGTGGAAGGAACGCGCGCCCGGATCACGGACACCCGCAAGACCACGCCCGGGCTCCGTGTCCTGGAACGCTACGCCGTGCGCTGCGGCGGGGGAGCCAACCACCGCTACAGCCTCTCCGACGCCGTGCTGGCCAAGGACAACCACCTGGCCGTCATGACCGGAGGAGACGCCAGCAAGTTGACCGAGCTGCTGATTGCAGCAAAAGCCCAGCTGGGCCACACCACGCATTTCGAGGTGGAGGTGGACAGCGCCGAGCAGATCGAGCCAGTGTTGGCTGCGGGCGTGGACACCATCATGCTGGACAACTTCTCCATCGAAGAGCTCCGGGCCGGCGTCAAGCAAGTCGACGGTCGTGCCATCGTCGAAGCCAGCGGCAACGTGAACATCAACACCGTCACGGACATTGCCGCAGCGGGCGTGGATGTCATTTCCATCGGCGGGCTCACGCACAGTGTCGCGGCCTTGGATCTTGGCCTCGACATCGAACTCACGTCGACGCGGAAGTGAAGCTGCGCACGCCATGATCTTCCTCGACGCTGCAGCCACCACGCCCGTACGCCGCGAGGTCCTTGAAGCCATGTGGCCTTACCTCAGCGGGGAGTTCGGCAACCCCTCCAGCCATCACAGTTTGGGTGAGGCGGCAGCGACAGCGCTCGCAGGGGCGCGTGCCGGCGTCGCGAAGGCCATCAACTGCCGGGCCGGTGAGGTGACCTTCACCTCCGGTGGTACAGAGGCGGACAACCTCGCCGTCAAGGGCATTGCCTTGGCGCGCAAAGCCGCAGATCCGTCGCTGAACCGAGTGGTGATCAGTGCGATTGAGCATCCGGCCGTGGAAGAGTCGGCCCGGTACCTGGAGCGCGTCCATGGCTTTGCCGTGGATGTTGTGCCGGTGGACGGAGAAGGCCTGGTCACGGTGGAAGCCCTCCGGAAGGTGCTGGGGCCCGCAACAGCGCTGGTCAGCATCATGTACGCGAACAATGAGATCGGAACGGTTCAACCAGTGACCGATCTTGCCTCCGCAGCGCACCAGCTGGGTGTTCCTTTCCACACGGACGCAGTGCAGGCGGCTGGGTGGTTGCCTTTGGACGTCAAGGCACTGAGCGTGGATGCCCTCAGCATCTCCGGGCACAAGCTGGGTGCGCCGAAGGGATCCGGGGTGCTCTTCACCAAGGGGCGCCTGAGGCTGGAGCCCTTGGTCCACGGCGGGGGACAGGAACGGGGCAGGCGTTCAGGAACCGAGAATGTGGCTGGTGCGGTGGCGTTGTCCACGGCCCTGACACTTGCCTACGCCGAGCAGCCGGAACAGGCTCCACGGGTATCGGGGCTGCGGGACCGATTCATCGGGCACGTCCTGGCCACCGTGCCGAACGCCATGCTCACGGGTCACCGGGCGAGCCGTTTGCCGTCGGTAGCCTCCTTCTGTTTCCCCGGCACCAGCGGTGAATCAGTATTGCTGGAGCTTGAGCGGCTGGGTGTGGTGTGCTCCAGTGGCTCCGCCTGCGCTGCCGGGTCCGATGCGCCGTCGCCGGTGCTGGTCGCTCTGGGCATAGCCCCGGAAACGGCCCAGACGGCCGTGCGGTTCAGCTTCACTTCAGCCGTTACCGACGCAGAACTTGAGCAAGCAGCCGCAGCCGTGGAAACCGCCGTCGGGCGTGTCCGAAACCTGGCGTCCCCGCAGGCTGGCTAGCTACACGTGCCGTGCGCGCCGAAAGATCCAGTGGCGCAGCAACGTGAACCGGACAGCCGTGGCCACGAAGCCGGAAAGAGTGGTGGTCCACAGCTCCTCGGCCACCGTGGCATCCGGGCGGAAAAGATGCAGCACACCCAGGCTTCCGCCCGTGATGATCAGGGCGATACCGATCACGATCACCCCGCTGAGGTGGTCCTGGGCGCGCTTCTTCCTGCCCGTGATTTTGAAGGTCAGCCGGCGGTTCAAGGCCGTGTTCATCAGCGACGTCAGGATCAAGGCCACAGCGTTCGCGAGCTGCGGATCGATCCAGGGACGCAGCAACGCATAGATCGCCAGCGAACTCGCGGTGCAGACAACGCCGACGCCGGTGAAGCGCAGCAACTGCCGCACCACCGGGTACTTGAGGGGGCCGCGATGCCGTGTGCGTTGGGGTTTCCGGGGAGGAAGCGGGCGCAGCTCAGTGGCGTCCGCGGCTGTCTCCATGCCCTTAAGCCTGACACACTAGGCGGGCTGTTCCTCCCATGAAGCGCCAGTAACGGGGTTGTGAAGCTCGCCGATGCCCTCCACGCGGCACACCACCGTGTCTCCGGGCTGGATGCGGGCGCATTCCGCAGGGAACCCCGTGAGTACCAGGTCGCCGGGCTGCAGGGTCATGAAGGAAGACAGGTACACCAGGATCTCATCCACCTTCCAACCGAGGTCGGCGGAACTCGCAGTTGCCAGCGCGTTGCCATTGTGGACGATCCCGATGGAGAGGTCCGCATCATCCAGTTCCGTGACCATCCATGGCCCCGCAGGAGTGAACGTGTCTTGGCTCTTCGCGCTGATCCACAGTTCGTCGGACTGTTGGAGGTCACGCGCTGAGACGTCATTGCCGATGGTGTAGCCCAGGATGGCCGACCGCGCCGTTTCGAGGGTCAAACCCCGTGCAGGACGGCCGACGACGACCGTCAGTTCGGCTTCCGGGTCTACGTAACCGACGGTGGAGCTGAGCTGGATCGCCTCTCCGGGGCCGATCACGCTGGACGCCGCCTTATGGAACGCCTGGGGTGGAAGGTCACGGCCCGGTTGGCCGGTGTTGTGGGCCATGCCGAACACATTGACCGGTACTGACGGCGCCAGGAAAGCAAACGCATCCTGGCCGACCACGGCGCCACGTTCCCATCCCTCCCTGGCCGGGCTGCTGGCGTTCGCCCTCGAAGCCGGGAACGGGGAGTCGATGACGGTCCACTGGGTGCCGGCGTCGGAATCGAAGTCCGGGGCGTCGTTGGCCACGAAGTATTGCTCGCCGGGCACCTGCGTTTGCGATGGGGGCGAGGTGGGCCGGACACGGGCGATGCGACGGGGGAGGGACGAAGTCATGATGACATCCTACGTCCTCCCATCCGCCGGCAACACCTCAGGCGAGTGGCGCCGACCCGAACGCAACACTGAACCGGTCGCACCAAAGGACCACGGAGGCCAAGCCCGCGATGTCGGTCCCGGCCGGGATGACGTAGTTGTGGTTTCCATGGGTTGCCTTGACGGCCCCGAGGTCCACATAGTGTCCCGAGCGGTACTTGAACCAATCACCGCCGGCTTCCTGGCTGCTCAGCCAGACTTTGACGTCAGGACCGTCGCTGCTGGCCAGGTTCTCCAGGCGGAGCAGGTGACTTCCATCCGGGAGTTTCAGCAACCGGGCCGTGCCGGTGGTCTCATGTTCCTGGGATTGGAAGGCGCCCGTGCCCAGAACCACCGGTCCACTGGCGGCAGGCGTTTCAACCACGGTCGCCTCAACCTCTGCTGAGACGCTCCCGGCCACTGGTGCGGCCGGCAGGGCTTCGTCCACGCTGCTGCTGGTGAAGAGCCGCCACGGCTGGAACAAGGCTGCACCGACCACCAGCAGGGAAATGACCGCCACCCCTGCCACAGCAGCGAAGGTCCTGTGGGTCCGGATCAGTCGCCGGAGTGTATTCATGGTTAAAGGCTAGGCTTCGACGCTACGCGGCGGGGGCTTCATTGCTTACAGTACGGTGACGCCTGTTGCCGTGCCGTGAAGGCAGTACGCAGGGACCGGGCTTAGAATCCGTTCCATGCGTCTGGCGATCATCGGCTTGGTCCTTCTCGTGGCAGGTGGGATTACCGTTGCCACGGGTGTCCTGCCATGGCAGGAAGTGGCGGTGCTCGTGGACCGGGTGGCGCCCATCCTGGGTTTCGTCGTTGCCATGACAGTGGTGACCGAGTTGGTCAGCGAAGCCGGCGCCTTTCAGTGGATCGCCCGCCATCTGCGTGGGTGGGGGCGTGGACGCAGTGTGGTGTTGTGGTTGCTTGTGGCGCTGTTCGCCACCCTCAGTACCGTTTTCCTGTCGCTGGATACGACGGCGGTTCTCCTCACCCCGGTGGTGGTCACCGTGGCCCGCCAAGCAGGCCTGCCCGTCCTGCCTTTCGCCCTGACCACTGTGTGGCTGGCCAACACAGCCAGCCTGCTGCTTCCCATTTCCAACCTGACCAACCTTTTGGCGCAGCACAATCTGGGAGGCATCAGTCCCGCCCAGTTCGCCCAACTCATGTGGGCACCTTCGTTGGCCGCCGTTCTGGTCCCCTTGGCGTTCATAGCCATCGTCTTTCGGCATGAACTGCGCAAGACGTATGCGCGCGATTCCACCCGGCCATTCGGGGTGCCCTCGTCCAGGGCATCCCAGGACAGGGTGCTGCTGTTGGTCAGCGCGGTGGTCTTGGTGTTGCTGTTGCCGGCGTTGGTATCCGGTGCCGCCATCTGGATTCCTGCCACGGTTGCTGCGGTCATCCTGGCGGTGATATTCGCCGTCCGTCGGCCCAAGGTCCTCACATTGACGTTGATTCCATGGTCGCTGCTGCTCTTTACGTGCGGGCTTTTCCTGGTAGTCGAGGCAACCCAGTACCTTGGAGCCTCCGTGCTGCTCGGTGAGGTGGCAGGTGCGGGGAATGGCTTCCTTGACTTGCTGAGGTTGGCCATGACAGGTGCCCTGGGGTCCAATGTCGTGAATAACTTGCCCGCCTACCTATTGGCCGAACCGCTGGCGGGAACCCCCCAGAGGATGGCCGCCCTGCTGATAGGCGTCAATGCGGGACCCCTGATCACGCCGTGGGCGTCGCTGGCCACGCTGTTGTGGCACGACAGGTTGGTGCGGATGAACGTGCTGGTCAAGTGGAAGGGGTACGCGGTGTTCGGTCTGATCGTGGCACCGCTGACAATACTCGCGGCCATTGCGGCGCTCGCCGCTGTTGGCCCCGGCGGCCTCTTTGGCTAGCCCAGGTAAAGCTCTCCCACAGGCACTTCCACGGCCAACCGGTTGGCCGGACCTGCAAGCGGGCACGCCCACGCCTCGTTGTAGGCGCAGGACGGGTTGTAGGCGAAGTTGAAGTCGAGGACGAACTCTTGCTCGTTCCCGGTTCCGCGGGTCCCATGGAACGACCCCTTGACCGTGTCCAACAGGTACCTGCCCGCTCCGTAGCTTCCGCCATCCTTGCCCGCCGTAGCGTCGCGGAAGGGTACAAAGATCCCGCCGCCATAGCTCCTGAGCCGCCAGGCGGCCAATGAGCCGAGCCCGGGCAGCTCAAACGTGCCGATCCGTGTGAAGGGTACGACGCCGTCGGTGCCCGTCTCGACGTTCATCTCCTGGCCGGCACCTTCCGGAGACAAAGCAACGTAGAGGCGGTAGGAGGGGTCGTAGTCCGCGGTGCGCAGCCCGGAAAATGAAGCCTTCATGTCCGTGGTGAGTGCCGAAGCAGGATGCGTGGCAAACATCAGGTCCCGCTCCTGACGCCAAAAGACATGGGCATCAAAGGGGTTGGTGGCTGCGAGTTGGCGCACCTTGTCGTAGAGCGCGAACGTCCGCAGTCGCCAGTCCGCTATGTCCACCGCTGACATGGTGGGGATGTTGTCCTCGGGTTCGTCGTTCTGGTCGGGAGCCATACCCTCAGCCTAGCCCTGTGCGTGTCGCGGCATCACCGCCGCTAGGCTGAGCCCATGAAGGGCATGATGATCGCGGTCCCTACCTCGACGAGGCTTGCTGCCGTGGTGCTGGCAGGTGGCATCCTCGTGGCCGGAGCGGCCTGTTCGGCCGAAAACAAGGGACCGCAGGTCAGTTCGACAACCAGCTCCCAGCCCAACAGTTCCGAATCGGGGACCGGAACTGCCGAAAGCACGACGGCGGCCACGGACGCCGCCTCCGGCTCGCCGTCCGCATCGGCTGGGCCAAGCGAAACAGCCAGTGCCGGACCGAGCCCTGCAGCCACGGCTGTGTCGTGGAAGACCTACACCGACTCTGCCAAGACTGTCAGCTTCGAGCTGCCTGCGGAGTGGATTGCCCAGTCGGTGAGCCCTGAGCCGGGCTCCTTGGCAGGCGCGGTGAAGGTGGAAGTCAAGGACGGTGAGGGCCGGTACATTGCCGCGCTGCAAACAGGCCTGCCTCCGGCTGACCCGGCCGCCTGCGCTGCGGGACAGGGCCGCCCCTATGTGGTGATCAGCAGTGTCCCCCTGGATGTTCCGCACTCCGATGGTCCGGACACTATCGACCCGAGGGTGGTCTTCCGGGTGGTCCAGGGCTACAAGTTCTTTGGCTCCTACGGCATCACCAACGTGGTGGCGGGGGTGGACGGCCACTCCTGCGAACTGCGGAACCGTGTGCTGGGGCCGGCCGGAAAGGGCGACTATTCGTTCGGGGACGTCCCGGCGATCCACGCCTTCGCCGCCGACGAGAAAGTGGCCCCGGCCAAGTCTTTCGACACGCTGGACCTGGCAGCGAAGTACGTGGCCCACGGTTCGGAATTCGCCAATGTCCAGCGGATGCTACTGTCTCTGAAGGTCAATCTGTAGTCCCGCGATTGACTGATCCACGCCACGGCGGCATTGGGGGCTGCCCGCCGCAACCATCCCGGAGATTAATGGAACGCAACGTTGCTGCCTCGCTCGTTTTCAAGACCGCAGCCAACACGAAGGTGGCCATGGCCATAGCCGTGGCCAACAACTCTGGTTACGACTCGGTGATTGAAGACCTGTCCATCACCGTCGCAGGCGTTGAGGTTCCCTTTGCTGAACTGCGCGACCATCATGGGGGCCGTTTCCACTACCTGGAGTTCAGCGAGCCGAGCGAGGTAACGGTGGATTACCGGGCAACGGTTCACGGCTTTGCCCGGCCGGATACGTCGAGTCCCATGGAACTGATCCGCTACGTCAGGCCCAGCCGCTATGCCGAGTCCGACAGGCTGCTGCCCACGTCCTACGCCGAGTTCAACAGCCTGCAGGGGGCCGACCTGCTGCACGCTGTCCGCAACTGGGTGCATGGGGAACTCCGCTACGTCAGCGGTTCCTCCCGCGGCACGGACGGCGCAGTGGAAACGCTGCTTCACCGTAAGGGGGTGTGCCGGGATTTCGCCCACCTTGCCATTGCGCTGTTGAGGGCCAAGGATGTTCCCGCGCGCCTTGCTGCTGTCTACGCCCCGGGCTTGAGTCCCATGGACTTCCACGCAGTGGCTGAGGCCTACGTTGACGGCGCCTGGCGCATCATTGACCCCACCGGGTTGGCGCCGCGTGAATCCATGCTCCGCATCACTGCCGGACGTGACTCCTCGGACACGGCTTTCTTGTCCACGGTGGGTGGGAGCTTGTCACTGAAGACCCTCAGGGTCAGTGCCTCGATCAACGGCGAGCTCCCGGTGGAAGATCCCCGGGAGCTCGTCAGCCTGCGCTAGTGTCCGGCCACTGAAGCGCGGAGCTTCTCCGTCAGACGCAACAGTTCGCGCTGTTCCTCAACCGTGAGTGCCGGTGCCACCAGATGCGCGATGTCGCGCACGTGTTCCCGGCCGATGGTCTTTTGAAGCTCGCGGCCCGCTTCGGTGAGTGACAGCAGGACTCCCCGGCCGTCGTCGGGCGCTGTTGTGCGCTCCACCAGGCCGCGCTTCTCCAAGCGGTCCACCAAGCGGCTCAAGCTGGACTGGCTCAGCAGCACTTTGTCGTTGATTTCATTCAGGCGGAGTTGGCCCGAGGGGCACCTGGAGAGCGTGAACAGGACGTCGTATTCCTTGACGGGAAGGGTCTTGAACGCCGGTCCGGACTGAAGCTTCCGCATCACCGCCACCTGGGAGCGGAACAACGACTCCCAAGTTTCGGCGGCGAGGCGGACGGCCGAGGACGCCGAGGGGCCGGACATCAGGCGTCCTGCCCCGCGGCGCCGGCTGCGGCGGATTCGCTGACCTTGGCCTCCAGTGCTGCAGCAACGCGCGATGCGTGGGTCGGAGCGTCCGGAACATGGGCGGGCTTCATGGCAGCGTATTCCTTGCGCAGGACCGGAAGGACTTCCTCGCCAAAGAGATCCAGTTGCTCCAGCACGGTCTTCAGGGGAAGGCCCGCGTGGTCGATCAAGAACAGTTGGCGCTGGTAGTCACCGAAGGCCTCACGGAAGGTCAGTGTCTTTTCGATGACTTCCTGCGGGCTGCCCACGGTCAGGGGGGTCTGCGACGTGAAGTCCTCAAGCGACGGCCCGTGCCCGTACACAGGTGCGTTATCGAAGTACGGGCGGAATTCCTTGACGGCATCCTGGGAGTTCTTCCTCATGAAGAACTGGCCTCCAAGGCCGACGATTGCCTGGTCTGCCTTGCCGTGTCCGTAGTGTTCGTAGCGCTCACGGTAGAGGCCGATGAGCTGCTGGTAGTGCTCCTTGGGCCAGAAGATGTTGTTGGCGAAGAAGCCGTCGCCGTAGTAAGCGGCCACTTCCGCGATCTGCGGCGTGCGGATGGAGCCGTGCCAGACGAAGGGGGCAACGTCGTCAAGGGGGCGCGGGGTGGACGTGAAATTCTGCAGGGGCGTGCGGAACTTGCCTGACCAGTTCACCGTGTCCTCGTCCCACAGCTTGCGGAGCAGGCTGTAGTTCTCGATCGCGAGCTCGATGCCGTCCTGGATGTTCTTGCCGAACCACGGGTACACCGGTGCCGTGTTACCGCGGCCGAGCACCAGGTCCACGCGCCCATCCGAAAGGTGCTGGAGCATGGCGAAGTCTTCGGCGATCTTGACCGGATCGTTGGTGGTGATCAGCGTGGTGGCCGTTGAGAGCGTGATGCGTTCGGTCTGGGCCGCGATGTAGGCCAGCGTGGTAGTGGGGGAGGAAGAGAAGAAGGGCCGGTTGTGGTGCTCGCCCAGGGCGTAGACATCCATGCCGATTTCCTCGACCTTCTTGGCGATGGCGACGGACGCCTTGATGCGTTCGTTTTCCGTGGGCGTGCGGCCCGTAGTGGGGTCAGTGGTGATGTCGCTGACGCTGAATACGCCGATCTGCATGATGTGCCTTTCTCCCTGCCCGTGGTTCCGGGCTCTGTGAACAGTGTACCTCAAACTAGATGCATTTGCATGTATCAGTGCCTGTAACAGGGCAGGGCCGGGAATTGTTCCCGGCCCTGCTTTCAGGGGTGAATCTGTGAGGAGTCCGCTATTCTCCGGGGTTATGTGCCGCCCTGCGGCCCTTTACCCGTGGAATCATGCCTGTGGTCCAGTCCTGGAACTCGTCGGCACCGTTGCCCGGCGGGGCGTTGACGCCGTCGTCAGGTGTCGGTTTCTCCTGCAAATCCTTCAGTAACTGCTTCTTCTCCCTGCGCCCTTCCACCAGCTTGTAGAGCACGGGGACAAGGACCAGGGTCAGGGCCGTGGAGGAGACCAGCCCGCCGATCACCACGATCGCGAGCGGCTGCGAGATGAATCCGCCGCCACCCGTGAGGCCCAACGCCATGGGCGTCAACGCGAACACCGTGGCCAACGCCGTCATCAGGATGGGACGGAGGCGCTGGCGTGCGCCGTGGGTAATGGCATCGGCAACGTTCATCCCGGGACTGCCGTCATGCGGTTTGCGGTACTGGTTGATGAGGTCGATCAGCACAATTGCGTTGGTGACAACGATGCCCACCAGCATGAGCATGCCGATCAGCGACGGCAAGCCCAGCGGAACGCCGGTCGCCAGCAGCAGGCCAACGGCGCCGGTTGCTGCGAACGGTACGGAGACCAGCAGGATCAGCGGCTGGATCAGCGACTTGAAGGCAGCCACCATGATCACGTAGACGATGGCGATAGCGGCCAGCAGCGCCAAGCCCAGCTGCCGGAAGGATTCGGCCTGCTGCGTAGTGGCGCCTCCAATGGTGGCCGTCACGCCGGCCGGCAGCTCCACGGATGTGAGGCGCTCCTGGACCGCGGTGCTGACGCTGCCCAAGTTGGAGCCCGACGGCGTCACGGTCACCCGCGCGGTCCGCTGACCGTTGCTGCTGGTGATGGACACCGGCGTGTCAACCTGTTCGACGGCGGCTACGCTTTCCAGCGTTACGGGGCCACGAGCAGTCGGGAGCTGGAGCGCGCGCACCGCAGCAATGCTGGTGAACCGTGTGCCTTCGCCAATCTGTACCGGGTAATCGTTGGTCTCGATTCTGACTGTGCCGGCCGGGATGGGGCTGACAGTGGATGCCAGGAAGGCCCCTACCTGTTCCTCCGTCAGTCCGGCGGCCACGGCCTTGGCCCGGTCCACGCGGACCTGGACCACCGCTTGGGTGGACGCCAGGTTGGTGGCCACCTCGGTGCTGCCGGGAACGCCCTCCATGGCTTTCACCATGGCATCGCTCGCCGTGCGGAGATCGGCGGAGTTTGCGGCCCTGATGGTGATGTCCACGGTGGACGACGTGCCGAAACCGCCCTGCTGAGAGCCCACCGTCACTTTCCCTGCTGCCCCCTCGAGCTTGGCGCGGACCTCGTCCTGAAGCTTTGCTTGGTTGACCTTCTCGTCCGTGACAATGGTGAACGTTGAGTTCGACGATCCTGTGGACGTCAGCGCAGCGAAACCTGTCTGCGCGTTTCCGGAGGTCACCTGTACGTCCTTGATGCCCTCGATGCCCTTGAGGGAGTCCTCGACCTTCATGGCCTCATCGCTGGTGGCCTGCAGGCTGGTTCCGGCCGGAAGTACCTGGCGCACTGTCATGCTGTTCTCGCCTGAGCGGCCCAGCAGGTCGGTGGCCAAGAGCGGAGACACCGCGATGGTTGCCACGAGGATCAGGGCTGCCGCGGACAACGTGATGACCGGGTGTTTTTGGGTCTTCTGGAGGATCGGAAGGTAGCCACGCTGGAGTCGGCTCCGTTGCTCGGCCTCGCGGGCCTTCGCGGCGGCTTCCTTGGCTGGTACCGCCGCTTCGGCCCCCGCATTGGGAGTGGACAGGAACCAGTAGGCAAGGACCGGGACGATGGTCAGCGACACCAACAGCGAAGACAGCAACGCAATGGTCACCGTCAACGCGAAGGGGCGGAACAACTCTCCGGCAAGGTCACCAACGAACGCGATGGGAAGGAACACGGCCACTGTGGTGAGCGTGGACGCTGTAATGGCGCCGGCGACTTCGCGGATGGACGTCAGGATGGCCGTCAGCTTGTGTTCCCCATAGCTAAGGTGCCGCTTGATGTTCTCTATCACCACGATGGAATCGTCAACCACCCGACCGATGGCGATGGTGAGCGCTCCCAAGGTCAGGATGTTCAACGAGTAGCCCGTGGCCGAGATGCCAATGAACGTGATCAGCAGGGACAACGGGATGGAGACCGCAGTCACAAGCGTGGACCGCACGGACATCAGGAACACCAGGATGACGGCCACGGCGAATCCCAAGCCGAGCAAGCCTTCGGTGATGAGGTCCTTGATGGATTTCTCAATGAAGGGCGCTTGGTCGAAGACCGGAGTGAAGGTCGCGTTGTTGCCCAGTTCGTCTTCCATGGGGCCGATTGCGTCCCGTACCGCGTGGGAGATGGCCACGGTGTCGCCCTCGGGCTTCTTGGTGACGGACAACGCCAGCGTCGGCTTGCCATTGGTACGCGTGATGGAGGTGGCGGCGTCGTCCTCGATGCTGACGTCGGCCACGGCTCCGATGGTTGCAGCACCCTTGGCGCCGGCCAGCGGAAGTCCCTTGATGATGTCGAGGGAATCCACAGGGCTGCCCAGCTGGAGCGACAGCGTCTTGCCCTGGTCCTCGATGGTGCCGACGGGAACCAGGGTGCCGTTGTTCTTCAGTGCATTGCCGATGGACTGGACGGACGCCCCCGTGGCCGCGAGGTCCGTGGGACGCGGCTGGATAAGGATGTGCTGGCTGGCACCGCCGGTCACATCGGCGCCGCGGACACCGTCGATCTTCTGGAGCCGGGGGACGCTGAGCCGCAGGAGGTCGGCGTTAAGTTCACTGAGCGGCTTGTCCGAGGACACCGCCAGGTAGACGATAGGGAAGTCGCTGATATTGCCGGCGATGGATTGGGGTTCGACGTCGGCCGGCAGCACGCGTTTGGCGTTGGAGATGGCCCGGTCGATCTGGTTTCGCGCCCTGTCCAGGTTGGAACCATAAGTGAACACCATGGTGATTTGCGAAACACCGTTGCGGGACGTCGACGTAGTGGACTCAAGTCCCTCAACGCTGTTCAGTGCCGTTTCGAGTGGCTGGCTCAGCTGCTTGTCCACAACCTCCGGAGAGGCACCCGGCATGGACGTGACAACCGTGATCTGCGGGAACTCGATGGACGGGATCAGTTCCTGCTTCAGCGACCCCATGGTGATCACGCCGAACACCGCCGCAAAGACGGTGATCAGCGCGATCAGGGCCCGGTTTCCCAGGGACAGCTTGGCCAGGCGGAACATTGCATTGACTCCTGAGGTCTACGAAACGATTCGTCTGACGGGAACCGGCCGCAGCCCCGGGTGTCGCCTAGCTTTGGACGGCGTTGGCCACTTCCAGCTGCAGGGACCGCGCGGTGCTTGCTTCCAGTTCGGCGGCGAGGTCGGGGTTCTCGTTGAGCTTGACCCCGTAGCCCGGCATCATGTCCTTGAGCTTGGACTGCCACCCCTTGAAGTTCTTGGGGAAGGACTTCTGCAGCAGTTCGATCATGATCGGCACGGCTGTGGAAGCACCCGGCGAAGCACCCAGCAGGGCGCCGATGGATCCGTCGCGGGAAGCAATGACCTCGGTGCCGAACTGCAGGACGCCGCCCTTCTGAGGGTGCTTCTTGATGATCTGCACACGCTGGCCGGCAGTGATCAATTCCCAATTACCGCCAGCTGCCTCGGGGTAGTACTCGCGCAGCGACTCCACCTTGGCCTCATGCCGCTTGGCAACCTCCTTGATGAGGTAGGCCGTGAGGTCCATGTTGTCCTTGGCCACTGCCAGCATGGGGATGATGTTTCCCGGACGGATGGACAGTGGAAGGTCCAGGTAGCTGGAGGTCTTTAGGAAGTTGGTTGAGAATCCGGCGTACGGGCCGAAGAGGAGGGAACGCTTGCCGTCCACGTACCGGGTATCGAGGTGGGGAACGGACATCGGAGGGGCGCCAACAGAGGCCTGGCCGTAGACCTTGGCACTGTGCTGGGACGTGATGGCGTCGTCAGTGCAGCGGAAGAACTGGCCGGATACAGGGAAGCCGCCGTAGCCCTTGCTTTCCGGAATGCCGGATGCCTGCAGGAGGTGGAGGGCGCCGCCGCCGGCGCCGACGAAGACAAAGTTCGCGTGGATACGGCCGTGCTCACCGGACTTGGGGTGCTTGATGGAGAGGTCCCAGCCGCCGCCTGCTGCGCGGTGGATGTTGGTGACGTCGTGGCCGTAGTTGACCTCGGCGCCGCTGCCCTGAAGGTAACCGGTCAGTTCACGCGTCAGCGCACCGAAGTCGACGTCGGTGCCCTCAGCCGCGCGGGTGGCGGCAACGCGCTGCTTGGGGTCGCGACCCTTGACGATCAGCGGAGCCCACTTGGCGATCTGGGCCTGGTCCTCGGTGTACTCCATGCTCCGGAACAGCGTATTCGGCTTGAGTGCCTCGTAGCGGGTCTTCAGGAAGTTCGCGTGGTCATCGCCAATGACGAAGCTCATGTGTGGAACGGTGTTGATGAAGCCCTTGGGGGATCCAATGACATTGCTGTCCACCAAGTGGGACCAGAACTGGCGTGAAAGCTGGAACTGTTCGTTGATGTGCAGCGCCTTGGACGGGTCAACGGAACCGTCCTTGGCTGCGGGGGAGTAGTTAAGCTCACACAGCGCAGCATGCCCCGTGCCGGCGTTGTTCCACGGACCGGAGCTCTCGAGCCCCGCTTCGTCGAGTCGTTCGAACAGGGAGATGGTCCAGGTGGGTTCAAGTTGCTTGATGAACGCACCGAGGGTGGCACTCATGATTCCGCCGCCAATCAGGACGACGTCGGCATGTTGAGTCTTGGAAATGAAGGTCACAATCAATCTCCGTTAGCGGCGGCACTGGCTGCTACAGAATATCCCCGTGCAGACTCAATACTGAAATTGCGGGGAATCGTCAAGGCTTTAAGCGGACGTTCGTGAAAACTTCGTTGAGGACAGGGGAAGCGGGGTAGCTTTCCACCTTGTCTGACAGGGCCAGGGCGGAGATGGGGAAGGCAATCGGGACAGCTGGTACCGATGCCGCGATCTCTGCGTTGATCGCCTGATACTGGGCGTTCCGGTCATCGCCGTCCGGCATGGCCCGGGCACGTTCGATCTTGTGGAAGACTTCCGAATCCGAATAGCCGAACTCTGCCCGGGTCTCTCCGAACAAGGGCCCCAGGAAGTTGTCGGCGTCGGCGTAGGAGCCGTTCCAACCGAGCAGGTGCAGGGCGCGATCACCCGGCGACTGAACTTTCTGCAGGTAGCCCTGCTCCCAGTCCACGGGCACAGGTTTGATGTTGAAGCCCACCGCTACCAGTTGGCGGCTGATCTCGGCGTAGATCTTTTCCGGAGTGGGCATGTAGGCCCTTGTGGCGTTGAGCGGATAGTAGAACTTCAGCTCTTCGCCCTTGTACCCGGCCTTTGCCAGCAGTTCTTTGGCTTTCTCCGGGTTGTACCCCAAGGAAGGAGCATTGTTGTTGAATCCGCTGAGCTTGGGGGGCACGAACTGGGAAGCCTGGGCAGTGTTGTCGATGAAGAACTTGCGGATCAGCGCTTCCTTGTCGATGGCCATCTCGATAGCCTGGCGGACCTCGGGCTTCTCCAACGGTGCAACGGCCTGGTTGATTCCCAGGTACATCACGGAGAAGGGGTCGCGCTGGATGATTTGGACACCCTTCTTGACCAGCTGGTCAAACGTTCCCGAGGTGACGAGGTCGTAGGCATCGATCTTTCCATCCAGCAGGGCCTGCTGGCGTGTCTCCGCACGGTCGTAAGGAATGAAGTTGATGGTTGCTATTTGGCCCCGGTTGCCCCAGTAGCCCTTGTAGCTGGACAGGGTGACTTTGTCAGCGTCCCAGGCGCTGAACTGATAGGGGCCGGTACCTACCGGATGGCCGGCGTAGGCAGAAACGGACTGGCCATTCCGGACCTGATCCAGGACATTGGCTTTCTGGGCTTCAAGTGCCGCCGGCGAAGAAATCGCGAAGGCCGGCAGCGTCAGCGCCTGGAGGAATCCGGTGAAGGGTCTGGTCAGGTTGATCTGGACGTCGCTGGCATTAATTACCTTGCAGTCCTTGAAGATGGAGAAAACCGGCTCGTCCGAGTAAGCCTTGAAAACGCTTTGGAATGAAATGCCCGGGGCTTGCTTGCGCAGGTCTGAAGGGAACGTGAACCAGCGGTTGAAGTTGGCGCAGACAGCCGTGGCATCCAGCGGAGTACCGTCGTGGAAGGTCACGTTGGACCGCAGCGTGAAATCGTAGCTGAGCCCGTTATTGCTGTCCTTCCACTCCGTAGCGAGGAGGGGAGTGGTCTGCCCTGTTTCGCCATCCACCCCCACCAGCCCCTCAAGGACTTGGCGGGTGACCCGGTAGGACTCCGAATCAGCGGTCATGGCGGGATCCAAGCCCAAGGGCATGGACGCCGTCCCAAAGTTGAAGGTGGCAGCAGGCTCGGCAGCAGCGGTTCCGCTGGCGGACGAGGACGGGGGAGGCCCCGGCGTTCCCGTGCACGCTGTCAGTCCCAAAGCCACAAAGACGGCTCCGAACTGTACGGTCAGGCGCCGCATCTTGCTGCTTGCCACTCTTGTCCCCTCAAGCCGGTTGGAAGTGCTGTGGCCGGCTTCGGCCAGACCGCATTCCAGTCTAATTGAACGTCCTGAGTGCACTTCCCAGCGCATCCACAGGAAGCTCTCCCCGCTGCTTGAGGAAATAAAATACCCCCGGTTCTTAAACCGGGGGTATTCACCTGGTTCCAAGCCACTCTGCTTGGGTACCAGTACTGTGCGCAAGGGGGGACTTGAACCCCCACGCCCGAAGGCACAGGAACCTAAATCCTGCGTGTCTGCCAATTTCACCACTCGCGCTGGCTGGCAATGGGACCACCGCGAGAGCGGACCTGCCATATACCGGCCTCCAGTGTACCCGCTACTTGTCCAGCTTGAGGTCCCGGCGAAGCTTTGCCACGTGCCCGGTGGCGCGGACGTTGTATTGCGCCAGGGACACCGTGCCATCCGGGTCAACGACAATCGTGGATCGGATCAGTCCCATGTAGGTCCGTCCGTAGTTCTTCTTCTCGCCCCACGCACCGTAGGTTTCGGCCACGGCGTGGTCCTCATCCGACAAGAGCGGGAACGTCAGGAGTTCCTCTTCTGCGAACTTGGCCAATGCCTTGACGGGATCGGGGGAGACGCCCACCACCTCGTAGCCGGCTGCCTGCAGGGGTCCGAGCGTGTCACGGAAATCGCAGGCTTCCTTGGTGCACCCTGGCGTGGAGGCCGCCGGGTAGAAATACACGATGGTCTTTCGCCCACTGAAGTCGGACAAGCTGACGTCATTGCCGCTTTGGTCCTTGAGGGTGAAGTTTGGGGCAACGTCGCCCGGGATAAGTCGTTCAGTCAAAATATGCTCCTTGCTTACGATCGCGATTTCCCAGTTTAGAGGGGAGAAGCCGCGTCATCACCCCTGACGCGCATATACTGTCGGCATGCCAGATATGGAGAGATGGCCCACTACCCGATTGCTTTCGACAGCTGCGCGCTTGGTTGAAATCTCGTGGAACGAAAAATTGAAGTCCATCGGCCTTACCCACGCCGGTGTCATTGCGATGCAGGTGCTTGCGGCCAAGGGTGCAATTACGCAGGCGGCCCTGGCCGAGGTTGCTCGAGTCAAGGCGCAGACGATGGGCACCACCCTCGCGAGGCTGGAGTTGCACGGCCACGTCACGCGCCACCGCAGTGACTCCGACCGCCGGAGCCACGTCGTGACCCTCACTGAGGCCGGCATTGCCGCCCTCGAGGAGGCCGTCAAGCTTGAGCAGGACGTCTTGGCTCCTGTTGCTGTTGACACGGCGCGGCTACGCGATGAGCTCAGGATCGTGGTCCGTGGGCTGGCGGGCCTGCCGGCGCCGGAGCAGGAAACCCGGGGTATTGACTCCGACTTGCCACAATCCTGACAGCGGCCTGTTGCCTGGAGGACTCTTAGGAGGCTGCGGGCAGGGAACAGAATTCGGCCAGAGAACAGAAAAGGCTCCGGATCGCAACAAGCGATTCGGAGCCTTTTCCTTTGGTGCACCCCCCGGGACTCGAACCCGGAACCCATTGATTAAGAGTCAATTGCTCTGCCAGTTGAGCTAGAGGTGCAGCACTTGTTTCGGCCTGTTCAAGGAATTCGCATTCCTCGCTGACCTCCGCAACGACAAATAACATTACACCACTTTTTGCCCACTTCCGACCACTGGGCAGGGGTCGTGATGAATGCCACGTGATGGTCAATCTCCGGAGTCTTTAAAGCAAAAAAGGACTTGGAGTGAATATCCACTCCAAGTCCTTCTCTTTGGTGCACCCCCCGGGACTCGAACCCGGAACCCATTGATTAAGAGTCAATTGCTCTGCCAGTTGAGCTAGAGGTGCAGCTGTTGAATTCAACCAACCGAAGGGCGTTTATTTCCTCGGCGATCTCCGCAACGACATGTAACTCTACACGACTTTTCCCGAAGTGTGAAATCCGCACCCCCGCCCATGGGTGACTCAGGATCCGGCCCGCAAAATCAGCGCAAAATCAGGGTTTCTGTTGTTGCTGAGGACCCAGATGGCCCCGTCGGGGGCTCGTGCCACGTCCCTCAGTCGCCCATATTGTCCTGTGAAGTAAGCCACAGGAGTGCCGGCGGATTCACCGTTGAGGGGGACCGCCCACAGCCGTTGACCTCGGAGGGCTCCGGTGTAGGCGACGCCGTCCACTATTTCCAGTCCGCTGGGCGACGCCTCGGACGTTGAAGGCCACACCACCTTGGCGTCGATCAGACCGTTCCTGCCCGGCGCGCCGGTCACGGTTGGCCATCCGTAGTTGCCTCCCGGCGTGATCAGGTTCAGTTCGTCGTCCACGTCCGGACCGAACTCGCTTGCCCAAAGTCGGCCTTCGCTGTCCCAAGCCAATCCTTGAACATTCCGGTGCCCATAGCTGTAAACGGGATTGTCGCCGAAGGGATTCCCCGGCGCGGGTCGTCCTTCCGGGGTCAGTCGGAGGATCTTTCCGCCCAGGGCAGTGGTGTCCTGGGGCTGTTCCCGGCGCTGTGAATCGCCGGTCCCAACGTACAGGAATCCGTCGGGGCCAAAGCGGATTCGGCCGCCGTTGTGTGTTGATGCCTTGGGCATCCCGGAGAAGATCACTTCGGCCTCGCCAAGGGTCAACGTGCCACCCGCATCCTCGGCCAGCTTCATCCTCGCAATCCGGTTGTCGCTCGCTGAAGTGAAGTAGGCATAGAGCCACTGGTCGGCCTGGAAGGCGGGTGACAATGCAAGTCCCAGCAAACCTCCCTCGCCGCCGGGGTCGACGTCGGGAACCTCGCCAATGGTGGTTGCTTGGCCGTCGCGGATGCTCTTGACCTGTGCGGAATCGCGCTCGGAAATTACCGCTGTGCCGTCGGGCAGGAACACTGCAGACCATGGCAGCTGCAGTCCGACGTCGAGCTTCTCGACGACCTCCGGCGTCCGCGCCGGAGTCCCGGCGCCAGCAGCAGGGCCGGCGCCAGCAGTAGGACCTGCGCCAGCAGTAGGACCAGCGCTGGAGGAGCCAGCCGTCCCGCCGGGCGTGGCCGCTGTCCCCGGGGAGGACGGACTGCCGGTACACGCGGCAAGCATCAGGATCATTGCCAACGCAGGGGCAGTCCCCAAGCGCGTGCGGTGGTTGCCGCGTTTCGCTGGGTGCCTGCCCATGGTGGTGGCCACTGCGTTCGAATCAGTGCCGACTGCGCCGTGGCGGCCGGAATCCGGCGGCTTCTGCGTGCGCGGCGGATTCGAACCAGACATCCGCCGCCACGTCGCCATAGCCGGCGCTGTCTTCGTCGTGATAGGTCATGTCCGTAGCGGAGGCCTTCACCGGATAGCCGTCTCCGGCTGCACTTGAAGAACCCGTGCCGTAAGGGTGGTCGACGGCCAGGTGCCCCGCAGGTCCTGTGTCCGCTGCAGTCCCGGAATCCTCGGCCGCGGCAGATTCGGCGCCTGGCAGGGCGGGAGCATGCGCGTCGGTGTACTCGTGGTGGTGGACTGGGGCACCGCTCTCATCTGTCCATGATGATTCCCACTCCGCTTTGTCCTCGGCTTTGTCTTTCTCCGCCGCCTCCTCGGCGCGGGTGACATCGTCGGCCGTGACCGCCGCAGCAGAACCCGCGCCCCAGTCGTCCACGTCGCCGGCATCGGCCGCGTGCAGTTTTGCATCGGTATCCACCACCGGCTCGTCAACCACGGGTTCTTCAACTACGGGCGTGGCAATGACCGGCTCCGCCACGGTCAGTCCCGGGGTGGCGGCCGGCTGGGTGTCGGAGGGGCCTTCATCCGGTGAATCGACGACGGCGGTATTTGTTTCGGTCCCGGCGACGCCGCTGGCGGGGGAGGAGCTGTGGGGTTCCTGGCGTGCAGGAGAGCCGTCCAGTACAGGCTCGTCCCCGGTGGGTTCATCGGCCGGTGATTCGCGAGTGCCTGATTCGTCGGTGGTCGGACCGCTGCCCTCGGCGGCCGCCTTCCCCAGGTTCGTTACTCCGGCCAAGCCGGCCACGCCTGCTGCCGTGGCGGCAGGATCAGGCATTGATGAAGTATTGCTGGGCTCCATCGCCGCAGGCGCCGCAGCTTGGGTTGTGGTGGAATTTTGTGCCTTGTTGCGACTCATGAGCCACCAAACAATCGCGACGACCAAAACAATGACAATGACCCAAATTAACCAATCCATGGCGGATGCCCTTCTGCTTGCAGGGGTGCAGCTCGTGGTATTTCCGACGTTACGTGCCTGCCAATGGGCTGTCCAGCGTTTGACCTGCTGGTTTGCACCAAGTGATCAGTTTGCTTAGTGATTGTGGGTATTGGTAATCCGCAGATCGGAATTACTCTGTGTCGCCTAGTCTGGCTCCATGGACTTCAAAAGGCTGCAGGTTCTGCGCGAATTGGCGGACAGGCAAAGCGTCGGTGCCACGGCCGACGCCATGAATGTCACGGCCTCGGCTGTTTCCCAGCAATTGAAGACGTTGCAGGCTGAGATCGGCGTTGTTTTGGTGGAGAAAGTTGGCAGGGGCGTTCAGCTGACGGAAGCCGGGCTGGCCATGGCCGCAGCAGCCTCGGACATCGCCACTGCCATGGCCCGTGCGGAGTCAACCATCGACACGTACCGGAAGGGCTGGCAGACCCGTGTTTCGGCGGCTTTCTTCCCCAGCGCTGCGGAAATGCTGCTGCCTGGGGTGCTCCACCGGGTTTCGGCCGTGGAAGGGCTCACTTTCGATGCCCATTTCGAGGACCCTGGAACAGCGCATTTTGCTCCCTTGGTGGCCGACTACGACATCGTCCTTGCGCACAGCGTGGATGGGCCGGAGGTTTTTGCCCGTCGCGGGCTTACGGTGGTGCCGTTGCTGGAGGAGGCCCTGGACGTCGCCATGCCGGTGGGGCATCCCCTGGCAGCCAAGGCGCGGCTGAGCCCCGAGGATGTTGTCGACTACCCCTGGATTGGTGTCCCGGAGGGATTTCCCTTCGACACGGTTCTTCGCCAGATCGAGCTCCACGCGGGCAGGCAGGCCCGCAGGGGCCAGCGGTATCCGGATCTGCGGGTATTGGAGGCTTTGGTGGGTGCGGGCCACGGGATCTGCCTCCTGCCGCGGTATACGGCCCGGGCGAGCTCCAGGCGCGGCCTGGTTCTGCGGCCGCTGACGGAAGTGAAAGCGAGCAGGAGCATTGTTGCGCTGGCGCGGCAGGAAGTTGCTGCGCGGGCCACGATCGCCAGTGTCCTGGAGATGCTCAAGGGCGAGGCTGCTGCGATTGCCCGGGAACTGCACGAGTCACGTCTCAACATTTGAGACCCAAGTCCATTGCCTGGTGGAGAAATCCACGCAATATTCGACTGTTCGTGCTTAACCCGGCTGGGAACAGCGTTCGCCGGCACCAGGTACACATAGACTTTGGACCATGAGTGACACCACCCACATCGCCACAGACAATAAGCCGGATATCAAACCCCGCAGCCGGGTCGTCACCGACGGCATCCACGCGGCGCCCGCACGCGGCATGTTCCGGGCGGTCGGCATGGGCGACGACGACTTTGCCAAGCCCCAGATTGGTGTCGCGAGTTCCTGGAATGAAATTACCCCCTGCAACCTCTCCCTGAACCGCCTGGCGCAGGGCGCCAAGGAGGGCGTCCATGCCGGGGGTGGATTCCCTATGCAGTTCGGCACCATCTCCGTTTCGGATGGAATCTCCATGGGTCATGAGGGCATGCACTTCTCCTTGGTTTCCCGCGAAGTCATCGCCGACTCCGTGGAGACCGTGATGCAGGCCGAGCGTATCGACGGCTCGGTTTTGCTGGCCGGGTGCGACAAATCCCTTCCGGGCATGCTCATGGCTGCTGCCCGCCTGGATCTCGCGTCCGTGTTCCTCTACGCCGGCTCGATCATGCCCGGCTGGGTCAAACTTGAGGATGGCTCGGAGAAGGAAGTCACCCTCATTGACGCTTTCGAAGCGGTGGGAGCCTGCGCCGCCGGCAAGATGAGCATGGAAGACCTGACTCGTATTGAAAAGGCCATTTGTCCCGGCGAAGGCGCCTGTGGCGGCATGTACACGGCCAACACCATGGCCTGCATTGGCGAGGCCCTGGGCATGTCCCTCCCGGGGTCGGCCGCCCCGCCGTCGGCAGACCGTCGTCGTGATGACTTCGCCCGCAAGTCGGGCGAGGCGGTAGTCAACCTGCTGCGCCTGGGCATCACTGCCCGCGACATCATGACCAAGAAGGCCTTTGAGAATGCCATTGCCGTGACCATGGCGTTCGGCGGTTCCACCAACGCCGTGCTGCACCTGCTCGCGATCGCACGCGAGGCCGAAGTTGAGCTCACGCTGGACGACTTCAACCGCATCGGCGACAAAATCCCGCACCTCGGGGACCTGAAGCCCTTTGGCCGCTACGTCATGACCGACGTAGATAAGATCGGCGGCGTGCCGGTGATTATGAAGGCACTGCTCGACGCCGGTCTGCTCCACGGCGATTGCCTCACCGTGACAGGCAAGACCCTTGCCGAAAACCTCGCCTCGATCAACCCGCCGGACCTCGACGGCAAGATCCTCCGTGCCTTGGACAACCCCATCCACAAGACGGGTGGCATCACCATCCTCCACGGTTCCATGGCACCTGAGGGCGCTGTGGTGAAGAGTGCAGGCTTTGATGCCGACGTCTTCGAAGGAACCGCCCGTGTGTTCGAGCGCGAGCAGGGCGCCCTGACGGCACTGGACAATGGCGAGATCCACAAGGGTGACGTTGTGGTCATTCGCTACGAGGGCCCCAAGGGTGGCCCGGGCATGCGCGAAATGCTTGCCATTACCGGCGCCATCAAGGGCGCGGGGTTGGGCAAGGACGTGCTGCTGCTCACCGATGGCCGCTTCTCGGGCGGTACCACCGGCCTGTGCATCGGGCACGTTGCGCCCGAGGCCGTCGACGGCGGACCCATCGCCTTTGTCAGGGATGGCGACCGCATTCGAGTGGACATCGCTGCGCGTTCCTTCGATCTGTTGGTAGACGAGGCTGAGCTCGAGGCCCGCAAGGAGGGCTGGGAGCCGCTCCCGGCAAAGTTCACCAAGGGTGTCCTGGCTAAGTACGCCAAGCTGGTGCACAGCGCGTCCACCGGCGCCTACTGCGGTTGATTCCTGCTGCGGACTCCGCTCGTCTTTGATGGGTGGAGTCCGGTAGGCGGACACCGTTGTCCAAATAGTGAGATACGATGGTGCTCAATTGACACGTATCTCCCTTAGAGGGAACACTGAACGCATGATCACATTCGTTACCGTCGGCATCGTCGTCCTTACCAAGCGCGTGGCTTAGCCCGACTGGTAACGAACCGTCACGCGCAAACCCCTCGAAGAGCCGGAAGGCTGAGGGGTTTTTTTATTCCCAAGACCCACTAATGAAGATCCACAAAGGAAGAGTCCGATGAGCAAAGGATCGCCGATCAGCCCCTCGCTGATGGCTTCAAAGTCCACTGGAGCCCACAAGGCTCCGGAAAAGATCGACCGAACGGCCGAGGCCGTCGTCGACGCTGCTGCACCTCTCTCTCCTGTACTTGGGCCGAACAACGTCGTACCCCCGACGGTGATGACCGGCTCGCAAGCAATTGTCCGTTCGCTCGAAGAACTCGGCGTGGACGATATTTTCGGTTTGCCCGGTGGCGCGATCCTGCCCACCTATGACCCCTTGATGGCCTCCAGCATGAATCACATCCTGGTCCGTCACGAACAGGGAGCCGGCCACGCCGCGCAAGGCTACGCCATGGTTACCGGACGGGTTGGCGTTTGCATCGCCACCTCGGGCCCCGGTGCCACCAACCTCGTTACCGCCATCATGGATGCCCACATGGACTCCGTGCCGATGGTAGCAATCACCGGGCAGGTAGCCAGTGGTGTCATTGGCACCGATGCCTTCCAGGAAGCGGACATCGTGGGAATCACGATGCCCATCACCAAGCACTCGTTCCTGGTGACCGACCCCAACGACATCCCGCATGTCATGGCGGAGGCCTTCCACCTCGCTTCCACGGGCCGTCCCGGTCCGGTGCTGGTGGACATTGCCAAGGACGCCCAGGTGGGCCAAATGACGTTCTCCTGGCCGCCCAAGGTGGACCTGCCGGGCTACCGCCCCGTTGTCCGGGGCCATAACAAGCAGGTCCGCGAAGCTGCCAAGCTGATCGCGGCAGCCAGCAAGCCGGTCCTGTATGTGGGCGGTGGTGTGGTCAAGGGCCACGCTTCGGCGGAACTCATGGAGCTGGCCCTGGCCACAGGCGCCCCAGTGGTCACCACTTTGATGGCGCGCGGCGCCTTCCCTGATTCGCACCCGCAGCACGTGGGCATGCCCGGCATGCACGGTTCCGTTTCCGCTGTGACTGCGCTTCAGCAGGCCGACCTGCTGATCACGTTGGGCGCCAGGTTCGATGACCGCGTTACCGGTGTGCTGAAAACCTTCGCTCCCTTTGCCAAGGTCATCCACGCCGATATCGACCCCGCCGAAATCTCCAAGAACCGGACTGCCGATGTCCCCATCGTTGGCTCGGTCAAGGAAATCATCCCGGAGCTCACCGAGGCCGTAAAGACGCAGTTCGAACTGAGCGGTACCCCGGACCTGGATGCCTGGTGGGCTTTCCTGGGCAACCTGCGGGACACCTACCCCCTGGGTTGGACCGAGCCGGAAGACGGCCTCACTGCGCCGCAGCGCGTAATCAAGCGCATTGGTGAACTCACGGGTCCCGAAGGCATCTACGTCGCAGGCGTTGGCCAGCATCAGATGTGGGCCGCGCAGTTCATCAACTACGAACGCCCCCACGCCTGGCTGAACTCCGGCGGTGCAGGAACCATGGGATACTCGGTTCCGGCAGCGATGGGTGCCAAAGTCGGTGAACCGGACCGTGTTGTCTGGGCCATCGACGGCGACGGCTGCTTCCAGATGACCAATCAGGAGTTGGCCACCTGCGCCATCAACAACATCCCGATCAAGGTGGCCATCATCAACAACTCCTCGCTGGGCATGGTCCGCCAATGGCAAACCCTGTTCTACGAGGGCCGCTACTCGAACACGGATCTGAACACAGGCCACGACACCATCCGGATTCCGGACTTCGTCAAGCTGGCCGATGCCTACGGCTGTGCGGCACTGCGCTGTGAGCGTGACGAAGACATCGACGCCACCATCCAGAAGGCACTCGAGATCAACGACCGTCCGGTGGTCATTGACTTCGTCGTGAGCCCCAACTCGATGGTGTGGCCCATGGTGCCCTCGGGCGTCAGCAATGACCAGATCCAAGTTGCCCGAAACATGACCCCGGAATGGGAAGAGGAGGACTAGGCATGAGCCGCCACACACTGTCCGTTCTGGTCGAAGACAAGCCCGGCGTGCTGACCCGCGTGGCCAGCCTCTTCGCCCGGCGCGCCTTCAACATCAACTCCCTCGCTGTGGGACCCACCGAGGTTCCAGGCATGTCCCGCATGACGGTTGTCGTCGACGCCGACGGCGACCTCATCGAGCAAGTCACCAAGCAGCTCAACAAGTTGGTCAACGTGATCAAGATTGTGGAGCTGACTTCAGAATCTTCCGTACAACGAGACCACATCCTGGTCAAGGTACGTGCGGATGCCGCGACACGTCTGCAGGTTACCCAGGCTGCAGACCTGTTCCGTGCCGCCGTCGTCGACGTGTCCACAGACTCGTTGGTGATTGAGGCAACCGGTACCCCCGAGAAGCTCGCTGCACTGCTTTCAGTGCTCGAGCCGTTCGGCATCCGTGAAATCGTGCAGTCCGGCACCTTGGCCGTTGGACGGGGATCCCGCTCCATGAGTGACAGGGCGCTCCGCTCCGCGTGAAACCAGGCAGGCGCAGTCAGCGGTTTCGTTGACCCGCTATGCCGAGCGTTGCGTCCAGTACCGCAGCACCACAATCAATATCTAAGAAAACCACTCAAGAGGAGTTACGCAAGTGACTGAAATGTTCTACGACGACGACGCAGACCTGTCGATCATCCAGGGCCGCAAGGTAGCCATTGTCGGCTACGGCTCCCAGGGCCACGCCCACGCGCTCAACCTGCGCGATTCCGGCGTCGAGGTTGTCATCGCGCTCAAGGAAGGCTCGAAGTCGACCGCCAAGGCCGAGGACGCAGGCTTCACTGTCAAGAACGTTGCGGACGCCGCCGAATGGGCCGACGTCATCATGATCCTGGCGCCGGACCAGCACCAGCGCTCGATCTACAACGACTCCATCAAGGACAAGCTGACCGAGGGCAAGGCACTTGCCTTCGCCCATGGCTTCAACATCCGCTTCGGCTACATCGAGGCTCCGGCCGGCGTTGACGTCATCCTCATCGCTCCGAAGGCTCCGGGCCACACCGTCCGCCGCGAATTCGAAGCCGGCCGTGGCATCCCGGACATCATTGCTGTTGAGCAGGACGCCTCCGGTTCCGCATGGGACCTGGCAAAGTCCTACGCCAAGGCCATCGGCGGCACCCGCGCCGGCGTCATCAAGACCACCTTCACCGAAGAGACCGAGACCGACCTCTTCGGTGAGCAGTCCGTTCTTTGTGGCGGCGTATCCCAGCTCGTCCAGTACGGCTTCGAAACGTTGACCGAAGCCGGTTACCAGCCGCAGATCGCCTACTTCGAGGTTCTCCACGAGCTCAAGCTCATCGTTGACCTCATGTGGGAAGGCGGCATCGCCAAGCAGCGCTGGAGCGTTTCCGATACCGCTGAGTACGGCGACTACGTCTCCGGCCCGCGCGTGATCACCCCCGAGGTGAAGGAAAACATGAAGGCTGTCCTCGCGGACATCCAGAGCGGTGCTTTCGCAAAGCGCTTCATCGATGACCAGGACAACGGTGGCACCGAGTTCAAGGAACTCCGCGCCAAGGCCGAGCAGCACCCGATCGAAGAAGTTGGCCGCGAGTTGCGTTCACTCTTCTCCTGGCAGCAGCAGGACGCCGACTACGTCGAGGGTTCCGCAGCCCGCTGATTGTTCCGCGTGGCAGCAGCACTGCACCAGCACTAAGCAGCGACGCCCGTCCGGCGAGTTTCAGCCGGGCGGGCGTCGCCGTTTCCAGCACCGTTTCTCCACCGAATTGCACTCCCGGTGGTGCTGTGAACTTCTTCACATCGCTTCCGGTCCGGCCGTAACATCCCTCGCCGGCACCGGAAACGCGGCCCGGATTCGATATTCTGGGCTGGTCCCGGCGCCGTGCCCCGGGCCACGCATCCGCTCCTTGTCCAGTTCTGTCCCAAGTTGTCCAAAGTAAGGTGCCACCCCGTGTCAGCCAGCAAACCCGTCGTCCTCCTCGCCGAGGAACTCTCGCCCGCCACAGTCGAGGCATTGGGCCCGGACTTTGAAATCCGCCAGACCGACGGTGCCGACCGTTCCCAGCTGCTGTCCGCCATCGCCGACGTCGACGCCATCCTGGTTCGCTCTGCCACCCAAGTAGACGCCGAGGCAATCGCCGCAGCCAAGAACCTCAAGGTCATTGCCCGCGCAGGCGTGGGCTTGGACAACGTGGATATCAAGTCCGCCACCCAGGCCGGCGTCATGGTGGTCAACGCCCCGACGTCCAACATTGTCTCGGCCGCGGAACTCACGGTAGGCCACATCCTGAGCCTTGCCCGCCACATTCCGCAGGCCAGCTCCGCGCTGAAGAACGGCGAGTGGAAGCGTTCCAAGTACACCGGAATCGAGCTTTTCGAGAAGAAGATCGGCATTATCGGCCTGGGCCGCATCGGTGCCTTGGTGGCAGCCCGCCTGCAGGGATTCGAAACTGAAATCCTCGCCTACGACCCCTACATCACAGCCGCCCGCGCCGCGCAGCTGGGCGTCAAATTGGTCACCTTGGATGAACTCCTGGAGAATTCCGACTTCATCACCATCCATATGCCCAAGACGCCGGAGACTGTGGGCATGCTGGGCGCTGACGCCTTCCGGAAGATGAAGGAAACGGCGTACGTCATCAACGTCGCCCGTGGTGGACTGGTGGACGAAGAAGCACTCCACATTGCCTTGAAGGAAGGCCAGATTGCCGGCGCAGGCGTGGACGTCTTCGTCAAGGAGCCCAGCACCGATCTGCCGTTCTTCGAGTTCGACAACGTCGTAGTCACCCCGCACCTCGGTGCATCCACCGATGAGGCCCAGGAGAAGGCCGGCGTTTCCGTCGCAAAGTCTGTTCGCTTGGCCCTTGCCGGCGAGCTGGTTCCGGATGCCGTGAACGTGGCCGGAGGCGTTATCGCTCCCGACGTTCGTCCGGGCATTCCGCTCATCGAAAAGTTGGGCCGTATCTTCACGGCGCTGACCCATGCATCCCTCACCCAGATCGACGTCGAAGTTGCGGGTGAAATAGCGGCACTGGACGTCAAGGTGCTTGAATTGGCTGCCTTGAAGGGCGTGTTCGCGGACGTGGTGACGGAGCAGGTCTCCTACGTCAACGCTCCAGTCATCGCAGAGCAGCGTGGCATCAATACCCGCCTCATTACGACGGCGGAGGCTGAGGACTACCGCAACGTCCTGACCATCCGTGGTGCGCTCAGCGACGGTTCGCAGATCTCCGTAGCCGGCACCCTGACGGGTCCCAAGCAGGTGGAGAAGCTTGTTGGCGTCAATGGGTACGACGTCGAAATCCCCATCAGCGAGCACCTGGTGGTGGTGGCCTACGCCGACCGTCCCGGTGTGATTGGCACCATCGGGCACATCCTGGGCATGAACAACATCAACATCGGCGGAATGCAGGTGGCGCGCCAGACTGAAGGCGGCCAGGTTCTTGCGCTCCTGACCATCGACAGTTCCGTTCCACAGCAGGTGCTCGAGGCCATCAAGGCCGGTATCGGCGCAGACATGGTCCGCGAAGTGGATCTGGAGGACTAGCACTGATCCCCATCAGCTGAGTTCGCGTGCCGGCGACACACCTTTGGCACGCAGGAGTGGCCGGTCTGCTTACAATGGCTGGGTCCGGGATTCGGACCCGGCAGCAGGCCGGCCACAACTTTTTGCACATACAGCCCGGTATTCCCCTGTGTCTTTTGGGGAATTACGGACTACGTGTGCGCGCCCGCAATCAAGGTCTCAGGGAGCCCAATGAACGCCGTCCAAAGGTTCATCAGAAGCCGTGTGCTGCTGCTGACCGCGGCCATTTTGATCGTCGCGATGTGCTTGTCCGTCCTCGTCCAGAGCCAGTCGCAGGCTGCTCTGAACCGGACTGTGGACGAGAACTCGCGGGGACTCTACGACATCCTGGTCCAGGCCAAGCCGGACCAGTCACAAGATGGCGACGGCGGTGCCTTGATCCAGCCGGAAATCGCCAACGGCCAAGGTGGCATCAGCTTTGAGCAGCTGGAAAAGATCAGGACCATGGGCCAGACGGCCGTGGCAGCCCCGATCAGCCTGGTCTCGCGTGTCTCGCAAAACCTCGAAGCGCCGCGCCTCAACGCCATGGACTACTTGGGCTACAACGCCGGGCTTGCCGGGGCGGTGACCGCGGGGGATCCTTCCGCAATGGATTCCAGCAAGTGGCCTGCCGCGGAATCCGTGTTGCCGGATTCCCCCAAGAAGTACCGCCTGACGGCCTCCGCCACGAGTTCTGACGGCGTCAACCAACAAACCCTTTTCAAGACCAGTGCTGAAGGCACCCTGGGCAAGGGTCGCCTGATCCAGGAACAGGCCGCCGGCGGCAGCAACGTCCGGATCGCCGGGCCGGACGGCGAGACCGGCATCAAGTTCCCGGCCCCTGCCCTGGGTTCGGAGCACAACCTCTTCAATCTCTCCGTGGCACTTCCCTTGGCCCCTGAGGTGACGGAATCCGTCGTCGCAGTCGACCCTGCCGCCGAAAGGGCGCTGCTGGGTTCCGCCGGCGACTTCCTGGCACCGCTGGAGAAGGCTCCGCCGGCCGATGCCCGCGACGCTGGCGCCATCGGACGCCACTTCGAGAGCCTCTTCACCACCGGCCTGAGTATGGACCAGCTGGAGGAAGGACCGGATTTCCTCGGCGTCAAGCTCAAGTACTGGGCTCCGCTGATGACGCAGTACCAGCAGGCCAAGCGCGATGGTTTGCTGACCGATGACTCGCAGGCGATTCCGCTGATCGTCCGCACGGGAACCTCTTTGGACCTCCAGTACTCGGTGAAGATCGAGGAACTGGACTCGAGCGGCAAGGTCGTCAAGGAGGTTGGCACCGTCACGCGGTCCCTGGACAAGGATTACCTCCCCTTCGTCTCCAAGTCGCCGTTCTCGCTTGAATGGCCGGGGTCCACCGACCACAGCAAGTTGCTTGGCAGCACCGCTTCCTTCAGCCAGGGCCTGTACAACCCCGCAGCCTGGAGCACGGCATTTGCCGCTGCGCCGCAGTACAAAGACGGCGATGAAGCCGCCAATGGCGCGACGGACAAGAGCGCGACGCCGGGGGACTGGGTAACGGTCAACCGCCTGCCCGAGAAGTCGTCCTTCGGTGCAGCCGTGGACCAGACGCAGCGCAAGCCTGTTGACGAGCGTTCCTACCGGGAAGACTTGGAAACCGGCAAGAAGCCTGCAGCTCCTCTGCCCATGGTGTACGGCACGTTTGACCCCGCCGATGTCCAGGCCGCAGCCGGAGACGTCAACAAGCTTCCCTTGGGCGGTTACGATCCCGCGCCGATGACACTGAGCAAGGACGCCGAAGGCAAAGACGTTGAGGGTACAGAGCTGAAGCCGTCACTGAGCGCCACGGGCTTGGTAAGCCAGTCCGCCGGTGCCATAACCGACTACTACGGACTCGCGGCTGCCCGTGGCTACGATTCCAACGCCAACGTCATCGACGCCATCCGTGTTCGCGCGTCCGCGACCGGTAACTGGAAGACGGCACAGCCCGAGGTGGAGAAGCTCGCAACCCAGATCCGCGAACTCGGCCTTGAGGCCACTGTCGTCGCCGGTTCGGCTCGCGAAGACGCCAACATCTTTGTTCCCGGCTACAGCAAAGACGACGCCGGCAAGGAATCACCGCTGGGCACCGTCCAGCAGTCGTGGGTCCGCCAGGATGCGGCGGACGCCGTGTCCGGCTCGCTGACCGGAACCAACATCACCCTCCTCTTCCTGACGCTTCTGGGTGCGACCCTGCTGACCGGGGCGTCGACGGTGAGCTACATCCGCCAGCGCCGGAGCGAGGCCGGTATCCTCCGCGCGATGGGGTGGACCCAGAAACGGATCCGGTCCTGGGTCCTGGAAGAATTCGCCGTGGGGGCCGCGGCCTTGGCCGCGGCCGGAATCATCCTGAGCCTGCTGAGTTGGAACGTCGCTACGGTGATTGTCTCGGTCACCATGCTGGTGATCTACGTTGGCGCCGCCTTGCTGGCTGCCCAGCAGTTGCGGCACCGCGTGGTGGTTGACCAGGAACCCCAGCATGATGAGCGCCTGGTGACAGTGGATTCGCCACTGACGTTCGCCAACAGGCAGCTCACCACCAACCGCTTCAACTCGATCTCGCTGGCCGTGGCCGTAGGTGTGTTCGGTGCCGCAGTGGGAGCGTTGATCGCGCTGCTGATCGATATCCCGCGTGCCGCCGGCGCCAGTGCTTTGAGTGGCCTGGCCGCGGCAAGCATTGCCCTCCCTAGCGTGATCCTCGCGGTCTTCGGCGTCGTGGTTGGCCTGCTGCTGACACTGGTCACCGGCCGATTTGAGCTTCATGCCAAGCGGGAGTACCTCGGTACCCTGCGGGCCATGGGCTGGAACCCGGACATGTTGGGGCAGGTTCGCTTCTTCGAAAACGCACTTGTGGGCACTGTGGCACTTCCCTTGGGTGTCCTGGGCGCCCTGGGGCTGGGACTGCTCCTGGCTCCGTACGCGGCTCTCTGGGCCGGACTGGCCGGTTTGCTGGCCGTAATTTGCTGGATTCCGATTGCAACGAAAGTAGTCAAATGACTGACAACCTCAACCCCGAGCTGGCGGCCACCCCGGAATCCACGGACGAGTCGCTGCAAACCCGCGCCAACACCATCGTGAAGGCTGCTGACCACGCCACTCCCTTGGAACTCAGCCGCGTCACCATCCACTATGGCGGCGACAAGGGCGGAGCCGAGGAAGTCGACGTCGTTGACGACTTCAACCTCACGCTGCACGCCGGCGAGATGCACTGCATCGCCGGCCGAAGCGGCTCCGGCAAGACCAGCATCCTGACCGTCAGTGCTGGTCTCACTCTGCCCACCTCAGGCAAGGTCTTCTGGGAGGGCCACTCCCTGGAATCCATGGGTGATGACGAGATTGCCGACCGTCGTCGCGCCCTGATCGGCTACGTGGACCAGGGCGGTGCCTTGATCGACGGGATGAGCGCCCTGGAAAACGTGCTGCTGCCCGCCGTGCCCGATGGCGAAGTGGAACAGCGTACGGAAATGGCCAAGGACCTCCTGGACCTGGTGGGCCTTGGCCGGCGAATGCGTCACCGTCCGGCCCAGCTCTCCGGTGGTGAGCGCCAGCGTGTGGCCATCGCCCGTGCACTGATCCTGGGCACCCGTGTGTTGGTAGTGGACGAGCCGACAGCCAGCCTCGACCGTGCCGCTGCCAACCGGATTATCGGCATTCTGAAGGACACCACCAGCGATGGCATCGCTGTGCTGGTGGCGTCCCACGACCATGAGCTGGTCCGGCTCAGCGATACGCTGACCGAACTTAACTAAGCTATTTCATCCGAAAAAAAGGTAACTTCTTAGAGTGACGTCTCCAGAGAAATCCCCGTTCTACATCACTACCGCGATCAGCTACCCCAATGGTGTGCCGCACATCGGCCACGCCTACGAGGTCATTGCGACTGATGCCATGGCGCGTTTCAAGCGCCTTGACGGCCATGAGGTGTTCTTCATGACCGGAACGGACGAGCACGGCCTCAAGATGCAGCAGTCCGCCGAGAAGGAAGGCATCTCTGCCAAAGAACTCGCGGACCGCAACTCGGCAGCGTTCAAGCAGATGAGCCAGGATCTGGGCATCTCCCATGATCGCTTCATCCGCACCACGGACAAGGACCACTACGCCGCGTCGCAGGCCATCTGGAAGAAGATGGAAGCCAACGGCGATATCTATCTGTCCAAGTACGAGGGCTGGTACTCGGTTCGTGATGAGGCGTACTACGTCGAGGACGACACCGTAGTGAAGGACGACGGACTCCGTTACTCCAAGGAGACGGACACCCTGGTGACCTGGACGGCTGAGGAAAGCTACTTCTTCCGGCTGTCCAACTACCAGGACAAGCTTCTGGCGCTCTACGAGGAACAGCCTGAGTTTGGCGCGCCGCAGTCCCGTTTCAATGAGGTCATCAGCTTCGTGAAGCGCGGCCTGGAGGACCTTTCCATCAGCCGTACCACCTTCGACTGGGGTGTCCCGGTTCCGGGCGACGAGAAGCACGTCATGTACGTGTGGGTTGACGCCCTGACCAATTACCTGACGGGCGTCGGGTACCCGGATATCGAATCGGACGCCTTCCAGAAGTTCTGGCCGGCCGATGTCCATGTCATTGGCAAGGACATTTCCCGCTTCCACGCCATCTACTGGCCTGCTTTCCTGCTGAGCGCCGGACTGGAACTTCCCAAGCGCGTCATGATTCACGGTTTCCTCACCAACAACGGTGTGAAGATGTCCAAGTCCTTGGGCAACGTGGTTGCTCCGCAGGATTTCGTGGCCCAGTACGGACTGGATCAGTGCCGCTATTTCTTCCTCCGCGAAGTTCCGTTTGGTGCGGATGGCAACTACAACCACGAGGCGATCGTGGGCCGGATGAATTCGGACCTTGCCAACAACTTCGGCAACCTTGCGCAGCGTTCGCTGTCCATGGTCGCGAAGAACTGCGACGGCAAAGTGCCCGTTCCCGGCGAGTTCACGGCAGAGGACACCGCTTTGCTGGCGCAGGCCGGAGAACTGCTGGAAACCGCCCGTGCCGCCTTCGACAAGCAGGAGTTCAGCCGCGCCTTGGAGGCAATCTGGACGGTTTTGGGCGATACCAATGCGTACTTTGCCGAGCAGGCTCCGTGGGTGCTCCGGAAGACCGACGTCGACCGCATGAACACGGTCCTTTACGTCACCTTGGAGGTCGTCAGGATCGTGGCGATTCTCGCGCAGCCGGTCATGCCGTCGTCGTCCGCAAAGCTGCTTGAGGTTCTGGGCCAGCCGGAAGGCGAGGCGCGGCGGTTCGCTGCCGTCGCCACGCCGATCGTCGCAGGTACGGAGTTGCCCGCCCCGGCGCCGGTGTTCCCGCGCTACGAGGAGCCCGCCGAGGCATAGACCCTCTCTCACAAAACAGCCTTAAACACTGAACGCTCTCTCACATCCTGCCGGTCTGCCGGCGGGAAGTGAGAGAGCGTTTCGCGCTTATGGGTGGTTATCTGAGAGAGCGACGGAGCTCTACGCCGTGGCCAGTCCCTCAACAGGGGACAAACGTGCAGCGCGGCCGGCCGGTATCACTGACGCCAGGAGCCCTGCCACCACCGCGACACCGAACACAGCAGCCAGCTGAAGCCACGGCACCGCTGGAACAACTGTCGCCACGCCGCCGAGGGTTGCCTGTGCACCGAGCCACCCGTAAACGATGCCCATGCCGGCACCCATGATGGCGGCCACGCCCGCCACGAGCACGGCCTCGATGGCCAGCATCCCGCGGAGCTGGCCCTTGGTCAGGCCAAGGGCGCGGAGGAGCGAGTTCTCCCGGGTCCGTTCAAGGACAGACAGGGACAACGTGTTGGCCACACCGATCAACGCAATGACCACCGCGACGCCGAGCAGCCCGGTGACCACCAGCAGGAGGACGTCAATGATGCTGTTGAACGTCACGCGTTCGATTGCAGCGCCGCTAACGGTTCGTTCGTGGACTCCCAGGGCAGCCGCGATCTCCTTTTGCAGGGCCTGAACCCGATCCCCGGACACGGAATCATCCAGTTTCACCCACACCATTCCGGGAGTTTCAGGGAGCGCTGAAGCGGAGATGCTGGAGCTTTCCACGAAGGCGGGGACATGGCGGGTGCGCAGGACCTTGGAGTCGAGCGTAACGCTGCCTGCCGCCGTCGAAATGCTGGCCGGCCCCTGCGCTGAGTCTTCGGGGAGGTAAACCGTGCCGGGGCTCGGCTTCAGTTTGTTGTCCCGCAGGACGGAAGCGGCATCTGCGGCAGAGAGCGAGTAGATGGTGGTGCCGCCGTCGGCCGTGGACGAATCGCTGAGCGTCCCCACAGGCTGCAGCAGGACCGCTGCGCTGACGCCGTCCAGCGCCTGGATGCGGGAGAGAGCCTGTGCGGGATCGGTGGAACTCGTGACCTCCAGCGCGGTCTGCGCGGAAAGGTCCACCGGATAGTTCTCCGCCAACGTGTCGTTGAAGGCACTGCGGGACGTGGCTGCTCCGGTCATCATGAGCGATACCAGCGTGACACCAATCAGCAGCGCCGCAGCAGTTGCCGAGGTCCGGGCTGGGTTGCGGGTGGCGTTGACGGCGGCCAGCCTGCCGGGAACGCCTGCCGGTGCGGCCAGGCGTCCGGCCAAGGCAACCACCGTGGGGATAAACAGCGTGGAGCAGAGCAGGATGCCCACGAAGGAGGCCGCGCCGCCCACCAGGGCGATGGGGAGGGACACATTCAGGCTGCCGTACACCAGCAGGGCCGCGCCACCCACCAGAGCTGCCACGCCAAGGACCAGGCGTACTTTGCCGCGGCGGTTCTTTACGGATGCGTCATCCGCCAGCCGCAAGGCGGCAAGGGGTGCGACGGCGGTGGCCGCCTTCGCCGGGACCAGGGCCGCGACGACGGTCAGCAACGTACCGGCCACCAGGCCGGCAATGATGGCCGACGGCGGCACAGCCAAGGTTGCGAACGCCTGCTCGGGCTGGGACTTGGCCCAGGCAATCAAGCCGGTCATGAGGCCGGTAGCGGCGAGGACGCCGAGGACAGAGGAGATGAAGCCGACCACGAGTGCCTCGAGCATGACCGATCCTCGGATCTGCGAGCGACCGGCGCCGAGGCAGCGCAGCAGCGCAAGCTCCCGGGTACGTTGGGCTACCAGGACGGAGAACGTGTTGGCCACCACCAGGGTTGAAACCAGGATAGCGACGCCTGCGAAGGCCAACAGGACCACCGTGAGCTGGTCCTGCCCCGCGCTAAGCATGGCAACAGTAGAGGTGACCTTCTCTTGAGCCGTTTCCAGCACGGGGTCAACGGCGCCGGCGGCTTCCATCCTGTGGGTGATGTATTCCTTGGCCTCGGACACGTTTTCCCCGGGCTTGAGCGCGAACTGCAGTCCCGAGAACCCGGCTCCCGCATCCTGAACGGCATTCAGAACGGATTCGGAGGCAACCAGTTGGGCAGCCGAGGACGAGAAGGGATCATTCGTGGCCTGGATCAAGCCCGTAATGGTCACCTTGGCATTCTTTACCGGGCCCGCTCCGTGCAGCTCCAGCGTGCTGCCGACAGAGAGGCCAAGATGCTGGGCCGTCTTGACGTCGATGACAACGTCCAAAGCATGGGAGGGCAGAGTCCCGGAGGAGAGGATGGCGCCTTCCAATGATGCCGGGGCAGCGTTTCGCAGGCGCCCGTATTGCTCGCCGCCACCAGCTTCAAACGTTACATACGTGGACCGCTCGGCATAGCTGTCCTCCACTGCCGGGGAGGAAGCGGCCGCCTCCACCGCGGACTGGGTGAACGCTTCGCCGTTCTTGGAGGTGGCAACGAGGTCCGCGTTACGGTAAGCCTCGCCGATGCTCGCGCCCAGTGACGCATTGGTGCTTGCGCCCACCATGAGTGTGGAAGAGAGGAACATGACCGACAGCATCACGGCAAGGCCGATCGCGATGAACCGCCGGAAATGCGTCGTCAATTGGGAAAGGGCAACACGCAACATGCCTTAGGCCCCCAGCTTGCCGAGGGCGTTCAGGACGGAGTCTGCCGTTGGATCGTGGACCTCGCCCACCAGGCCACCGTCGCTCATCAGCACCACGCGGTCTGCATAACTGGCTGCCACGGGATCGTGGGTGACCATGATGATGGTCTGGCCCATTTCCTGGCTGCTCCGGCGCAGCAGCGCCAGCACCTCACCGCCGGCTTTAGAGTCCAGGTTGCCTGTGGGTTCGTCGCCGAAGACGACGTCGGGACGCGTCAGCAGGGCGCGGGCCACGGCCACGCGCTGCTGCTGACCGCCGGACAACTCGTGCGGGCGGTGCTTCAACCGGTCCTTCAACCCCAGCGTGCTGACCACGGTATCCAGCCACCCGGCGTCGGCCGTGGTTCCTGCCAGGGCGAGCGGAAGCGTGATGTTCTGCTCTGCAGTCAAGGTGGGCACCAGGTTGAAGGCCTGGAACACGAAGCCGATCCGCTCGCGCCGGAGTGCGGTGAGCTGGCGGTCATTGAGTCCAGTCAGTTCCGTGCCACCGAGGACGATGCGCCCGGAGTCTGCGGTGTCCAGGCCGGCCAGGCAGTGCATGAGCGTGGACTTGCCGGACCCGGACGGTCCCATGATGGCTGTGAACTTCCCGGCGTCGAAGCTTACTGACACCTCGTTCAAGGCTGTCACGCTGGTGTCTGCCCGGCCGTAACTCTTGGTCAGCTTGAAAGCCTCGACGGCGGGACGGGACTGGGCGCCGTCCGATCCTGCGGGGCGGTCGGTTCCAGACGGGTGGGGGAGAGGCGTGAATGTTGTCATGTTTCCACGCTAGGCAGTGGGGCACTCCTGCCGGATCGGGCCGCAGGTCCATTCTTCGGAGCCCTTGCTCATACCGTGGTCTGAGTCCGGCTCCCATTTGGTCGGAGGACGCTGCTGCTCGGAGGACGATGCGGGTGGGGGGACGCTGCGTACGTCTAGGTCCCGGGGGCAACAACGCCCGTCTCGTAGGCGATGACAACCACCTGCACACGGTCCCGGGCCCCAAGCTTTGCCAGGATGTGGCCTACGTGGGTCTTCACCGTCGCCTCGGACAGGAACAGGCCCGCCGCGATCTCCGGATTGGATTGGCCCTGCGCGATCAGTTGGAACACCTCGCGCTCACGGGCGGTGAGGCGCTCCACGGCAGCAGCGTGCTCGCTCTGCTCCGGCGTCTGCGTCCTTAGCAGTGGTGCCACGTGGTCCAGCAACCTTCGCGTCGTGGAGGGGGCAATGACGGCGTCGCCACGGTAAACGGTGCGGATGGCGTCCAGGAGTTCCTCGGGCGGCGCATCCTTCAAGAGGAACCCACTGGCGCCTGCCTGAATGGCGGCCAGGGCGTACTCATCGAGGTCGAAGGTTGTCAGGACCACGATCTTGACCTCCGCACGTTGTGAGCCCGACGGCTGGGCTGCTGCCTGCTCCAGGATGCGGCGGGTTGCTTCGATGCCGTCCATCCCGGGCATGCGCACATCCATGAGGACCACATCAGCGGCGGTGGCATTGAGGGCCTGCACGGCTTCAATTCCGTTGCCGGCCTCGGCAACTACTTCGAGGTCGGGTTGCGAATTGATCAGCATGCCAAAGCCCGAGCGGACCAGGTTTTGGTCGTCAACGAGGGCAACCCGGATGGGCGCGGGAAGTTCAGGCATGGCTCAGGCCTCCGAATAGGGGATGAAAGCGGACACGCGGAAACCGCCACCCTGTTCCGGGCCTGCGGTCAAGGAACCATCGTAGAGGGAGACGCGTTCGCCCATACCCCGGAGGCCATTACCGCCACCGGCCGCAGGGGGATCAGCGGCGGCGCCACGGCCGTCGTCCACGATGTCCAGTTGCAGGCCGCGGGCCTGCCAGGTCAGGGTGACCCCCGCGGTTGCGTTCGGCCCGGCATGCTTCATGACGTTGGTGAGGGCTTCCTGGATGATGCGGTAAGCGGTGAGCTCCGCTCCGGCCGGGAGGGCCCTGCGAGGTACGCCCACCTGTTCGAAGGCGACCTGAAGGGTAGCGGCGCGGAAACCGAGGAGAAGCTCGTCCAAGTCCGAGAGCCGGGGTTGTGGACGTGTGGGTGAATCGTCGTCGGAACGGAGGACGCCGAGCAACCTCCGCATTTCGCCCAGGGAGTCCCTGCCCGTGGCGGCAATGGTGGCCAGCGCTTCGGTAGCCAGTTCCGGCTTGGCGGCAGCGGCGTACCGCGCGCCGTCGGCTTGGGTAATGATGACGGACAGCGAATGCGCCACGATGTCGTGCATTTCCCGCGCGATGTGGGAGCGTTCGTCGGCAGCGGCCAGTTTTCGCTCCTGCAGTTGTTCCACTTCCATCCGACGGGTACGGTCCTCGAGCGCCTGAAGTTGGAGCCTGCGGACGCGAGTGAGGTCGCCCAGGGTCCAGCTCACCAGCACCAGCATCCAGATCAACACTGTGTAGAGCGCGCCGATGGTGAGCCCCATGATGCCCGACTCGGCGGTGCTGGAGTATTCGCGGGTGGTCAGCATGACGCCACCGAGCAAACCAGCCACCAGCACCGTGCGGCTTGCCCACGCTGGCCCGTAGGCCGCGGTGGCATAGATGACCAGGGGGACTGCCACCTGGCCCGCCACGGGCTCGGCGCCCGCCGCCCATTGGACCAGGCATACAAGGACTACGACGCCGGCCGCCACGGCGGGGCGCGTGCGTCGCCACGCCAGCGGAAGCAGGAGGCTGCAGGACAAGAGGAAAAGCCAGGGGCGGTCAGCGAGCAGATAGACCGGACCGAAGAGCAGGATCAGGAGGCACGTGGCCGTCATGTCCACTGCGAAGCGGTTGATCCGGAACCATTCATAAACTGCGTGCCTTCTGTCCACGCTAAGACTCTATGCGCTGGGTCGGGGCCCGGGCATCATGCCGTGGTTTGAGTTCCCCCTCCCGAGGTGTTCGTAGAATGAGACGATTTTGACCAGCATGTGGATTGCTTGGCTAGATAGACGTATGAGTGCATCGTCCATCAATCTCGCTGTCATCCCCGGCGACGGCATTGGCCCGGAGGTCATCGCCGAAGCTGTCAAGGTCCTTGAAAAGGCCGTCGCCGCAGAAGGCGTCGACCTCAAGCAGACCCACTACAAGCTCGGTGCCCAGCACTGGCTTGAGACAGGCGAGACCCTCCCGGACGAGGTCCTTGCCGACCTTCGCACCCGCGATGCCATCCTCTTTGGCGCGGTGGGCGCCGCCCCCGGCGATACCCGCATCCCCTCCGGCATCATCGAGCGCGAGATGTTGCTGAAGCTCCGCTTCAGCCTGGACCACTTCGTCAACCTGCGCCCGTCGCGGCTGTACGGAACCGTCGGCAGCCCTCTGGCCAACCCCGGCGTGATCGATTTCATCGTGGTACGCGAAGGAACCGAAGGCCCCTACGTGGGCAACGGTGGAACCTTGCGTGGCGGCACTCCCCACGAGGTAGCCACGGAAGTCTCCCTTAACACCGCCCACGGCGTGGAGCGGGTAGTCCGCGATGCTTTCCGCCGTGCCAGCGAGCGTCCCCGCAAGCACGTTACGCTCGTCCACAAGCACAACGTGCTGGTTTACGCCGGACACCTGTGGAAGCGGACGGTCGAGGCCGTGGCACGGGAATTCCCCGAGGTTACCCACGACTACCTGCACATCGACGCCGCCACCATCTTCATGGTGACGGACCCCTCGCGGTTTGACGTCATCGTCACCGACAACCTCTTCGGCGACATCCTTACCGACCTCGCAGCTGCCATCACCGGTGGCATTGGCTTGGCGGCATCGGGAAACATCAACATGGATCGTACAGCGCCGTCCATGTTTGAACCCGTCCACGGCTCGGCTCCGGACATCGCCGGACAGCAGAAAGCCGATCCCACCGCGGCCATCCTCTCCGCAGTGCTCCTCCTGGACCACCTTGGCTACACCACGGCGGCCCGTAAGATCGAAGCGGCAGTAGTCGCCGACGTCGAGAGCCGCACCGGCGAGCCGCGCAGCACAGCTGCCATCGGCGACGCCATTGCGGCCGCACTTTAGGCCCAATACTCAGGCGTAAGCTTGTCTTGAATTATTTACCTGCTTCCCTGGTCCATCGCTGAACCACACCCTTTTGGGGACCCGGTTCGCCCTGCCAGGTAGCTGACTGTGGAGGAAACATGACTCAGACTGCCCATGGCGTCGAATTCAGCCAGCAGCTTTCGGAAACCCCGAAATCTGCTGAGGAGCGTGCAGCCGTCCTGGCGAACCCAGGCTTCGGCGACTACTTCACCGACCACACCGCCGTCGTCGACTACAAAGTTGACGCCGATGGCAATGGCGGTTGGCAGAATGCCCGGATCGAGCCGTACGGACCCATTTCCCTGGACCCCTCGGCCGCTGTCCTGCATTACGGCCAGGAAATCTTCGAAGGACTCAAGGCCTACCGCCACGCTGATGGTTCCGTGTGGACCTTCCGCCCCGAGGCCAACGCCGCCCGCCTGAACAAGTCGGCCCGTCGCCTTGCCCTCCCGGAACTCCCGGAGGAGTACTTCCTTGGTGCCATCCGCGAACTTGTGCAGGCAGACAAGGAATGGGTTCCGTCCGGCGACGGCGAAGCCCTTTACCTTCGCCCGTTCATGATCGCCACGGAGGCGTTCCTCGGCGTTCGCGCCGCCCGCGAGGTGTCCTTCCGCGTCATCGCGTCCCCGGCCGGAAACTACTTCGGTGGCGAGCTCAAGCCGGTCTCCATCTGGATCTCGCGCGAATACGCCCGTGCCGGCCGCGGCGGAACCGGTGCGGCCAAGTGCGGTGGCAACTACGCCGCGTCCCTGATCGCACAGCAGGAAGCAGAGGCCAACGGTTGCAAGCAGGTCCTCTTCCTGGACCACTTCAATGACGACGCCGTGGAAGAACTCGGCGGCATGAACGTGTTCTTCGTCATGAAGGACGGTTCGTTGGTAACGCCCGCCCTCAGTGGCACCATCCTTGAGGGCGTTACACGGATGTCCGTCATTCAGGTGGCTAAGGACATGGGCCGCGAAGTCACCGAACGCAAGATCACCCTCGACGAGTGGCGCGACGGCGTGGCGTCCGGCGAGATCACCGAAGTCTTTGCGTGCGGTACGGCAGCCGTCATCACGCCGATCGGTGTGCTCAAGGACGCCACAGAGTTCATTGGCGCTGAGGACGCGAAGGCCGGGGAAACCACCATGGCCATCCGCGAACAGCTCCTGGGTATCCAGACCGGAACGGTCGAGGATCGCCACGGCTGGCTGACCCGCCTGGTCTAACCCAGGAATTTCCTGAAACAACTGAAACGCACGACGGCGGTCCTGCCCTTGGTTTCCAAGCGGCAGGGCCGCCGTTCTGCTTCCCGCACGCTCTCTCACATCCCGTCGCTTTTTTGGCGGCGCTCTTTCACATCCCGTCGCTTTTTTGACGGCGCTCTCTCACATCCCGTCGCTGGGGCCGGACGGTGGGTGAATGTCATCGGTTGGATTCGGTGGGAGGGGTGGGATGTGGGAGAAGGTTGGTGGTTTGGGGGTGGGATGTGAGAGAGCGTCGGTTCGGTGCCAAGATGGGACAGTGACTTCTGAATCAAGGGCGACTTCCGACAACGCACCCACCGAAAGCGACACCTCCTTGCAGCGCAGCAGCGGGCTCACGCGCTTCCGGCTGGCCCCCAACCCGGGCCCCATGAGCCTGGACGGCACCAACTCCTATGTCATCGGCGCGCCTGGCTCCGGCCACGTTGCCGTGGTGGACCCGGGCCCGGAAGACGAACAGCATTTGACCGAGTTGGCGGCAGCCGGTGTGGTGGATGTCGTGCTCATTACCCACCGACACGCAGACCATACAGAGGCATCAAAGCGCTTCCAGGAATTGACAGGGGCGCCGGTCCGGGCTGCGTCCCCAGAGTATTGCCATGGCGGCGCGCCCCTGCAGGACAACGAGGTCCTCCACGTTGGCGGCGTCGAAATCCGCGTCGTGGCAACCCCCGGTCACACCTCCGATTCTGTTTGCTTCCACCTTCCCGGCGACGGGCCCAACGGCTCGGTCCTCACGGGCGACACCATCCTGGGCCGCGGCACCACGGTGTTGGACTACCCGGATGGCCGTCTGGGGGACTACCTGGCAAGCCTGGACCGGCTGGAAGCACTTGGCCCTGCCACCCTCCTGCCCGCCCATGGTCCCGTGCTCCCTGCCTTGGACGAGAAGTGCCGCGAGTATCGGGACCACCGCGAGCAGCGGCTCGACCAGATCAGGGCAGCTCTGCAAAGCCTGGGACTGGACGCCTCGATCGCTGCCGTTACTGATGCCGTGTATCCCGACGTCGACCCGTCGGTCCGGTGGGCGGCCGAGACTTCCGTGGCAGCGCAGTTGGATTACCTTCGCGGCTAGGCCGGGACGGTAGGCTTGAGCCCATGCGTATCGCCCGGTTTGTAGTTGATTCTGATCCCCTTTATGGCGTTGTGGAAGGCGAGCCCGGCAGTGAGGAGATCACTGTCATCAATGGCGACCCGTTCTTCAACGGCGTCGAACGTACCCATGTCAAGCACAAGCTTGAGGACGTCCGGCTCCTCGCTCCGATCATTCCGCGCAGCAAGGTGATCGGCGTGGGCCGGAACTTCGCCGAGCACGCCGCGGAACTGGGCAACGAAGTTCCCCAGCAGCCCCTGCTGTTCCTTAAGCCCAACACCTCGGTGATCGGGCCGAATGATCCCATCATCCTCCCCGAGTTCTCCGAGGAGGTCTCCTTCGAAGCCGAGCTGTGCGTGGTGATCGGACGCATCTGCAAGGACGTTCCGGAGGAGCGCGCGGACGATGTCATCTTCGGCTACACCTGCGGTAACGACCTCACGGCCCGCGATGTCCAGAAAACGGACCTCCAGTGGGCGCGCGCCAAGGGCTTCGATACTTCTGCGCCGTTGGGCCCGTGGATTGAAACCGAGCTCGACCACGAAGACCTGTCCATCCAGGGCCGCCTGAACGGTGAACTCCGCCAGGACGGCAGCACCAACCAGATGATCCGCGGCGTGCGAGAGCTCGTCTCGATCGTCTCCCACGCGTTCACCCTGCTGCCGGGCGACGTCATCATGACCGGCACCCCTGCCGGCGTTGGCCTTGTCAGCGAAGGCGATCGCTTCGACGTCGACATCGAAGGCATCGGACGCCTGTCCAATCCGGTGGTTCGCCGCTAGGCAACCAGCTACAGGCAGAAACCTCGACGGCGGCACTGACCTTTTAGTCCGAAAGGTAAGTGCCGCCGTCGAGCGCTTTCCGCCGGGAAACCGAGGCGGCGCCAAGCGGTAAAGTTGGAACCACTATGACTACTGCTTCTGCGTCGAACGCTGCCTCCAGCGCCATCCCTGCCGTTAACGCCGAGACTCCGGTCCGCGTCCGTTTCTGCCCGTCGCCCACGGGAACGCCGCACGTTGGCCTGATCCGCACCGCCCTGTTCAACTGGGCCTATGCACGCCACACGGGTGGCAAGTTGATCTTCCGCATCGAGGACACCGACTCTGCCCGCGACAGCGAGGAAAGCTACCACCAGTTGCTCGATGCCCTGAAGTGGCTCGGCATCAACTGGGATGAGGGTGTAGAGGTCGGTGGGCCGCACGAGCCGTACCGCCAGTCGCAGCGCGGTGACATCTACCAGGATGTCATCGCCAAGCTCAAGGCCGGGGGACACGTCTACGAGTCCTACTCCACGCCGGATGAGATCGAAGCCCGCCACAAGGCCGCCGGCCGCGACCCGAAGCTGGGCTACGACGGCTTCGACCGGCACCTTACGGACGAACAGCTCGCACAGTTCAAAGCCGAGGGCAGGGAGGCTGTCCTGCGGCTCCGCATGCCGGACGAGGACCTGACCTTCACCGACCTCGTCCGCGGGGAGATCACCTTCAAGGCCGGTTCCGTTCCCGACTTCGCTGTTGTCCGTGCCAATGGCGCACCGCTGTACACCTTGGTGAACCCGGTGGATGACGCTCTGATGGGGATCACCCACGTCCTGCGCGGCGAGGACCTGCTGAGCTCCACCCCGCGCCAGATCGCACTGTACCGTGCGCTCTACGCCATCGGTGTTGCCGAATACATGCCGGAGTTCGGCCACCTGCCGTACGTTATGGGCCAGGGCAACAAGAAGCTCTCCAAGCGTGACCCCGAATCCAGCCTGTTCCTGCACCGCGAGCGTGGCTTCATCCCCGAAGGCCTGCTCAACTACCTGTCCCTGCTCGGCTGGTCCCTGAGCGCGGACGAGGATATCTTCACGGTGGAGCAGTTGGTGGCCAACTTCGACATCCATGACGTCCTGGGCAACCCGGCGCGTTTCGACATCAAGAAAGCCGAAGCCATCAACGGAACCCACGTCCGGATGCTTGCTGCCGAGGACTTCAAGGAGCGGCTGGTTCCCTACCTCCGCGCCGCCGGATTCGTAGGAGAGATCCTCACCCCGCGACAGGAGGAGATCCTCGCCGAGGCAGCCCCGCTGGTTCAGGAACGAATCACCCTTCTGGGTGAAGCTCCGGAGATGCTGGCCTTCCTCTTCAAGGCCGATGACGCCATTGACGTTGCGGACGATGCTCGCAAGGGACTTCCCGCCAACTTGGAGGAAGTCCTTGACGCTGCCCTGGCGGCGCTGGCGCCCATTGAAGAGTGGACCGCCGAGAACATCCAGAGCGCGCTGAAGCAGGCGCTCGTCGAGGATCTGGGCATCAAGCCGCGCGCGGCGTTCGGGCCAGTGCGCACGGCCATCTCAGGGCGCCGCATTTCTCCGCCGTTGTTCGAGTCGATGGTGATCCTGGGCAAGGATTCCTCGTTGGCCCGCGTTCGCGCTTTCCGCGGCTAGGAGCGGGACCAGTCATGGCGATCGCAAGCTCCTTCGGCACTATCCGCGGTGTCCTGTTCGATATTGACGACACTTTGGTGGACCTCGAGTACGCCATGACAACAGCACTCCGCGATGTCAGTGAACATCTCCTGCCCGGCCTGGACCAGGCCGGGTGGGTGAAGTTTGGCCGGATCTTCACCCACGAGACCACGCACTTCTACGACCGCTACCTGGCCGGGGAACTGACCTTCAACGAGCAGCGGCTGCTGCGCGGCAGGGCCGCTTTGGGCCATTTTGGCGTGGAGCTCGACGACGGTGAGGATGCGCAGGCGTGGGTGGCTGAGTACCACCAGCGCCAGACGGCATATGTGAGGGCTTTCGACGACGTGGCAGGGGTGCTGGATGCGCTTGACGCCGCAGGCGTCCCGTACGGAGCTGTCAGCAACAACGTGCATGACTACCAAAGGGCCAAACTCGATGGTGCCGGCCTTTCCAGGATCAGGGTCCTCGTGGGAACGGACACGGTAGGCGTGCCCAAACCGGATCCCGCTATCTATCTCGAAGGCGTTCGGCTCCTTGGCACCCATCCGGGGGAGACGCTCTACGTTGGCGATAACAGGCTTCTCGACGCCGACGGCGCAACGGCAGCCGGGCTGGTGGGCGTGTGGCTCAACCGGACCGGAGAAGCAGTGGAGGAATTCACTGGGCGCCAGGTGGATTCCCTCTCACGCCTGCTGCTGGCGGCTCCCAGCAGCGCTAGATCCATGTGATGCAGGTAACGGGTTCTCGATTTGTGCAGGTGACAAGACTCCGGTAGAGTCATTACTCGTGCTGAGGGGCACGGAGGGAAAAGCTGAGGGAAACCGAGGCAAGGAACTCCGGTCCAAAAGTCACTTTGGGATATGGTGTAATTGGCAACACTACGGTTTCTGGTACCGTCATTCTAGGTTCGAGTCCTGGTATCCCAGCTCTGATATTCCGCGTGAACACGCTGGAAATTCGGAAATTCCAAGCCGCTGAAGCGATTTGGAGTGAAGCTGAAAGTATGAAATACTCATTCAGCTTGATCGCCGGAAACGGTGACAAAAAAGTGCAAGGCCCCATCGTATAGCGGCCTAGTACGCCGCCCTCTCACGGCGGTAACGCGGGTTCGAATCCCGCTGGGGTCACAGATAAATCCCCCGGAACCCAGGTTCCGGGGGATTTCTTTTTGCCCTTTGCACCTCCCGACACTCGAGACCGGGAACCGGCTGGCATGATGATGCTGTGACTGCAAACAATGACCGGACAGCTGACGGGTCAAATCCCGTAAAGCCTCCCGTGCCACCGGCCGCGGCAGCCGCCGTCGAAACCTTGGAAGCTGCCCGTCTGGAACTTGCGGCCACCACGCTTCCGCTCGCCGTACCGGACGTCCAGGAAGCCCGCCAGTGGATCCGCGATTCCCTCGCGCAGCTGGACGATTACGTAATACCCCGGTATCGCAGCCTGGACGCTCCGCTGCTTGCCGTCGTCGGCGGTTCAACCGGAGCCGGTAAGTCGACGCTGGTCAACGCGCTGGTCGGCTATCCGGTGACTCGAGCGGGTGCCATCAGGCCCACGACGCGCCAACCGATCCTCCTGCACCATCCCCAGGACGCGGGGTGGTTCGCGGGCAATCGCATCCTGCCAAGCCTGGAGCGGATTCGCGGGACCGTATCAGCGACCCCTGTGCCCGCCAACCAGGCAGGTGCCGCCCCGGATGCCCAGGCGATCACCTCCTTGGTGTTGGTGGGGCATGAGCGCGTACCCCAGGGCATCGCCCTTCTTGATGCCCCCGACGTCGACTCGATTTCCGACGACAACCGCAGGCTCGCCGGACAACTTCTGGCCGCTGCGGACTTGTGGATATTCGTCACCACCGCAAATCGGTACGCCGACGCCGTTCCCTGGCGCTTGCTCCTGGACGCGGCTTCGCGGGATATCACTGTTGCCGTGGTGCTGGACCGCGTGCCGCCCGCCGCCGAGGACGAGGTGCGAACCGACCTGCAGGCGATGCTTGACCGGCAGGGCCTCGGGGAAGCGAAGCTCTTCGTGGTGCCGGAGAGCGCTCTGGACGGCCTGGGAATGCTGCCGGCAGAATCCGCGGACCCTTTGCGTCAGTGGCTGGCAGCCTTGGCTGAGAACGCAGCGGGGCGGGCAGAGGTCGCACGTCGGACGCTCAATGGCGCCGTCAACGCTGTCAGCGTCCGTCTGGAGGGCATCGCCGCTGCAGCGGAGGCGCAGGACGCCGCGGCGCTGGATCTCCAGTCAGTCTGCGTTGCCGAGTACGAACACGCGCTCTCGCGTATCCTCGAGGCCACCAAGGACGGAGCGTTGCTTCGAGGAGAGGTCCTGGCGCGGTGGCAGGATTTCGTGGGAACGGGGGAGTTCTTCCGGGCCGTGGAGCAGAACATTGGCCGCATGCGGGACCGGGTGGGTGCCTTCTTCCGCGGTGAGCCTGCTCCGGCGGTGAAGGTCGAGACAGCCATAGAGACCGGCCTGCAAGCTGTGATCCTGGACGAAGCCGCCAACGCAGCGGAGAACGTGGACAGGCGCTGGCGCTCGGACACTGCGGGCCGCCATCTCCTTGGCCCCGATGACCTCTCCGGGACAAGCGAAGGTTTCGATGCCAAGGCCGCTTCGGCCATCCGCTCCTGGCAGGAAGGGCTTATGGAGATGATCCGCACGCAGGGTCAGGGTAAACGGACCCAAGCCCGATGGCTCTCCTTCGGCGTTAACGGGCTTGGTGCTGCGCTCATGGTGGTGGTGTTCTCCATGACGGCCGGTCTGAGCGGCTTGGAGATCGGGATCGCGGGCGGAACAGCCGTGGTCGGCCAGAAGCTGTTGGAGGCGGTGTTTGGCGAGGATGCTGTCCGCCGCCTCGCCCAGCAAGCCAGGGATGACCTGCACACGCAGTGCCAACGGCTCCTGGATGACGAGGGGCAACGATTCCTCAGCCGCCTTGAAGCAGCCTATCCAGGCTCCGGCAATGATCTTTCCCGGCACGCCAAGGCCCTCCGCCGTCTGGCGGGGGCCGCATGAGCCGCCACAGCCAGGTGCGTGAGTCGTCCCAGTTGCAGCGCCGGCTCGAAGCACTCAACACCGCCCGAGAGCTCGCCGAGGGCGTTCTTCCGGACCAGGAACTGCAATCCGTCTATGACGTTCTCGAACGAGCGGCGTCCCGGCGTTCGTTGTCGGCCGGCCACACCGTAGTGGGCTTCTTTGGGGCTACGGGCAGTGGCAAGTCTTCCTTGTTCAACGCGGTATCCGGCAGCGAGCTGGCCACGGTTGCTGCCCGCCGCCCCACCACCTCGCAGCCTTTGGCGGGCATCTGGGGCGAAGACGGCAGCGGGCCGCTGCTCGACTGGTTGGACGTGAAGGAGCGGCACATATTGCCGCCGGTCCAAGGAATGGCCGATGATGCCACCGGACTGGTGCTCCTTGACCTTCCGGACTTCGATTCCACCAGGGTCGAAAACCGGGAGATCGTGCAACGAATGGTGGGCATGGTGGATGTCTTGGTGTGGGTTTTGGATCCTCAGAAGTATGCCGACGCCGCGGTGCACAATGAGTTCCTGCGGCCCATGGCCTCCCATGGTGCGGTCACCTTGGTGGTCCTGAACCAGGTGGATAAGCTCACCGCCGCCGATGCCTCGGCGGTCATGGAGTCATTGGAAGCGATCCTGGCGCGCGACGGCCTGGGCAAGGTTCGGGTGCTCAGTGCATCAGCACTAACAGGCGACGGCGTTCCAACCGTCCGCGGGGCCATCAGGAACGTCGTGGTCCAGCGGGAGGCAACAACACAGCGGCTGGCCGCAGACGTTGCGAAAGCGGCCGCTGAACTCGCCCAGGTCTCCGGCGAAGGGGAGGCCAGGGGCATCAAAGGAAGTGCCAAAGCCCGCCTCGCGTCCGAGTTGGCGACGGCGGCGAACGTACCCGTGGTGGTGGACGCGGTCGAGCGGTCCTTCAAAAGGGAGTCGGCCCGCAGGACGGGCTGGCCCGTTACCCGTTGGTTGTTGCGCTTCCGGCCGGACCCGCTGCGTCGACTCAACTTGGGCAGGGACGACACCAGGCCCGAGCTGAGCCGGACCTCCTTGCCTCCTGCGGGCGCGCCTGAGCGTGCTCGGACGGATGCCGCTGTCCGGGATTTTGCGGACGACGCATCCGCAGGTGCTCCTGGTCCGTGGCGGGCAGCCATCCGTGGAGCCGCAAGGGACGGCCGCGAACAGCTGCCTGATGCGCTGGATCAGGCCATTGCCGGAACCGACCTGAAGGCAAGTAAGCGACCCCTGTGGTGGGTGCTCTTCAATACCGTGCAGTGGCTCGCTCTTTTGCTGGCCGTGGGTGGGCTTGGCTGGCTGGGAGTCCTGGCCGCGCTGGGCTATTTCCAGATGCCCGTTCCGGAGGTTCCGCGGACGGAGGGGTGGCCTTGGCCTACGTTGATGGTAGCCGGGGGAGTGTTGTTGGGGATCGTCCTGGCCATCACGGGGCGCATCCTCGGAAGCTGGGCAGCCCGCGTTCGCGCGTCAGGGGCAGGGAAGCGGTTGAAAGCGGCCGTGGCCGTGGTTGCAGAGCAGAGGATCGTGGAGCCCGTTGACGTGGAAGTTATGCGATTGAAGGCATTCAACGCCGCCTTGAAAGCCGCGCGCTAAACCTCGAGAGCCGCTGCAGCGTCCCTGACCTTGATGAGCGTGCGCAGGTTCCTGGTGGTGGTGTGGGCCTTGTAGCGTGCCTTGGCCGAGAGCTTGCTGAACGGGCTGTCCAGGGTTCCTCCGGCGGGGGCCAGCCACGCAGAGGCTTCCGGGCCAAGCCGCACCTGCTCCACGCCACCCAGGGCTTCGCCTGCTTCAAAAAGCTCATCAAGCATGGCGGTATCGGAGGCCAAAGTAATGTAACTGTGGGTGGATGTGTCATCGGCGGGGTACGGGCAGGCTTCGACGAGTTCGGCCACCCTGGATGCCGACAGCACCACCACCCAGGCGTCATATCCAAACGTGTCCCGCAGGCACTTCTCGAACTGTGCTTTGACGTCCTTGGCGCTGAGATCGCTTTGCAGCACCACGTTTCCGCTGGCCAGCAGGGTCTTGACCTTGGCAAACGGGTAGTCCCCGAGCGCGGTCCTGAGGTCGGCCATCTTGATGTTGATGCCGCCCACGTTGATGCCGCGCAGGAAGACGGCGTAGCTTTCCATGGCTAGTCGTTGTTCTTCCGGAGTGCCTCGGTCAGTACCCGGGCGGCGTTACAGACCACTTCGGCGTGCAGCCTGCCCGGCTGGCGGGTGAGTCGTTCAATAGGACCGGAAATCGATACCGCGGCAATGACCCTTCCGGAGGGTCCACGCACGGGGGCCGAAACCGAGGCGACCCCGGGTTCGCGTTCGCCGAGGCTCTGACCCCAGCCCCGGCGTCGTACTCCTGCCAGGACGGTGGGGGTAAAGCGGGCGTTTTGCAGCCCCTCAAGGAGGCGGTCATGGTCTTCCCATGCCAGCAGTACTTGGGCGGCGGAGCCGGCCTTCATGGACAGCTGGGTGCCGACGGGAATGGTGTCCCGAAGGCCGATGGGGCGCTCAGCGGAGGCAACGCACACGCGCCAGTCACCCTGGCGCCGGAAAATCTGGGCGCTTTCGCCGGTGGCGTCGCGCAGTTGGATCAGGACCGGACCGGCCGAAGCGATGAGTCGGTCCTCTCCGGCGGCCGAAGCCAGTTCCACCAGGCGGCTGCCCAGGACGAAACGTCCTTGGATGTCGCGGCTTACCAGGCGGTGGTGAACCAGTGCCAGCGCGAGCCGGTGAACCGTAGGCCGGGCAAGGCCCGTGGCCGCTACGAGTTGCGCGAGCGTGGTGGGCCCGGCCTCAAGTGCATCGAGTACTTGAGCCGCTTTATCAATGACACCGACTCCACTAGAATTGTCCATGTAATGATATTGCCGTCTCAATATCTGAGATGCAAGTTGTTTCACTGGCCTATTTCGCAGCCGTGCTGGTTCAGTGGAAGAAGAACAGTTCAGTGGATGAAGAACATCCAACCGCAGTGAAGGGAGCAAGGCCGTGGGAAAGACACTGGCCGAGAAAGTCTGGGACGCGCACGTAGTGCGCAAGGGTGAAGGCGAAGGAGCCAATGCCCAGCCAGACCTTCTCTTCATCGACCTGCACCTCGTCCACGAAGTGACGTCTCCGCAGGCATTCGAAGGCCTGCGCCTGGCCGGCCGGCCATTGCGCCGTGTGGACCTCACCATCGCGACGGAGGACCACAACACTCCTACGCTGGACATCGACAAGCCCATTGCCGATCTCACCAGCCGCACCCAGATTGAAACCCTGCGCGCCAACTGCAAGGAATTCGGTGTCCGCCTGCACTCGCTCGGCGACAAGGAACAAGGCATCGTACACGTCGTGGGCCCGCAGTTGGGCCTCACCCAACCGGGCATGACCGTGGTCTGCGGCGACTCGCACACTTCCACTCACGGCGCCTTTGGTGCCTTGGCCATGGGCATCGGTACCTCGGAAGTGGAACATGTCATGGCCACCCAGACCTTGTCCCTGAAACCGTTCAAGACCATGGCCATCAACGTCGAAGGCACCCTGCGTCCCGGCGTCACAGCCAAGGACATCATCCTGGCAGTCATCGCCAAGATCGGCACCGGTGGTGGCCAAGGTTACGTCCTGGAGTACCGCGGCTCTGCCATCCGAGCTTTGTCCATGGACGCCCGCATGACCATCTGCAACATGTCCATCGAGGCCGGCGCCCGTGCCGGCATGGTGGCTCCGGACCAGATCACCTACGACTACATGGAGGGCCGCCCGCACGCGCCGGAAGGCGCCGACTGGGATGCCGCCGTCGAGTACTGGAACACCCTCCACACGGACGCCGACGCAACTTTCGATGTCGAGGTGGACCTGGACGCTGACGCGCTGGAACCCTTCGTGACCTGGGGTACCAACCCCGGCCAGGGTGTTTCCCTCTCTGCCAAGGTTCCTTCCCCCGAGGACTTCGGTGACGAGAACGCCAAGGCTGCCGCAGAGCGTGCCCTGCAGTACATGGGGCTCGAGGCCGGCACGCCCATGAAGGACATCCGCGTGGACACCGTGTTCCTGGGGTCCTGCACCAACTCCCGCATCGAGGACCTCCGCGCCGCTGCCGACATCATTCGCGGACGTGCCAAGGATCCAAACGTGCGCATGCTGGTAGTTCCGGGCTCGGCGCGCGTCCGCCTGGAGGCCGAGGCAGAGGGCCTGGACAAGGTCTTTAAGGAATTCGGTGCCGAATGGCGCTTTGCCGGGTGCTCCATGTGCTTGGGCATGAACCCGGACCAGTTGGAACCGGGGGAGCGCTGCGCTTCGACGTCCAACCGCAACTTTGAGGGTCGCCAGGGCAAAGGCGGCCGCACGCACCTGGTCTCACCCGTGGTGGCAGCAGCCACAGCCGTCCGCGGCACGCTGAGCTCGCCGTCGGACCTTGAGTCCGCGCCTGCAGGCACACTGACCGGAATCGCAGTCTAGGAGGATCCCATGGAAGCATTCACTACCCACACCGGCATCGGCGTCCCGCTGCGCCAAAGCAATGTGGACACGGACCAGATCATCCCCGCGGTCTACCTCAAGCGCATTACGCGCACCGGCTTCGAAGACGCCCTGTTCGCAGCGTGGCGCAAGGACGAGTCGTTCATCCTCAACCAGGCACCGTTCAATGCAGGCTCCGTGCTGGTTGCCGGCCCTGACTTCGGCACGGGATCATCCCGCGAGCACGCCGTTTGGGCCCTGAAGGACTACGGATTCAAAGCCGTTCTCTCTTCCCGGTTCGCCGATATCTTTCGTGGCAACTCAGGCAAGCAGGGACTCCTCGCCGCCCAAGTGGCACAGGATGACATTGAACTGATCTGGAAGGTCCTGGAAAACGCTCCGGGCACCGAGGTGAAGGTTGACCTGGTCAGCAAGACCGTGGAATGCGGCAATGTCGTGGCGCCCTTCGATATCGACGACTACACGCGCTGGCGCCTGCTGGAGGGCCTCGATGACATCGGACTGACCCTCCAGCATGAGGAAGACATCACCGCTTACGAAGCCACCCGTCCGTCCTTCAAACCGAAGACTCTCCCGGCGAAAGTAGATGCCCGGTAGCTCCTCCGGACTTGCGCTGACAGAGGACCGTCGGACCCCCTGAAAGGGTCCGGCGGTCCTTTTTCGCAGGAGTTTGGTGGGGGCCGGATCCGTGCGGCGCGGGGCGGGTCCATTTCGGTTCGGTAACACGAGCTTCTATGCTTAGCTGGAGCCTTTGTAAGTTTGGGGGGCGAGTAGTCGTGAGGAAACCGGTATAGATGAGTAGTGTTCTGACAATCCGCGGTGGCGTCCCGTTGACGGGACGAGTGACCGTTCGCGGTGCCAAGAACCTGGTGCCCAAAGCCATGGTGGCGGCGTTGCTGGGCAGCGAACCATCGGTGCTGAGGAACGTGCCGGAAATCAAGGATGTAGAGGTTGTCACCAGCCTTCTGCAGCTCCATGGTGTGACTGTCGCGAAAGACCCTGTCACAGGTGACCTCACCTTGGACCCCAAGGATGCGAAGACCGCCTCCAGCACGGCAATTGATGCGCATGCAGGCGATTCGCGGATTCCCATCCTGCTGTGTGGACCCCTGATTCACGCCATCGGCGAGGCCTTCATCCCCGATCTCGGCGGCTGCAAGATCGGTGACAGGCCCATTGACTACCACCTGAATGTCCTTCGCCAGTTTGGCGCAGTGGTGGAGAAGCGCCCTGGTGGCATTCACATCTCCGCACCGCACGGCCTGCATGGCGCCAAGATCTCCCTTCCATACCCGTCGGTTGGTGCCACCGAGCAGGTCCTGCTCAGCGCAACCCGCGCCGAGGGCATCACGGAACTCATTGGGGCAGCAACCGAGCCCGAGATCATTGACCTCATCGCGGTCCTGCAGAAAATGGGCGCCATCATCAGCGTCCAAACCGACCGCACCATCCGGATCGAGGGCGTCAAGGACCTTCGCGGATACAACCACCGCGCGCTTCCGGACCGCAACGAGTCCGCCTCCTGGGCATCTGCTGCGCTGGTTACCCGTGGCGATATCTTTGTTGAAGGCGCTTCCCAGCGCGACATGATGACGTTCCTGAATACCTACCGCAAGGTGGGCGGCGGCATGGACATCGGCGACGACGGCATCCGTTTCTACCACCAGGGCGGCAAGCTTTCCCCGTTGGTTCTGGAGACGGACGTGCACCCGGGCTTCATGACGGACTGGCAGCAGCCCCTGGTGGTCGCCCTGACCCAGGCCGAAGGCGTGTCGATCGTCCACGAGACCGTGTACGAGAACCGCTTTGGATTTACCGAGGCCCTGGCACGGATGGGCGCGAACATCCAGGTCCACCGCGAGTGCTTGGGCAGCGTGCCTTGCCGTTTCGGGCAGCGGAACTTCCTGCACTCCGCCGTGATTTCGGGGCCAACTCCGCTCCGGGGTACCGACATCGATATCCCTGATCTCCGCGGTGGTTTCAGCCACCTCATCGCGGCGCTGGCAGCCACTGGTACGTCGCGTGTCACCGGCATCGACATCATTAACCGCGGCTATGAGCGCTTTACCGAGAAGCTGGCCGGCCTGGGCGCCGACTTCGACATCACCACCACCAAGTAGCGGGGGATCCTTTGAAGGAATCGGCCAAGAGCCGTGCCACGTTCGTGCTGTTGGCGGGCCTCGCGCGCCCACTCATGAACCTCCTGATGAACAAGAAATGGGAGGGCATCGAGAAGCTTCCAGCCGGTGGCTTCATCGCAGTGCCCAACCACTGCACAGAGATCGATCCTGTGGTGGTAGGCCACATGGTGTACAACCAGAAGCGGCCACCGCACTTCCTCGCGAAGGCGGGTCTTTTCAAGGTCCCCGTCCTGGGAGCCCTGCTGCGCGCAACCAAGCAGATTCCGGTGGAACGCTCGACGGCGGGAGCGAACCGCTCGCTGCAAGTGGCCAAGGAGGTGGTGGACGCCGGTGGCGCCATCATCATCTACCCGGAGGGAACCCTCACCAGGGATCCCGACCTCTGGCCCATGAAAGGCCACACGGGAGCTGCCCGCCTGGCCCTGCAGACGGGCGCGCCAGTGGTCCCTGTGGCCCATTGGGGCGCGCATGAAGTCTTCCCGCGGTATGCCAAGCGCTTCCATGTGTTTCCGCGTAAGACGGTCCGGGTCCTTGTCGGGGAGCCCGTGGACCTGAGTGCCTTCGCTGACCGACCCCTGGACCGGGCGACGTTGACTGAGGCCACGGACGTGATCATGGACGCCATCACAGACCTCTTGGCGACACTTCGCGGTGAAGCTGCACCGGCTGAGCGCTGGGACCCGGCCGTGCACAAACAGTCCAAGCACGGCCGCTTCGTTGACGGGACATCCCCTGATGCGCAGCAACCGGAGGACGGCAAGTGACGGTGCTCGAAAACCCAGGCTTTGTTCCTGCGACCGTAGCTGTCCTCGGAGCAGGATCGTGGGGCACTACTTTTGCCAAGATCCTCGCCGACGCGGCGGCAGCTTCCGGCGCCGAACGCAGCATCCGGATCTGGGGACGGCGCGCAGAAGTCGTGGAGCAGATCAACTCCATGCACCGCAATGAGCAATATTTGAAAGACATCGAACTTCCGGTATCCGTTACGGCATCGATGGACGTGGCGGAGGTGCTGAGGGACGCCGGCTTGGTGGTCCTCGCCGTGCCGGCCCAATCCTTGAGGCCGCAGCTGGGTGAATGGAAAACCTTGCTCGCACCCGATGCTGTGGTGGTGTCCCTGATGAAGGGCCTTGAGTTGGGCACCGACGCCAGGATGAGCGAAGTCATCGCCCAGGAACTGGGTCTTCCTGAATCACGTGTGGCCGTTGTGTCCGGGCCCAACCTCGCGATGGAAATTGCGCGGGAGCAACCGACGGCGTCGGTGGTAGCCTGCAGCGATGCAGACACGGCGGCTGCCATAGCCCTGTGCTGCACTGCCCCCTATTTCCGTCCTTACACCAGCACCGACGTTGTGGGGGTGGAGATCGGTGGGATCGTCAAGAACGTGATCGCGCTTGCCGTGGGTATCTGTGAAGGCCGCCAGATGGGGGACAACACCAAGGCCTCAGTGATTACCCGTGGGCTCGCCGAGACCTCGCGCCTGGCCTTGGCACTCGGCGGGGAGGCCCACACCATGGCCGGCCTGGCTGGCCTCGGCGACCTCGTGGCCACCTGCTCCTCCGCCCTCTCGCGAAACCACACTGCGGGCCGGTTGCTCGGCGAGGGACTCACCCTGGAACAAGTGGCCGAAAACATGACCCAGACCGCCGAGGGCATCAAGTCCGGCCCTGCCGTGCATGAGCTCGCTGGCAAGTTGAATGTTGAAATGCCCATCACAGCAGCCGTTGTTGCGGTGCTTGAAGGCAGAATGTCCGTTGATGACCTGGGGCCACGACTACTGGCCCGGGCACTGAAGTCCGAAGGCGACTACTGATAGTGACTGAAGAAACTACTCCTGTTGCAGGCAGCCGTCCCCGGGTTGCGATCCTCTTTGGCGGGCGTTCCAGTGAACACGCCGTCAGCTGTGTCACCGCGGCCGGCGTCATGGGGGCCATCGACAAGAACAAGTACGAGGTGATTCCCATTGGCATCGCCAAGTCGGGGCAGTGGGTTTTGGCCTCGGGCGACACCAGCCAGTGGTCCTTGAGCTCTGCGGCGCTTCCTGAAGTTGCGCCGTCGGGCAGGACCGTCACCCTGGCGGAGGTGGGTGGCGAACACCAATTGATCGTCACCGAGCCCAACGCCGTTCCCCAGGAACTCGGTTCCGTGGACGTGGTCTTCCCGCTGCTGCATGGGCCGTGGGGCGAGGACGGAACCATTCAGGGCCTCCTCGAATTGTCCGACACCCGATATGTGGGCGCCGGAGTGCTGGCCTCTGCAGTCGGCATGGACAAGCACTTCATGAAGGTAGTCTTCGAATCCGCTGGACTGAGCGTTGGCCCGTACATCGCTGTGACGGACCGCGAATGGGTTACTGACGCCGAGGCCGTCCGGAAGCGTGTGGACAAGCTTGGCTTTCCGGTGTTCGTCAAGCCGGCCCGTGCCGGTTCATCCATGGGAATTTCCAAGGTGGACTCGCTGGAAGGGCTGGACGCTGCCATCGAGGAAGCCCGGCGCCATGACCTCAAGCTGGTCATCGAGGCGGGCATCGTGGGCCGCGAGATTGAGTGTGCCGTCCTTCAGGGGCGTGGCACAGACGCACCACGCACCTCAATGCCCGGTGAAATCGCGGTAGCGGCCGGTGAGCACCAGTTCTATGATTTCGCCGCCAAGTACGTGGAAGATGGTGCCGCAGCATTGAGCTGTCCGGCTGACATGCCGGATGAAGCAATAGCCCGGGTGCGGGAACTGGCTGCTGTGGCCTTCGACGCCGTGGGAGCAGAAGGCCTGAGCCGCGTGGACTTCTTCTACACGCCTGCCGGCGACCTGGTGATCAACGAAATCAACACCATGCCTGGCTTCACGCCCAAGAGCATGTACCCGCAGATGTGGGCGGCCTCGGGACTGGCTTACGGTGATCTGATCGATGAACTGATCCACTTGGCGCTGACCCGAAAAACGGGCCTGCGCTAACGCACTATTGCGTGGTTGGCAGGTTTTGCAGGTCTTCTTGGCCTACACACTTGCCGGTCGCCTTGATCTTGCCCACCGCGGCTGCAAGCTCGGTGAGGACCGTCGCCGAGCTGATGTTGGCCGCCTCCAGCTTGACCGGATCGATCAGGATTTCCGTCGCCGGCTCGCGGCCGAACGTCGTCAAGGTGTAGACGGGGTCGCCTTCCTTGATGACCCAGTCGATGTCATTGACGCTCACGCAGCGGTCAGTGGTGGGTCCGGGAACATTAACGCCGCAACGGAGGATGACCTGGGATGGATCGCCCCAGGCGGCTGTCGCCTGGCTGTTGGTCTTGCGGAGGGCGGCGTCGCCGATCTGATCCGGCAGGGCCACCATCATGGGGGCACAGGCAGGATTCGCGGCGTCCGCCGCGGCCGTGACGTCTACAGCTGGGGAGCAAGCCGACAATACGAGGACGGATGCGGCAGCCATGGAAACGGCCAGAGCAGTCCGGCGGAGGGTCTTTCGGTGCATCCATCCAGCCTATCCCGCATGCGCTCCCGGGCAGATTCGCGTAGCCCCGGTCACATTCCCGCCAAGGCCCAGCCGATGGAACGCGGCATTATCCTGTCGGTGGATCGCGATAGCGTAGAGCCGTGCCCGCAGAACAGTTGACTGTCCAAGACCTTTCGGAGTCCGAGCTCCTCGCCCGGATCTTTCCGCGCCTGAACCACAGCCCCGGCGTCCTGCTGGGGCCCGGCGATGACGCGGCCCTGATCGCAGCGCCCGATGGCCGGACGCTGATCTCCATCGACACCCAGACCCAGGACCAGGACTTCAGGTTGGACTGGAACAACGGCTACCAGACCAGTGGCTATGACGTTGGCTGGAAAGCCGCTGCTCAGAACCTCAGTGACATCAATGCCATGGGCGGCAGCGCTACGTCCCTTGTCGTCAGCCTGACCATGCCGCCCGTTACACCTGTGGAGTGGGTCGAAGCGTTCGCTGACGGCCTCACAGCGGCCATCATTGCCCTGGGCGCCCCGGACTGTTCAGTAGCCGGGGGAGATCTCGGCAGGGGTCGTGAGCTCGCGGTGACGGTCGCCGTCGTCGGAACCCTTGACGGGTTGGCACCTGTGCTGCGTTCCGGGGCGAAACCCGGCGACACCATAGCGGTGGCAGGGACGCTGGGCCGGGCGGCGGCCGGCTGGGCCCTGTTGGAAAGCGATATTCAGATGGACAGCCTCAGCAGCGAGCTGAGGGGCTTGGTGGAAAGCCAATGCCGCCCTGTTCCTCCACTGGCGGCGGGCCCTGCGGCCGCGCGTGTGGGTGCCACTGCGATGCTGGATATTTCCGATGGCCTGCTTCGCGATGCCGGCCGACTTGCCGGGGCAAGCGATGTGGTCCTGGATTTCGATCCCGTGGCACTGAAGGTTCACGCTCTTCCGCTGGAACCGGCGGCCGCACGGCTGGGCGTGGACGCCATGCCGTGGGTGCTTGGTGGGGGAGAGGACCACGGACTGCTTGCCACCTTCCCAGCAGGAATTCAGCTGCCGCAGGGCTTCACTGCGATAGGCTCAGTTCAAGCCGTTGTCGAGCCGCCAGGCAGCGGCGTCCGGATTGCCGGGCAAGCTGCTGACACCGTTGGATGGGATCACTTTGCAGACTAAGATCGCCGCGAATGCGCACGCCATGAAGCGTTGGCTCGGCAAGGCAGAGGTGGTCCTCGGGAACCATAGCGACCGCCTCAACGCGATCAACATTTTCCCCGTCGCTGACGGCGATACCGGCACCAACCTGTACCTCACCGTTCGGGCAGCGGTTGCCGCCCTGGGCGGGGCTTCGCCCGAGACTGCCGAAACCGGCAATGACGTAGGCGGCCTGCTGTCCCGCGCCGGGCAAGCGGCCATGGAGCAAGCACGAGGTAACTCGGGCACCCTGTTCGCCGTTTTTCTGTGTGCTGCCGCGGAGCCGTTGGCCGGCAAGTCCCGCCTGAGTGCCCCACTGCTTGCCACCGCACTGAACAGGGCCCAGATCCGGGCTTGGTCTGCGCTGAGTGAACCAGTAGCCGGAACCATGCTCTCCGTCCTGGAAGCGGCTGCGCACGCGGCCCAGGCTGTGGACGCAGCCCAGAGCGGAGACGACAGCAACCATGCGCTGGGCCTCTCGCTGGACGCCGTGGTGGAAGCGGCCTACCAAGCCGTGGTACGCACAGAGGATGAACTCGCCCAACTTCATGAAGCGCACGTTGTGGATGCAGGTGGCGTGGGCATGCTGCTGGTGCTTGACTGCCTTCGCTCGGCCGTCCTGGGAGAGGAACTCCAAGACGAACTCCTGGATGGCCTGCACGGCTACAAGCTGCAGGATCCCCATATTCATGAGCACATGCCTGCCGACGACGGAGTGGAAGTCATGTGCACCATCAGCCTGTCGCCCTTGAACGCGGCCATCCTCCGCCAACGGCTGGACGAGATGGGCGATTCCGTGATCATGAGCCAAGTGGGTGGCGCCCAAAGCCAGGATGACGATGACGAATCCACAGTGGAAGCCAGCTACCGTTGGCGTGTCCATGTCCACGTCCCGGACCCGGAGCCGGCCGTCGCGCTGATACGTTCGCTGGGAGAACCCACGGATATCGCCGTCAGCCAATTGGCCGTACCCAGCGGCGCTTCCACGGAAAGAACTTCCCCTGGTATCGACGATCCCAGCGTTACAGGCCAGTCACGGCATGAATACTGAGCTGGAACTGCCCCTCGAGCGCAGGATCGGCAAGCGGTCGGCAGCTGTCATCGAAAAGCATCTGGGCCTCAAAACGGCCGGAGCTTTGCTGAATTATTTCCCACGCCGATATTTGAGCCGCGGTGAACTGACACCCATCAGCAACCTCCCGTTGGATGAAGAAGTCACGCTGATTGCACGCGTCCTGTCCAACAGCACGCGCCAAATGCGGGCCCGGCGGGGTTCCATCACGGATGTCGTGGTGACCGACGAGGCCGGCGGAAGCGGCGTTCCCGGCACTTTGAAGGTGAGCTTCTTCAACGGGTTCCGGGCCAAAGCAGAACTCCTCGCTGGTCGCAGGGCCATGTTCTCGGGCAAAGTGACCCGCTACGGAGGAGCCCTCGGCCTGACCAATCCGGATTTCCTGCTGCTGGACGAGGACCCTGAGGCTGAGGGCTCAGTGGATCCCGAAAAGCTCGCCGCCATGCCCATTCCCGTTTATCCGGCAACGGCCAAGCTCACCAGTTGGTCCATCCATAAAGTCATCACAGCCTTGCTCCAAACCCTGGACTTGGATGCCTTGGAGGATCCTCTACCAGCCAGCATTGTCCGCCGGGACGGGCTGCTCAGCGTCGCCGAAGCTTACAGGCTGATCCACTCACCGGAGGTTGCCAAGGATTGGCAGCAGGCCCAGCAGCGCTTCCGCTACCAGGAAGCCCTGGTCCTGCAAACTGCCCTGGCTCGCCGTCGTGCCCAGCTTGCGGCCGAGGAAGCTACTGCCCGCCGGCCGCGCAACGGGGGGTTACTCAGCAAGTTCGATCAAAACCTGCCGTTCACTCTGACTGCCGGCCAATCCGCCGTCGGAAAGACCCTCGCTGAGGAACTGGGCCGGGACAATCCCATGAACAGGCTGCTCCAGGGAGAAGTAGGTTCCGGAAAGACCATTGTTGCCCTCCGCGCCATGTTGCAGGTAGTGGATGCCGGTGGACAAGCCGCCCTCCTGGCACCCACCGAAGTCCTGGCCGCCCAGCATTTCGATTCGATCCGCCGGACCCTTGGGCCGCTCGCTCGGGACCACATGTTCGGTGGTGCGGGCATGCTTGGCGGTGACGGCGCACAGGAAGCCGTGCAGGTGACGCTGCTGACGGGTTCCATGCCCACCGCGGCGCGCAAGCAGGCGATGCTGGATGCAGCCTCCGGAAATGCCGGAATCGTCATAGGCACGCATGCTTTGCTCAGCGACAAAACGAGTTTCCAGGATCTTGGCCTGATTGTGGTGGACGAGCAGCACCGTTTTGGCGTGGAACAGCGTGACGCCCTCCGGGCCAAGGCCCAGCGGCCGCCTCATTTGCTGGTGATGACAGCCACCCCTATCCCGCGCACGGTGGCAATGACAGTCTTCGGCGACCTTGAGACCTCCATCCTTGACGAGCTTCCCGCCGGACGGGCACCCATCTCCACGCATGTGGTGGGGCTCGCTGAAAATCCCGGCTGGGTGGACCGTATCTGGAAGCGGTCCCGCGAAGAAGTCGAGTCGGGCCATCAGGTCTATGTGGTGTGCCCCAAGATCGGATCGGACGACGACGGTGACTTCAGTCCGGGGGAAGCGGAACCAACCGACGCCGACCTCGCTGACGAAGGTGGGGCGCGGGAGCTCGCATCGGTGACTGCCGTCGTCGAGAACCTCCTCCAGGAGCCGTCCCTGTCGGGTGTCCCCGTGGCGCCGCTTCATGGCCGTCAGGACCCGCAACTAAAGTCCGACACCATGGCCTCGTTCGCGTCCAATCAGACCAAGGTGCTGGTTTCCACCACCGTGATCGAGGTGGGAGTGGATGTCCACAACGCCACCTTGATGGTGATCCTGGACGCCGACCGCTTTGGAATCTCGCAGCTCCATCAGTTGCGTGGCCGGGTGGGGCGTGGTGGATTGCCGGGCACCTGCCTGCTGGTAACAACGCTGGAGCCGGGGCACCCCAGCCGGCGGCGGCTCGAGGCTGTCGCTTCAACCACCGACGGTTTTGAGCTGTCCCAGGAAGACTTGAAGCTCCGCAGGGAAGGCGACATTCTGGGTGCTTCCCAGTCCGGCGGACGCTCGACGCTCAAGTTGCTTCGCGTTCTGGAGCACGAGGACATCATCGCGCGCGCACGTACTGACGCCCAAGGCCTGGTGTCCCAGGATCCTGCCCTGGAGCACCAGCCGGCCCTGGCTGCCGCAATAGACGAATACTTGAACCCTGAAAAGGAGGCGTTCCTTGAACGCGGATAGAGATCTACGGTTGCACACAAAGGACGACTACCTGTGAGCCGTATCATCGCCGGAGTGGCTGGCGGTAACCCGCTGACCAGCGTCCCCGGAACAGCTACACGGCCCACTACCGATCGGGTCAAAGAAGCGCTTTTTTCCCGTCTGGAATCCTTGGCAGTCATCGCAGACGCGCGGGTCCTGGACCTTTACGCGGGATCGGGCTCCCTGGGAGTCGAGAGCGCCAGCCGGGGTGCCCGGAGTGTGGACCTGGTGGAGTTCGATGCCAAGGCCAGCGATATCTGCCAGCGAAATGCCGACATGGTGAACCAAATCCTCTCAGCTAAGAAGGTGTCGGTTCATCGCTCCAAAGTGGAGTCCTTCCTGGAGCGGGCGGGCAACCAGGACATGTGGGACCTGGTCTTCCTGGATCCGCCTTATCCCCTGGATGAGCCAGCGCTCAGTGCCGTCCTCGCCAAGTTGGCGCCGCACCTGGACGAGGCCGCCGTGGTGGTCGTGGAGCGGAGTTCCCGCAGCCCCGAACCTGAATGGCCTGAGGCCTTGGAGTGTTTCGCTGACAAAAAGTACGGCGAGACCAAGCTGTGGTTCGCGGAACCGGCGTAGTCTTTGATGCTGCCTAACCGGTGATCGGGTCCAGGTCCACGCCGGTCAGCACCGCCGCCGGATGCGGGCCGCGGGCCAGTAGTTCAGCCGTCCACTCCGAGGGCCACGCAGTGCGGGTGCCCACCAGGATGATGTTGCCCGGGTAGCGTCCCGCGAACATTCCCGTTTCCGCGAAGGCCGCGACATCCGGCATCGCCTGACGCAACGCAGCAACCTGGCTGCGTACGAGCGTCAGCGCAGGTTCATCGCCCACGTTGACGATCAGGACTCCATCAGGACCCAGCCTCGCTGCCGCCTCCTCGTAGAACTCCCTGCACGCGATGTGGGCCGGAGCCTCCGGCCCGGAGAAGATATCGAGGATCACGACGTCGAACATCACTTGTGCCGGTAGGTCGGTCAAGGCGTCGCGGGCGTCGCCGATGTGCGTGGTCAATGTGGTGCCCGTCGGCATGGGCAGATTGTGGAGGACGAAGTCCAGGAGCTCGCGTTCAAGTTCAACGGCGTATTGTTCCGATCCCGGACGTGTGGCTTGGATGTAACGCGCAAGCGTCAGTGCCCCGGCCCCGAGGTGCAGGGCCCTCAGGGGTTTGCCCGGTTCTGCCGCAAGGTCCACTACATGCCCGATCCTTCGCAAGTACTCATAGAAGATCTCCGCAGGATCAGCCAGGTTCACGTGCGACTGCTCGGCTCCGCCAATACTGAGGATGAAGCTCCCCTCGATGAGCGAGTCCGCGTCGATGCTGGCGTGCTGCCCGGTAGTCCGGAGGAAACGGGTGGCATGGTGGCCGGAGCCTGGGGGGTTCAGAGTCGGTCCTTGAGTGTAGCGAGGCGTGCGGCGGCTTCTTCCAGGACATCAATCTTTTTGCAGAAGGCAAAACGCAGCAAGCTGCGCGTCCGTTCGGCTCCCTCAGGGTGGCAGAAGACGGGCACGGGGATGGCTGCCACTCCAACGAGTCCCGGCAGCCGCCGGGCGAGGTCGACTGAGTCGCGGATGCCCAGGGGCGCGGTGTCGACGTTGATGAAGTAGGTGCCCCTCGGGTTATAGACCCCGAAACCGGCAGCACGCAGGCCTTCGGCAAGGATATCGCGCTTGTGGCGGAGGGTTTGGGCGATGCCGGTATAGAACTCATCGGGAAGTGCGAGCCCCACCGCAATGGCGCTCTGGAAGGGCGTGCCCGAACTGTACGTCAGGAATTGCTTCACGGTGCGTACGGCGGCAACCAAGTGTTCAGGCCCGCTGAGCCAGCCGATTTTCCAGCCCGTGAAGGAAAACGTCTTTCCGGCGGAAGAGATCGTGATGGTGCGTTCGGCAGCGCCCGGTAAGGAAGTGATCGGGATGTGCGGTACGCCGAATGTCAGGTGCTCATACACTTCGTCGCTGACGATCACGGCGCCGTACTTTGCAGCGAGTTCCACGATCTTCGCCAGGACGTGCTCCGGGAACACGGCGCCGGTGGGATTGTGCGGATTGTTCAGGAGGACAACCTTGGTGCGGTTGCTGAAGGCGTCCTCCAATGCTGCAAGGTCCGGCAGGAAATCCGGGGCGAGCAGGGGAGCAGTAACGTGCCTGGCTCCGGCCATGCCAATGATGGCTCCATAGGAGTCATAGAAGGGCTCAAAGGTCAGGACTTCGTCTCCGGGTTGGACCAAGGCGAGCAGCGTGGCTGCGATGGCTTCTGTTGCGCCCGTGGTGATCAGGATTTCAGTGTCCGGGTGAGGAGCCAGTCCATAGAATCGCTGCTGGTGTGCGGCCACCGCTTCCCTCAGCGCGGGGATTCCCTTGCCGGGGGCGTATTGGTTGGCCCCTGCCGCGATGGCGTCCTGGGCGGCCGCCTTGATCTCGGCGGGGCCGTCTTCATCCGGAAACCCTTGACCCAGGTTGATGGCACCCGTGGAGATCGCCAGGGTGGTCATCTCCTCGAAGATGGTCACACCCAATTCGCCGTCGGGCGACAACAGATTGGCTCCGAGGGCCGCCCGTTGCCATGGTGCGGCGATGCTGGTTTCAGTGGAGGGGCTGCGGCCTGCGGATGACATGTGAGCCATGGTATCCCGGCAAAGCTATGGGGTAGGTTCGACTCATGAGACGCGCGGTATGCCCTGGATCCTTTGACCCCATCCACAACGGACATCTCGAAGTCATCGCCCGGGCCGCCGGCCTGTTCGACGAAGTCATCGTGGCCGTGTCCACCAATTACGCCAAGAAGTACCGGTTCAGCCTCGAGGACCGTATGGAGATGGCTCGCGAAACCTTGGCCTCCCTGCGCGGCATCATCGTGGAGCCTATGGGTGAAGGGCTGCTTGCCGAGTACTGCCGCCACCGCGGCGTCTCGGCGATCGTCAAGGGCCTCCGCTCGTCGTCGGACTTTGACTACGAACTGCCAATGGCCACCATGAACCGTCAGTTGACCGGCGTCGAAACCGTGTTCCTTCCGGCGGAAGCGCACTACGTGCACCTTTCCTCCACCTTGATCAAAGAGGTCAATGTCCTGGGCGGAGATATCTCCGATTTCGTCCCCAAATCGGTCCTGAAGAGGCTCCTCGCGGGCGAGCCGCCAACCGAAGGGTCCCGTAAGGGGTAGGCTTGACAGGTACCTTGCGCCTTTATGCAGAGTTCCAAGCCGAAACCCCACCGTGTATCTACGCGCGCCCGGCGTCGGTTTGAGTCCTCAAGCGTGATCAGGCTAAGATGGTACGTCGGTCATATGTTCTACAGGAGTTCTCATTAAGCGAGATGCAAGTTCGCCCTTGGCGCTGGTAGTCAAGGACCTTGGACGTAGTCCAGGGACCATGCGGACACTCAACGAGCATGTACCTGCGCCAAGTGACCTTGGTGTGGCGCTCATTGGCGTAAAGGAAGGCTCGGACATCGAGCTGGATCTTCGTCTTGAGGCCGTACACGAAGGAATTCTGGTATCCGGATCCGCAATCGTCGAAGTAACAGGCGAATGCGGGCGATGCCTGGATCCCCTTGCGTATGACCTTGAGGTCAATGTGCAAGAACTTTTCTTCTACGAAGGCGTTGAGCTTTCGGGCGAAGAAGACGATGAAGAGCAACGTCGAGTCGAGTACGATCTAATCGATCTTGAGCCGGTGTTGCGGGACGCAGTTGTCACTATGCTGCCGTTCCAGCCGGTGTGCCGGGAAGACTGCCAGGGTCTGTGCTCCGAATGCGGAGCGCGCCTGGAAGACGAGCCGGGGCACCACCACGAGGTCATTGACCCTCGCTGGGCTGCCCTAGCTGATCTGGCTAAGACTGACCGGCAAACCGATTAGTAAGTGTTCGTCTAAGAGAGAAATGAGATAGCCGTGGCTGTTCCCAAGCGGAAAATGTCTCGCGCAAATACACGCGCCCGCCGTGCCCAGTGGAAGGCAACTGCCCCCAACTTGGTCAAGACCATCGAAAACGGTCAGGTTACCTACAGCCTGCCGCACCAGGCAAAGGTCGTCACTGACTCTGCCGGCACCGCGCTGTTCCTTGAATACAAGGGCCGCAAGGTCGCAGACGCCTAATCTGCCGTACAGGCTGACTAAGGATGTCTTCAACTGAAGAGCTTCTGAAGCGTCTCGGTGTCTCCATTGACACCGAGACGCTTCGTCTTGCTCTCACACATCGCTCATACGCGTATGAGAACGGCGGGATTCCCACCAACGAGCGCCTTGAGTTCCTCGGCGACTCCATCCTGGGATTCTCCGTCACCGATTCTCTTTACCGTGAGAACCCCTCGCTGCCTGAAGGTGAACTCGCCAAGCGGCGTTCCGCCGTCGTCAGTACGCGCGCCCTGGCCGGAATCGGACGCGAGATCGGCGTCGGCGAGTTCATTTACCTCGGGCAAGGCGAGAAGCTCACCGACGGCAAGAACAAAGCCTCCATTTTGGCTGACACCATGGAAGCGCTGATTGGTGCCACTTATCTGTCAAACGACATCGAGACCGCACGCCAACTGGTCATGCGCCTGGTGGGCCCGCTCCTGAAGGACGCAGGCGCCCTCGGAGCCGGGACTGACTGGAAGACGAGCATCCAGGAACTGACGGCCAGCCGCCAGCTGGGAGCCATCCACTATGCAGTGGAAGGCTCAGGGCCGGACCATGCCCGCACTTTCGAAGCAGTGCTGAACATCGGCGGCACCCCTTACGGCCGCGGCTCGGGACACTCCAAGAAGGAAGCGGAACAGGAAGCTGCCGCTGATGCCTGGCGTGCCCTGACTGCGTTGGATACCACCCCGACTGGTCCGGCATCCGCTTGATCCATGCCTGAGCTTCCCGAGGTAGAAGTGGTCCGCCGTGGCCTGGCGCGTTGGGTCCGTGGCCGGACCATCACCGGCGTGGACGTCCTGGACCCGCGCTCCATCCGACGCCATGTCCTCGGAACAGAAGACTTCGTTGGGAACCTCGAGCACGCCACAGTGCTGGACGTTGTCCGTCGAGGCAAGTTCCTGTGGATGCCACTGGCCATGGCCGCTCCCTTCGAGACCACAACCCGTGCCGGGGAATTACCCAAGGTTGCACTCATGGCACATTTGGGCATGAGCGGCCAGCTGCTGCTGCAAGACCCCGCAGTGCCGGACGAGAAGCACCTGAAGGTCAGAATCACCCTCAGCCCCGCGGACGGTATGCCGGAGCAGCTGCGGTTCGTGGACCAACGCATCTTCGGTGGTCTCTTTGTCACGTCCTTGGTGCCCACTGCCGACGGCGGCCCTGGCGGCTTGGGCGAAACGCCCCTGCCGGAGATCGCAGAAGAGGCCTCCCATATTGCCCGGGATCCGCTGGACCCCTTCTTCTCCTTCGAAGCGTTTTACCGGAAAGTCAAGAACCGGAAAACAGGCCTTAAGCGGGCTCTCCTGGACCAAGGGGTCATTTCCGGCATCGGCAACATCTATGCTGACGAGGCCTTGTGGAGGGCACGCCTCCACTATGCCAGGGCGACAGACACCTTGCGCCGTGCCGATGCAGAGCGGCTCGTGGAGTCCGCGAAGGATGTCATGAATGCTGCGCTGGCTGCCGGGGGGACCAGTTTCGATTCCCTCTACGTGAACGTCAACGGCGACTCCGGGTACTTCGCCCGCTCGCTTAATGCCTATGGACGAGCAGGCGAACTCTGCGGACGCTGCGAAGCGGTGGGCCTGCACAGCATCATTAAACGGGAACAGTTCATGAACCGTTCCTCCTATACCTGCCCGGTGTGCCAGCCACGGCCGCGGAATGGACGTTGGTAGCGCCAAAACTGTTCCGGATTCCGGATCGCAATGGCAGACTGTCCCCATGAAACGCTCGGCGCTTCGAATCGCCATCGGAAGGGCTAACGCCACCACATCGTGGGGGGCGTCAGTTCTCACTGTGGTCCTTCCGGAAGCGACCGCTTGCCAGCCGGTCGCCGGTCCAGGACTGACATGATGGCGCGGCGGCTGGTCATTGCAGGCATCTGCCTCGCCGTGCTCATCGTCGCCGCGGCAATAGTCCTTGACCAGATGGCGGGAAGACCAGGCAACACCTCCGCCCAGAGTTCGTCGTCCTCCGGGCCCAGCAGTTCCTCGAGCGCTCCCGCGTCGGGCAGTGCTACCCCCAACGGCGCCGGTGCTCCAACGCCCGGCAGTCCGTCGTCGGGCCTTGAAGGCGGCAGCGGAGATGGCGGCAGCGGCGAGAGCGGAAACGGCGGCCCGTCTACCGCCAAACCGCTCGAAGTCCTCCCGCCCGTAACAGCTACCCCTACAGGCCTGCCGGAACCCGCACCGCCTGCGCCGCTCATCACCGGCGACCTGCCCCAGGCCGGTACGGCCTCCGGAGAGATGGTGGACGGCTGGCCTGCCGACATTGTGTCCTTACCGCCCGGGGCCACCATTGGCTCAACGTCGGTGTCCACCTCCGGCAACGTCCTCCAGGTATCTGCGGACGGAATCATCGCCAAGCCGCAGTCCGAGGTGTTGGGGTCCTTCCGGCAATCCCTGGTATCCCACGGATTTTGGTCCGAGACCGCCCCCGCCGCGGAAGGCGCAGTAGCTGAAAGGTTCGTTCGTGGTACGGACACTGTGACTGTTTCCGTCTCGACGACAGGGACCGGGGCCTCGCGCTTCCAGCTTTTGGGCAGCCTGCACACGACGGCGGACTAGGGGCAACGGTGTACATCTCACTCTCAGACCGCGGCGGCGGAAAACGGGACAAGTCCCTGGCGGCGCAAACGGCACTATCAAGCGAAGTGCCGTTCCGTTTGTCGCCCGTCATCCTGTGGCTGGGAATCGTGAGCATGGTGACGGATGTTTCCTCTGAATCGGTCACGGCGATTCTTCCGCTGTACGTGACAGGTTTCCTGGGACTGTCCACCATCGCCTTTGGGTTCATTGACGGCATCAACCAGGGCGCCAGTGCGATCGTCAGGATTGCTGCCGGCTGGGCTGCCGACCGCACCGGCCACCCTAAGCGGATTGCGCTGGCGGGCTACGGTCTGTCCATGCTTGCCAGGATCGGTTTCCTGTTCGCGGGAGGATTTTGGGCTATCGCGGCCATCGTGACCGGTGACAGGATCGGCAAGGGCATCCGCACAGCACCACGGGACGCCCTCATCTCGGTTTCTGCCCAGCCCGAACATTTGGCCCGATCATTTGGCGTCCACAGAATGTTGGACAACATTGGGGCTGCGGCAGGGCCGTTGATTGCCTTCTTCGTCCTGTTGATGATTCCCAACGGGTTCAGCACAGTGTTTGTGGTTTCGCTCGCCTTCGCGGTGATCGGTGTGGCTGTCCTGGCCTTGGTGGTGCCGGACATTCGTGCCCACGGCTTGAAAAGTTCCGAGGCCGGTGGGAACCGACGACTTTTCGCTTTCTCCTGGAGCCACTTGAAGGAACCGGGCCTGGGTAAGCTGCTGATCGCCGCCGGCCTCTTGGGCTTGGTGACCATAGGCGACGGCTTCATCTACCTGGTGCTGCAGGCGAGGGATTCTTTCGCCGTTCAGTGGTTTCCCTTGCTGTTCGTGGGCACCAATGTGGTGTTCCTGGCGCTGGCGATTCCTCTGGGTCGTTTGGCTGACCGGGTGGGCAAGGTCCCGGTGTTCGTGGGTGGCCACATCGCGCTGCTCGCCACCTACCTCCTGGCCGCTGCACCATTTGGGGGCCTGTGGGCGACCACGGGCTGCCTCATCCTGCTGGGTGCTTTCTACGCTGCCACTGATGGCGTCCTGGCCGCCTTGGCCAGCCAACTGACACCGCCGGGGAAGCTTGCCACCGGAATTGCTTCGGCCCAGACGGTGGTGGCGCTGAGCAGGATGACCGCCTCTGCGGGCTTTGGCGTCCTGTGGTACGCCGTGGGCGCGCCGACGGCCATGCTCGTGGCGGCCGCGTTGTTGGCGTGCGCCGTGGTGGCTGTCGCCTTCATCCTGCGGGCAGCCAAGGTTGCGGCCGGCCAGGATACGAATGGCGGGGCATGAGCGGAACGTTGATTGCGGGAAAGGCCCGGTGGGGCATCCTGCTCGCCGTCACCGCCCTCGTCCTGGTGGCAGCCGGGATCTACGCGGTTGGCGCCTACCAGCGTTTCGAGGAGAGCCGGACCTCTGCGTCTTCCGTAGGTGTCTCCGCTGGCCAGGGGCTTCCGACGGTGCCGTTCGTGCTTTTCCGGAACACGGCGTCGGGCCAAGGCTATGGCAACGCGGCAACAGTGCCTCTGTCCGCTCCCGGGGGGACTCGGGCGGTCAGTGAACAAGAGTGCGACCGCGTGTACGGGACTCCGGAAACGGTGGTGTGCCTCAAGACAAACCGGGGCCTGGTGACGGCTTTCGAAGCGGCTGTGTTGAACAGCGACTGGCAACCCCAGCGGTCATGGCCCGTCCCGGGCATACCCAGCCGGACTCGGATCAGTCCGGACGGTTCCATGATTGCCACCACGGTGTTCGTGTCAGGGCACTCGTACGCCACGGCAGGGTTCTCCACGGCTACCGAGATCAGCCTTCCGGGTGGGACTTCCGGGAACCTGGAGGATTTCGCTTTGATGGTGAACGGCGAGCGGTTGATGGCAACGGACCGGAATATTTGGGGAGTAACATTCGTGCCGGGCAACAGTGACGCCTTCTATGCCACCGCCGCGTCCTCAGGGCGCATTTGGCTGGTGAAAGGGAGCCTGTCAAACAAGACTCTGACAGCTGTCCACGACAATGTGGAGTGCCCGTCCATCTCGCCGGACGGCACCCGCATCGCCTACAAGAAGAACGACGGCGGCGCGCTGGCTGCCCATTGGAAGGTCGCTGTGCTTGACCTCGCCACGGGACAGGAAACGGTCTTGTCAGAGAAGCGCAGCGTGGACGACCAGATCGAATGGCTGGACAACCAGAACCTGCTCTACGGCCTGGCAGATGACGCTGCGGCGGGGGACAGCAACATCTGGAAGCTCGGAACCGATCCCGGATCGCAGCCGGGCCTGTTCATCGCCCATGCGTGGTCACCCAGCGTCGTGCGCTGAGCCCGGCTGTGTCAGCAGAGCCCGAGCAACCCGCAGAGCAACCCACCGGACGATGACGGGCTCGGGGATGGGCTCGGCGACGGGCTCGGGGTTGGCGTTGCAGTGGCGGTTGCCGTCGCTGTTGGGGTCGGTGTTGGCGTAGGCGTAACTGTGGGAGATGGAGCCGGCGCAGCCTGTTGTTGGGCCGCGACGGTGGTGGAGTACACCACGTCCACGAAGTAATTCGTGGCGTTCCAGGAGTTGGCTGGCATGACCCCGCCGGAGCCGTACCGATAGCGGCCGTTGTTCGGGCCGGAGGCCGTGAACACCCCGCTGGTCCACGTTTGGTTGAAGAAGCCCGACGTGTAGGAATAGCGGCCGTTGGGGGCCCTGTACGAGACAACGTAGGTTTGGCCCGTTACCAGGGCCACCGGAGAGGACAAGGTTGCCGTCTGCCAGCCCGTGGCTGTTTCGTTGGTGAAGGTGACTTGGGCGAGGCGGGTGCCCGCCGAATTCCAGAGCGAACCCACATGGGTACCGGTATTTCCGGCCCCTTTGTAGAAACGGATTCCGGTCACATTCCCTGCCTGCGACACAGTGAAGGCAGTCCCAAGTTCCACGGGCATGAAGTCGGACGCGGAAACTATCTGGGGAGTCAGCGATCCGAAGATCGTGGACAGTTGCACTTTGGGGGCGGCTGTGGTGAATTGCCAGGTGGTGGTGGGAAGGGTCTGTCCTTGCTGGGACACAACATTCGTCACGTTGGCCGTTACCACCGTGCTGGCGGGCAGCGCCGCTGTTGGGGTGAAAGTGATGGAGCGGTTGTCCGCAGACAGTGCGGCAGTGCCGGCCACAGCGCTGCCGTTGGCCGTCAACGTGAACGAGGCACCGGATTGGATGGGGGAAGAGAACGTGATGGATGGCTTCACGTCCGCGGGGATACCCGTGGCGCCGGGGGCCGGAACCTGCTCCGAGACCGTCAACGGTGGTGTGGCCGTAGCGAAGACCACATCCACCAGGTAGCTGGCGGTGGACGCGGAATTCGGGAAGTCACTGTTGTAGGCGAAAGCTCCGGAGTCCGCCGCAGTACGCAGCGGCCCGCTGGTGAAGCCCTCGCCGAATCCGCCGGCAGTGTAGGAGTATTTGCCGGTGGGCGCCTTATAGGCCATCACGTACTCGGTGTCGGCCTCGATGGTCACGGGCTGGCTGAACGATGCCGTCTGCCAGCCGACGCTTGACTCGTTGGTGAAGGTCACGGTGGCCAGGAGTTGTCCGGTCGACGTGAACAGGGAACCGGTGTGCGTTCCTGTGTTGCCGGCCGCCTTGTAGAAGCGGACGCCGGTAACTTGCCCGGCGGTATCACTGGCGAACCGGACACCAAGGGCCAGCGGGACGCCGTCGTTGGCGTCGGGCGTCGTGGGGGTCACGGTGTCCTGGTACAAGGTGCAGGGGCACACGCCCGGAGTCCTCGGCGCCGGAACCGTGGTGAACGTCCACGTGCTGCCTCCCGACATCGGCTGTCCGGACACCGAATTCGCAGTGACCGTGGCCGTGTAGGAAGTTCCCGCCGCGAGCGGAGCAGCAGGTGTGAAGGTCACCTTGCGCGTTGCCTGGTCGTAAGTGGTGGACCCTGCCACTGCCGCGCCATTGGTTATCTTTACTCCCAGGGTGACGCTGGATGCCACTGCGGCCTCCGACAGAACGCCACTCACAGCGGTGCTGAGGGGAACGCTGGACGCATTCGGCAGCGGTGACTGGGAACCTACAGTGAACGGCGTGTTGGGAACTGTGACCACAACATCCACGAGGTAGCTTGCCGTAGACCGGGAGGCGGCAAAGTCTCCGCTGTAGGTATAAGCACCGGCATCCGACGCAGCCCGCAACGGACCAACGCTCATGCCTGAACCGAATCCATTGGCCGTGGCTGAGTAAGTCCCGGTCAGTGTCTTGTAGGACACGATGTACTCGGTGTTCGCAGCCATCTGGACCGGCTGGCTGAACATTGCCGTCTGCCATCCGGAGGCGCTCTCATTGGTGAACGCCACGGTTGCCAGTTGCTGCCCGGAAGCCGTGTACAGGGCGCCGTTGTGGGTGCCCGTATTTCCTGCCGACTTGTAGAAGCGCATGCCAATCACTTCACCCGCCGAGACACTGGAGAACCTCACCCCGAGGGTCACAGGAACGCCCTCACGAAGCTCGGCAATGCCGGGTGTCACGGAGTCGTCGAACAGGCTGCACGGGCAGGCGCCGGGTACAGGCAGCGTTGCAGCCGTCGTGAAGGACCAGGTCCCGCCGGCAGTCACGGGTCCGCCGATCGAATCGGTCCCGGACAGCGTGGCCGTGAATTGGGTACTGAACGCAAGAGCGTTCGACGGCGTGAACGTCGCCCGCCGCGTGGCGGCATCGTAAGCTGTCGTGCCTGCAACGGGACCCGACGGCGACTGCAACGTCAGCTGGACGCTGGCCGCAGTGACGGGCTTGGAGAAGACAGCGCTCACCTTGGTATTGACGGACACGCTGGACGACGACGGGAACGGCGTGTGGCCGGACACGGTCATCGGCGTGCTGTCCACCGTGCTGAAGAGTGCGTCCGCGAAGTAATTGCCACCGTTGTAGCTGGTGGTGGGGAAGCTTTGGGATGTCGCATAGACACCGGCTGGCTCAGCCCCGAAACCTCCAGCCACTTTCAGGGGCGCATCGGTCGAACCAAAGCTGGCCCACTGGTGGTCCTTGCTGGCGTAGTGCCCGTTGGGCGCCCAGTAGGAAACCGTGTATTTCTGTCCTGCCGCTACGGGCACGGCCTGGCTGAACAAGGCCGTCTGCCACCCGGATGCGGTCTCGTTGGTGAACGTGGTGGTGGCAAGGCGCTCGCCGGTGGAGCTCCACAAGGAGCCGGTGTGGGTTCCTGTGTTTGCCGTGCTCTTGTAGAAGCGGACGCCTGTGATGAAACCGTCCACTGAAGGTGTAAAGCGTAAGCCCATTTCGTAAGCGCCGCCGTCACCGGAGTCCTTGACCACCGGCACCGTTTGGCCGAAGACGCTGTAGGGGCCGCTGAGGGTCAGGTTCCTGGTCACGGCGGTTCCGATGTTGGCGCTGTCATCAATGGCGCGCGCCTGGATGGTCGCCGTGGCGAGGCCCTTCTGGATATAGGTGTAGGTCCAGCTCGACTTACCTTGCGCGGGGTGCCATGTGGCCCCGCCATCGGTAGACACTTCCACGCCGGCCACAACGCCGCCCACGTCGGTGGCCGTCCCGGTCACGGTGACGCTGCTGCCGTGGGCCACGGTGGCTCCGTTGGCAGGAGCGGAGATGGCCGCAGTGGGCTTGGTCGTGTCGGTGCTTGCGACGGCTGCCACCAGTCCTGCGGCCCTGGTGGCAGGCTGCGCACCCATATCGGCGAGGATGTTGACCTGCGCTTGCCGCATGCGGGCGTCGGCCGGTGCGCCATCGCCGTCGTGCTCCTGGTCCAGGCCCCATGTCCACTGAACGCTGCCCGCGGAGAAGACCAGCGCACCACTTGCGGCCCGGTAGAGGGTCACATTGTGGGTGGTGCTTCCCGGGGCCACTGTATTACCGAAATCCTGCAGGTACTCCGGGACGTTGCCCACCGTGGTGGACAGCCGGATGAGCCCTGCCGGCCGGAAGCCGTTGTCCAGGTCCTCGTTGGACTCGTACCCCACGGTATGCGGCGCCAAGGCTGCCGACGAACCGGCCGGCAACGATGCCAGGGAAGTATTGCGCCATAGCCTTGTCTTCCCTTCGTCCGCCTTCACCGTCACGGGAAGGTCCGAGTGGTTGGACATATAAAGGGTCCCCGTCAGGCCGTTCTCGGGCAGGCCTCCGCCGTTGGCTTGGGAGGCGAATCGGGGATCACGCCAGGTGCCCGTCCACTGCGTGCTGGGATCGATCTTGGCGTTTCCCCAGGTTTCCTTGTAGCAGGTCAGCGTCCGATTGGCGGCCCCGTCCACTGTGGAGGGCTCGAACCGGGTCCGCCAGTACATCTCGTTGCCCGAAAGGAACTGGAGGTTTACGCCTGCGTCCCGGGCGGCCGTGACATTTGCCCGTTGAGGGCCCGACCAGTACTCATCGTGCCCCACGGACAGAAACACCTTATGGTTCAGCAGCTCCGCACCGTTGCGGTCGGTATCAAGGCCGCTGATGTAGCTGACGTCGTAGCCGTTCTGCTCAAGGAACCGCACCATGGGGTACTCGTTGGAGAAGTAGAAGTCCCTGCCCCCCGGACCATCCCGGGTTGCCATTGGGCGGTTGTAGCTGACCTTGTAGGACCGGCCGTTCGCGGCTCCCTGGTAAAAGTCCGAGCCGCCATAGGTGTTGTACGCCTGCCAGGTCTGGTCCGCAGTCTGGAAGACGACGGCGGAACGGTTTCCGTCGTTGCGCACGATAAACGTGATGTGGCTCTTGGCCCCGGTGTCGGGGCGCCTGAGCAAGGCAATGTACACCCCTGACACAGCAGTGGCCGGCACCTGCCACGTTGCAGACACCGCCCAGGTACCGCAGTCATAAAGTTCCGTGGTCAGGTCACTCCGGCACGCCGGTTGGTTCTGGCGCAGGACCGACGGCGTGACGTCCGCGATCTTCCGGGCTCCGTTGCCCGCGTACCAACCGGTGCGATAGATCGCTATGGTGTAGCTCGGCGCGGTGGTGTCCACCTTGAAACGGATGGGCTGACCGGCATTGACGCTGATCTCGGTGGAGAAGCCTTGGATACTGTCGTCGCCCGCCCCGTTGATGTCCCATTCGGAAGGGGGACTTCCGGTCTTGGAGTTCTCGCAGGCGACAAGGTTCACCACAGGATCGCAGGGACCCGCCGCGACCGCCGCTGGTGCGGTGAGGGGCAAAAGCGCTGCCACTGTTGCGATCACCAGGGGCACAAGGAAGCCCTTGAGGGTTCGCTGGGGTTGGGTAGCTGAAGGACCGGGCATCAGAACTCCTGGAGTGGTACGCCAATTGCTTAGACGAGACCGCCCTTTAAGAGCACGGTCCCTGCTTGCCGCTCCCCAGCCAGGGTCAAACCAAGATCTTCAGTTATGCATCACAGGGTTGTGCACTTGGATTCTCGTTCCGAAGATCGGGACCGGATCCGGCAGCGACTGAACAAAAATTCCCGTCGTCGCCGGATCACCAGAACGAATAGGCCAAGTAGCCCTTGGCAGGAGTGTAGGGGTGCGGCCTGCCACCCGCAAGGCGTTCCGGCCCCGGATCCGAAGATTTCACACAAACGGCAGTAGATTTAGGTGATACGAACACCCGGGCCATCCAGGAGAACCGAAGCGCCTTGCACCTGAAAAGTCTGACTGTCCGAGGATTCAAGTCGTTCGCGTCGGCCACGACGTTCGACTTCGAACCCGGCGTCACTGCCGTCGTGGGACCCAACGGATCGGGCAAATCCAATGTGGTGGATGCCCTGGCCTGGGTCATGGGGGAACAGGGCGCCAAAACCCTGCGCGGCGGCAAAATGGAAGACGTCATCTTCGCAGGCACGTCGGGTCGGCCACCCCTGGGGCGGGCCCATGTGTCCCTGACCATAGACAACGCAGACAACGCGCTTCCCATCGAGTACAGCGAAGTCACGATTTCCCGGACACTCTTCCGCACAGGCGGGTCCGAATACGCCATCAACGGCGCCCCGTGCCGGCTCCTCGATATCCAGGAACTGCTGTCCGATTCCGGCCTCGGGCGCGAAATGCACGTCATCGTGGGACAAGGCCAACTGGACCGGGTCCTGCACGCCACACCAGAAGACCGCCGGGGTTTCATCGAAGAAGCAGCCGGGATCCTCAAACATCGGCGCCGCAAGGAAAAGACTTTTCGAAAGCTTGAGGCGATGCAGGCCAACCTTGCCCGGCTCGGCGACCTCACCGCGGAGATCCGGCGCCAGCTCACTCCGCTGGGCAAGCAGGCAGAAATAGCCCGTCGCGCCCAGACAGTGCAGTTCGACGTCCGGGATGCCCGCGCCCGCCTCTTGGCGGACGACCTTGTGCAACTGACAACTTCCCTCGAAAAGGACGTCGCGGACGAAGCGGCCCTCAAGGAGCGCCGCCAGGTTGTTGAGGCTGGACTGGGGTTGGGTCGTCGGCGCCAGGCCGCGCTCGAGCAGCAGGCCGCCGAAGCGACGCCTCGCCTGAACGCCGCCCGGGACCATTGGTATCAGCTCTCCGCTGCGAGGGAGCGCCTGCGCTCCCTCGGTTCCCTGGCCACGGAGCGCCGTCGGCTCCTGGGCTCATCTGAAGCCACCGTGGACTCCGGGCGCGACCCCGAACAGCTTGAGCGCCAGGCCGCCCGGGTCCGCGAAGAGCAGGCCGCCTTGGAACACGACATCCTTGCCAAGCAAGCTGCGCTCCTCGAAGCGACAGTGGCCAAGGATGGAGCAGAGGCGCTCGCATCCGCCGAAGACAAGCGACTGACCGCCATGCTCAGGGCAGCGGCTGATCGGCGGGAGGGGTTGGCCAGGTTGGCGGGCCAGGTTGCAGCCGCGCGATCCCGTGCCGAGGCGGCGGAGGCCGAACGCGGTCGCCTGAGGGAATCCCTCGGAGCCGGCGACGAGCGGCGCCGCAAGGCCCAGAGCGAGTTCACCGCCCTTGAGTCGCAGGTGGCTGGCGTTGAAGATGGCGAAGAGAGCCTCGACGCCGAATATGAGGAAGCCAGCGACCTCCTGGATGCTGTCATCGCCGAAATCGAAGAACTCAAGGCCTCCGAGCGGGAAGCCGTCCGGGAGAGGGATGCCCTGGTGGCGCGGCGGGATGCCCTTCAGCTGGGGCTCAACCGTAAGGACGGGTCCGCCAGCCTCCTCACCGCCGACGGCATTTTGGGTCCGCTTGCCGCACTGGTAACCATCGAGCCGGGATACGAGGCCGCGATTGCTGCTGCCCTGGGCAGTGCCTCGGACGCCTTGGTGGTGGCCGATACGAAGAGTGCCCTGGCCGCCATCCGGACATTGAAAGACGACGACGCCGGCCGGGCTGCGTTGCTCCTGGCGGACAGTTCCGGCGCGGGTGACGAAACCCGCGCCACGGTGGAGCTCCCCGCTGGTTGCCGCTGGGCCGCCGACGTCGTGAAGATCGCTGACCCAACTGCCCAAGGCGCCCTGGCGCTCCTGGACGCTACCGTCGTCGTCGATGATGTGCGGGCGGCCGCGGCCCTGGTCGCTGAACAGCCGACGCTCACGGCAGTCACCCGCGATGGTGACATCTTCACGGCCCTGACCATCCTGGGTGGGTCAGCCACCGCGCCGTCGCTGTTGGAGGTCCAGGCAGCAGTGGACGACGCCGTCGCGCGCCTTCAGGAGGTAACTGCCCGCCTGGAGCGTGGCCGCTTCGCCCTGGCTGGCGCCCAGTCCCGCCGCACCGAGGCGCAGGAGCGGGCCGATACCGCCCTGGAGCGGCTTCACGAATCGGATGCCCGGCTTGCCGCGGTGGCCGAGCGCCTGGGCCATCTCAATTCGGTTCTCCGCAGTGCCGTAGGAGAAAGTGACAGGCTCGCTGCGTCCATGGCCAAGGCGGAAGCCAACATCGCGGAGGCCCAGCTGGACCTGGAAGTCGCGGCAGAACGGCTTGCTGCGGCGCAGGAAGCCCCGGACGAAGAACCGTCCACGGATCAGCGCGACGAACTCGCGGCGCAAGCCAGGACTGCCCGTTCCCTTGAAACAGAAGCCCGGCTTGCCCTGAGGACTGCGGAAGAGCAGCTGGGGGCCATCAGCAACAGGGCCGCTTCTCTGGAGCGGGCTGCCGCCACCGAACGACGGGCCCGGGAAGAAGCGGCGCGTCGGGCCCAGCGTCGGCGGGCCCAGGCCCAACGTGCGTCGGCTGTCGCGGCGGCGGTGGAGCAAACGCTCCGTTTCATCGACATCTCGGTGGATCTGGCCGGCAATGAACGCGACCTGGCTGAGCAGACGCGGGAGCAGCTTGAGAAAGAACTGTCCGAGGTCCGTACCGGCAACGACGCCCTGGCCCGGGAGCTGGCCGAGCTCACAGATTCCGTACACCGTGACGAGATGGCGCGGACCCAACAGCGGCTGCGTATCGAGGCCTTGGAAACACGGTCCATCGAAGAGCTGGGACTTTCCTCGGAGCAGCTGGTAGCGGACTATGGCCCGGACCGGCCCGTTCCGCTGCCGGCAGGGGCTACCACCGACAAGTGGGCCGAGCTTAGGGCGCCGGTGGACGAGAACGGGGAACCAGTAGTTGAAGGGATTCCTTTCGTCCGTGCGGAGCAGGAGAAGCGGCTTAAGAAGGCGGAACGGGAACTGGCAGCGCTGGGAAAGGTCAACCCGCTCGCGCTGGAGGAGTTTGCTGCGCTGGAAGAACGCCACCAGTTCCTGAGCTCGCAACTGGAGGACCTCAAGTCCAGCCGCAAGGACCTTTTGGACATCATCAAAGAGGTGGACAACCGGGTCCAGCAGGTCTTCACCGAGGCGTTTGCGGACACTTCGGCGCAATTCGACCACGTCTTTGCGAGGCTCTTTCCAGGCGGAGAAGGCCGGTTGGTGCTCACGGATCCCGACGACATGCTGACTACCGGGATAGAGGTGGAGGCCCGGCCTGCGGGTAAGAAGATCAAGCGGCTCTCGCTTCTCTCCGGCGGTGAGCGCTCCCTGACGGCAGTGGCGCTCCTGGTGGCCATCTTCAAAGCCCGGCCATCGCCGTTCTATGTCATGGACGAAGTGGAAGCTGCGTTGGATGACACCAACCTGGGCCGGCTCATCACTATTTTCGAAGAGCTGCGCGAGTCCAGCCAGCTGATCGTGATCACCCACCAGAAGCGCACCATGGAAGTTGCCGACGCCCTTTATGGCGTCACGATGAGGGGCGACGGCGTCTCGACCGTCATCAGCCAGCGGCTCGGTGCCGGGGCATAGCTTTATGAGAAGGTAGGGGAGTGAACGATTTCCTACCCATAATTCTGTCCATTCTCGCTGCGCTCGTCGTGGTCGGCGGACTCGTGCCGGTATTGATGAAAGCCCGGAAGTCAGGGGCGAAGTACCCCGGAACGCGAGATACGAACGACCCCGTCCAGTCGTCGGCGGCTGGCGGCGGAACCCTTGTGGAGGACCGCCCGGATGAGGTGAAAGCACCGGCCCCCACCTTCGATGGATCCGTGGAAGGCACGGATGTGCCCGATGATGCGGCCGGGCTCGAAACCATTGCCGTTGACACCCCGGCGCCGGTGGAAGGACGACTCACCCGCCTCCGCGCCCGCCTGATCAAGTCCAACAACATCCTGGGCAAGGGCCTCCTGGCATTGCTGTCCGGCGACAAGATCGACGAAAACGTCTGGGACGAGGTTGAAGAGACCCTCCTGCTGGCGGACCTCGGCACCGAACCCACCATGCAGCTGGTTGATGCCCTGCGTGAGCGCGTCAAGGTCTTGGGCACCCGCAGCCCCGAGGACGTCAAGGCCATGCTGCGCGAAGAGCTCATCAAGCTCGTTGACCCCACCATGGACCGCTCCCTGAACGTCGAGCGCAAGGCGGACCGGCCCGCCGTCGTGCTTGTTGTTGGTGTGAACGGCGTCGGCAAGACCACCACCGTTGGCAAGCTGGCACGGGTGCTTGTGGCTGAAGACAAGGATGTCCTGCTGGGTGCCGCTGATACCTTCCGTGCGGCGGCGGCGGAGCAGTTGGCCACGTGGGGACAGCGCGTGGGTGTGCCCACGGTCAAGTCCGACATTGATGGTGCCGACCCCGCATCGGTTGCCTACGAGGCCGTTAAGGCCGGCATCGACCAGGAAGTCGATGTTGTCATGGTGGACACTGCAGGACGCCTCCAGAACAAGACCGGCCTGATGGATGAGCTCGGCAAGGTCAAGCGTGTCATCGAGAAGCTGGCCGACGTGGATGAGGTCCTGCTGGTCCTTGACGCCACCACGGGCCAGAACGGCCTCAACCAAGCTCGCGTTTTCGCGGAGGTTGTGAACATCACTGGCATCGTGCTGACCAAGCTGGACGGAACCGCCAAGGGCGGCATCGTGGTGGCCATCCAGAAGTCGCTGGGCGTTCCCGTCAAGCTCATTGGCCTGGGTGAAGGCCCTGACGACCTCGCGCCTTTCGATGCCGAAAGCTTCGTTGACGCGCTGCTTAACTAGCGCTGCCTGCCCAACTGGCTGGCAATTGTGGTTGTTCTGAGCCCTCGGAACAACCACAACTGCCAGTCAGTTTTTGGGTTTAAGGGGTTCGCGTGCCAGCGACCAGCCTGCGGCGGTCAGCAGGAGCACGCCCCCGGTGATGCCGAATGCCCAGCCATAGCCAAGGCGGTCGGCCAGGAGACCTGCCACGATGGGGCCGATAATGGCGCCCGTGTCCGCCGCCATTTGGAAGACGGCCAGCACTTTGCCTCCGGAGCGTCCCCGGCCAATGACATCGGCGACGGCGGCCTGCTGCGCCGGGCCCAGCAAACCGGAACCGAAACCCGCCACCGCGGATGCAGCGAGGAAGGCCGGCAAATCAGTCGTGAAGCCAATGACCCCTGTGGCCAAGCCGGTGATGGCCAAACCGGGGATCAGCAGGGGCTTCCGTCCCCAGGCGTCGGCCAAGCGCCCGCTGAACGTCAGGGCAACGGCGTTGCCCACCGCAAAGATGGCCAGCGCCCAAGCGGCAGTCTCAGGCGCGGACTGCAAAACCGCCACCGCGAACAGCGGGATGGTGGCCATCCGGACACCGAACGTCACCCAACCGTTGCCGAAGCTCGAGAAGACCGCGGCTCGGTAGGCGGAGTCGGTCAGTGCTTCCTTCAAGGTCATGGCCGGGACAGGCGTGGCGTCCTCCGCTGCGTTGCCCTCGCCGCTGAGCATGGTGCGGACCACCACGGCGGCCACCAATAAGGCCCCGGCGTAGGCCAGGAACGGGACCCGAAGGCCGAATCCCGCCAGCAGCCCGCCCACTACGGGACCCAGCACGCTTCCGATCAGGAAAGCCGATGCATAGGCCCCGGACACGCGTCCGCGGCGTTCAGGCGGCGCGAGCCGGATCAGCAAACCCATGGCGGCAACCGTAAACATCACGGAGCCGGCACCTCCGAGTCCACGAAAAATCAACAGCTGCCAGTAGTCCTGGGCAAAGGCGCATGCGGCAGTGGACACCGCGACGATCAGCAGGCCGGATACGTACACGTTCCGTTCCCCGAACCGCCCGATCAGGGCACCGCCTGCGGGTGCGAAGACCAAGCGCATGAAGGCGAAGATACTCACGATCACGGCGGCCGCAGTGGCGCCGACGTCGAACGTCGTGGCGAACTGCGGGAGCACCGGAGCCACCAAGCCGAAGCCAAGCGCGATCAGGAACGCTGCAGCCAACATCACCTTGATATCGCGAGGCAAGGGAGCCTTCTCCGGCCGGATCCTTGGAGCTTTGACGGATCGTGGCGACTGGGTCATACGGTGCTGGTCCTTCGAATGGGGTTTGTTGGCTTTGGCCCCAAGGGCGCGAAAGCTGGGTAATTCCGGTGAAGTCTGACGCCTGAAACATATCCGTAACACCGGGGATATGCACCATTTACGTTGGGGAGGTTGTTGTAACGAGCCCGCAATGTAAAACCTGCGCAGGTGAAACACGGCGGCACAAAACTCTTAAGCAGGACGCAAAGGGCGTCAGGACAGCGGTTGAACCGCAGATCTAGCAAGAGAGGAACGTGCACCATGGAACTTACCGCAGGTCACGTATGGGTCATGGTGGCGGCGGCGCTTGTGCTGTTCATGACACCTGGTCTGGCATTTTTCTACGGCGGCATGACACGCGCCAAAGCAGCCCTGAACATGATGATGATGAGCTTCATCTCCATCGGCATCGTAGGCGTTGTATGGGTGCTGTGGGGCGCATCAATGAGCTCCGGCGAAGGCTTCATGGAGATCGTGGGCAACCCGTTCGCCACCTTCGGCCTCGAAGGCATCAACACCCCTGACGGCCTGATCAAGGTTGGCTACGCCTCAACGTTCGCCATCATCACCGTCGCACTGATCAGCGGCGCGATCGCTGACCGCGCCAAATTCGGCGCCTGGAGCATTTTCGTTCCGGTTTGGGTCACGTTGGTTTACTGCCCGCTGGCTTACATGGTCTGGGGCGGTGGCCTGTTCGGCCCAGAAGGCGCCATTGGTAAGGCCCTCGGTCCGGCCATCGACTTTGCCGGCGGCACAGTGGTGCACATCAATGCTGGTGTGGCGGCGCTCGTCCTGGTCCTCATCATTGGTAACCGCCGTGGCTTCGGCAAGGACCCGAACCACCGCCCGCACAACATTCCGTTCGTCATGCTTGGCGCTGCCATCCTGTGGTTTGGTTGGTTCGGCTTCAACGGCGGCGCAGCAACCACCGCCGAACAGGGCGGCCTGATCTGGATCAACACCCTCGCAGCTCCGGCGGCAGCCATGATCGGCTGGCTCATCACTGAGCGCATCCGCGACGGCCACCCCACCTCCCTCGGTGCAGCCTCCGGTGTAGTTGCCGGCTTGGTCGCGATCACCCCGGCCTGTGCAAACGTCAGCCCTGTGGGTGCCCTGGGCCTCGGTGTGGTTGCCGGTGTGGCTTCCGCCCTGGCTGTCGGCCTCAAGTTCCGCTGGGGCTTTGACGACTCCCTGGACGTTGTTGGTGTCCACCTCGTCTCCGGCATCATCGGCACCGTGGCCCTGGGCTTCATTGCCCTTCCCACCGACGGTGTTGGCGGCGGCCTCTTCTACGGTGGCGGAATGACCCAGATGTGGGCCCAGCTCGCAGCGGCCGGCATCGCCATCGCATTCTCGGCCATCATGACGGCCATCATCGCCTTCGCCATCCACAAGACCATGGGCTTCCGGGTCTCCACGGAACAGGAAAACGTGGGCGTGGACCTCAGCCTGCACGCTGAAACGGCTTACGAGTTTGGTGTCAACGGCCACGGCGGCAGCTTCCAGCCGCTGCACGAGGCGATGACCGGGAAATCCGAAGAGAAGGTTCCCGCAGAAGGCAAGGAGAGTGTCCAGGCATGAAGCTCATCACAGCGATCGTCCGACCCGAAAAGCTTGAAGCAGTCCGGGAGGGCCTCGAATCATATGGGGTCCAGGGCCTGACGGTCAGCGCGGCCAGCGGCTACGGCCGTCAGCGCGGCTACACCGAGGTGTACCGCGGAGCCGAGTACAACGTGGATCTGCTGCCGAAGATCCGCATCGAGGTCCTTGCCACCGACGAGCAGGCAGACGACATCCTGGATGTCCTCATCGCCAGCTCCAACACAGGCCGAGCCGGCGACGGCAAGGTATGGACCGTGGATGTTTACGAAGCAGTCCGGGTCCGGACAGGTGAGCGCGGCGCTGCCGCGATCTAAGTTCCAGGCCGCGGCCTAAGTTCCGGACAGCACAGCGGGCCGGGTACCGATACAGGTACCCGGCCCGCTGGTGCGTTACCGCTGCCGTGGGTCCGCGGCCGCCGTTAGTCCACGACGTCGGTGGGCCAGCCCGCGGGCCCGGCGGTGCCGGCGTCGTACTCTTCCAACGGGACGGAACCGCCCTCCCAGGCGCGGAGGACCGGCTCGATGATCCGCCAGCAGTCCTCGGCTGTGTCACCCCGGACGGACAGGAGCGGGTCACCGTTGAGGATGCCTTCCAGCACTTCACCGTACGGCAGCATTCCGGGCGCATTGAGTTCGGCCACCAGGCTGGCACGGTCCAGCGTAAAGATATCGCCGGGTCCGTTGACATCGACGTCGAGCTGGAGCACATCCGGACCGAAGCCGATCCGCAGCTGGTTGGGGGAGTCCACGCCCGAGAAGCCCCTGGGCAGGTGGGGGACAGGACGGAAGGTAATCACGGCTTCCTTGCGTCGACGCCCCAGGGCCTTGCCCGAGCGAAGGATGAACGGGACGCCCTTCCAGCGCCAGTTGTCGATGTCCACGCGCACTTCCGCGAGGGTCTCGGTATTTCGGGACGGGTCCACGCCTTCCTCGGCGGCGTAGTCCGGCACGGTCCTTTCGCCGAGGGTCCCCGCTGTGTAGCGGGCGCGCCGCGTGGAGTCGCCGTAGGGGGCCTTGATGCTGCTGGCCCGTAGGACGGTGGCCACGGCGTCCCGAAGGTCCCGTTCTTCGATGGTGGCAGGGGCGTCAATGGCGAGGAACGCCATGATGTGGAGGAGGTGGCTCTGGATCATGTCCCGGAGCGCCCCGGCAGTGTCGTAGTAGCGGGCCCTGCCCTCAAGGGCGAGGTCCTCGTCGAAAATGACCTCCACCTTTTCGATGTGTTCGCGGTTCCACACCGGCTCCAGGAACCTGTTGGCGAAGCGAAGGCCAAGGATGTTCAGCACCGTGGCTTTGCCCAGGAAATGGTCCACACGGTGAATGTGGTCCTCGGGCACCAAGGCTGCCAGCGTCTTGTTCAGCTCATGCGCTGACTCTGTTCCGGAACCGAACGGCTTCTCCATCACCAGGCGTGTCCCGGGGGGCAGTTGATCCTTGTGCAGGACTTCGCAGGCCTTTTGGCTCACATGCGGTGGCAGCGCGAAGTAGATGGCTGTGGGCCCCTCCAGCTGGGCAAGCAGCTCGGCCAGTGGTCCGTCCGCTGTGACGTCAACCTGGTGGTAGCTGGTGTTTTCCGCGACAGCTGCCATGGCGGCGAGCCCGGAGGCATCCGCCGTGCCCGACGCCGTTTCAAAGGCGGCGTCGACTCGTTGCTTCCATTGTTCGGGAGACCAAGGATCGGACCCTGCGCCCACCAACCGGAGCCCGGGAGCCCGGCCGGAAGCCAACAACCCGGCAAGTCCAGGAAGGAGCAGTCTGCCTGTGAGGTCCCCGGACGCGCCGAGGATGAGCAACGTTCTTACAGTTGTTTTGCTGGTCACTGTGCCAGCATGCCATCTTGCAGGTGCGACTTGGTACCCTAGATAGTCGAGTCCCCTAGTCGACGCTTAGTAGTTGGGGTTGAGACACCTTTGTGGGGGCAGGAATCGTCAAGACTCTGGCGTGCCGCATTGGCCGCCATTCGTAGACCATCGAAAGAAGTGCACGGCGCGTGTTCAATTCACTCTCTGACCGGTTGACAGCAACCTTCAAGAACCTCCGTGGCAAGGGCCGCCTCACCGAGGCTGATGTCGATGCCACCGTCCGGGAGATTCGCCGCGCCCTCTTGGACGCGGATGTTGCCGTCTCCGTGGTCCGCGAGTTCACCGGCCGTGTCCGCGAACGTGCCTTGGGCGCCGAGGTCTCGGGAGCATTGAACCCGAGCCAGCAGATCGTCAAGATCGTCAACGAGGAACTCAAGGAGATCCTTGGCGGCGAGACCCGTCGAATTCGCCTGGCCAAGACCGGCCGCACCATCATCATGCTGGCGGGCCTCCAAGGTGCGGGTAAGACCACCCTCGCCGGCAAGCTGTCCAAGTGGCTCAAAGCCCAGGGACACAGCCCCATGCTGGTGGCGTGTGATCTTCAGCGCCCCAACGCAGTGACCCAGCTCCAGGTTGTTGGCCAGCGTGCCGGTGTCCCGGTTTTCGCCCCGCACCCCGGCGCTACTTCCGAGCTCGAGCATCCCGCCGGAGACCCGGTGGCCGTTGCCAAGGCCGGCGTCGAGGAAGCCCGTCAGAAGCTCCACGACGTCGTGATCGTTGATACCGCCGGCCGTCTCGGTGTCGACGCAGAAATGATGGACCAGGCCCGCCGCATCCGTCAGGCGATCATCCCCAACGAAGTCCTCTTCGTGATCGACTCCATGATTGGCCAGGATGCCGTCAACACGGCGATGGCCTTCGATGAGGGCGTCAACTTCACGGGCATCGTTCTGTCCAAGCTCGACGGCGACGCCCGCGGTGGTGCCGCGCTGTCCGTTGCATCGGTCACCGGTAAGCCGGTCATGTTTGCGTCCACCGGTGAAGGTTTGGACGACTTTGAGCTCTTCCACCCTGACCGCATGGCTTCGCGCATCCTGGACATGGGCGACGTCCTCACCCTGATCGAACAGGCTGAGAAGGCGTGGGACAAGGACGAAGCAGCCCGGATGGCGAAGAAGTTTGCCGACCAGGAAGACTTCACCCTGGACGACTTCCTGGCCCAGATGCAGCAGATCCGCAACATGGGCTCCATGAAGAAGATGCTCATGATGATGCCGGGTGCGCAGAACATCCGTCAGCAGTTGGAGAACTTCGACGAAAAAGAGATCGACCGCGTCGAGGCAATCGTCCGCTCCATGACGCCCCATGAGCGTGTGGCTCCCAAGATCATCAACGGTTCACGCCGAGCCCGTATCGCCAAGGGTTCAGGTGTCCATGTTTCCGAGGTCAACGGCCTGCTGGAGCGCTTCGCCCAGGCCCAGAAGATGATGAAGAAGCTTGCCCAAGGCGGCGGCATGCCAGGTATGCCGGGAATGCCCGGTCTTGGTGGCCCCGGCGGCGGACGCAAGAACGGTAAGAACGCTCCCAAGAAGAAGGCGCGTTCCGGCAACCCGGCCAAGGCGGCTCAGGAGCTGCGCGACGCGGAAACCAAGCGCGCCAACGCGGCCTCGGCAGCACCTACGGGTGCGGCGTTTGGCCAGGGCGCAGCGGACTTCGACCCGTCCTCCCTGAACCTTCCCAAGGGCTTCGACAAGTTCCTCGGAAAGTAGAACTTGCCTCCCGAGGGGTTGGAGTTCCGCCCCTTGGGATGTCAGAGCCGTGGAATAGGCTGAACCAATGCATAAGCAGCGCGTAGTCTTCGTTCACGGCCTGGGCAGTTTCGGTGCTGCGGCATGGCCGAAGCAGCATGGCATGGCCCTGGCTTATGACGCCCTGTTCCTCCGCCGGCACGGCTTTGATGCCGTTGCCGAACCACGGGAATCCAATGTGACGGCGGACGTCGCCATCCTGACCAATGCGTTGGTCGATTCCGGCGGCGGCCACATTGTCGCCCATGAACAAGGCGCCATTTCGGCCATGCTGGCCGCAATCGAGCGCCCCGACCTCGTGCACTCGCTGTCTTTGGTTGAACCGGCTTGCCTGTCATTGACGGCGGAGCTTCCTGCGACGAGTTCCCATCGGGCCCTCATGGAACCGCTGTTTGACGTTCGGAACCAACTCAACGATGCCGATTACCAACGCGAGTACTTCCGCCGGGCTTATTCGGCCGAAACGGGAGGGCTGGACACTCCGGAGGCGCGTCGTTCTGCTCGCAGGCTCAGGCTCCAAGAACCTCCGTGGGAGGCTCCGCTTCACATTGTTCCCGGTGTTCCCACCTTGGTGCTCACCGGCGGCTGGGAACCGCTGTACGAAGAGATTGCAGGGTACCTCCAGGAGACCGGCGCCCTCCGCCGTGTGGCGGCGGGCGGACACCGGCCCCAGGATTCAGTCGACGGCGATCACATCATCCGTTCGTTCGTCGCGGATGTGGGACGGGCAAGGTCAGTTCAGGCGTCCTGAAATATTGGCCGCCGGGGCCTTGGTGCTCTCCGGGCCCGAGGGGATTTCAAGTTCAGGCAGGTACACCTTCCCGCCTGATTCCAGGAACTCCCTGCTCTTTTCCCGCATACCGCTGTACATCCCGGCGATTGCCGCCTGCGATTCGGCCGAACCATACTCGTCGCGGATGTCCTGGCTAATGCGCATGGAACAGAATTTCGGCCCGCACATCGAGCAGAAGTGGGCGGTCTTCGCAGGCTCGGCGGGCAAGGTCTCGTCATGGAATCCCTCAGCTGTCACCGGATCCAGGGACAACGCGAACTGATCGCGCCAGCGGAACTCAAAACGTGCTTTGGACAGGGCATCATCACGCTCGCTGGCCCCTTGATGTCCCTTGGCGAGGTCGGCTGCGTGGGCGGCGATCTTGTAGGTAATCACGCCCGTTTTGACGTCATCCCTGTTCGGCAGCCCGAGGTGTTCCTTGGGTGTCACGTAGCAGAGCATGGCCGTGCCATAGCGGGCAATCTCGGTGGCACCGATGGCCGAGGTGATGTGGTCGTAGCCCGGGGCGATATCGGTGACCAGCGGACCCAGGGTATAAAACGGCGCACCCTTGCAGAGTTCCTGCTGGCGTTCCACATTTTCGCGGACCAGGTGGAAGGGGATATGCCCGGGGCCCTCCACCATGACCTGGACGTCGAATTCCCAGGCCCGCTGTGTCAGCTCCGCCAGGGTGTCCAGCTCGGCGAATTGCGCGGCGTCGTTGGCATCGGCAATGGAGCCGGGGCGCAGCCCGTCGCCCAGCGAGAACGAGACGTCGTACTGGGCGAAAATCCGGCACAGCTCATCGAAGTGTGTGTATAGGAAATTCTCCTGGTGGTGCGCCAGGCACCAGCCGGCCATGATCGAGCCGCCGCGGGACACGATGCCCGTGACGCGGTTGGCGGTCAGGGGGACGTACCGCAGCAGCACGCCGGCGTGGATGGTCATGTAATCCACGCCCTGTTCACACTGCTCGATCACGGTGTCGCGGAAGATTTCCCACGTCAGCTTGTTGGCTTCACCGTTGACCTTCTCCAATGCCTGGTAGATGGGCACCGTTCCGATGGGGACGGGTGAGTTGCGGATGAGCCATTCACGGGTTGTGTGGATGTCGTCGCCAGTGGAGAGGTCCATGACGGTGTCTGCGCCCCACTGGGTGGCCCACTGAAGCTTGTCCACTTCTTCGGCGATGGAACTGGTGACCGCCGAGTTTCCGATGTTGGCGTTGATCTTCACCAGGAAGGCCTTGCCAATAATCATGGGCTCGGACTCCGGGTGGTTGATGTTGTTGGGGATGATGGCCCGGCCGGCGGCCAGTTCGCTTCTGACCAGCTCCACATCGCAGTTCTCCCGCAGCGCAACGAAACGCATTTCCGGCGTCACGACGCCCTGCTTCGCGTAATGCATCTGCGTGACGGTTTTACCCTCGACGGCGCGGCGGGGCACCGGTTGTGCACCCTTCCACTCCGCCGATGCGGCTCCGCGCCGCACGGCCGACTTGCCGTCGTCGAGCAGGTTCCGGCCGCGGCCGGAATAGATCTCCGTATCGCCGCGCGCTGCGATCCACGGTGCCCGGAAAGGCTCCAACCCCACCACTGGATTGCTGCCCGGCCCGGCGGTGCGATACACCCGCAGCGGCGTGTTGGCCTGGCCGTTGGGGGAGGGTTCCAGGGCGATTTCCGTGACGGGGACGCGGATTCCGGCGTCATGGTCTTCAATCCATGCCAGCGAATGGGACCTGAGGGACTGCGTAACAGGCTCGTTTTGGGCAGGGGTGTGCTGTGTTTCTGTGGTGCTCAAGGATTACTCACTTCCTTCGCCGGCATTACCCGGACAGGTTCAACGGTCGCAGACTGCGTCAGTCCGATCTCAGCCCCTGCAGGGGCCCCCGTGTGGTCGTAGACGAAGCTACCACAGCGCCGAACGAGTACGCAGTCACATGGGCGCAGCAGGTTTCCGGTGATGACGGGCGGACTAGGCTTTTGCCATGGCCAGCATCATTGAATTCAGCGGACCTGTGCTCGTGGCTCGGGATAACGAGCGGCGCGGCATGTGGTCCGTGGACGGAGTCCTGACCTTCGAGCGCCCAGTGGCCACACCGGACAGGGTTGTGGATGGTTGGGTGCTGCCAGGCTTTGTTGACGCCCACTGCCACATCGGGCTCGGCGTCGGAGGGGCGGTTGACGAGGCGACCACGCTTGCCCAGGCCCAGGCGGACCTTGCCGCCGGAACGCTGCTGATCCGGGACGCGGGATCGCCCAGCGACACGCGCTGGGTCCAGCAGCGGACGGACTTGCCCCGCTTGATCCGATCCGGCCGGCACATCGCCAGGAGTCGGCGCTACCTCCGCGGACTGGGCCATGAAATTGAAGCGGACCAGCTCGTGGAGACGGTCCGAAAGGAAGCCCGGGACGGTGATGGCTGGGTGAAACTGGTAGGCGATTGGATTGATCGTGGCGTTGGCGACCTCGCTGCGTCGTTCCCGGCAGAGCTGGTCAAGGACGCCATTGCTGCCGCCCACGATGAAGGTGCCAGGGTCACGGCGCACTGCTTCGCGGAGGACACCATCGACGACATGCTCGATGCCAACATCGACTGCATCGAACATGCCACTGGCCTTCTGCCCCGGCACATTCCACGGCTGGTGGAGCAGTCGGTGCCGATCGTTCCCACGTTGGTCAACATTGCGACCTTTCCGGAGATCGCTGCCCAGGCAGCGCCGAAGTTTCCGGAGTACGCGGGCCACATGGTGCGCCTTTGGGAGCGTCGGCGTGAGCGGGTGCTTGAGGCATTCGAGGCCGGGGTCGCGATCTACGCGGGAACGGACGCGGGCAGCGTGATCAAGCATGGTCGGATCGCGGACGAGATGAGGGAACTGCACGACGCCGGCCTGCCGCCGTGGGCGGTGCTCGAGGCCGCCTGTTGGGGCGCCCGATCATGGCTGGGAGCTGAGGGCATCAGCGAAGGGGCGAGTGCCGACGTCGTGCTGTGCGCTGACGACCCGAGGCTTGAGGTGGCCACTGTCTGCGACCCCAAACACATCGTCCTTCGCGGAAGAATCATCCGTTAGGAATAAATTGAAGCTTCAAGTAATTTACGAGGGTAGGAAGGTGCCGATGCGCGGCCACCTCAGAACCGGGAGCTTCACATGACCACTTCATTCAGCCAGGATCTTCTGCCTGCCGAACTCACCATGGGCACCGTCATGCTCAAGGTTGGCGACATGAAGGTGATGAGCGACTACTACCAGCGGGCCTTGGGCCTGGATGTGGTGGCCGAGCAGGATGGCGGCCTGTATCTGGGGCGCGTCGGAAAGCCGGTTGTTCATCTTGCTCCCGCGGCTGGCCTCCAGGTTCCGGGGCGTGGCGAAGCGGGCTTGTTCCACACGGCCATCCTGTTCAAGGACCAGCCTTCCCTTGCCGCCACCATTGCTACCGCCGCCGAGTTTGAACCCCGCGCCTTCGCCGGCAGCGCAGACCACCTCGTCAGCGAAGCGTTCTACTTCACCGATCCCGAGGGCAACGGCATCGAGCTCTACTACGACAAGCCCCGTGAGCTGTGGCAGTGGGATGGCGCGAACGTGGTTATGGACAACGTTGCACTCCCGCCACAGCGGTTCCTGCAGGAGCACTTGAGTGAAGCTGCCGTGACCGGACAGCGCGAGGCGGCCGCCGGCGTCGGGCATGTGCACCTGCAGGTGGGTGATGTCGAGACTGCGCAAAAGTTCTATGTGGAAACCTTGGGTTTTGAGCGGACCGCAGGCTGGCATGGTCAGGCGCTGTTCGTCTCCGCCGGCGGCTACCACCACCATATGGCGATGAATGTCTGGAACAGCCGCGGTGCCGGACCCCGTCGGGACACGCTCGGGCTGGGTGAAGTGCTGATTGAAGTCCCTGGCGCTGATGATGTGTCGGCGCTGGCGGATCGGCTGAAGGTTGCCGGCGTGCACAACCATCACACCGGCGCTGAGCTGCGGTTCGAGGATCCTTGGCGCAACAAGCTTCGGGTCGCCGTTCGCTAGGCCGCCATGGCGACTGCGTTCCTGCGGCCTTTCGCTGCATTAGGCTGGGCAGTGACGGCACGGAACCCCAGGGTCCTGTGCCGCCGCCCCGTCAGCACGAAGGAATGAGAGTACTTTCCCATGGGCTTTGCCGAAATTTTTATAGCCACCCACGATGAAGCACTCAAGCGGGCCGCAGCCCTGGACAGGGGCGCTGAAGTAGCCGGTCCCGCCGTCAGGATCGAGGGAATCACGGACTTCGAAGTCGAACAGCTGGGCGACCTCGCGGGCCAGGCTGTTCACGCGTCCGGCGCTGACTATGAACTGGCCCTCGTGGATGTCACCAGCGATGCACTCCTTGGCGTTCCCGAGGCAATGGTGCGGGCTCTTGCCGAACTGCTCACGTATGAAAGCGAGGGCGAGGAAAACGTCCTCGACGACGTTGCCGCGGCATGGGCTGCCCAGGACGACATGCCTTTCGATGCAACCGCGTCGCGCCAGTACGTCCAGCAGTTGGCTGCGCTGGCCACTGACGTTGAGAAGGTGGAGCGTTCCGGGCTCTACGTCTGGTCCGTCTGACGAATCGCACGTCCCGCGGCGCTGCGTTGGATGCCTTCCGGTGACCAACAACACACCGCCCCACGTGGTGTAAGTCGTAATTGCACCCGGCATCTGGCACAATAGACAGGTACTCGATCGGTGCGGCCCCTCTCTCCGTGCTCGTATCTTGTCCTTCGAACCGTCAAGTATGGCCCGCCCCACGGGTGCAGAACGTCGGGTTCAACCTCGTTTCAGAAACAGGAGTGACCACAAAAGTGGCCGTAAAGATTCGCCTTAAGCGCTTCGGTAAGATGCGCGCACCGTACTACCGCATCGTCGTCATGGATGCCCGCGCCAAGCGCGATGGCCGTGCCATTGAAGAAATCGGCAAGTACCACCCCACCGAAGAGCCGTCGTACATCGAGGTCGCTTCCGAGCGCGCTCAGTACTGGCTTTCCGTTGGTGCCCAGCCCACCGAACAGGTTGCTGCGATCCTCAAGATCACCGGTGACTGGCAGAAGTTCAAGGGCCTCCCGGGCCAGGAAGGCACCCTGAAGACCAAAGCTCCGAAGGAAGCTTTCGTAGCTCCGGAGAAGGGTTCCGTCATCATCCCGGAAGCCATCACCAAGAAGGCCAAGAAGGACGACGCTGCTGAGGCTCCGGCCGAGGCTGAAGCAGAGACCACCGAGGCTGAGTAAGTTGCTGGCAGAAGCGCTCGAGCACTTGGTCCGTGGGATCGTTGACAGCCCTGAGGATGTCAAGGTCAGTGCCAAGAACAACCGCCGCGGGGAATCCCTTGAGGTGCGCGTTCACCAGGAGGACCTCGGACGGGTGATCGGCCGTCAAGGACGCACTGCACGTGCTTTGCGCACTGTGGTTGCAGCTTTGGCTGGTGGCGAGCAGGTCAGGGTCGACGTCGTCGACACCGACCGTCGCCGGTAACGCGCTCAGCACTACTTGTCTTAGATCCGGCCCCTTCACCGAATATGGTGGAGGGGCCGGATTGCTTTATCCACCAAATCATCACCGTGGCTGCCCGGCGGCGCGGTCCACAAGAATTCAGAGGAATCCATGCAGCTCCAGGTGGCCCGGATCGGCAAGCCCCACGGCATTCGCGGCGAGGTAACGGTGCAGGTGCTTACCGACGCACCGTCCGAGCGGTTCGTCGCCGGAACCGAGTTCGTTGTGGAGCCGGCTTCTGCCGGACCGCTGACCATCCGCAGTGCCCGGTGGAACAAGGACATCCTCCTGTTGGGTTTCGAGGAAATTACCGACCGCAACGCGGCCGAGGTCATCCGTGGCGCCAAGCTCTTTATTGAAACCGAAGAACTCGACGACGAAGACGACGACGAAGGTTGGTACGAGCACGAGCTGGTCGGCTTGGAAGTTCGGGTCGGTTCGCAGGTTGTCGGCAAGGTTGCCGCCCTCACCACGCTGCCGGTCCAGGATCTGTTGACGGTCACAACAGAGGACGGCAAAGAAATCCTCATTCCCTTCGTCGATGAGATCGTGCCCGAGGTCAACGTTGAGGCAGGGTACATCCTGGTCACTCCGCCTGATGGCCTCTTCGAGATTAATGACGGTGCCTCGGAGGAGCCTCAGGACGGCGCCGGGGTTGATGCCTGAATGAGGATCGATGTCGTCAGCATTTTCCCGGAGTACCTTGCTCCGCTGGAGCTGTCCCTCATAGGCAAGGCCCGGCAGGACGGGTTGTTGGAACTCAATGTCCACGATCTCCGCACCTTCACCACCGACAAGCATCGGACAGTGGACGACACCCCTTATGGTGGAGGTGCAGGAATGGTCATGAAACCCGAACCATGGGCGCAGGCCCTTGAGTCCGTTGCGAAGCCAAGCGAGGGTGCAAAGCCTGTATTGATTGTTCCGTCGCCTGCGGGGGAGCGGTTCAATCAAGCCCTGGCCTACGAGCTCGCCGAGGAAGAGCAGTTGGTCTTTGCCTGCGGACGCTACGAGGGTATTGACGAACGCGTGATCGAGTGGGCGCAGCAGCATTTCACTGTTCGGCCCATGAGCCTGGGTGACTACGTGCTCAACGGTGGCGAAGTGGCTGTGCTGGCCATGGTCGAGGCCATCGGGCGCCTGCTGCCCGGGGTCGTAGGCAACCCCGAATCCCTGGTTGAGGAGTCCCACTCCGATGGCCTGTTGGAGTACCCGGTGTACACCAAGCCGTCCGCGTGGCGAGACTACGACGTCCCTGCTGTCCTGCTCAGTGGCAACCACGGCAAGATCGCACAATGGCGGCGCCACGAGCAGTTTCGACGCACTGCGGAGCGCCGGCCGGACCTCCTGGCGGAGTTCGACGCCGGTTCCCTGAGTCGCGCTGACCGCAACGCCCTGGCGGATCTCGGCTATGACGTGGTGGATGGTCGACTGCAGGCCAGGCACGGCGGCGACGCCGCCAGCTAGCGCCGCCCGCCGCCGTCGGGAGTTCTGGTCCCGCCAGTTGGCCGGATGGTCGCGCTTGTGGCAGAATTAACCCTTGTGTCTACTGGGCTGACACCTGCCACAGGGGGAGATCAGCCAACAGTCGGGCAACCCGGTGGCGCCAATCAGTGGCGAAACCGGACACCAAGAAAACTTCGGCGGAAATTTCCGGCTGGCCTTCGCGCCGCGGGCTTGTCCGTCGTAACCCAAAGTGAATGACCTGTGGCGTTCACCAGGAGTGGATTAATGCATATCCTCGATAGCGTAGATGCAGCCTCGCTGCGTAACGATGTTCCGGAGTTCCGCGCGGGCGATACCCTCAAGGTTCACGTCAACATCATCGAAGGCAAGAACTCCCGTGTCCAGGTCTTCCAGGGCTTCGTCCTTGGCCGCCAGGGTGACGGCGTTCGCGAAACCTTCACCGTACGCAAGGTTTCCTTCGGTGTCGGCGTAGAGCGTACCTTCCCGGTACACTCCCCGATCATCGAGAAGATCGAGGTCGTCACCAAGGGTGACGTCCGCCGCGCCAAGCTTTACTACATGCGCGCACTGCGCGGTAAGGCTGCGAAGATCAAGGAAAAGCGCGACTTCGCCAAGTAAGTCCTCCGACTTACGTAACGGGTCCAGGATTCGTGCCCGGTTGTTCCGGAGCAATCCGCAACGCAACAGGGATACGAATCATGGAAACATCAGAACGCCGGCCCCGGAAACAGGGCTGGCGTTTTGTTTTGCTCGCACTGGTCCTCGCCATCGCGATCAGCGGGCTTGTGCGGTCGCTGTGGCTTGATGTGTATTACATTCCCTCGGAGTCCATGGAACCGCTCCTGGGAGCGGGGGACAGGATCCTGGTCTCGCGCACTGCCTACAGTTCCGAACCGATCCGTCGGGGCGATGTGGTGGTTTTCGATGGCCGCGGTTCCTTCGCCCCGCTGAGCAGCGGCAAGGGCCCATTCGTCGACGCCGTATCGGCCGCCAGCCAATGGTTTGGACTGACGGGGAGCGACACGACATACGTGAAGCGGGTCATTGGGGTCGCGGGGGATCGCGTCCAATGCTGCGACACCAACGGCCTTCTCACAGTCAACGGTCAGCCGCTTGAGGAACCCTATGTGTACCAAGGGGACGAACCCAGCAAGCAGAAATTCGATGTCGTGGTGCCTGAGGGCCGCCTTTGGCTGATGGGCGATCACCGCTCACGTTCAGCAGATTCGCGTGGACTGCTGGGAGCGCCGGGCGGCGGCATGGTTCCCACGGAACGCGTTATCGGGCGGCCGGTCCAAATCATCTGGCCCCTTGATAGATTTGCAGAGATGCCTCGCTCGACGCAGGCCGAGACACCCTTGAAGAACGGACAGTAAATGCCGGACAAAGCTCCTGAGAATCCCGAGCGGTACGACGACGACGCCCGGCTCTCGGACGGAACGGCCGGCGTTGCTGGTGTGGCTGAGTCCAACCCGGCGGACACTGGCGTGTCCCGCGAAGGCAACGGCGGTCCGCGTGATTCCGAGGGAGGGGCTCACGCTGCGGAAAAACCACGTAAGAATCCCGTGCTGGTGTGGGTCAAGGAGATTGTCACTGTGGTGGCTATCGCGTTGGTGTTGTCCTTCCTACTTAAGACTTTCTTGTTCAGGGCGTTCTACATACCTTCTGAGTCCATGGAAAGCACATTGGACGTCAATGACCGAATTTTTATCAACCTCCTGGTCCCTGAACCCTTCGCGCTGCAGCATGGCGATGTGGTGGTCTTCAAAGACTCCCAAGGCTGGCTGCCTGCCGTGGAGAAAAAGCCTGCCGGTCCGATGGACTGGGTAGGGGATGCACTCGAATTCGTAGGCTTGGCCGCAGATGACAATGAGCAGCACCTCGTCAAGCGCGTCATTGGGCTCCCCGGTGATCGGGTTTCCTGCTGTGATGCGGAGGGTCGCATCAGTATCAACGGCGTGCCCGTGGACGAAACCTACATCAACCCGGCCGAAATACCCCAGCCGAACCCCTTCGACATCGTGGTTCCCGACGGCAAGGTCTGGGTCATGGGGGACAACCGCAACCACTCTGCGGACTCCCGGGCCCACCAGGAAGCCAACGGAGGCTTCATCAACATGGCTGACATCGAAGGCAAGGCCACTGTCATCGCCTGGCCTGTGAGCCGGTGGACCATCCTCGACAACTACCAGGATGTTTTCCGTAACGTCCCTGAAGGCACCCCGGCGAAGTAATGGCTACGACGACCACCCGGAAGAAGACCCGGCCCGCCGCTAAGGCCAAGGCCCCGGTGAAATTCCCTACCCTTGATGTCGAACGATCTTTCCTGTCGTCCGGCGTGCGATTGCTGGCCGGCGTGGACGAGGTTGGGCGGGGAGCTCTGGCGGGCCCGGTCAGCGTTGGCATTGCCGTGGTGAACCTCCAGGACCACGGTCTGTTGGCTGATGTGCGGGACAGCAAGCTGCTCAAACCCGAGGACCGCGACAGACTGGAACCGCTCGTACGAGACTGGGCAGTTTCCTCCGCAGTGGGGCACGCGTCCTCGCGGGAAATTGATGAGGTTGGCATCATTGCGGCATTGCGCCTGGCAGGTACTCGCGCTTGGTTTGACGTCCTGGCGTCCGGCGTTTGCCCCGACATGGTGCTGCTGGACGGTAGCCACAACTGGCTTTCCCCGGAAGTTCAGGCCTCGCTTTTCGACACCTCCGACTCCGGTCCTTGGTGCGAAGCTCCTGTCCACACCAGGGTAAAGGCAGACATGAGCTGCCTCAGCGTTGCGGCGGCCAGTGTTCTGGCCAAAGTAGCGCGGGACCGCATCATGGTGGACCTGCATTCCGAACTACCCGCTTATGGCTGGAACGAGAATAAGGGCTACGCCACCGCCGCGCACAGGGATGTGATCCGCCTGCAGGGTCCCAGTGCTTATCACCGGACCAGTTGGCACCTCACCGGACCCGAGCTGCTGGAGTGATCGGGGCCCGGTAGCGACCGCTGAACAACGGCGTTTGCTGCGCTACGGCGTTTGCTGCACGGGGTGGCGCTGGCTGCCCGGCAGATAGTGCAAGATGGAAGTATGAGCGCCGAGGACCTTGAGAACTATGAAACCGACATGGAGCTGCAGCTCTACCGCGAGTACAGGGACGTAGTCGGTCTGTTCAGCTACGTTGTTGAAACGGAGCGACGGTTCTACTTGGCCAACCATGTTGATCTTCAGGCCCGCAGTGCGGACGGGGAAGTCTACTTTGACCTGACCCTGCAGGATGCCTGGGTCTGGGACGTCTATCGCTCGGCCCGCTTCGTGAAGAACGTCCGGGTGATCACGTTCAAGGACGTCAACGTCGAAGAACTGCCCCGGAGTGAGGACCTCGCCTTGCCCAAGGACGGCGGCCTGGGCGATCTGGGGGATCTCGGCAACTAGCCTGTTCGCGGGCGACTTTTCCTCCACAACCCTGATTCTTGAGGGTTTACGCACATAGCTATTTGACGCCCTGCCGCCAACCGCTACCAGCCTGAAAGCTGGTATCGGAGGTGATGGTCATGAGAGCAAAAGACCTGCTGGGCCGTAACGGCGAGGCGTTGGCGGCCGATTTCCTGGAGAACCAGGGAATGCGGATCGTAGACCGCAATTGGCGGTGCGCCGACGGTGAAATAGACATCGTGGCGTTGGAAGGCGACACCCTTGTAGTGGCGGAAGTGAAGACCCGTCGGAGCCTTGACTACGGGCATCCATTTGAAGCGGTAGGTGCGGCCAAGCTGGCCCGCCTCCACCGGCTGGCTTCGTCGTGGTGCCGCGCGCACCAGCTCAACGCGCCACGACGACGCGTCGACGTCGTATCGGTGATAGACAGCGGTGTGGGGCATCCGCAGCTGGAACACTTGCGGGGTGTTGTCTAGGTGGGCGTTGGTCGCAGTTACTGCGTCGCCCTGGTTGGCCTGAACGGCTACATCGTGGAGGTGGAAGCCGATATCGGCCAGACCCTCCCCAATTTCGTCATTCTGGGGTTACCGGACGCGGCCCTCAACGAGGCCAAGGAGCGTATCCGGTCTGCCGCCCAGAACTCGGGCATACCCCTCAGTCGTCGGAAAATCACGGCCAACCTGATCCCGGCCTCCCTCCCTAAGCGGGGTTCCGGCTTCGACCTTGCCATCACCATGGCTGTGCTTCGTGCAGCGGACGACATCCAATCCATTGGTGGGACTGTCTTCATCGCCGAGCTTGGCCTGGACGGAAGGCTGAGGCCCGTCCGGGGCATCCTGCCGGCGGTCATGGCTTCCGTACAGGCCGGCTATCCGGACATCGTGGTGGCTGAGGCGAATGCCGCTGAGGCCGCGTTGGTTCCCGGAGCAAACGTTCGTGGCTATAAGACACTTGCCCGGCTTGCCTTCGACTTCGGGGCAGATCCCAAGGACCTGGCACTGGACTACGATCCCCCCGGTGAGGATGTACCGGATGAGGCCGATACAGCTACCCTTGTGCCGGATCTTTGCGACGTTTCGGGACAGGGAGAGGCCCGCCGGGCTTTGGAAGTGGCCGCCGCCGGCGGACACCATATGCTGCTCACCGGTCCGCCTGGGGCTGGAAAAACCATGCTGGCGGAGCGGTTGCCGGGGCTTCTCCCCGATCTTGCGGATACGGCCGCCATGGAGGTTACGGCGATCCACTCCCTGGCAGCTGTCCAGTCGTCCGCGGTGCGGTTGCTTCGCCGGCCGCCCTTCGAAAATCCCCATCACAGTGCCACGGCCGCAGCCATCATCGGTGGTGGTTCCGGGCTCCCCAGGCCTGGGGCCGCCTCGCGGGCACATAGAGGTGTCTTGTTTTTGGACGAAGCTCCTGAGTATGAACGCCGCGTGCTGGATGCCCTCCGTCAGCCCCTGGAGAGCGGCGAACTGGTGATCCACCGCTCGGCCGGAACGGCGGCCTATCCCGCACGATTCCAACTCATACTGGCAGCCAACCCCTGTCCCTGCGGTAAGGCCGCGGGTAAGGGCACGGAATGTACCTGCACGGCCATGATGCGGCGAAGGTACTTCGGACGAATATCCGGACCGCTTTTGGACCGGGTAGATATTCAACTTCACGTGGAACGGGTGTCCTTGGCCGACTTCGGCAACTCAGGCAGGGAAGAGGACACCGCCACGGTGGCTGGACGGGTGCTTGCGGCCCGGCTGCGGCAGTTCCAGCGCTTGCGGACCTTCGGGCTCGAAACCAATTCGCAGGTCCCCGGGCGGACGCTGCGGGGCCAACTTCGTTTGCCTCCCGGAACTACCCGGATTCTGGATACGGCGCTCGAACGGGGGACCCTCACTGCCCGTGGATATGACCGTGTCCTGCGGCTGGCGTGGACCCTTGCCGACCTGGGACGCAGCGACAGCCCGGATATCGACCATATCGGGCAAGCACTCGGGCTCCGCCAGGCGGCGGCCGCAACATGAGTCACAGCAGCGGGGAATATGCAGCAACGGGCAGAAAACACGGCAACGGGAAGAAAACACAGCACAGTGAAGGGAAGTTCAGGAGTGGCCGTAGTGGGCAGGCAGGACAGGGAACGGATTGCACGGGCTGCCCTGGCGCGCCTCATGGAACCCCAGGACTCAGTAGGTCTGGCCTTGGTGCGTGCTGTCGGGGCAGTCGACGCCCTGGGTGTGGCCACCGGAGAAGTAGCCACGGGGCTTGACCTGGAACGGGAGATCTCCGCCCTGCTCGTCGAGGGCGGTGGGCCGGCTGCGTGGGCCGGGCTTTCGGCCAGCCTGAGACGATGGGCGCCCCGCGTCCCGGACCTTGCGCCGGAGCGTGACTTGGAGACCATGCGCCGGCTGGGCGGCAGGTTGATCATCCCGGGGGATACCTCGTGGCCGGAGCAACTGGAGGATCTGGGCCTCCAGGAGCCCCTGTGCTTGTGGTGGCGCGGACACGAACAGCCGCTGCCGAGCGCGCGGCAAGCCGTTGCCCTGGTGGGATCGAGGGACAGTACAAGTTACGGAGGGTCTGTGACCGGGGACTTCGCCTATGGCTTGGCCCAACGAGGTTACACGGTGGTCTCCGGTGGAGCCTATGGCATTGACGCCCATGCGCACCGCGGAGCACTCAATGGCGGTGTAGCCAGCGTGCCCACCATCGCGGTCATGGCAGGGGGCGTAGACCGCTTCTACCCCTCCGGCAACGAAGACCTCCTCCGAGCGGTGTCCACCCAAGGGGCGGTCATTTCCGAGGTACCCCCGGGGTCAGCACCAACCCGCTACAGGTTCCTGCAGAGGAATCGGATCATCGCAGCGCTGGCATCCGTCACCGTGGTGGTGGAAGCCCGATGGCGTTCGGGTGCCCTCAACACCGCCCACCACGCCGAGACCATAGGCAGGGCAGTGGCTACTGTCCCTGGCTCCATCCACAGTGCCAACTCCGCAGGCTGCCACCGGCTGCTCAGGGATGGGGGAGCCGTCTGCGTCACCGACGTTGGCGAGATCGTGGAGTTGGCAGGCGCTATCGGCGTAACGGGCAGCGTGGACAAGGCAGCGGGCTCCGCACCACACGACGACCTTTCCATGGAGGACCTCATACTTCTGGACGCCTTACCGCTCCGGTCAACCAGTTCCGTAGAGAAATTGTCGGTGGTGGCAGGACTGAGCCCGGAGTCCGTACGGGCGGGGTTGGGACGCCTCGGATTGTTGGGGCTGGCGTGTTCGGAAAGGGGTGGCTGGAAGCGGGCCAAGGGCGGGTAGCCCCCGCACAAGAACACGCATGTTGCTGCACTCCCTTGCTCGCTGTTGCTGGCACAGTTGGAAGCGTGGACGGACAATCACTACCAACATCCCTGCAAGCTGCAGTCGAAGGCTTTCGACGCTATCTGGAGGGTGAACGCGCGAGGTCGGCACACACCTTACGCGCCTATCTGGCAGATGTTGAGAGCCTCCTCGGTTTTGCCGTCCAGGAGGGGATCAGTGAACTCGGGCAATTGGAATTGGGATCCCTCCGACGCTGGCTTGGCGCGCAAAGTGAGGCTGGAATGGCGAGGGCCACTTTAGCGCGCCGCGCGGCAACCGCCAGGGCATTTACGGGATGGGCCCTGCGCGAGGAGCTCATCACCACGGATCCCGCGATTCGCCTGCAGGCACCTAAGCGGGACAAGTCCCTGCCCGGTGTCCTGCAACAGCAGCAGGTCACGCGAATGGTGGACGACCTGAACACGGCGGCCGGCGACGGAGGCCCCCTGGCTGTCCGCAATCGGGCGATGGTTGAACTGCTCTACGCCACGGGAGTCCGTGTCGGCGAACTGGCCGGCCTGGATATCGACGACCTTGATCCCGACCGAAGGACGCTACGGGTCGTGGGCAAGGGAAACAAAGAACGCACTGTGCCGTATGGTGTTCCGGCAGCACTTGCAGTAGATGATTGGCTGAGGCGGGGAAGGCCGGCGCTGGCGACCCCCACCAGTGGACCGGCCTTGTTCCTCGGCGTTCGGGGCAAGCGCGTGGATCCCCGGCAAATCCGCGCGGTGGTGAACGAACTCCTGCAAGCGCTGGGCGACACGTCGGCGACAGGTCCCCACGCGCTTAGGCACAGCGCTGCAACGCACTTGCTGGATGGGGGAGCCGACCTGCGCGCCGTCCAGGAGATCCTGGGCCACAGCAGCCTGGCGACCACTCAGATCTACACCCATGTCTCAGTGGATCGGCTCCGCAGGAGCTATCAGCAGGCTCACCCGCGGGCGTGAACATGACCTCCCACGAGCTGCACTGGCGGAAACAGGTAGCGTACGGCAAAATGAAAGCACCACGGGGAAACCTTCAATGAACGGTCGAGGGTTACTTCTGTGCCAATATCGTCAGTAGTACTTCATACAAGTAAATAGCCTGTCAGGGCCCACATGGATTTCATGGCATCCGGCAGCAACAGCAACACATCCAGGCAGAGGTCGTTGGGGAAGACGTACCTACAGCTATGGAGGATGGAATGTCTGTTGCAACAACCCGCGGTGTCCTGTTCGTGCACTCGGCCCCGACGGCACTTTGCCCGCACGTTGAGTGGGCCATCGGATCGGTCGTTGACAAGAGGACCGATCTTGAGTGGACCCCTCAGCCAGCTGCGCCTGGAATGTTCCGCGCCGAGTTGTCCTGGACTGGGACGCCCGGTACAGGGGCTCAGTTGGCGTCGGCACTGCGGGGCTGGGCGCACCTGCGCTATGAGGTCACCGAGGAACCGAGCCAAGGCGTAGATGGAGCGCGTTGGTCGCACACACCGGAGCTTGGGATCTTCCATGCCGTCACGGATGTGCACGGCAACATCATGGTGACCGAAGACCGAATCCGCTATGCATACGAGTCCGGTGCCGGGGACCCTTCAGCCGTCTACCACGAATTGTCATTGGCCCTGGGTGAAGCCTGGGACGAAGAGCTGGAGCCGTTCCGCCACGCGGCTGAAGGCGCACCCGTGCGTTGGCTGCATCAGGTCGGCTAGCAGTCTCGGGCAAGCAACACCCCATAGCTACGAAGAGGGCCCCACCAATTGGTGGGGCCCTCTTCATGTCACCTGGAGACGAGTCGTCGAGTCCGACTTAGACGTTCCGGACGGCGATCACGGCGTTGTGTCCGCCAAAGCCGAACGAGTTGCTCAATGCGACGATATCGCCGGCGGGCAAGTCCCGGACCGACGTCACGACGTCGAGGGGGATCTCGGGATCCTGGTTCTCGAGGTTGATGGTGACCGGTGCCTTGCGCTCGTAGACGGCCAAGACCGTCAGCACGGCTTCAACGGCGCCTGAAGCGCCCAAGAGGTGTCCCATCTGGGACTTGGTGGCGGAGACCGCCACGTTGTCCACATGGGTGCCCAGGGCGGCACGCAGGGCCGTGTATTCAGGCTTGTCGCCAACGGGAGTGGACGTGGCGTGGGCGTTGACATGCACAACGTCCTCGGCCTGGATGCGGCCGTCGAACATTGCGGCCTTGAGGGCTCGGGTTGCCCCCAGGCCTTCGGGGTCCGGTGCGGTGATGTGGTAGGCATCCGCGGTCACCGACGTTCCTGCGAGTTCGGCGTAGATGCGTGCGCCACGTGCGATTGCGTGTTCCTCGGCCTCAAGGACCAGGGCGCCGGCACCTTCGCCCATGACAAAACCGTCACGGTCGATGTCGTACGGGCGGGAGGCACGTTCCGGGTCGTCGTTGCGGCGGGAGAGCGCCTGCATCGAGGAGAACGCGGCCAAGGGCATGGGGTGGATGGCTGCTTCGGCGCCGCCGCATACCACTACGTCCGCCTTGCCGGACCGGATCAGGTCCAATCCGAGGTGGAGGGCTTCGGTGCCTGATGCGCAGGCAGAAACCGGAGTATGTGCTCCGGCGCGGGCACCAAGGTCAAGACTGACCGCGGCAGCAACACCATTGGGCATCAGCATGGGAACGGTCATGGGAAGGACTCGGCGGGGGCCCTTGTCCCGGAGGGTGTCCCAGGCATCCAGGAGCGTCCAGACGCCGCCGATGCCGGTGGCGAAAGCTACAGCCAAACGGTCGTGGTCGATCTCTTCAATCCCGGCGTCGGACCAAGCTTCACGGGCCGCGATGACGCCAAACTGCGTGGACGGGTCCATGCGCTTGGCCTCAACCCGGCTCAGTACTTCAAGGGCCGGCGTAGAGCACCTGGCAGCAAAGTGGACGGGGAGGTCGTACTTGGCCACCCACTCATCTTCGAGCGTGCGGGCGCCGGAGACCCCTTTCAGCGCGTTCTGCCACATTGTGGGTACGTCGCCGCCGATGGGAGTGGTGGCCCCCAGACCGGTTATGACTACTTTGCGTGCCATGCGATCACTCTCTGTCGGATAAGCCATCCCCTGCAGGTTGCACAGGAGGAGGCACTAAAAACTTTGGGCTTACTGCGGCTGTGCCGGGCACAGGGACAGGGTCCCGGCCCGGCACAGCTGGTGTCAGGACTAGGCCTGTGCGTTGGCGATGAAGCTGACGGCGTCGCCGACGGTCTTGAGGTTCTTGACCTCTTCGTCGGGGATGCGAACGCCGAACTTCTCTTCAGCGTTGACAACGATGGTCATCATGGAGATGGAGTCGATGTCCAGGTCCTCGGTGAAGGACTTGTCCAGCTCTACGGCTTCAGTGGCGAGGCCGGTCTCTTCGTTGACGATTTCAGCCAGGCCGGCCAGGATTTCTTCGTTGCTAGCCATTGTTGGCTCCTTTTCTTGTTGTACCGGCTGCTGCCGGAAAGGGGGCAAACCGCGGTTACGGTTTGGGTTTGTAAGTCGTATTCAGTTGGCTGGAGGCCACCGGGGCCAGTCCAGGTCTACGGCAGAACCACGACCTGGGCGCCAAAGACCAATCCGGCGCCGAAGCCGATCTGCAAGGCAAGGCCGCCGCTCAACTCAGGGTTTTCCTGAAGCAAACGGTGGGTTGCAAGCGGGATGGAGGCCGCAGACGTGTTCCCGGCTTCAGCGATATCGCGGCCGATCACAACGGACTCCGGAAGCTTCAGCTTCTTCACCATTTCGTCGATGATGCGCATGTTCGCCTGGTGGGGAACGAACGCAGCGAGATCCGAGGCTTCGATGCCGGCGGCATCCAAGGCCTGCTGGGCTACCTTCGCCATTTCCCACACGGCCCAACGGAAGACGGTCTGGCCGTCCTGGCGCAGGGTCGGCCACACATCCTGTGTTGCGGAAAGGATGGCGGGATCGTCAATTTCGTCGGAGTGCCTGGCGGATTCGCCAAGCTTCTTGACGTCTTCGAGCGAGTGGGTCATGCCGATGGCATCCCATTTGCTGCCATCGGATCCCCAGACGGAAGGACCGATGCCAGGGGTCTCGGAGGGGCCCACCACAACGGCGCCGGCGCCGTCACCGAGGAGGAAGGAAATTGTGCGTTCATGGTTGTCGATGACATCCGAGAGCTTCTCTGCACCGACCACGAGGACGTACTCTGCCGCGCCGGACCGGACCAAGGCATCAGCCTGGGCCACGCCGTAGCAGTACCCCGCACAGGCGGCCGAGATGTCGAAGGCGGGTGCCGGCGTCGCGCCCAAACGATCGGTGAGCGCAGCGGCAGCCGAAGGCGTCGCGTAGGGGTGCGTCACGGTGGAGACGATGACCGCTCCCAGCTGCGACGGTTCGATCCCCGCTTGCTGGAGGGCTTCACGTGCGGCGCCTTCGGCCATGTCGATGACGCTGACGTCGGCGGCGGCCCGGTGACGGGTAATGATGCCGGTCCGCTGGCGGATCCATTCGTCAGAGGAGTCGATCCACTGGCAGACGTCGTCGTTGGTGACGATGACGTCCGGGCGGTAGGCGCCGATTCCCAGAATGCGGGCATTCTCGTTGACAGCGGCCTTCTTGAGTACGGGGGTGCTCATGCCTGTCCCTCCAATTCAGCGAAAAGTGCCAGAGCCGCGGACAGGTCATCCGGGGTCTTGACGGCCACGGTCTTCACGCCCGGCATGCCACGCTTGGCCAGGCCGGCGAGCGTCCCCGCAGGGGCGAGCTCGATAACACCGGTGACGCCGCGTTCAACGAGCGTCTCCATGCACTGATCCCAGCGAACAGGCCGGGACACCTGGGCGATCAGGCTCTCGACGGCGGCAGGTCCTGCCGTGACTTCCTGGCCGTCGTAGTTCGACAACAGCGGAACGGTTGGGCTCTGCGGAGACAGCGAGGGCTTGAGTGACTCAAGCGCGCTGACGGCCGGAGCCATGTGGGAAGTGTGGAACGCGCCTGCAACCTTGAGCGGAATGACGCGCGCTTTCGCCGGCGGGTTCTCTGCCAGGGCCTTGAGCTGTTCGAACGTGCCCGCAGCGACAGTCTGGCCTGCGCCGTTGACGTTGGCCGGTGTGGCGCCAGAAGCTTCAATGGCTGCCAGGACCTCGGCGGGGTCGCCTCCCACTACTGCGCTCATGCCGGTGGGGGTCACCGCAGCTGCTGCCGCCATGCTGTTGGCCCTCTCGCGGACAAAGGTCATGGCCTCGGACTCTGTGAGGACTCCAGCCAGCGCTGAGGCCGTGATCTCGCCAACAGAGTGTCCGGCAAGGATGACGGGGAGCGTGTTGAGTTCGACGTCGAACAAGGACTTTGCGGCCACCAGGCCGGCAGCGACAATCAGTGGCTGCGCTACCGCAGTGTCCTTGATGGTCTCTTCGTCCGAGGTGGTGCCGTGGGCCTTGAGGTCAATGCCTGCGATCTCGCTCAGGGAGGCCAGCTGGCCTTCGACGGAGGGGAGTTCCAGCCAAGGGGCCAAAAATCCAGGGGTCTGGGAGCCCTGTCCAGGGCAGACGATTGCAAGCACGTATCCAGCTTTCCAAATTGCCACGTGATCCACTGGTGTTTTGGTACACCAAGCTCACTGGGTCAGTTTGTAGGAAGTCTACAACGGTTCAGTTCTGTGAACGTGACGCGTGACGTTCGGGAGAGGCTTTCGGTTGTGCCGAAAGCCGGCCCACCACCAACGCCGTTTGCAGGACGAACGCCTCTCTCGGGAGGAGCGGATCCCAGCCAGTCACGTCGCAGACACGCTTCAAACGGTAGCGCACGGTGTTGGCATGGACGAACAGCTCCCGGGCCGTGGCCTCCAATGAATGCCCCAGTTCAAGGTAGGTCCCGAGGGTTTCCACCAGGCCATTTGAGGCCGCCAACAGTGGTCGGTAGATGTTCTTGATCAATGACCGGCGTGCGGCGTCATCTCCGGAAACTACGCGTTCGGGGAGCAGGTCGTCGGCGGCTACGGGGCGCGGCGCTGAAGGCCACGCTCGGGCAGCTGTGAGGCCTGCAAAGGCAGCCTGGGCGGAGCTGCTGGCCTCCAACAACGAACCCGCCTCCGGACCATAAACCACGGCCCCCGGGGCGAATAGTTCACTGAGCTTCAGGTAGGCGGTGTCACGATCTTGGAGTCCACCAAGAATCAGGATGAGCCGGTCGCCTTGGATTCCCACCAGCGCGTCTTCGGCGAAACGCCCAGCGGTCCGGCGCAGTTCGCTGACGTAGCTCGCACTGGGTTCCGACGGCGAATTGCCCACCATGACTGTGAACCGCTCCTGTGCCTTCCAGCCGAGGGCGGCGATCCTGGACCTCAAGGCGTCAGTATTTTCACCACGCAGGATGGCGTCCACGATCAGCGCTTCGAGTCGGGTGTCCCACGATCCGCGGGACTCGGCCGCCCGGGCGTAGACATCGGCTGCTGCGAAGGCCACTTCGCGCGAGTAGCGCAGGACGGCCTCGCGCAATGATGGCTGATCCGATTCCGGAGCAATCACGGGAACCTGGTCCTCGACGACTTCCACCACGATACGGATCAATTGCAGGGCTTTCTGCAGGCTGATGGAGCGGGTCAGTTCCGTCGGCGCGTTCCCAAAGACGTCGGTGAGGATCCACGACGGCGAACTAGGACGCTCGTACCACGTCACAAACGCGGCGATACCGTTCTGGGCCACCAAGCCCAACGCCGAGCGCTCATCGGAACTCAAACGGCTGTACCAAGGCAGTGACTTTTCCAGCTTGCGCATGGTGCTGGTGGACAATTGCCCCACATTGGCGCGGAGCTGCCGCAGAGTCTCGGCCTTTTCCGGCGACAATGCCTGGGTTGCTGCCTTGCGCTTGGTAGGTGTTTTGGTGGGCTCTGCCATGGAACGAGCATACGGCCCATCCCGGGCAAGCTCCATTTGTGAGAAGGCTACAACTGACGTTGTTGCCGGTCACGTGCCTTGGGAGCCTCTTCCGGCCTGATTAAAGCCCGACGGCGGCCCCCACCTTTCGGTGAAAGCCGCCGTTGCGGATACTGCTGTTCCGTGGGACTTGCCCGTGGGGTGTTAGGCGTCGCCGCCTGCTCCGCCGGTGGTGCCGGCATTCACATCAAGGAGCCGGTACTTTTCGATGGCCTTCTCCAGGGCGCCTTCTTCAACTTCTCCCTTGGCGGCGAGGAGTTGGAGGGTTTTGGCGACGATGGAGTGGGTGTCGTTTTTGAAGTAGCGGCGGGCGGCTTGGCGGGTGTCGGAGAAGCCGAAGCCGTCTGCTCCGAGGGAGGCGAAGTCGTTGGGGATGAATTGTCGGATTTGGTCGGGGACGGCTTTCATGTAGTCGGACACGGCGATGACCGGTCCGGTGGTGCCGGCGAGTTGTTCGGTGATGAACGGGGTGCGGGCGGGTTGGCCGGGGTTGAGGAAGGCGTGTTC